>JAAELT010000342.1 GCA_024226315.1 bacterium | reverse complement strand
TTTGTCCTCTACATCCTCTTCATCAACCTTGCCTCTGCTCACCATCTCCTGGTGGATCCAGGCGTAGGAGCCGGCTGGAAGATCTGGAACACCTCGTACGCAATGTACCTGGCGGTGCTGGCGAGCATGATCCACGGCTTCACGGTGCCGGCGGGCATCGAGCTGGGGCAGCGGATGCGTGGCTTCGTCAAGGGCAAGTTCGAGTGGCTGCGCAAGGCGCCGTGGGGCGACCCGGGCTTCAGCGGCATGTTCCTGTCGCTGGTGATCTTCGGTTTCTTGGGCGGCGTCACCGGCGTCACCGTGGGCACCGAGCAGATCAACATCATCGCCCACAACACCCTGCGCATTCCCGGCCACTTCCACGTCACGGTGGTCGGCGGCACGGCGCTGGCGTTCATGGCGCTGACCTACTACGTGATCCCGCTCATCTTCCGCAAGAAGGTGGCATTCTGGTCGCTGGCCAAGGTGCAGCCGTACCTGTTCGCCATCGGCATCACCGCGATGTCGATGAGCATGACCTTCGCCGGCGCTTTCGGCGTACCCCGGCGCCACTGGGACATCTCGTTCTCCGAAGCCCCGTTCACGCTCGAGTTTCCGCCCGCCGTGGACCTGCTGATGACCTCCCTGGGTCTCGGCGCTCTGCTGGCGGTGGTGGCGGTCTTGGGCTACGTCGCCATCGCGGTGGTGTCGGTGTTCTTCGGCAAGCCGCTCGACCTCGAAAACCTGGAGCAGGGCATGTCCGGCGTGCCCCAGGGCGTGCTGCGGCTGCCGCCCCAGGTGCACGAGGGTGAAGCGGCCGAGGCGGTGCACAAGGGCGGTACTCCGGGCACCGTGGTGCTGGTAGGCGTGTTCCTGACCGTGTTCGTTCTCTACTACTTCGCCAACTGGAAGCTGCTGTCGATGATCTGGCAGATCGGATGATCAATACAGAACCTCGTTTCCGCTTCGCGCTGGCGGCCTTCGTCTTCTGGATCGCGGTCACCCTCGGCTGGTGGGTGTTGGCGTTCGCTCCGCTCAGCGAGGTGCCGCCGTGGCTGGCCAACGTTCGTTCGGTGTGTTTCGGCTCGCTGCCCACCGGCCTGCCCGACGCCTACGGCTGGATCAGCCTGATGAGCCCGCTGACCATGCTCGGCTTCCTGCTGGTGGTGTGGGGCAGGGAGCTCACCCGCGACCTCCGCTGGCTGGCCGGCGGCGCCGCCGGCAAGGTGGCGCTGGCCGTGATCTTCGGCGTGCCACTCCTGGGCGCTTTGTGGGTGGGCCAGCGGGTCGCCGCCGAGGCGAAGATCGCGGCGTCGTTCACCTCGCCGGTGCGGGCGCTCGAGATGCTGCCCGAGAGCTACCCGCGGACCGACCGCGCCGCGCCGGCTTTCGAGCTGATCGATCAGACCGGCGAGGCGCTGTCGCTCGAGGATCTGCGCGGCCGGCCGGTGTTCCTGACCTTCGCCTACGCCCACTGCCAGACGGTTTGCCCGGTGATCGTCCGCACCGTCAGCTACGCCGCCGAGCGCCTGGTGGACCTCGAACCGGCGGTGGTTGTCGTTACCCTCGATCCGTGGCGCGACACCCCCGGGTCGCTGCCGTCGCTGGTCAAGGCCTGGCAGCTCGACCGGCTGGCCCGCGCCCATGCGCTATCGGGCAGCGTCGAGGGTGTCCAGGAGGTGCTCGCGGCGTACGAGGTGCCGTTCGAGCGCGACCTGAAGACCGGCGAGATCGGCCATCCGTCCCTGGTCTACCTGCTGGGCCCGGACGGTACCATCGCCTACACCTTCAACAACCCGCCGGCGGAGTGGCTGGTCGACGCCTCGCGCCGGGTGTCGCGACAGAAAGTCGCCCAGCGCTAACCGTCGATCACCAGGGTCCCGCCGTCGCCGTCGAGCCGCACCAGGACGATGCGTCCGGCCTGCAGCTCGATGGTCCGGCTGATGGCATGACGGGGGGCCTCGGCCAAAGCCACGGCGAGGGCGCCGGACGCCGAGGCGATTACGGCCTCGGCCGGCTCGAAGGAGATCGCCAGCTCGGCCGTTCCCGGCGCGAGCGCGATCTGCTCGTCGAACGCCAGCGGCCGGTCGCTGCGCGCGCCCGCCGGCTCGAGGACCCGGTCGAGGACGGTCTCGGCGCCGCGGCGCACCAGTAACCGGTGGGGCACGATGTGCCAGTCGCAGATCTGCGGCTGCCGCATGTGGGCCGGCAGCGCTTCGAGCTCGGCGTGCGTGCGGTCGCGGCAGATCTCGATCCGCGCCTCGGTGGTGCGCAACGCCAGGCGCAGGAAGGCGTCTTCGACCGGCGCGCCGAACGGCACCTGCCCGAGGACGACGACGGCGCCGAACAGGAGCGCCGAGAAAGCCACACGCCCCAGGTGACGCCGCGTGTCGTCAAACGACCAGCTCAACGGGCACCTCGCATTCCAGGTCGATCTTCACTTCGTGCTCCACGGGCTTCTCGCCCAGCGCCGCCACCTCGTCGCAAAACGCCGCCAGCGCACTCGCGGCCGCCGCGGCCTCGGTGCGCGAAAAGCTGGCGATACGCACCCGGCGCTTGTCGACCCGGTCGCGCAGATCGGCCTCGCGGTCGTTGTAGACGCGCTCGTGCAGCCACTTTGGCCCCTCGCGGTAGAGACAGTCCCGCCCCGGGCAGGTGAGCAGGAACACCCCGCCGGCGCCGCGGCGCAGAAGCAGCTCGATGACCGAGGTGTGGACCGATCCGGAGCACCCGGTCTCGTAGGGCACGATACTTCCACCGGCCGCGTCCAGCACGGCCGGTGCGGTGCCGAGGCCGTTGCCGCAGGCCACCAGCACGACGTCGCTCGGCCGAAGAGCAGCGGCTTCGAGGAAGGCGTTCGCGGCCCGCAGCTGCTCGCGGCCGGTGCGGCCGGGCGGCCCGACGCCCATCGGCGCACAGGAGCCGGAGCAGATGCCGCAGGAGACGCACAGGGCCGGGTCGACCCGCGCGACTTTCGCCGACGCCCGCGACGGCACCTCCCGGTCCACCATGTTGATGGCGTCGTAGGGGCAGTCCTGGTAGCACGTGGTGCAGCCGGTGCAGCTCCCTTCGTCAACGTGGGAGGCGGCGATCTCGAACCCCCTCGGCCGCCACCACCAGGGAACCGAGAAAAGACCGACGACGGCGATCGACCACAACGCCAGATGAACCCCGGGCGAGACGTTCCGTGCCACCGGCAGCCAGAAGGCGTAAAACAGGTCGAGCGGTACCTCGGCGGGCACGCTCAGCAGGTCGGCCTCGGGCGGCAGCGGCACCGGCACCAGGATCGCCCCGGCCACCAGGATGCCCAGGGCGTAGCGCTCGATCCCCCGAGGCGGACGCAGACACGGCCGCGCGACGCGGGTGACATGGAGCCAGAAGAGCGCCAGTAGGCCGAGCGGCACCGCCAGGTGCAAGAAGAGGTTCATGAAGAAGAACGACTCGGGCACGCCTTCGGCGCGCGCGAAGGAGCGGCCGATGGGCTCGGAGAAGATCGGCAGCAGGTCGAAGATCCGCGCACCCTCGATGGCCACCAGCTGTCCCTGGACGTCCCAGGCCATGATCAGCCCGGTCCAGCCGCAGATCAGGAGCGTGCCCACCAGCAGGATGCCGCTGATCCAGGTCGTCGCCCGCGGCCCCCAGGTCTTCCCGGCCACCAGCATCTTGAGCGCGTGGAGCGCCACCGCCACCATCGCCAGATCGGCGGCGTAGCGGTGCACCGAGCGCATGAATCCCCCCACCAGGCCGCGGTCGATCGCCGCCACAGAGCCGTACGGATCGCCCACTTTGTAGAAGAGAAAGAGGTAGAGGCCCGTCACCAGGGTGACCACCAGGAAGGTGACCGCCAGCACTCCGCTCTGGTAGAGGGGACTCCACTTCGAGCCGAAGACGCGGTTGAACAGCCAGTCGGCCGGGCGCCAACCCCACCGGTCGAGCCCGGCGGCGGTACCGGGCCTCGTGACGATCGCCGGGTGAGCGCGGCTGGTGGCGGAAGAAGAGAGGGGTATGTCGTTCACGCGCGGACCCTAGCAGACTTCGGAGCTCCGCCTCGACGGTTCGAAATCGGGTATCCTCCCGGCGTGAGCCCGCAGAAACGACGCAACCACATGATCTGGCTTGGCCTGCTGGTGGTCTTCGCCGGGGTGGTGAGCTATTTCGAGGTCTTCACCCGCTTCCCGCCTCTGCGCGACTTCCCCTGGGTGAATCTGCCGCTGGTCCTGTTCGGCGTGGCGCTCTCGGGTCTCGGCGTGGCACGGGCCTTCGGACGCTCCGAGTACCGCGGCAAGGTCTTGGGCTCGATCGGACTGGTCCTTTCGCTGCTCCTCGCCACGCTGTTCGTGCTCTACATATTCTGGTTCTCCAACCTGCCGCCGGCCGGCGAAACCGCGGTGAACCTCGCCCAGGCCCCCGATTTCGCCCTGACGTCGAGCGACGGCGAGACGGTTCGGCTGAGCGACTACCGGGGCCGGAAGGTGGCGTTGATCTTCTACCGCGGCTTCTGGTGACCGTTCTGCATTTCGGAGCTGCAAGGTCTGCAGACACACATCGAAGAGATCAGGGGAGTCGGTGCCGAGGTGCTGGCGGTGAGCATCGACCCGCCCGCCACCACTCGCGAGAAGCTGGGGTCGGCAGGTATCGACTTCCCGCTGCTCGCCGATCCCGGCTTCGAGGTGATCGACGCCTACGGCGTGCGGCACGTGGGGGGCGGCATGGAGGGGGACATCGCTCGGCCCGCCACCTTCCTGATCGACGCGGAGGGCCGGATCGTCTGGCGGGATTTGACCGAGAACTACCGCGTCCGCCCGCGGCCGGGAGAGCTTGTGGACCGGCTGGCGGCGATCCCCTGATCGGGCGTGCCCGTACGTCCGTCTCGCCCCTACGGGGCGCCGGATGTGCTCAGCTCCGTGATCAGCTCGTCGACCTTCTTCCGCAGATCGTCGAGGGTGCCGTCGTTCCAGAGGATGTGGTCGGCGCCGGAGCGCCGCTTTTCGCCGTCGCCCTGGGCGGCCAGGCGGGCGGCGGCCGATTCGCGGTCCATGCCTCGTGCCACCGCCCACTCGAGTCGCTTCTCTTCCGGCGCTTCGACGCTCACCACCAGATCGAAGACCTCACAGTGGCCGGACTCGACCAGCAGGGTCGCCTCGTAGACGACGATCCCTTCGGCGGCCCCGGCGATCTCCGCGAAGTGCTGGCGTACCAGGGGGTGGACAGCGTGCTCGAGACTCCGCCGGGCCTCGTCGTCGGCGAAGACGATCTCCGCGACCCTCGGGCGGTCGACGGCGCCCTCGGGGGTCAGCGCCTCCCCGCCGAAGAGCTCGCGCACCGCCGCGGCCCCGCGCCCGCCCGGGGCGTAGAGCTCGGCCACCACCCGGTCGGCGTCGACCATCTCGAAGCCGGCCTCGGCGAGCCAGCGCCCGACGGTGGACTTGCCGCTCGCCAGGCCTCCTGTCAGGCCGAGAAGGAACCTGCTCATGCTTCGGTGTCGAGCCCCTGGCGCCGCCTCGAGGCACGCAGGGTGTTGACCAGCAGCTGCGCCACGGTGAGCGGGCCGACGCCCCCCGGCACCGGTGTGATCGCCGAGGCCTTCGGTTTTACCCGCGTGTAGTCGACGTCGCCGACGACGGCGTAGCCGCGGCTATCGAAGCGGGCCAGCTTCTTGGCCTTGCCGGGATAAAGGTGCTCGATCAAGGCGCGGTCGGTGACCCTGTTGATGCCGACGTCGATCACCACCGTGCCCTCCGAAACGTGGTCGGGGCCGATCATCGCCGGCCGGCCGACCGCGGCGATCAGGATGTCCGCCAGCCGGCAGACCGACGGCAGGTCGCGGGTCCGCGAGTGGCACAGCGTCACGGTGCAATGCTCGCGCAGCAGCAGGGCGGCCATCGGCTTGCCGACGATGGCGCTACGTCCGACGATCACCGCGTGCTTACCCGAAAGCTCGATGCCGGACCGGTGCAGCAGCTCCATGATGCCGGTGGGCGTGGCCGGGGTCAGTACCGAGGGCGGGTCTGCGGGCCGGCGGGCCGGCTTGTCGAGCCACATGCCGCCGACGTTGTGCGGATGAAATCCGTCGACGTCTTTCTCGGGCAGCACCGACTCCAGGACCTCCCGCTCCGGCAGGTGGTCGGGCAGGGGCAGCTGCACCAGGATGCCGTCGACGCCGGGGTCTTCGTTGAGCTCGCCGAGATGGTCCATCAAGCGGGCGTGCTCGATGTCTCGCGGCAGATCGAGGGTTTCGCCGTCGATGCCGACGTCGCGGCAGGCCTTGGTCTTGCTCGAAACGTAGACAGCCGAGGCCGGGTTGTCGCCGACCAGCATCGCGACCAGCTTGGGTCGCCGGGCGCCGGCCGCGATCAGTGCGTCGACGCCGGCCGCGACTTCGGAGTGCAGAGCGGCCGCCACGGGCTTGCCCTTGAGGATGCGGGTCTTCTGGATCGATTCAGTCTCCTGGCTCAATACAGTCTCCAATGTTCATGACAATCGTCTGTCGGGCGCTCGCCAGTCGGTCTATTCTGTGCCGACTCGGCGGGTGAATTTTTAGGACGTCGGCACTCTTGACAAGCGGCAGCTCCAACCGTAAGATCGGCGACCCTCCGCTGAGCGAGGGTCTAGCCTCGGTTTGCCGACCTCATTCCACCGACAATCTCCGGTTACGGATTGTACGATGAACAAGACCTATTGCCCGAAAAGCGCCGACATCGACCGCCAATGGTACGTGGTCAATGCCGAAGGCCAGCGGTTGGGCCGGCTTGCCGCGCAGGTCGCTGCGACCCTGCGCGGCAAGCACAAAGCTCACTATACCCCCCATTTGGACACCGGTGATTTCGTCATCGTGGTCAACGCCGACAAGGTGGTCTTGACCGGTCGCAAGGAAGACCAGAAGGTCTACTATCGCCACAGCACCCGGCCGGGCAGCCTGAAGCAGGAGACTGCCCGTCATCTGCGTTCGCGCCGGCCGATCAAGCTGGTCGAGAACGCGGTCAAGGGCATGTTGCCGAAGAATCGGCTGGGCCGCCAGCTGTATCGCAAGCTCAAGGTCTACGCCGGGCCCGAACACCCCCACCAGTCACAGCAGCCAGGCGTCCTGGAGCTGGACCAGAGGCTGGTCGGCGCCACGGAATAGACCGAGTGAGGAGAATGACTTGAGCGAACTGCACTACTACGGCACCGGCCGACGCAAGACCGCCACCGCGCGGGTTTACCTGCGGCCCGGATCCGGTGAGATCGAGGTCAACCGGCGTCCGCTGGATTCGTACTTCGCCAACGAAGTCTTGAAGATGATCGTCAAGCAGCCGTTGCTCTACACGGAAACGGCGGAGAACTTCGACATCACCGTGACGGTTACGGGCGGCGGCAACTCGGGCCAGGCGGGTGCGATCCGCCACGGCATCACCCGCGCGCTGGTCGACTACAACGAAGAATTGCGCCCGAAGCTCAAAGCGGCCGGGTTCCTGACCCGCGATCCGCGGAAGAAAGAGCGCAAGAAATACGGACTCAAGGGCGCCCGCGCCCGCTATCAGTTCAGTAAGCGGTAAGAAGGAGGCGTGCCTTGATCCAGATGAGGATGAGGGATCTGCTCGAGGCTGGGGTCCATTTCGGCCACCAGACTCGACGCTGGAACCCGAAAATGCGGCGCTACATTTTCGGCAAGCGCAACGGTATCTACATCATCGATCTTCAGAAGACGCTGCGTCGTTTCCGCGAGGCCGCGGACTTCGTCCAGCGTCTCGCCTTCTCGGGCGGCAACCTGCTGTTCGTCGGCACCAAGCGCCAGGCCCAGGAGGCCATGGCCGAAGAGGCCCGGCGTTGCGGCCAGTTCTTCGTTACCCATCGTTGGCTGGGCGGTACTCTCACCAACTTCGTCACCATCCGGGCCTCGGTCGATCGCCTCAAGGAGATCGAACGGCTGATGGACGACGAGAACAACCCATTGATCAAGAGAGAGCGGCTGCGGCTCGATCGCGAGCGCATCAAGCTCAACCGCAACCTCGAGGGCATCCGAGACCTCAAGCAATTGCCGGACGCGCTCTTCATCGTCGATCCCAAGAAAGAGTCGATCGCCATCGCGGAAGCCAACAAGCTCGGCATCCCGGTCGTCGCCATTGTCGACACCAATTGCGATCCCGAGCAGGTCGACTTCGTGATTCCGGGCAACGACGATGCGATCCGCACGATCCGCCTGTTCGCCGCCAAGATCTCCGACGCCTACCTCGCCGGAACCGGCAAGCTGAAGGACGAGCGGATGATCCGCAGGAAGGACGCGCCGGTGTCGACGAAGCCCGTCGCCGAGGCAAAAGCCGCGCCCGTCGAGGAGCCGAAGGCGGAGGCCGTAAAGGCCGCGCCCGTCGAGGAACCGAAGAAGGCAGAGGCGGCCTCTGCTGAGCCCGCGGAAGCGACGGAGGCCGCGCCGGCCGAGGCAGAGGCTGCGCCGGCCGAGGACGTGGAAGAAACCGCGCCCGAGGCGTCGTCGGAGGAGCCCGCGGAGACCTCGGAGTCGGGAGAATCAGACACGAAGTAGCGAGTGGCCTCGACAACGCTCAGTACGAAAAGGTCAGTCGCGCGCCGCGTCGAGCTGGCCTTTTCTGGCGTTTGGGCCGCTCGATCTCAGAGCTAGGAACCTCACCCAGACCAGCCAGGACGCGAGCGAGTCGGGTGCGTCCGAAGGAGATAAGAAAATGCAGGTTACAGCCCAGATGGTCAAGGAGCTCCGCGAGCGTACCGGCGCTCCGATGATGCAGTGCAAGACGGTGCTGCAGGAGACCGGCGGCTCGATCGAGGATGCGATCGAGGTGCTGCGCAAGAAAGGCTTGGCGGCCGCCGCCAAGAAGGCCGGCAGGGTCGCCGCCGAGGGCGCGGTGGGCTCCTACATCCACGCCGGTGGCAAGATCGGCGTGCTGATCGAGGTCAACTGCGAGACTGATTTCGTCGGCCGGACCGACGAGTTCCAGAAGCTCGTCCGCGACCTCGCCATGCACGTCGCGGCGTCGGAGCCACGCTTCGTGCGCCGCGAAGAGGTCACCGACGAGGTCCTGGCGCAGGAGAAGGAGATCTATAGCGAGCAGGTGCGAGCCGCGGGCAAGCCCGAGCATCTGGTCGAGCGGATCGTCACCGGCAAGATGGAGAAGTTCTACTCCGAATCGGTGCTGCTCGAACAGCCATACGTCAAGAATCCCGATCAGAGCGTCTCGCAGATGATCGCGGAGAAGGTCGCCAAGATCGGCGAGAACATCCAGATCCGCCGCTTCGAGCGCTTCAAGCTCGGCGAAGGCATCGAGAAGAAGAGCGAGGACTTCGCCGCCGAGGTCGCCTCCACGGTCTCGGCCGCCAGCTGAGAGTCCGAAGATGGCCGACAAGCCTGCATATCGCCGGGTTCTGCTCAAGCTTTCCGGCGAGGCCCTGATGGGCAGCCAGAGCTTCGGCCTGGACGAAGAGGTGCTCGGCGCCATCGCTGACGAGATTGGAGAGGTCTCCGCACTCGGCGTGGAGATCTCGATCGTCATCGGCGGCGGCAACATCATTCGGGGCGTCGCCGCCAGCCGGCGAGGAATCGATCGCGTCACCGGCGACCACATGGGAATGCTGGGTACTGTGATCAACGCCCTGGCACTGCAGGACGCGCTCGAACAGCGCGACGTCACCACCCGGGTGCAGACGGCGATCGAGATCCGCGAGGTCGCCGAGCAGTTCATCAGGCGGCGCGCCATTCGCCATCTGGAGAAGGGCCGCATCGTGATCTTCGCCGCCGGCACCGGCAACCCCTTCTTCACCACCGACAGTGCCGCGGCGCTGCGTGCCAGTGAGGTCAAGGCCGAGGTCCTGCTCAAGGCCACTGGTGTCGAGGGGATCTACGACTCGGATCCAAGGCTGAATCCGAATGCACGGCCGTTGCGGGAAGTGACCTATCAAGAAGTGCTGGAGCGCAACTTGAAGTTCATGGACGCGGCCGCCATCAGCCTGTGCCGGGAGAACGAGATCCCGATTGTCCTCTTCGACCTGAATCGCCGCGGCAACATCCACCGGGTGGTCTGTGGCGAGGACGTCGGCTCGGTCGTCCGCGGCGAGCCGGAGCGTGTAGGCGCCGCGGCCGTGCCGCCGATTCCCTGACCCGGTTGTGTCCGAAGGCCGTGTCCGAAAGACGCGACGCCTGACGCCGCGGCGTTGACAGGCGCGTTGCGGCGAGACAAGATCTGCGGACCGACCAACCGCCGGAGGACCGGCGAGCGATCCCAGGAGACGTCATGCAAGAGCTCTTTCGCGAAGTCGAGCTGCAGATGAAAGGTTCGGTGGATCATCTCCACGAGGAGATGAAACGCCTTCGCACAGGCCGCGCATCTCTCGCCATCCTGGACGGCGTGACGGTGGAGTACTACGGTGCTCCGACGCCGCTCAACCAGATGGCCAACCTGGCGGTGACCGACGCCACGCTGATCACCGCGCAACCATGGGACCCGAGCAAGATCGGCGCTATCGAGAAGGCCATCCTGACCTCCGATCTGGGGCTCAATCCGTCGAACGACGGCAAGCTCATCCGCATCCCAATCCCTCAGCTCACCGAGGAGCGGCGCAAAGAAATGGTCCGTAGGGCCCATGACATGGCGGAGTCGGCCCGCAACAGGCTGCGCCAGGCCCGGCGCGACGGCAACGACCGGCTCAAGAAGATGGAAAAGGACAAAGAGATCAGCGAGGACGACGAGCATCGCGGTCACGACGAAGTCCAGAAGCTCCACGATCACTACATCGGTCTGGTGAGTGAGGCGGTCGAGACCAAAGAGAAAGACATCATGGAGGTCTAGCGGGTCGCTCGTCGCAACGCGCGGCTCACTGGAACCAATCTCCTGATCGAAGAGTTCATCTACGGCTACCATCCCGTCCGTGAGGCGCTGCGCCGCCGGCCTCACGACGTGGAGGAGGTGCTGATCTCGGGGCGCCCGGGCAAGCGGCGCGCGGAGATCGAGGGGCTCTGCCGCCGCCACCGCATCACGGTGACGAGCGCCGCGCCACAGCAGCTCACCGCTCTGGCCTCGACACCGCGCCACAACGGCTTCGGTGCCCGGTGCCGACCGGCTTCGGTGGGCCGCACGGGTGGCGATCCTGATTTTCGGATCCTGGTCGAGGATGTCCAGGATCCGCGCAATCTCGGCGCCATGCTGCGCGTGTGCGAGGGTGCCGGCGTCTCGCGGGTGCTGCTGCGCGACCGCGGCTCGGCGCCGCTGTCGCCCGCCGTCGCCCGCACCGCGGCGGGGGCGACCGAATGGCTCGAGGTCGAGCGCATCGTCAACTCGGTGCGCGAGATCGAGCGCCTGCAGGGCGAGGGTTTCTGGGTCTACGGCACCGATCCCGCTGGCGAGCCGCCCTGGGAGGTCGATCTCACCGGCAAGCTCATGCTCTGCCTGGGCGGGGAGGAGAAGGGCCTGCGCGCCCGTACCCGCAAGGCCTGCGACCGTCTGATCGGGCTGCCCATGCAGGGCCGTGTCGAGTCGCTCAACCTGGCGACGGCGGCGGCGGCCTTCCTGTTCGAAGCCGTGCGGCAGCGCATCGGGGCGACGTCCGAGGATCCGGACTGACCCAAGAAGGTTGAATCCGCCGCTCGGGCGTTGTACGATCCACTGCTCGCCGGGCGGTGGAGTTCAGGAGCCTTGCCGGCTTAGCTCAGTTGGTAGAGCAACTGACTTGTAATCAGTAGGTCCTCGGTTCAAGTCCGGGAGCCGGCTCCAACGTCACGGTAGAGGCAGAGATTCGTGGAGGTGTGGCCGAGTGGACAAAGGCAGCAGACTGTAAATCTGCCGGCGTAAGCCTACGGTGGTTCGAATCCACCCGCCTCCACCACAGATTCGACAGCAACGCTGGGCTCGAGCGCCCAGCGAGCCCGGCATCGAGACTCGGGCGCCCAAACCCCGGGCGGGAGTAACTCAGGGGTAGAGTCACAGCCTTCCAAGCTGTAGGTCGCGGGTTCGAATCCCGTCTCCCGCTCCATTCAGTAAGCCTCTCACGGACATCTGGGGCCGGCTCGGCGGCGGCAAAAAAGTGAAATTGGGAGGTAGACAAGCCCCAGGGCCGATGATAGGGTTCGGGGGCTCGTCTCCGGGCGCCGCTCCCAAGGCATCTCCAAAGTGTCCCCGTGGTAGGTGTCTCTGCGGCTCATATCGGCTCCAGACAAGAACGAATTGAGGATTTCACAGCGCTTGAGTGGCCACCGGGTCGCCCGAAGGCCGATGGTGTCGCGTCTTCGGCCCACGTGGCTCAGGGGTAGAGCACTTCCTTGGTAAGGAAGGGGTCACCGGTTCAAATCCGGTCGTGGGCTCCACGCTCGGATGGCGACGAAGGCGCGAGGCAGACAGTGGTGCGAGACAGATCGAGTCGGGGCAACCAGCCAGTATCGAGCAGACCTAACGACGACCAGACCCCCAGAGGGTCGAAACCTACGTCGGGGGATCCGTACGGATCCGACTCCGCGGGAGGCGTTTGAAGAGTATGGCCAAGGAGAAGTTTGAGCGCACGAAGCCACACGTGAACATCGGCACGATCGGTCACGTGGATCACGGCAAGACGACGTTGACGGCTGCGATCACGAAGGTGTTGGCTGCCAACGGTCTGGCTGATTTCACGGCGTTC
>JAAELT010000341.1 GCA_024226315.1 bacterium | reverse complement strand
GCGCCGGCGCCGGCGCCGGCGGACGCCGGCGGCCAGGCTCTCTTCGCCGCCGAGGTCGCAGAGCGCCGACATCAGCCGGGTCCACGGGCCCACCTCGCGGTCGAAGCGCCGCATCGATTTGCGTTTGGCCTCCTCTGCCCGTCGCAGCCGGAGCTGGGCATCGCCCAGGTGCTCCAGGGCGAGGCCGAGGGTCACCATGTTGCGCTCCACGGTGGTGGCGAGTCGTGCCAGGTCCAGGCTCACAGCCTGGAGCGCCGGCCGCGGCAGCCGCAGGTCGGGGTCGTTCATACGCTCCACGGCGCGCTCGGCCGCGCGCAGCATGACGACTGGCTTGCGCGGTATGGGCGTGCCGAAGCCGAGCGCGCGGCGGCAGCCGCCGCGGCCATAGGTGGCGTCGAACAACACGCGAATCCTCGACAGGGCGTTGTAGAGACGGGTGCCGACGACGTCGCGCTGGCGGCGGAAGCGGCGTACTTCGCGCAGGGCGTCGCGTTTCTCGGTGTCCTTTTGCAAGATGTCGATCCTCACTTGGTCCACGCGGTGGCCGGCCAGGTGCTGGATGGCGATCCAGTCGGGCTGCGGCTCGCCGCCGGTCGCGGGCGAAAAGTTGCGGTTCAGCTTCCGGGCGAGATCCCGGGCATGTTTCCTCGTGGCTTTCACCACGTAGGAGGCACGGTCGTTGCGGACTTTGATCTGTTTCGAATGCATGGGTTTTTGGTTCCTGGTCGGTGGTGAAAGAAGGCCCCGGCCGGCTGGCCGGGGCCGGTTGCTTCTCTAGGAAGCGTCGTAGGCGTTGTTGAACAGCAGGGCCATGTCGAAGTCCATCTCCGTCAGTCCCTCGTTCGGCGTCGTCAGTTGCACGTGCACCACGTTCCCTTCGACGTGAATCTCCGGGTAGTGAGCGTGGCGCTCGGCGATGTTGCAGAGCGTGGCTGTCAGTTTCATGGCGGCGCCACCGTTCTTGCAGGTGTACTCGCGGAGGATCGATTGAGACTCTTCACTCAGGTCTCTACCGTCCGCCACGAGAACCCAGCCGGTTTCGGTGAGCAGCCATTGGACGCGCTCGGGTTTCATGTTTGTGTGTTTGCTCCCATGCCCGCCGAGGCGGACGTCTTTACTTTTCATCGGCGCGCGGTGCGCCGAACGGCGTTTTCAGTCCGGACGGACAACGGGAGCGGTTCGGCTCGTCGAGCGTTTGTGTCGGCGCCGGGATCCGCGGTGCTCGATGTGTCAAATCACGTTGTCGAGAGGCGAACCGTCTTCCCGCTGTCTGGGAGCAGTGTAGGGCCGTAATGTGATTGGTCAATCACGGGAAACGATAAAGTCGTTTAGGGAATGCAATAAAAAAAGCCCCGGGCTGGGAGCCCGGGGCTTGATACCCCGGGTTGAAACCCGGGGCTACTCTCGTCCACCCCATCCGGGGTGAAGAAGGGGTTGGTGGTTACGGAGAGGTCATGCCTTGGCCGCGCCGGCGGGGTCTTCGAGCCGGCGGTGGATTTCGAGGATGCTGTCGATCAACGGCTTGTATTGGGTGCTGAGCACCACGCCGAAGTCTCGGATGCGCTTGACGGGGCGCCTCAAGTCTTCGGGCAGGGTGGTCATGTCGAGCTTCATCAGGCGCTCGGCCTTGGCGATCAGCTCCGAGGTCTTGTGGATCGGCGGGATGGCGCCGAGCTTGGCGGCGGTCTGGGTGAGGTCCTCCGTGTGCAGTTGGTTGATCTTTATCTCCAGATCGAACAGCGTGCAGCCCAGCCCCTTGCAGATCTTCTCCACACCCTCGGGGCGAGGGGTCTGATCGCCGTTCTCCCAGAGACACCACGTGCTGGCGGCGACGCCGGCCCGGTCGGCGGCGGCGCTTTGCGACAGGTGTTTGGCCTGCCGCAGTTTGACGATGGCTTTCGGGAGTAGCTCGAAAATCATGGGTCGGAGGATAGGGGGCGACCTGTCGCGACGCAAATTCTGAATAGTTTGAAACCCGGGGTCGGGTAGGCCGAATCTTCAGCTAGAAGTGCAAAACGGTCGTGACGTGGCGAGACCGCTTCGCGTTTCCCGGGCAAATCGGCGCCGCCGGCCTATTTTCGAGAAAGTTGAAATTCGACGTGAGGAGTCGAATTTCTTGCCGATTTGGGCCGATTGGATCTCTCGAAGAGTCGGCCTGGGCGAAGGCTCGATCACCCACGCTGCTGCAGCCAGCGGTGCATGAGCGGCACGCGCAGGCGCCAGTCGTCGCCCTTTTCGGCGATCAGCAGGCGGTGGCGCAGAGAGCGGGTAAGGGCCTCGTCCTCGGGCGCCGGCTGGGTGTCCTGGGAGCGGAAAGCGGAGAGGTAGTCCCACTCGCCGGGCAGGGTGGATTCGCCGCGCATGAGCTGGTGGAGCACGGTGTGGCCGCGCACGATCGCCTTGTCGAGCGCGCGCTCCATGATGTCGTCGTCGACCTGGGTGCGCTGGTCGTCGTTGAGCAGGTCCACGAGGGTCTCGGCGATCAGCTGCACCAGGTGCGGCCAACCGCCGGCCTCGCTGTGGATGCGCTCGATGCCGCCTTCGCCCCAGAAGCCGGGGTCGAAGCGCGGGCGCGTGGGGTCGTCCTTGGGCCACAGGGTGGAGTACTTGAGGGGCTCGGTGAGCAGCAGGCGTAGAGCACCAGGCCGGGACAGCCGGTGGCGAGCATCACCTGGCCTTCGATCTCGTTGGTGATCGCGTCGCGGGGGATGAAGGCTTCATTGTCGCGGTCGACGGGATCGCCAGCGCGGAAGACCTGTCGGGTCGGTTCTTTCTCGAGCACTGCTCGGGCGTCGGCGAACTGGGCATTGGCGACTTCGAGCCACTTCTTGGAAGCCGCCCGGAATTCTCGCGACAACGGCTGTTGATAACCGCCGATCTGGTGGCGGAAGTTCTCGATCTCGCGGACTACACGAGAGCCGCGGTTGAGCCAGCTTCCCGGCTTCGCGGCCCTCACCCCGACCCTCTCCCAAAGGGAGAGGGCGCCCCCGCTCACCCGAGATCTCGTACCGAGCCGGCCACGAGATTTCAGTAGTGCGTCAGCATTTTCTGCTCACGAGGGGACCCTCGAGATCCTCCCTCTGGGAGAGATGGGATCTCTGTTTTCATTCATTGTCGAATATTCGGGCTTGGATTCGAGGAAAAGATCGACAAAGAGGGAGATCTCTTCGCTATTAGCTTATCCGGACGATAGCGGGTAACTTCAGTAATCGTTGGGTGGGCGCCGCAGGGCAATGGCGCCCGCGAGCGACCCGCTGCGAAAAGGAGCGGACCTATGTCCAACCGCTACCGTCGCGGTCTCGCAACCCTGGCTCCCGGCGCCCTGTATCTGGCACCGGTGCCTATCGGGCCGTATATCGATCCAAGTGGGTAGAGTTAGCTCGTGTGAGGGCGTACCCAGTCTTCTGGGTGCGCCTTTGAAATCTCGTCTCTCGCTTCCTTGAGCAAGCGTCGTGTGACCTTGCCACTCATACCCGTACGAATCACCTGCGTGATGGCAGCAGCAGCGATCTTGTTGTACCGGAAGGGCGTCAGCAATGCCGTCATTTCCGCTGCGACCTGGCAGATCTCCGTGACCTTGCCCTGCTCAAGAAGCGTAGCCATGAGGTCTATAGTTATCGAGGCGCAAGGGATCGGATTCTCAGTGACGGCTAGGATCTCACGGGCTTTGCCGAACAAGCCTTCAGCCTTCAGGAATTCGCCCTTCTCGTGGGCCATGGCACCGACCTCCCAGAGGAGCTTCGCATAGATGCTTCCCTCAGTCTCGTTCATGAGGCTGAGTGCACGTTTCAGCCACTTCTCGGCGGCTTGGAGATTCCCTAGCTTCCGGTAGCTGATGGTGATTCCGTCAAGGGCAGCCAGCCGCCATCTTTGAAGACCGCCGTCCTCGCTGGGCAGACGATCGAGGGCATCCATGAAGAGTCGCAGTGCTCTTGGGTGGTCTTCTTTGTAGCCGAGCATAGTCGCTCGGTCGACCAACGTCTTGGCGACTCCAACCTCATGCTCGTGGTCCGAATAGATGATCTGCGCCTCTCCCAGCAGCAGCAGAGCCCGATTGAACTCGCCGTTGTCACGAAGCACATACGCCCCACGCTGCAGCAAATCCGCCCTCGCCAACTCCAACCCCTGCCTCCCCGCCAACCGCAACCCGAATCCAATCGCCTCTGCCGCGACCTCGAGCTGGAGGATCTGACGATTCGCCGAGCCGAAGATCCCCACCGTTTTGCACATCAACTCCAGGATCTCTTCCTTCGACCCCGGCGTCTTCGGCAACAGGTCTACCGCCACGGTCTGCGCCAGCTTCACCACGTTCTTCGCTCGTGAGTAGCGCAGCGAATCCAGCCGTTCGAGGTAGGCGGCCACGAAGGCCGGCTGTCGGAACATCTTCGTGCGACGTAGGGACTTCCGCTGGTCGCACAGGTCCTCGCGGCTGAGCGACTCCAGCCGCTTGGTGAAATCGCGCGGCTTCTTCTTCTTCCTGGGGACCGCCAGGCTCCCCGATTCCAGCTGCAAGGTGGCCTTGCGGAACCTCTTCAGCGCGGGATCCACGTCACCCTGACCCTCGTGGGAACCCAGGAGGTGCTCCGAGGTGAGTCCGATGTCGTAGGCCTTGGCGAAGAACTCGCCGGGCTCGACGTCCAGCAAGACCATGGCCTGGATGATCAGGTCCAGGCTGATGCCGCTCTTCTCTTGGCGCAGCAGCCGGCCGAAGTGCCCGCGGGCGTAGCCGAGGGCGATCTCGGTCTTGCCGATCCGCCCCCAGTGGCGCTGCAGCTCACGTCCGAAAGCACGGGTCAGTAGCCTCTTGGCTTCGTCCAGATCCATGTGATCGCTGAAGCTACCAGAACAGGGGAATAGGCCCAAATCCGAGGTCTTTTCGACTTGTGCCGTCGAATTTCGTTCAAAAACAACGACCAACTTGCTCCAGGGCTCGGTCAGCCGATACACCTTTGGGCGGACATAGGCCGAGGGACCGGGCCGATCCAGCCTAGCGGAGACGCCCGGTCCCAAGTTCCTTCATCGACCCCGGAGACGCTTCGTGCATCGATTCCAGCCGGCGGTGCTGGCGACCTTCTTCAGCCGGATCGAGGCACGCGGCCCGGGCCTCCTGCCCGCCTGCCGCTGGCTGCTCATGGGCCCGGCGCTGGCCGATTGGGTTTGCCCCACCGACGGCATGGAGCCCACCCTGCCCGAGATGATCGAGCTCCTGCGTCTCCTCGACGACGAGGAGCCAGAGGTCGAGACCGTCGGCCGCGCGCTTTTGACGTCCAGCCCGCACCTGGGCGAGGCGAAGATCGAGCATGGGCTCGACAGGCTCCTGCACGCGGACGAGGGTCGGTGGACCCATCCGGGGGTGGTGCTCGGGCGACCGTGCGCGGAGTTCACGGACCTGCTCGCCCGCTGCTCGGGGCGGCTTCAGGCCGCGGCCGGCGAAGACCGCCGGCGCCTCGAGAGTGTGCGCGGCAAGCTCCGGGATGCCGTGGCGCTCGAACGGACGGCTCGGCACCGGGCCTCGCGGGCTTGATTCCCCGCCGATGTCTACGCCGCCCCCTCCTCCTCCCCCAGCTCGCTCGCCAGGTCGGCGAACTGCTGCCAGACCCGCTCGACCAGGGCCGAGACCTCGGCCGCTCGGCCGCTCGTGGCGATCTCCTCGAGCCGCAAGCAGCTGGCCATCATCCTCCGTCCGCCGAGCAGGCCCGAGGACGACTTGAGGCTGTGGGCCAGCCGCTCCAGGGTCTCGAGGTCGTCCTCGGCCAGCGCGGTTTGCATGCCCTCGAGCCTCTCGGCCGTGGAGTCGAGGAAGATCTGGATCGTCTCGCGCAGAATCTCGCCCTCGCCGTCGTCGAGTCCGCGAAGGTCGGACAGCGCTTCGCGATCCAGGACCGGGTAGCTGGTTTCCTTCGGCGGTGCCGCTGGTGTTGCCGCGGCGGGATCGGGCTCGGCATCGGGCACCGCGGCGGGTGCGATCGTGCCCTGGGCGCGCTCCAGGACGGCCCGCAGGTCGGCGCGCTTGAGCGGCTTGCTGAGGTAGTCGTCCATGCCGGCGGCGAGGCACTTCTCGCGGTCGCCGCGGATGGCGTTGGCGGTGATGGCGATCAGCCAGGGGGGGCCGGGGCTCGGTGAGCGAGCGCGGATGCGGCGGGCGGTCTCGAGGCCGTCGAGCTCGGGCATCTGGACGTCGAGCAGGACGACGTCGTAGGGCTTGCGCTCGACGGCGTCGATGGCTTCGAGGCCGTTGGTGACGACGTCGGCCGGGCAGCCGAGGCGGTCGAGCATACGCAGGATGACCTTGCGGTTGACCTCGTCGTCTTCGGCCAGCAGGATCGAACGCGGCGGCAGCACCCGGTCGTCCGGCGGCGCGGGGGCCGGCACCGGGCTCGGCGACTGCGGTGCGCTCGGGGCGGCCGGTACGGGCTCGGGTTCGGGTTTCACGGTGACCGTGAAGTGGAAGGTCGAGCCACGGCCGACGGCGCTCTCGACCCACATCCTGCCGCCCATCAGCTCGCACAGCCGCAGGCTGATGGCGAGGCCGAGGCCGGAGCCGCCGTGGCGCCGGGCGTCGGAGGCGTCGACCTGGCTGAAGACGTCGAACAAGCGGTCCTGGTCGTGCTCCGAGATGCCGATGCCGGTGTCCGTGACCCGGAAATGGAGCTCCGTGCGACCGCCGTTTGCGCCGGTGGTGCCAGGTCTGTCAGCCTCGGCCGCGGCAGCCTCGGCCTCGAGGAAGACGCCGCCCCGGTCGGTGAACTTCACGGCGTTGTCCACCAGGTTGACCAGGATCTGCCGCAGCCGCATGGCGTCTCCGGTCACCAATTCCGGCAGGCTCAGGGCCGCGGAGTAGGCCAGGTCCAGGCCCTTTTCGGCGCTGCGCGAGGCCAGCAGTTCGAGCGCGCCCTCGATGCAGTCGCGCGGCCGGAAGGGTCGCGACTCGAGCTCGATCTTGCCGGCCTCGACTTTCGAGAAGTCCAGGATCTCGTCGATCAGGGCGAGCACGGTGTCGCCGCTGTTGCGAGCGACCTCCGCGAGCTCGCGCTGCTGCGGGGCGAGGTCGGTGTCGAGCAGCAGGTCGGTCATGCCGATGACGCCGTTGAGCGGCGTGCGGATCTCGTGGCTCATGGTGGCCAGAAACCGGGTCTTGGCCTGACTCGCCTCGAGCAGCTTGCGGGTGCGGTCGGCGACGCGCTCTTCGAGATGGGCGCGCAGGGCCTCCAGCTCGGAGTGGGTGCGCATGAATTGCTGCGCCAGGGTCGCCGCCAGCGTCACCACCAGGAAGGCGAAGCCGAAGGCGGCGATGCGTGGGCTCTCGAGCAGCCCTCGGTCGACGGCGATGTCGTGTATGAACGTCACCGCCGAGCCGATGGCGCCCACCGTCACGATATGGGCCTCCGGGTGCTTGCGCCAGGCTTCGCGGAAGATCGCCCAGGTCCCGTAGACGGCCAGGCAGACCAGGCCGAGCTGCATGTAGGGCAAGACGATCCGGTTGAGCCACAGGCCGGGGGTGGCGGCCAGCAGCAGGCCACCCGCCACGTTCAGCCACTGGTAGACGCGTAGCACCGGCCCGATGCGCAGGCCGAGCAGCGGCCACACCAGCTGCACGAAGCCCGCGGCCAGTAGAAACAAAACCAGGTACTCGATCTCCTTGAACAGCAGGAATCGGTCGGCGAGCAGGTACTTCCATTGCGTGCGGAGGAAAGTGTAGCCGGCGAACCCCGAGGCGCAGGCGAAGAACCAGAAGTAGCCGACGAGCTGGGGTCGCCGGCGGAAGAGCTCCAGGTGGAAGAGACCGACTGCCAGGAACAGCCCGGCCAGAAACAGCGCCGGCAGCTCCGAGAGCAGCTCACGCCGGGTGAGCTCCTCGATCCGGCCGAGCAGGAACGGCCCCTCGTGGGGGCTGCCCACGGTGCCCGCGGTCTGGGTCGACTTCCACACTCGCAGCGCGATCACCACCCGCCCGTCGGGGGCGATGGCGGCGGCCGGAACGGCGTAGATCCGGTGGCGGTCGTAGTCGATCCGGGGCGCCGGCGGCAGGGCGCCGACGCCTCCGAGGAGGATGCCGCCGGCGTACACCTCGTAAGCGCTGTCGACCTTGCCCACGGTCAGTCCGAGGCGCGGAGCGTCCAGCGCTGCGCCACGATCGGCCGGACGATCTTTCGGGCGGTCCCTCGGACCGACCTGGGTCTCGAGCCGATACCAGGCGACGTCCGCGACCGTATCGTCGCGTACCCCGGCCGGAATGCGCACCTCGCTCCAGGTCGAGTCGTCGTGGTCGGGCAGGGCCCGGGAAAGGTCGTCGCCGGCGGCGAACTTCCAAGGCACCGCCAGGCTGACGACGCCCTCGGGATCCGCCAGCTCGACGGCGTCCGCCCGGCAAGCCGGCGACGCGGCGAGGAGAAGCAACGCGTAGCCGACCATGCGCCGGCCGACCGTGTGCCGGTCGACCGTGTGCCGGTCGACCGTGCGCCGGTCGGCGGCGTGGTCTGGCCCAGAGAGCATGGGGGAGAAAATATCAGGATCCGACCCTCGGCGACCGGGGGCGCCACGACTCCCTGGGCATCTTCGAGAATCGCGCCGATCCCCGGGCCACAGGCGCGTTTTCTGAGATACAATCCATGCCTTGCGAAAACCCTGAGAGTCGGTCAAGCCCCCAACTTCTACGCCCGAGATGAACGATTCCGCCAGCTGGTGCCTGGAAGGGTACGTCGACGACAAGCACGAGGTCTGGCGAACCATGGTCCGCAGGCTGCCGTTTCAGGTGGGCCGGAATTCGGAATCGGACCTGGTGCTGCCGTTCGGGCGGGTTTCGCACACTCACGCCAAGCTCTTCCAGCGCCAGAAGTCGCTGTGGCTGCGCGACATGGGGAGCACCAACGGCACGTTCCTGAACGGCAAGCGCGTGCTCGACGACTGCCCGCTCAAGGACGGCGACATCGTGCACTTCGCCGACCACGAGTTCAGGCTGGTGACGTTCTCCACCCGGCAGCCGCAAGCAGCCACCCAGACGATCCTGCTGGACGACTTTCATCTGCCGGCGAGCAGCTTCGACCGCGCCCGCGATCTTCGCGACATGCTGGAGCAGAACGGCGCCCGGGCGGTCTTTCAGCCCCTCGTGGGCCTCGCCGACGGGCACGTGATGGGCTACGAGATCCTCGGCCGCGGCCAGCTCGGCGAGGTCGAGACGCCGCCGACCGAGCTCTTCTACCTGGCCGAGGCCCTGGGACTGGAGATGGATCTGAGCGCCGAGTTTCGCGACATCGGGGTCGCGGAGGCCGCCGCGTTTTCGGGCAACCCGGCGCTGTTCGTCAACTCCCACCCGTCGGAGCTGGTCAACAGTCCCATGCTGCTCGACTCACTGCGCGGCTTGAGGGAGCGCCACCCGGAGCAGGCGCTGACGCTCGAGATCCACGAGTCCGCGGTCGCCGACCTCTCGTCGCTCCAGGACCTGCGCAGCGAGCTGGAGAAGATCGACATCGGCATCGCCTTCGACGACTTCGGCACCGGCCAGGCTCGGCTGCTCGAGCTCACCGACGTGGCGCCCCAATTCGTCAAGTTCGACCGCGCGTGGATCAAGAATCTGCACCGGGCGACGCAGCGCCGGCTCGATCTGGTGAAGACCCTCGCCAGCCTGGTGATCAACATGGGCGTGGCGACGATCGCGGAAGGGATCGAGTGCCAGGAGGAAGCCGACGTGTGCCTGGAGCTCGGTTTCGAGTACGCCCAGGGGTACCACTTCGGGCGGCCGTCTCCCGCGCATGTCTTCGCCAGAGCCTGAGGCGGCAAGGGGCGGCGCGCGCCAGCCGCTGACCTCGCGGCTGCGGGGCTTCGGTACCACGATCTTCACCGAGATGACGCTGCTCGCCCAGCGTCACGACGCGGTCAACCTCGGCCAGGGCTTCCCCAACTTCGACGGTCCGGACTCGATCAAGGAGGCCGCGGTCCGCGCCATCCGGGGCGGCCACAATCAGTACTGCCGCATGACCGGCGAGCCGGCGCTCAACCGCGCGGCGGCGGAGCACCAGGAGCGCTTCTACGGCCTGAGCTTCGATCCCGACCGCGAGGTGACGGTCACCAACGGCGCCACCGAGGCGCTCTTCGCCACCTTCCAGGCACTGCTCGAGGCGGGCGACGAGGTGGTCTTCTTCGAGCCGTTCTACGATTCCTACCGTGCTTGCGTGGCCATGGCCGGCGGCGTCGAACGGCTGGTGACGCTACGCTCGCCGGATTTCAGCTACGACCGCGAGCAGCTCGAGCGCGCGATCGGCCCCAGGACCCGCATCCTGCTGCTCAACACCCCGCACAACCCCACCGGCAAGGTGTTCTCCCGAGAAGAGCTGGAGCACGTTGCGGAGCTCGCCAGGCGGCACGACCTGCTCGTGGTCGCCGACGAGGTCTACGAGCACCTGGTGTTCGACGGCGAGCACGTGCCCGTCGCCACGCTGCCGGGGATGCGCGAGCGCACGATCACCATCTCGTCGACGGGCAAGACCTTCAGCCTGACCGGCTGGAAGATCGGCTACGCCTGCGCTTCAGAAGAGCTGACCGCCGCCATCCGCACGGCGCACCAGTTCATCACCTTCTGCAACAGCGCGCCGCTCCAGCCCGCCATGGCCGAGGCCCTGGGCGCGGACGACGAGTTCTATTCGCGGCTGCTGACCGAGTATCGCGATCGGCGCGACCGTCTGTGCGAAGGTCTGGCCGAGATCGGCTTCGGCGTGACGGCACCGGCCGGCACCTACTTCGTGCTCGCCGACATCCGTCCCCTGGGCTGGGACGACGACGTGGAGTTCTGCCGCATGCTGCCCGAGAAGGTCGGCGTGGCGGCCATCCCGCCGACCGCCTTCTACGTCAACAAGGCGGCGGGCCGGCACCTGGTGCGTTTCGCCTTCTGCAAGACGCACGACGTGCTCGACGAGGCCATCCGGCGAATGCACCAGCTGGCCGGCGGACAGTGATGAACGGGTAGCCGTGAACGAAGCGAGGAACGAGTCATGAGGATCGCGGCGCTGCAGAGCGACATCGTGTGGGAAGACCCGGTCGCCAACTTCGAGCGTCTGCGTCCCTGGATCGCGGCCGCGGCCGGCGCCGGCGCCCGGCTGCTGGTGCTGCCCGAGATGTACTCCAAGGGATTCTCGATGGCCACCGACCGTATCAGCGAGCCGGTGGACGGGCCGAGCACCCGGTTCCTGATCGACGAGGCGGCGCGTTTCGGCCTGTGGCTGGCCGGCTCGCTGCCCGAGCGCCCCGAGGGCGCCGAGCGGCCGTTCAACACCCTGGTGGTCGCCGGCCCCTCGGGCGAGGTGCACCGCTACCGCAAGATCCACCCCTTCTCCTACGCCGGCGAGCACGAGCACTACACGGCGGGCGAGGAGCTCACCAGCGTCACCATCGAGGGTCTGCGGTTCACCCTCTTCATCTGCTACGACCTGCGTTTCGCCGACGAGTTCTGGGCCACCGCGGGCGAGACCGACGTCTACCTGGTGGTCGCCAACTGGCCCGAGACGCGCCGGCACCACTGGGTGAACCTGCTCGGCGCCCGCGCGATCGAGAACCAGGCCTACGTGGTGGGCGTCAACCGGGTGGGGGAGGGCGGCAAGCTCCGCTACCGGGGCGACAGCCGGATCATCGATCCCATGGGCGAGGCGCTCGCCACCGCGGCCGAGCAGGAGACCCTGCTGATCGCCGACGTCGACGCCGCCGTGGTCCAGGAGACGCGGCGACAGCTACCGTTCCTGCTGGACCGGCGTTGAGGCGCGCCTGAACACCACGCAGTAGCGCTCTTCGTCCTCGCCCGGCCAGACCTCGTGGCGCGCCACCTCGACGAAGCCGTCGCCGGTCATCTCTTCCACCAGGTCGTCGAGCTCGATGCCGTGGCCGCCGCGGTCCGGTACCCCGGGCAGATCCCGCCAGTGTTTCTGCGGGTCGAGGTCGATCACCACCAGCTTGGCTCCCGGCCGCATCGCCCGCCGCAGACTGGCGCGCATGGCGGGCGGGTCGGTGAAGTGATGGTAGACCTGGCGCAGCAGAATGGCGTCGCAGCAGCCTTCGGGCAGACCGGTGTCGTGGTCGTCGCCGAGAACCGCCGAGACGTTGCCGAGGCCGGCTTTCTCGGCCCGCTTGCGGATCTTCGGCAGGTCGTCCTCGTCGACCTCGGTGGCGTAGATCCGGCCCGACTCACCCACTTTCTTCGCCAGGCCGATCGACCATTCGCCGTCGCCAGCGCCGACGTCGGCGACCGTCATGCCCTCGCACACGCCCATGGCGTCGGCGATCCGCTCGGCCTCCTTCTTCACCGCGCGACCGTCGGCGGCCCCCGTCCACAGAAGCACCAGCACGGTGGCCGTCGCGGCGATGGTGAGGGCGGCCGGGCGAGTGAGGTGCGTTTTCATGAGTGGGTCTCCTAGGTTTCGGGCTCGGGCTTGTGCCGCTCGAGTTGGGCCATCTCCAGTACGGTCTCTCCGCCCTTCATTACCCGCATCTGCACCGGCGCGCCGGGCAGCGAGCTGGCGAAGAAGAACTCCGACTCGGTGCCGGCCTCGGCCGAGCGGGTGCGGTAGATCCAGCCGTCGAGCTGGCCGAGAGCCGTGTCGAGCGCGATCTCCTCGCGGCTCGAGACGGCGGCCGGGAAGGCGGCGTGGTCGCGCAGCTCCTCCCAGGAGCTCCGCGAGGTCCTCGGATTGCCGGCGGCGTTGCCTTCGGCGTCGATCGGGACGAACTCGATCTCCGCGCCCTTTTCGTTGGCGGACAGGACTGTCCAGCGCTCCCGCGTCTGGCCCTTGGGTGTCTCGGTCTGGAGGACCAGCGAGAAGCCCTCCACCCACTCGTCGCGGATCTGCTCGGCGGTGAACGGGAGAGGCAGGATCTCCGGTGCTGTCGCGATCTCCGGCGCCGGGGCGGGCGCGGGGTCGGCGACTTCGGGAGCCGGTGCCGAGTCGCAGCCCCACAGGGCGACGGCGACGGTCAGCGCGGCCACGGCGAACGGTTCGAAACGACGGGCTCTCATCGAGATCCTCCTCGGCGGCTGCCCCGAAGTACGCTCCGGGGAGCCAAAAAGTTCTTGGTCGTGACCGCCTCGGCGTCAGCCGCCGAAGTCGACCATGTGCTCGGTGGTCTTCCCCTGCTCGACGGTCACCTCGACCTCTTTCGACGGCTTTCCCTCGAGCCGCACCGCCTTGACCTTCACCTTGTACTTGCCGGGCACCACCTCCCAGGTCTTGGGGTTGGTTTTCTCGCTGGTGTAGGTGCGCCCCTGGGCGACCGCTTTGCCCTCGGCGTTGGCGATGTGGGTCGTGACGTCGACCAGATCACCGTCTTTGATCGCGCCGATCTTGAGCGTGCCGCTCGAGAACTCGTGTGACCGTTCGGCCCTGCCGCGCGGATCGACGGTGATGCCCTCGATCCGGTGGCGCAGATCACCCGAGATCTCGACCGAGCGAACCTCGACGTCGTAGTCGCCGGAGGTGAGCTTGAAGACGGCCGGATTGGACTTCTCGTGATCGTAGCTGCGACTGCCCGCCACCTGCTCGTTGGTGCCGGCGACGAACACCCGGACTGTGGCATCGGAGAGCTCGCCGTTACGGGTGATCCCGATCGCCAGCTCGCCGGTGGAGAAGTCGACTTGCCTTTCCACCTTCGAGCCGTCCTTGATCTCGATGCGCTCGAACCGCCGGTCGATGTTGCCCTTCATGCCCACGGCCTTGACCCTGACGTCGAAGACGCCGTCGGGCAGCGGCAACAGGCGGGGGTTGGTGTCGGGCGAGGTGTAGGTGCGGCCGCCGGCGATCTCCTCGCCGGTCTCCGAGTCGGTGACGTTGACCGTCACGTCGGTCAGCT
The DNA here is from genome assembly GCA_024226315.1 of bacterium. Taxonomy (GTDB): domain Bacteria; phylum Acidobacteriota; class Thermoanaerobaculia; order Multivoradales; family J023; genus JAAELT01. The sequence goes on along the minus strand of JAAELT010000341.1, from coordinate 1,663 downwards.
CGCCGTTGGCGACGGCCTTGAGCGACAGGCGGCCGTCGGGGATCTCCGGCGGCGCCCACGCCGCGGCTTCGAGCGCCTCGCTCAGCTCCTCGGCGTTCTGGGCGTCGAAGTACAGGCCGCCGCCGGCCTGGGCGGCGCACTCGAGCTGCGACACGTCTTCCTTGGCGACGTCGAAACCCACCACGTGCATCACGAATTCGATACCCGAGGCCTTGGCGTCGCGCACCGCCTGGCAGGGATCACCGCCACAGGTCTCGATGCCGTCCGAGACCAGCAGGATGGTGGTCGCGTCGTCGCGGCCGCGGACGTTGTCGAAGGCCGCGACCACGGCCTTGGTGATCGGTGTCTTGCCCTTGGGGTTGAGCGCCTCGACCTTGCCGGTGAACGCCGCCTTGTCGAGTGCCGCGATCTCGGCGATGGTCTCGATGTCGTCGCAGTCGCCCTCGCGGCGATGGCCGTACGCCACCAGCCCCACCTCGGAGCCTTCCGGCAGCTCGCCGACCAGCTCCTTGATCACCCGCCGGGCGATGACGATCTTGTTCTCGCCCTGGATATGTCCCCACATCGAGCCCGAGGCGTCGAGGATCAGCAGCAGGTCGGGCGGCGCCGCGGGCGCCTCTTCGGCCCGGGCCGGTCCGCTCACGGCAAACATCGTGAGCACGCAAAGAGAGAGTACGGTCAGGAATCGCACGGATCGAGACATGGGGAGCTCCTACGCTGTTCGAGTGAACTGGCCGGCCGGATTCTACCGCGTCACAGCTGGGGCAGCCACGCGTCAATAGAAGAAGTAGAACAACAGGTACCCACCCAGCATCAACGCCGCGGAGAGAGCGATGCTGCCGGTGGACCAGGTGCGGGCGAAGACACCCTCGGGGCCGGTGAGGTGGTAGATGCCGCGGTGGAGGGCTTGCAGGCCGTCCTGTGCGGTGTCGAGCAGTCTGCCCCAGACGCGGGTGCCGGTGCGGTCGAGCGACTCGACGAGGCTGGGCAGGGCCTTGCGGTAGGTCCAGTCGAAGTCGAGGTTCACCGACTCCTTCTCCGGCGGGTAGATGCCGGTCTTGAGCAGGACCCCGAAGGCGAGGGCGGCAAATAGCAGGAGCTGCAGCTGGGTGACGACGTGGCTGCTGGTGTAGGGCTGGTAGTCGACGGCGTAGGGCAGGATGGAGTAGAGCGGCTTCGGGTAGGCGCCCAGGAAGACGCACAGGAAGGCCGCGCCGCCCATGGCGAGCAGCATGTGGAGCGGCGCCTCTTTGCAGTCGCGGTGCTTGCCCGTGTCGTGAGCGAAGAAGGCGAAGAAGGGGATCTTGATGCCGGAGTGCTCCATGACGCCGGCCGAGGCAATCAGCAGGCCGATCCAGATGATGGTGTAGTGGCCGTCGGCGACCGCGGTCAGGATCAGCGACTTCGATACGAAGCCGCTGAACAGCGGGAAGGCGGAGATCGAGGCCGCGCCGATGATGCAGAAGACGGTCGTCCACGGCATGCGTTTGTAGAGCCCGCCGAGCTCGGTGGCCTGGATGGTGCCGGTGCGGTAGAGCACCGCCCCCATGGACATGAAGAGCAGGGCCTTGTACAGGAGGTGGGCGAAGGCGTGGGAGACCGTGCCGTTCAGGGCCATCTCGGTCCCCACTCCGATGCCCACGACCATGAAGCCGAGCTGGTT
>JAAELT010000340.1 GCA_024226315.1 bacterium | reverse complement strand
TCTGGACGGCACGCTGGACAATACGACGACGGTCTCTGTGACGTCGGCGGAGGTCACCACCGGTGTCGACTTCGGCTACCAGCCCATTGGCGGCGTCAGAATTGCAGCCGATGTAGGAGACCGCTACGAGAGCACGCGCCACCTGGAAGAGGGCGAGATCGTCACGGGCACCGTGGTCGACATCACGTCCAAAGAAGTCGGCGTCGACGTCGGATACAAGTCCGAGGGCCTGATCCCGATCAGCGAGTTCACCGATCGCAACGGCACCGTTAAGGTCGAGGTCGGCGACGAGGTGGAGGTCCTCCTCGAGAAGATCGAGGATCTCGAAGGCCACGTTCTGCTATCGAAGATCAAGGCCGAGCGGATGCGCATCTGGCAGGATAACGAAAAGGGACCGACAGAAAGTAGCGGCCAGAGCGGTTGGGAGCCAGGCTGTCATCCAGCGGGTAGAGTCTTGATTACCGGTACGACCGGCTTCGCCGGTTCCCACCTGGTGGAATACCTCTTCGAGCACCAGCCGCAGGTCGAGGTCTTCGGCATCAAGCGCTGGCGCAGCCCGATGGAGAACATCGCCCACCTGGCTGGCCGGCTGACGATGGTCGAGACCGACCTTCGCGACTACCACTCGGTCTACCGCATGCTCGATGAGATCCGGCCCGACCTCATCTTCCATCTGGGGGCCCAGAGCTTCGTCCCGAGCAGCTGGAACTCGCCGGCGGTGACCTTCGAGACCAACGTCGTCGGTCAGATCCACATCTTCGAGGCGCTGCGCGCGCTCTCCCTCGATCCGTCGATCCAGATCGTCTGCTCAAGCGAGGAGTACGGCCTGGTGCATCCGGAAGAGACGCCGCTGACGGAGGCGAATCCCCTGCGCCCACTCTCGCCCTACGCCGTCTCGAAGATCGCCCAGGACGACCTCGGCTACCAGTACTTCCAGAGCTACGGTCTCAAGGTGGTGCGCACCCGGGGCTTCAACCACATCGGTCCGCGCCGCGGCGATGTCTTCGTGGTCTCGAACTTCGCCAAGCAGCTGGCGCGGATCAGGGCCGGTCTCGCCGAGTCGTTGATTCGGGTCGGCAACCTCGAGCCGCCCGCAGATGTCAGCCCGACGTTTGATCGGGACGGTACTCTGGACAACACGCCGACGGTCTCTGTGAGGTCGGCGGAGGTCGCCACCGGTGTCAGTTTCGGCCAAGGGGCTCGGCACTCCGACTATGAACCAAGAGATCGAGCCCACCGAGACTCTTCGGGCTGGATTCCGGGATCGAGCCTCAAGGGTGTGTTGCGCGCGCAAACCGAGCGCCTTTTGCGAAGTCAGCGAAAGAAGCTCGTCGAGACATTGAACCTGGAGGCGGTCGCCGAACCGCTTTCGGATCTGGTCATCGATACTCTCCACCGATGTGCCGCTGAGCCGCTCGCCCGCCAGTTGCCGGTGGTCAGCGAGTCCGAGAAGAGGCTCGTCGAGCTGAGCTCGGAGCTGGGCGTCGTCCTCCGCAGCGCCGGTCGGCCCAACGGTCTGACCGCCGTGTTCTTGAAGGGGCTCCCCGAGTTTCCGGAAGACATCCGGCAAGCGGCCAACAAGACGCTGTCGTTGATTCTCGGCCGCGGCCTGGGCTTGCCCTTCCAGTATCGACAGCAAGTCCCGGGAGACGTCGTCTCCGCCCTCGAGCCCCGGCCGGGCTCCAAAGAGAACTCCAACGGCAGCAGCGAGGAGTTCAAGGCCCACACCGACGACGCCTTTCTCTGGGAGTCCTACCGGTGCCGGCACATCGCTCTTCTGGGTGAACGCAACGACACGAGCGCCGAGACCGGGTACGCGCCGGTCGAAGAGATCGTCGCGCTACTCGACGAGGACCATGTCCAGAGGCTCCAGCGCCCCTACTTCCAGTTCCGCCGTCCGTTCTCGTTTCAGGACTGCGGCCCCGAATGGACTGGACCCCGCCCGCTCCTCTACCGGACGGCCGATGGCGAGCTCGGCGTACAGTGCCCGACCTACAACACGCGGGTCCGGAACGGCGCCCGGAAAGCCCAGCGGGCGTTCGACGCCTTCGTCGAAGCCACGGCCGAAGCGATGCACTGGTTCCTGATCGCGCCGGGAACCTGGCTGGCCTTCCGCAATGATCGGGGCCTGCACTCCAGAAAGGCGATCGCGACGCATCGCCAGGGCGCCAGCCGCCGGGTGTGGCGTACCTACTGGCGGCCCAATCTGGAAGAGCTGAGGATGGCCACTAGCGATGCGGGCGTCTCCACTCTCGAGCCCCGGCCGGACTCCAAGCAGAACTCCAACGGCAGCGAGGAGCTCAAGGCCTACACAGACGACGCCTTACTCTGGAAGCCCTACCGATGCCGGCACATCGCTCTTCTAGGTCTAGGTGAACGCAACGACACGGGCGCCGAGACCGGAGTTACCGTCCGACAGGTGGAGCAGGTTGCACCGATCGTGAGCCAGTGACCAGTGAATCGAAGGGCGCACCGTAGGATGGACAGATCGTCGAGAACCTCGACGGCACCAATCGGTGCAAGGATTGTTGTGTCCCTGCAGGACGCCGCCGCTCCCAGCAGGGAGCGGCGGAAGACACTGGTACCCAAGCCCATTCCGATCGAACTCATCTCAAAGTCAACCGGTCCTCGATTCCGAGCTGGGGGCAACGAGGAAGGCGGGGTGCGGGCCGCCCGTCTGCTAGCTAGCAGACGGGGATGGCTAGAAGATCCGCTCGGCCAGCTCGATGATCACCAGGATCAGGGCCGAGAGCGAACCGAGAACTTCCAGCGCCGCATGGATCGCCTTCGTCTTACTCTGAGAGTAACTCAAGTCGTTCACCTCCTCTCCGGCGCTTGAAGAATCGGCATAGGATAGGGAGGGACATAAACCGCGTCTTCCCAAGCGCGTAGTCTCGGGCGTCAGATCAGGATCAGTGGTCTGGCGCCCTGTTCTTTGGGGTGCTCTGAGCACCCCGCCTTCCCTTACATAGACGCTGACGAAGGCAAAGACTTCAAGTCTGAAGGGTGATCAGCCCCACCCTCGCGCCCTTCGACTCGAGGACGGCGTTGGTCGCCACCCTCGTGCCGTGCATCAGCTCTTCGTCCCTCTCGATGTCCAGCCTCGCCGTTGCGGGCGGTGTCCAGCGGATCTGGCACTGTTGGTCGTATCAGGTCGTCCGCAGCGCTGGCATCGTCTCGGCGAGTTCGTCGACCTGTAGGTGGTCGACGTAGCGTTGCGTGGTCGTCAGGCTCGCGTGGCCGAGGATCTTCTGCAGCGCCGCCACGTCACCGCGGCCGGCCCGGAGGTAGCGCACCGCGAAGGTATGCCGGAGGCTGTGCGGTGAGACCGTCTTCGCGCGGATCCCCGCCCGATCGACCAGCCGCCGGAGGATGAGGAAGACGGCGTTGGGCGTCATGCTGGCGGTGTCGCGCGAGGTCGCGCCTCGGTCCTCGGCGACAAACAACCGACCCCCATCGCCGAGACTCCGGCCGCTGGCGTGGAGATAGGCGCGCACGACGTCGACGACGTCTTTTCCGAGAGGCACGGTCCGGGAGCAGCCACCCTTCCCCTGGACGTGTACTAGGAGCTCACCACGGTCCGTCTCGACGAGGGAGCGGATCTCGAGAGCTGTCGTCTCACTCACTCGGAGGCCGGCGCCGAGCATGAGCGCGACCAGGGCGAAGCTCTTCGCTCCATCGGCCTCGGCCGCGTCGAGGAGTGCTCCGGCCTCGGCCGGGGTCAGGATCGAGTACGGCCGCTCGACCTTCGCTCGCGGCAGGGCAAACACCTCCCGCAGGACGTCGGATCCGGGGAGGTGGGGCGCGAAGACCCGCGCCCAGCGGACGAAGGAGCGGATCGCGGCGATCGCCTGGCTGCAGGTGGCGGGCCCGACGTCGCCGGCGAGCAGCTCGGCGCGGTAGCGGCCGAGAAGCGCCGTCGAGAGCGCTGCCGGCGTCCGGACGCCCTCGGCCTTGCACCAAGTGGCCAGTGCCTCGAGGTGTCGCCGGTAGGCGCGGCGGGTGTTCTCGCGCTCGATCTTGGAGCCGAGGAAGGTCTCGAGCACCGCCGGCCACTCGTCGCCCTCGAGCTTGCCGGCGGCCTCGAGGGGGGCGAGGTCGAGGACCTCGTTGGGGGTGTCGGGCATGGGCTTCGCGCTCCAAGCTTACGATAACTGAGGTTATCAATAGCTTGAATCCTCAGCCGCGTCGTTCTGGGTCCGTGCGCGATATCAGCGCCATGGGATCTTCTTCAACAACGCCCGGAGCTTGCCGTTGGCGGCGCGCACCTCTTTGCGGATTCGTTTGCGGTGCCGGCGGCCAGAAACTGCTGGGTAACCCGACGGAGCCGTGAGCTCCCAGGGGTTCGCCCGCTCCGCGCGATTCGCCATGGGCGGGTCCACACCGCAGAGACCTGCGAGGCCCGGCGCCTACCACCTGGAGCCCCTACCACCTGGAGCCCCAGGACGACGGTCCGCCGCGCAACGGCAAGCAGACCGCGGAGATCCTGCGCGGCACGTCGGAGAGCTACCTCGAGAAGTGCTGCCACGGCGCCCTCGAGTCCGCGGGCCTGGCGCTCTCGGACATCGATCACTTCGTCTTCAACACGCCGCTCGCCTGGTACGCCGCCTTCTGCGCCCGGGTGCTCGGCATCGACCGCGGCAAGACTCTCTCCGTCTACCCGCTCTACGCCAACGTCGGCCCGGCGCTGCTCGGCCTCAACCTGCTCCACGCCGCCCACTGGTGTCACTGGCGGCGCTACCGCCCCGGCGACCTGGTCACCGTCGGCAGCGTCTCGAGCTGCTGGATGTGGCGCAAGCCGATGGAGCGAGGGTCCGAGGTGGCGCCATCGCCCTGCTGTTCGATGCGATCGAGAGCGACGTCGAGTTGCGTCACTTCCGGCATGAGACCGGCGCAGTTTTCGCCGCGGCGGAAGCCAACTTCGCCAGGCCGACGATGGTCTTCGCCACCACGTGCTCAACGCCATCACCGCCATGACCGCGGCGCGCTGGGACGGCGCCAAGGTGATCCTGGTCTCCGGCTACCACTTCGCCGCAACGCGGCCGCCACGCCACCCAGGAGACCAGCTTCTACACCATGCCGCAGGACGTGCTCTACACCCAGGGCCTGATCTTCGACTTCGCGGTGCGCATGGAGCAAGTTTCCGAGTTCCCCTGTCTACCAAACCGGGTCAACCTCATCCATTTCCTCGCCGAGGAACGCCCCGACCGGATCCTGGTCCTGGGCACCAAGCTGGGCGAGGCCACCTCCTTCTGGGATCAGAACCTGGTGCCGGCCGGTGTCGTCGGAGCGGCCCTGCCCGCCGCGGAGACCGCCTGCTCGCTGGTCCGACGATGCCGCCAGTGCCTTTCCAGACGTCTAGAAATAGATTTGTTGATGTCGAGAAAGAGCGACGACTACGCAGGCAAAGATATTGCCCTTACGCACACAAGGTGGCCGCCAGAAGGCTGCCGTTCTTGGGACAGTTCTAGGGAGAATCGTAATGTGGATCGTAATGTTCGGCGCCTAGAGTGCTGCTCGTAACGAAAAGAGAGCGCCGGCTGCCACCGACGCTCTCCCTTTGAAATCGCCCCAGAGCGGGACGGAACTTCACCTTGAGTCTACCTCTGGGGCCTCCTAAAGGAAAGAGAGGTCTCAATGCGAAACCTGTTCCCGTGGCGTCCGAATGAAGAGCTTCTCAAGCTCGCTACGGCCATACTCCGCTTTGCGACGGCACTTACTGCCTTCCTGATCGTGGTAATCGGGTTCTTCAAGCTGCTGCTCTGAAGCCCAGGACTCTCGGCGTCGGCGAGATTCCGGACGATTGAGACGCAAGCCTATCGGGCGCAAAGCCCGGGGCAACTGCCGAGGGGCAGTCATCCAAGTACGGTGCCTAACTGAGCATTGACTTTTTACGACGTCTAGAAATAGATTTTTGACGTCAGGAAAAACCACCGAGGACTAGATATGGCAAGACAAAAACCGGGACGAGGGCGGCCGCCAGAAGGCCCTCATGGCGTCAAAGTCAGCGAGTACCCGAGGCTCATGCTACGACTCGATCCTCGCGTCAAGACGGCGCTACTCGACCAGGCCAAGGACACCAACCGGGCGGCCTGGCGTATCGTGCAAGATGCGCTCATCCGTCACTTGGAGCTGGATCCGCGCAACATGACCAGACCTAAGCCCAAGATGACTATGCCCAGGCCCGCGACCAGGAAGGTAACCCGATGATCCGGCTTGCTGCGGCCGTTGTCGGCCTCGCGGGCTGCAAGATCCTCTGAGTCGAGCGCTCCGGGGGATCTCGGGTTCGCCGCCGCGGCGAAGCTCCCAAGCCTGCCGCTCCTTGCTCGGTACCTCGCCGCGCTCGGCTTGACTTTCCATGATTTCCAGGACGCGCTTGACCAGGTCGCCGGGTGGGATACGGGCCAGCGGGTTGACGAGATCGCCGCGGAGGTCGAGGGCCTGGCCGGAGAGGTCGAGGGCCTGCTCGAGCGAGTCGCCGAGCGCCTGGCAGGCCGCGTCCTCGAGCTCGAGCGGCGGATCGGGCCTTCCGACTCGCTGGCGGCGGAGTAGCGGTTCGCGGGTCGTCTGGTGTCGCCGTGGCCTCGAACTCGCCCGGCCCGCCGGCGGGCCGCTCTCGGCGACCGGCGACGCCGGCGGCCTCCGGCACCAGGAGCGCCAGCTTCGGGGCGAGCTTCGCGAGCTTCAACCCCTCTCGAGGATCTCGGAAGCGCACCTCTTCCACGGGCCGCCGGCGAGCGTCATGAGAAACCAGCGGCCGGCAGCGCTGGTGTGCGTCGATCGCCGGCTGAGAGCTGCGGCAGGGAAGGAACGCGACGCAGCCATGGTGCGCGAGTTTCTGAGCGACCCGCCCCGGCCCCGGAAGTAGCACTGGTGCAACCGGCAACGAACCAGCTGCGGCCGCAGGTCCCGAAGCCATGCGGCGTTTGAGCATTGGTTTGATGGGAGGGATGAGAGGAGGGCGTTGTACCCTGAGCGCCGCCGGCAGGCATGCCTTGGATCGGATCGTCCACAGCTCTGTGAAGGCTCCGGATTTCTCGATTCTCACCACCTCCGGCCTCCTTGGCCGGACAGGATCGCCATCCAGGCCCGTCTACAGCGCCCCCCGAGCGATCACGGACGCGCCTTCCTGGCCTCGAGCTTCTCCCGGGCGGCGGCGATCGCGGCCTTGACGCCGCGGCGCGCCTCGACCGCGTCGACCCACAGCGACAGGGCGGCGATCGCCTCGAAGTCGGCGGCGAGCTCGCGGAAACGGCCGAAGGTGTCGGCGGCGAGGTCCTCGAGCTCGCCCCATCGCTCGCCGGCGCGGTACAGGGCGGCGAGGTCGAGACTCACCAGCGCCGTTTCCCACGGCACCTCGAGCCGGACGAATCCGCAGCGGGCGACGTGGAATCGCTTCTCTGCGCGTTCCGGGCGTCTCATGCGCAGATGGATCCTGCCTTCGGTCCATTGCAGCAGGTGGCGGGTGAGACTATTTCGCCGGCCGCGAAGCTCGCGATAAGCAGCGTCGATGTAGCTCAGGGCCTCTGTGGCGACCCCATAGACACCGCGCCGCGTTTCCGAGACAGCGTGGAGGCTGGGCGCGTGAGTGACCGCCCAGGCCATGTTCGCCCGAGCGGCCTCGACCACCTGGGCCAGGGCAGCGACGTCGGCCGGGTCGGCGGCTTTCGTCCGCTGCAGCTCGAGCGCCAGAGTGAGGGCCTTCCCGTGGCATGGGATCGCCGCAGAGTAGCGTTCCGCTTCGTTCAGGACATATCCGCGCATGGCGTGCGCTTCGGCCAGGCGCCGCCGGTCGCCGGCCTGGCGGTAAGCGGTCTCGGCGATGTCGACCAGGTCGAGGGCCTCGGAGAATCGATCTGTGCGCGCCCGGAGCACGGCAATACGCAAGCCCAGTTCGGCGCGGGCTACCGGCGAGAGGGCTTCCGAGTCGGCGAGTCTTTGGGCTCGCCGATACTCTGGGTCGGCGGCAGCGTGTTGCCCGGTCGCGCGGTACGCGCCGCCGAGAAGTGCATAAGCCCGGACCAGGTTCTCGCGGTGCTCGCGCCGGCCTTCGGCGCCGCCGGCCTCCGGCACCAGGAGCGCTAGCTTCGGGGCGAACTTCGCGAGCTTCAAAGCC
>JAAELT010000339.1 GCA_024226315.1 bacterium | reverse complement strand
CCCACACCAACATCTGCTCCGCCGGCGCCCGCGCCGGCTACGAGCTGTGGTGCGGCATCGACCGCCCGAGCCCCGACCACGCCAACGCCCGCGTCATCCTGCTGATCAGCTCCCACCTCGAGACCGGACACTACTTCAACCCTCACGCCCAGCGCATCATCGAGGCGAAGCAGCGCGGCGCCAAGCTGATCGTGCTCGACACCCGCCTGTCCAACACCGCCACCCACGCCGACTTCTGGCTGCCCACCCAGCCGGGCTCCGAAGCCGCCCTGATGCTGGCGATCGCCAACCACCTGATCAGAGAAGACCTCTACGACCGTGAGTTCGTGCGCCGCTGGTGGAACTGGAGGGAGTACCTGGAAGCCGTCCACGAGGGCCTGGAATCAACCTTCGAGAACTTCGACAAGATGCTCAAGGCCGAGTACGAGGACTACACGTTCGACTTCGCCGCGGCCGAGACCGGTGTCGACGCCGACACCATCAGAGAGGTCGCGGAGACGGTGGCGACCGCCGGCAGCCGGCTATCCACCCACAACTGGCGCTCGGCCGCCGCCGGCAACGAGGGCGGCTGGCAAGTGGCGCGCACGCTGTTCTTCCTCAACTGCCTCACCGGCTCGGTGGCCACCCCGGGCGGCACCTACCCCAACGCCTGGAACAAGTTCGTGGCGCGCCCCATCCACCTGCCGCGCCACCCCGAGCACTGGAACGACCTCAACTGGCCGATCGAGTATTCGCTTACCATGTACGAGCTGTCGTTCCTGCTGCCGCACTTGGTGCGCGAGGGCCGCGGCCGGCTCGACGTCTACTTCACCCGCGTCTACAACCCGGTGTGGACCAACCCGGACGGCTTCTCGTGGATCGAGATGCTCACCGACGAGGCCAAGGTCGGACTGCACGTGGCGCTCACCCCGACCTGGAACGAGACCGCCTACTTCGCCGACTACATCCTGCCCATGGGCAACGGCGCCGAGCGTCACGACATCCACTCCTACGAAACCTACGACGGCCAATGGATCGGCTTCCGCCAACCGGTGCTCAAGACAGCCCGGGAGCGGCTGGGTGAGACCATCACCGACGCCCGGGAGGCCAACCCCGGCGAGGTCTGGGAGGAAAACGCCTTCTGGCTCGAGCTCTCCTGGCGCATCGACCCCGACGGCGACCT
>JAAELT010000338.1 GCA_024226315.1 bacterium | reverse complement strand
GGTTCCAGTCCTCCTCGTCGAGACCGACCAGCGTCTCGGTGAGGCCCTCGATCGCCGGCTCGCGGCGCAGGGCCGCCAGGCAGCCGGCGCCGGCGGGGCGGTCGAAGAGGCCCATCAGCCGCAGCACGGTTAGCTGACGCGCCCCCTCCTCTCCGCCTTCCCCGAGCCACTTGCGGTAGGCGGATATGGTCTTGAAGGCGAGCCCGCCCTGCGTCCTGGCGTCGGCCTTCTCTAGCTTCACGCGGTCGCGACGACGCACGTCGCCGCCGTGGGCGCGGGCGAGGTAGCTGCCCAGCAGATTCAGCGTCAGTGCGTGGCCGTCGACCTCGGCCACCAAGTCCTCGATCTCCTTCGCGGTGCCGTGGACGCCGAGCTTCTCGAGCAGCGCGGCTCCGGCCGCCTTCGACAGTCGTCCGAGCTGCCACTCCGGCGCCGTCGAGTCGCGGAATTGCGCGAGGTCCGTGACGCTCTCCCGCGTCGTCACCACGCACAGACCCGCGTTCTTCGCCGCCAGGCCCTTGAGCAGCGCCGTCACTGCTGGATCCTTCAGCTCCCCCGCCAGCGGTCCCGGAGAGTATTGCAGCGGCTCCAGCCCGTCGAGCACCAGCAGCGCCCGGCACTGCGAGAGGATCTGCGCCAGCCGCGACCCTTTGTCCCAGGGCGACGCGGCGCTCTCGGCCGTCGCGGGGTCGCCGAAGAACTTCAACGCCTTGGCGACGAACACGTCCGCCGAGGCGCCTCCTTGTTCGCGCGTCCCCTGGCTGTAGAACGACCAGTCGAAGTAATCCGCGCCGTCGTACTCCTGCTTCGCCAACCCCGCCGCCCACTTCGCCACCAGCGTAGTCTTCCCCACCCCGCCCCAGGCCACCAGCGTCACCACGTTCGTCGCAGCGTCGGCCCACGCGGCGTCGAGCCGCGCCAGCTCGTCGTCGCGGCCGAACAGCGTCTCGGCGACGTGAGTGAGCCGGGTGACTGCGGTACGCTGGCCGCTCGCATCGAGTACCTGCGCCGCCTTCGGCGCCTTGTGCGGCGGGATGTAGCGCTGAATCAGCTCGCCGACGTCCGCCTCGAACGAGCCGTGCCGGACCTAGGCGATCTGCAAGTCGAACAGATCGGCCATTGTCTCGGGGCAGCTCTCCTTCGCCTTCCCGAGATCCACCGACTCCTCGCGCACCGGCACGATATTGCGGCCGTGCCGAACCGCCAACTGGTACTCCTGACGAACCCAGTCCCCCTCGTCCCCACATCGATCCAGGGCACCCGGCGTCAGCACCAGCAGGAAGTGCGACCGCGTGGGAACCTGGGTGCGGATCTGGTCGGCCCACGAGCCGGAGTCGAGACTGTCGACGTCGAGGAAGACATCGTAGCCGCGGCTGGTCAGCTTCTCCTCGAGCAACCGGGCGAACAGCTTGCCGGCGGCTGTGTCCCGCCGATAGCTGATGAAAACGGTCTTCTCGCTCATGCGGTCATCTCTCCCTGATGCTCATCGAATCGAACCCGACTCTACCAGTGACCCCGCCCGGCATGGCCTCGCCCCGAAGGGGCGCGAGCGTACAGCCCGGGGCTGGCGCCGCGGAGCCTCGGGCGACGCGGCGTGAGCCCCGGGGTCGACCCGGCCCCAGACCCCCGCCCTGACAGGGCGGAATACGCCCGGCACGCCGTCGCGCGTCGGCGAGACGATGGCGCCCCTCCAGGGCGCGGGAACTTGACGCTCGCAAACCCGGGGCTCGCTCGGCGGCGCTGCGCCGCCTCACCAGCC
>JAAELT010000337.1 GCA_024226315.1 bacterium | reverse complement strand
GTCGAAGATCGGCGTCCAGGTCACGCCCGCATTGCGGGTCTTCCAGACCCCTCCCGAGCCCACCGCCACGTACCAGAGATTGTCGTCCTCGGGATGGATCGCGACGTCGGCGATGCGCCCCGACATGAAGGCCGGGCCGATACCGCGCAGCTCGAGTCCCGCGAAATGCTCGGCGCTCCAGGGCGAGTCATCCTTGGCCTCGGCGCCCCAGGACAGGGTGCAGGAAGCACCAACCAGGATTGGAATGGCGATCAGGTAGACGACGCTTCTGGACATGGTGCGCTCTCCTCGGCCGGTTTGGACTTTCAGTCAGCCGATCGTAACCCAGGGTCGCCGACTCGCGTTACTCGACGTCCAACTCGTAGAGCCAGCCGGCGTTGGGCATGGCTTGGCGCGTCAGGCGGATCCGTGCGGCGAGCATCGGAGAACGCACCCAGCCTGCCGCGTCGGGCTGCGAGTCGCGATAGGCGTCGCCTTCCAGGATCTTCACGTCCAACCGCAGCTCGGGGCCGCGCGCGTCGATCAGCCACAGCTCGCCAACGCCGGCGGCGGCATAGAGCGGCGGCAAGCGCTGGGTGTCCTTTCCCACCGAGGAGTCGCTGAGGATCTCGACCACGAGGTCGGGGGCGCCTTCGAGCTCGACGAAGCGGCCCGGCCCCTTGGCGACCGCCGGAATGTGCCGGACACTGCCGCGATCGAAGGATCCCAGGAGCGCGACCACGACGTCGGGCTCCGCGGACAGGTCCGAGACCGGTGAGCTGACGCGGGTGCTGTCAGCGAAGACGAAGCCATTGCCGGGCCGCGCGATGCGGTCGAAGAGCTCGGCGACGATCGCGGTCTTGACCGTGCCATGAGTGTAGAGATCCTCGGGGCTCATGTCGGTCTCGACCTCGCCTGCCAGGTAGTCGATCCGGCCGGTCTCCGGGAAGCCGTCGGATCGGCTCCACTCGCGGAAACCCTCGAGCAGGACGGCCGATGGCGGAATGTCGTGAGCATCGTAGACGGCCGCCGCTTCCCGAACCTCGCTGTTTGACGTGTCTTCGTTTTTCGCCATGACTTCGAGCTCACCCTACGTCCGGGGGCGCGGCGTCGTCAAGCCGGCGATCTTCAAGCCCCGGCGTCGGCCAGCAGCTTGACGGTCTGGCCGTCCTGGATGCGGCGCACGCCGGCGGTGACCAGGAGGTCGCCGTCGGCGAGGCCGTCCTCGATCTCGATGCCCTCGGGCGCCAGGTCGCCGATCTCCACCGGGCGGCGGTGGGCGGTGGCCAGCGCGCCGTCTTCGCCCTCGCCGGTGGCGCGCTCGAGCACGAAGACGAAACGGCCGTCACGGTCCTCCCCCACCGCCACCGGCGGCACGAAGATGTGGTCTTCGCCGTCGCCGGACTCGAAGCGGAAGGCGACGCTGGCGGCCATGCCTGAGCGCACCGAGCTGTCGTCGGCGGCGAGCTGGACCTTGACCGGAAAGGTGGCGCCGGCGCCGGTCGCGGCCACGCCGACCTCGGTGATCACGGCCGGGAAGACGGCGCCGGGCAGGGCGTCGAAGGTTACTTGCGCCGTGCCACCGTCGAGCAATTGGGAGATCAGGGCTTCCGGCATCGCCACCTCCACCTCCGGCCGCGAGCCGGAGGTCAGCAGCGCCACCGCGGTACCCGAGCCGACGTTCTCGTTGGCCTCCACGAACACCGCGGCGATGGCGCCGTCGACCGGCGCGGTGAGGCGCGCGTAGCCGAGCTGGCGGCGAGCCAGCGCCAGGCGCTGCTGGGCGGCGGCGACCTGCGCGCCGTCGGACTCCGACTGGGCACGGGTGGCGTCGAGGTCGCTCTTGGCGGCGTTGCGGTTCTCGTATAGGCCGCGGATGCGCTCGTAGTCGGCCTCGGACTTGCGCCGCGAGGCATTCGCCTGCGCCAGCGTGGCCTCGGCCTCCTGCACTGACAACGCCAAGTCGGTGGCATCCAGGCGGGCGATCTCCTGCCCCTTCTTGACCGACACGCCGACCACCACGGACACCGACTGCACGGTACCCGCGACTCGGAAGCCGAGTTGCGACTCGACGCCCGCTCGCGCGGTGCCCGAGAAACTGCGCTCGCGGCGGGCGCCCGAGGAGATCACCTCCTGGTAGCGCACCGGGCGGATCACCGGCTGACTCTCCTCTTCCCCGCCACCGCAGCCGAGTTGAGATGCCGCGGCCAGGCCGAAGAGCAGAACCAGCCCACTGGAAGTCGTCATCGCTTTGCCGTTCATCATCTTTCCTCCGCTTCGCCCGTGGCGATCGGCCCGCGGCCCGGCCGCGGCTTCAAACCGTGTCGTGAGAAGAACTCGCGGATCCGTCCGAGCCACGCCACCTGTTCCTGGGGCGTGCGCTCGACCTCGAACCAGTTCACCGACCGCTCGACGTCGATCAGGTCGATGAAGAACTGGTAGAGCGACGACGCCGCGTCGAGCTCGGCCGACAGCGCGGCGTTCTGGGCGTCGAGCAGGTCGAGGATGTCGACCACCCCCTGGGAGTAGGAGTCGGTGACCACCTCCAGGTTCTTGCGTGCCGCGTCCGCCGCCTGGCGCGACAGGCGGATGCTGGAGAACGAGGTGTTGGTGACGAAGAGGTTGGAGCGGATCAGCTGCTCCAGGCGCTCGGCCAGGGCCTCGCGCTGGAGCTTCAGGTCGGCCAGCGTCTCCTCGGCCTCGATCACCTCGGCCCGTTTCGAGCCGCCCGAGAAGATCGACAGAGTTCCCTGCAGTGCCAGACTCCAGCTGGTGTCCTCGAAGCCTGCAACCAGGACGGGGACCTCGCCGTCGTTCGACAAGGTGTGGTCGAGCTGCCCCTGGAGCGCGATCTCCGGGCTCCAGAACGAACGCCTGGCACTCTTCAGGATCCGCCCCTGGGTCTCGATCGCGGCGTCGAGCTGGGCCAGCTCGGGAGAGCGCGAGAGACCCTCGTCGACCATGAAGTAGCGGAAGATCTCGAAGTGCAGGGGCGTCGAGGTGTAGGCCAGCACCTGGCCGCCGCTGCGGAACAGCGCTCGGTTATCGGCTGGCGCGCCGGCTCCGAAATCGCCCATGTTCATCAGCTCGTCGAGCACCAGGTCCTCGGTCTGGAAACCTTCCTCCTGCCGCTGGTGCATGAGCTGCTGGAGAGCGAGCCTGGCGCGGTAGGTGTCGGCGCCCGCCTCCACCAGGTCGCGGCGCGCCGAGGCGACTTCGCTCTCCCAGCGATAGACCTCGCCCGGACCGGCGTCGCCCACCGCCCGCCGCACCTGCGCAAGCTCCAGGTTCGAGCGCGACAGCTCCAGGTTGCTCTTGCGGATTTCCTGCAGCGTCTGGGCGAGCAACACGTTCATGTAGACGACCATGGTCTCCTGCACGATGTCGAGTCGCAGCTGCTCGATCTCCTGTTCGCGGGTGAGTTGGGCGTAGCCTTGAATGGCGACGTTGGCAAGCGCCGGGTCGGAGTAGATCAGCTGGGTGAGGGTCACGCCGCCGCTCCAGGTGCGCTCGGCCTGAGCGGAGAAATCCATCGACGCCCGGTCCGAGTCGATCTTCACGCCGGACAGCGAGACGTCGATCTGCGGCCACAGCGCGGCGCGGGCCTGGCGCACCACCTGGGCGCCCGCGGCCACCTCGCGTGCCTTGGCGGCCAGGTCGAGGTTGGCGTCGACCGCTTTCTCCACAGCCTCGCGCAGGCTCAGCACCGGGAACGATTCCACCTTCTCGTTGAGCAGCTCGGCCTCGTCCAGCAGGTGCCAGGGCGGGAAGACGCCGATCGTGCGCGCCGTCTCCATGTTGATGGCCAAACGCCGGCGGTCGGCGAAGGCGACCGGGATGTCGCCCGCTTCCTCCCCCAGCAGGATGCGTTGCACGTTGAGCGCGACGCGCCGCGCCAGGCGCTCGTAGAACGCCACGTCGCGCTGTCCGGCGAGCACGCCGAGCGAGACCTCGGCGACGCCGAAGAGCGAGAAGCTGGGCAGGTATCTCTTGTTGACGCCCTCGATGAAGCGATCACGATCATCGTCGGAGAGGTGCAGCAGGGGCGCCATGTAGACGGCCTCGGCGGCCTCGGGGATCGCCGCCAGGGCCTCGTCGACCGAATCACCGACGGCGATCAGGTGGAAGTCCATCCCGCGATCGGTCACCACCTGGCGGAGCTGCTGCTCGAGCTCCGGCACCACGTTCAGGAACCACTTGTTGAACACCACGGTGAGCCTGCTGAACGGCACGATCTCCAGAAACTGGTCCAGGTCGCGCTCGAAGCTCGACGGGAAGGCCAGGTAATTCAGGTTGTGCACCCCGCTGGTGCCGCCGTCGCGGGGCAGGTCCTGCAGGGCCGAGTCGAGGACGATCGCCGCGATCACCGGCTTGGGCAGGACCTCCCGGCAACAGAAGGTGTGGGAAGCGATCGGTCCGAGGGCGATCACCAGGTCGATTTCGGGATCGGCGAGCAGCACTTCGATCGAGGCGTTGATCGAGCGCTCCGTCCAGTCGCCGGTCAGGATGTCGGCATCGTCGAATCGAACGTCGAACTCTCCCTCGGTGAGGGTCAGGATCTCTCCCTTGACCTGGCCGAAGAGCTGTTCGGTGGTGCTGGACTCGCCGTCGAAGACGACCCCGATGCGTACCTCGTCGCCAGCGGCCGGCAGCACGGCGGCCAGAGCCAGGATCAAGGTCAGCAGGAGTCTTCGACAGGTCCTCATCGACTTGGATCTCCATTCGGGTGGCCGGAAAGGCGGCGGCAGTCTATCCGAGATCAGCGGCTGATTGCCGGGTCCCCCGCCTGTGCGGGTGGGACCCCCTCGCCGCATTCGGGTTAGAGTCGGCGCAGCAACGCTCATCGCTCCGAATGGAGCTGCGGAAGGAGACGAACATGTCCGAGAAATTCACCGGTACCGTGGTGGTCACCAGCTCCAGCGACGACGAGTCGATTCGCCTCGACGCGGAATCGTGCACCCTGACCATGGGCGGCAGCCAACCGCCCCGCATCACGCTGCGCGACAGTCTCGACCGCAAAACCATGCACCTGGACGGGGCCACCGGCTACGTCGACCTCAAGGGCTTGACCGGCCACGTCCACGTCGGCGGCCGCGGCGAGGACGGCGGCCTGTTCCTCGACAACGCCGACGACCAGTCCACCGTACGGTTGGACTCCGGCGCCAGCCTCGAGCTTGGCGGCCACGGCAGCTACGGCAGCGTCTACCTGGGCAACGCCGAGGGCCGCAAGACCATCGCGATGTACGGCAAGGCCGGCGACATCGTGCTCTACAGCGGACCGCGTCAGCGGTCGATCCGCCTGAGCGGCCAGTCCGGCAACGTGCACCTCGGCGGCAACGGCCAGGACGGCGACATCTTCGTCGAGAACGAGGCCGGCGAGACCACCATTCACCTGAGCGGCGGCGAAGGCGTCATCCACGTGCCCAACGCCGACTGCGCCGAGGACTTCCGCGTCGCCGCGGACGCGGTGCTGGAGGCCGGCGACGTGGTGGTGTTCGATCGCTCCGCGGCGCTACGCCTGAGCGAGCGTGAGTACGACCGGCGGGTCGCCGGGGTGGTCTCCGGCGCCGGTGACACGAGGCCGGGCATCGTTCTCGGGCGCGACGCGAAGGCCGAGGGCCGGCTGCCGGTGGCGCTGGTGGGCAGAGTCAACTGCAAAGTCGACGCGGCGTTCGGGGCCATCGACGTCGGCGACCTGCTGACCACCTCGCCGCGCCCCGGTCACGCCATGAAGGCGGACGACCCCGCTCGCGCGTTCGGTGCCGTGCTCGGCAAGGCGCTCTCCCCCCTCGACCGCGGCGAGGGCATGATTCCGGTACTGGTGGCGCTGCGTTAGAGCCCTGAGAGCTTAAGCTCGCCCACGCGAGCGGAGAAGAGATCCACAGAAACTCGGCGCGCCGCGCGCCACGTTCTCCGGCGCGGGCCTGATGAAGTTCGATTCGCAGTTCGCCGCGGGGAGCGACCTCAACGAAGGCACCGTGGTCGCCGGCCGGGTCGACTTCCACCCCCGCGGGCCGATGACCTACTTCGACAGCGATCCGCACACGCCCACTTTCAAGACCACCTGGAGCCTCGCCGGTTACGCGTGGCACAACGACGGCAGCAACAACCGCTTCACCACCGCAGGTATCGCGCTCGATCCGACGAGAGCCGATCTCGATTCCGCGAGCGGCCTCGAAGTGAGCGGCGGCCTCCGAGGGCGGGGAGTCACCCTCGATTGGCAGCTCAACCTGATCCGCGGCGAGACCGTGGCGGAGAGCTTCAACGGCGGAGGGATCATCCGCGGCGCGCCGACGCCGCGGATCGACCGGCTGGCCGACGAGGGCCTGCGCCTGACCAACTTCAACGTCGATACTTCTGGGAGTCGGGCGCTCGCTCGACGCTCGAAGGCAACTCACTCCTGCTCACCGCCACCTTCCCCGTTCCGAGCATTCCATTGCAGTGACACTCGAAGCTCCCCGCGGAATCACCACCCGCACCGGCGCTTCAGCTGGTGAGATGGACTATAGGACGCGGCCTTCGGTGCCATCGACGTCGGCGACCTGCTGACCACCTCACCGCGCCCCGGCCACGCCATGAAGGCTGCCGATCCCGAGCGCGCCTTCGGCGCCGTGCTCGGCAAGGCGCTGGCGCCGTTCGACCGCGGTGAGGGCATGATCCCGGTGCTGGTGGCGCTGCGCTAGAGGCGTTCTGCAGACGGGTGGCACCGGCGGCAGCTGACGTCCGCGAGGTCGCGCCTTTATTGGATCTCGGCCTCGCTTGCTGTATCGTTGATGGAGATGACTGACGAAAAATGGGAAGACCCGGTGATCGAGGCCTACAAGCGGGATGTCGACCGAACTCTCCTCAGGAAGAACCTCCGTCTCGCCCCTGAGGAGCGTGTCCTGGCTGCTATGGAGCTGCAGAAACTCGCAGCGGAGGTTTCTCGCGCGGGCCGCGAGGCCCGGCGGCGACAGTGACGGATTTCAAGGCGCTACTCGAAGCGCTCACCGATGCAGTGGTCGCTATGAAGACGTCCTGGCCCACAGCATCGAGCTGATTCTCTTCCACCGACCGGTCTTGTGTCTCGATCTCGAGATGCTGATCCAGACCAAAAGGGCGGCCGGTCGGCCCAAAGATCTCGAAGCCATCGCCGAGTTGGAAGCTCTGGCTGAGACTCGACTGGAAGATTGAGTCACGCCGATCTGTACCCTCGACCGCGAAAAGTTGGCTAACTTTCCGAACTTAGGAATGTTGTCCAACTTTTCTTGGTCCCCGGCGCCGGCGCCAAGACACACCTCGCCGCCGCCTGCGCCTGGCCGGGGCCGGGATCGCCGCCTGGAGGCCGCTACGCTCGTCCTGCTGGACGCCGAGCTGGGGGGCTGGGCCCCCGGATGGCCTTCCGGTGGGTCCAAGCGGCTCCGAGGCCCTCTCTCGCCTTTTCAGGACCCATAAGCCGGAAAGCCGAGCCCGGCACTGATCCAGCGGCATCGGAGCCGTCCTTCGGCCGGAAGGGACGGGCTTCTGTCCTCGTCGCGGCGCTCGAGGACCCGATCGGCGCGGGGCGGACGACGAGCGAGCCGGCGTTGACGCTGGTCACCCGATCGCCGGCGCGGCTGCCGTCGTCAGCCAGACCGCGGCGAGCACGGCGAGCAGGGTGCGTTTCCGCAATAGCGTCGGTTGCATCCGTTGTCTCCCTTTCTCAATATCTTATCCCGGCGAAGACCCGGAAGCCGTCGACCCTGAAATCGGCCTTGCCCAGGAAGCGGGTCTCCCCTGAGCCGTCCTCGCTCCGGGACTCAGAGCCGAAGACCAGCTGCTCCTCGCGCGGCCGAGGAAGCGCTGGAGGAGGTCAGGAAGCGAAGGAGTAGATACCTGTACCCTCGTTGTTCCTTTCGGGTACATGCGCGTGCCGCTCATCCCGCCTATGCTGTTGCCGACGTTGACGAAGTAGGAGCCGCTGGTGACGTCGCGATGACTCGTTTCCTCGAACCATCCGTGCCATAATCACCGAGAAACTTCTTTACAGCCTTTTGGAGAATTAGCGTGAACCCTCCCGGTCTCGTTGTTTCCCGCCGTGCCGCCGGAGCCCTCACGGCTGCGGTCCTGTTGGTCGCCGGCTGCGGCAAAGAAGAACCGGTGGCGGAGGCCCCGGTCGCCCGGCCGGTGAAGCTCCTGGCCGTGGGCGGTGAATCGTCGGCCGAGGCGCGCGACTACCCCGGCCGCGTGGCGGCGGTGCGCGAGGCCTCGGTGGCCTTCGAGGTCGGCGGCAGGATCGTGGACTTGCCGGTCGAAGAAGGTCAAATGGTCCGCACGGGCGCGGTCCTGGCGCGCCTCGACGACCGCGACTTCGAGGCCAACCTGGCCGCCGCCAGGGCCGACCGGCAGGCCGCCGAGGCGGACTACCTGAGATATCAGGACCTGCTCGAAAGAGACGCCGTCTCGCGGCGCGACTTCGAGTCCAGGCAGCGCAACTTCGAGGTCGCCAAGTCCAAGATCGACATCGCCAAGAAGGCGCTCGAGGACACCGTGCTGCGCGCCCCCTTCGCCGGCCGAGTCGCCCGCAAGCTGGTCGACGACTTCGAGAACGTTCAGTCCAAACAGGCGATCGTCCTGCTGCAGGACGCCTCGGCGCTGGAAATCGCGATCGACCTTCCGGAGGCCGACCTGACGCGCGGTCCCCGCGGCGAGCAGGTCGAGGACCTGGCGTCGGCGGCCGAGAGGCTTCAGGTGACCGCCGAAGTCACCCTCGCTTCGGCCCCCGGTGAGAGCTTCCCGGCGACCTTCAGGGAACTGGCGACGTCGGCCGATCCGGCGACCCGCACCTTCGAGGCGACCTTCGCCTTCACGCCGCCCGGGGACGTGCTGATCCTGCCCGGGATGACCGCCCGGGTCACCCTCGCCGCGCCGGCCAAGGCAGAAGACGGTGTCAAGATCCCGTCGGGCGCCGCCGTGGCCGACGATTCAGGCAAGCCCTACGTGTGGAAGGTCGACGAGTCGTCGATGACGGTGAGCAAGGCGCCGGTGGTCCTCGGCGAGCTCTCCGGCGCCGACGTTGCCGTCACTTCCGGCTTGGCACCGGGCGACGTGATCGCCGTCTCCGGGGTCCACCACCTGCGCGCCGGCATGGAAATCACGCGCTTCGAGAGCTGACTCTCCCATGAACTTCGCCGAGATCGCGATCCGTCAGAAGACGGTCACCCTGGTTCTCACCCTGGTGATGCTGGGCGGCGGCATGGCCGCCTACCAGAGCATGAGCCGGCTCGAGGACCCCGAGTTCACCATCAAGGACGCGCTGGTCATCACGCCCTACTCCGGCGCCTCGGCGGCCGAGGTCGAGGAGGAGGTCACCGACGAGATCGAGCTGGCGGTGCAGAAGATGGGCCAGCTCAAGGAGATCGAGTCAAAGTCCGACCGCGGACTGTCGACGGTGACGGTGACGATCCAGGACAAGTACGACAGGGCGACCCTGCCCCAGGTGTGGGACGAGCTGCGGCGCAAGGTGGGCGACGCCCAGAAGAACCTGCCGCCGGGGGCCGGGCCGTCGATCGTGGTCGACGACTTCGGCGACGTCTTCGGCGTCTTCATCGTGGTCTACGGTGAGGAGTACAGCTACGCCGAGCTCAAGACGGTCGTCGACCTGCTGCGCAGGGAGCTGCTGCTGGTGCAGGACGTGGCCAAGATCGACACCTTCGGCGAGCGGGCCGAGGCGATCTACGTCGAGCTCGACCGCGACCGCATGTCGCAGCTCGGTATCTCGACGGGGGTCATCGTCAACGAGTTGCAGTCGAAGAACCTGGTGGCCGGCGCCGGCCGTGTGCGGGTGGGCACGGAGTTCATCACGCTGGAGCCCACGGGCGGCGTCACCTCGGTAGAGCAGTTCACGTCGATCCTGTTGCGCGGCGGCGAGAACCAGATCTACCTGCGCGACGTCGCCACGGTGCGCCGCGGCTACGCCGATCCCCAGGACCACCTGATCCGCTACGACGGCAAGACCGCCATCGGACTCGGCATCTCCACCGTCTCGGGCGGCAACGTGGTGACCATGGGCGAGGCTCTGGCCAAGCGCTTCGGCGAGCTGAAGTCCGAGCTCCCCCTTGGGGTCGAATTCGGCATCGTCTCGCTCCAGTCCGAGGCGGTCGCCACGGCGATCAGCGGCTTCGTGATCAGCCTGCTCGAGGCCGTGGGCATCGTCATCGTGGTGCTGCTCTTCTTCATGGGAGTGCGCAGCGGCCTGCTGATCGGCTTCGTGCTGCTGCTGACGATCGTCGGCAGCTTCATCTTCCTGGCCGACATGGGCGTGGCGCTCGAGCGCATCTCGCTCGGCGCGCTGATCATCGCGCTGGGCATGCTGGTCGACAACGCCATCGTCATCGTCGACGGCATGCTGATCAAGATGCAGAAGGGCACGCCGCCCGAGCAGGCGGCCTCGGAGGTGGTGAAACAGTCGGCGATGCCGCTGCTGGGCGCTACCTTCATCGCCATCCTGGCCTTCGCCGCCATCGGCACGTCGCAGGACTCGACGGGAGAATTCTGCCGCTCGCTGTTCCAGGTGGTGATGGTCTCGCTGCTGCTCTCCTGGGTCACCGCGGTCACCGTCACCCCGCTCCTCGGGGTCATGTTCCTGAAGCCCCCGAAGAGCTCCGGTGGCGACGACGGTGGTGACCCCTACGGCGGCGGCTTCTACCGCACTTACAAGGGCCTCCTGCGCGGCTGCATCCGCGCCCGCTGGCTGGTGGTGTTGGTCGTCGTCGGCATCTTCGCCTCGGCGCTGTGGGGCTTCGGCTACGTCGAGCAGAGCTTTTTCCCGCCCTCGACCCGGCCGCAGCTCATGGTCGACTTCTGGATGCCTCAAGGCACCCACATCGAAGAGACCACCCAGCGGGTGGCGGAGATCGAGAGCTACCTGCTGGAGCAGGAGGGCGTCACCCACGTCAGCTCGCTGGTCGGCAAGGGCGGCTTGCGCTTCCTCCTGACCTACTCCCCGGAAAAGCTCAACTCGGCCTACGCCCAGATGCTGGTCGACGTCGACGACGCGGAGCGGATCGAGGGGCTGATCCCGGCGACCGAGGCCTTCCTGGCGGAGCGCTTCCCCGACGCTCTGGGCTACGCCGCCAAGTTCCAGCTCGGACCCGGGTCGACGGGTAAGGTGCAGGCGCGTTTCTCGGGTCCGGACCCGGACGTCCTACGCCGCCTCGCCAGCGAGACGATGGCCATCATCCACGCCGATCCCGACTCCAAGGCGGTCAAGACCGACTGGCGCCAGCGGGTCAAGGTGCTGCGCCCGGTGCTGGCCGAGGAGCAGGCCAATCTCAACGGCATTCAGCGCGCCGACGTCGCCCGGGCCCTGCTCGAGGGCTTTCAGGGCGCCCGGGTGGGTGTCTACCGCGAGGGCGACCTGCTGCTGCCGATCGTCCTGCGGGCCGAAGAGGAGCAGCGCTCCGACGTGGCGTCGATCCGGGGGCTGCAGATCTGGAGCCCGGCGGCCGGTCGGATGATCCCCCTGCGTCAAGTTGTCTCGGGCTTCGAGACGGCGTACGAGGACGAGATCATCATCCGCAAGAACCGCAAGCGCACCCTGATCGTCTATGCCGACCCGATCGTGGGCCCGGCGAGCGAGCTCTTCGCCCGCCTGCGGCCGCGGATCGAGGCACTCGAGCTGCCCGCCGGTTACACGCTGGAATGGGGCGGCGAGTACGAAGACTCGGGCAATGCCCAGGCGGCGCTCGCCGGCAGCATCCCGATGTTCATTCTGCTGATGGTGGTGGTGACGATCGTGATCTTCAACTCGATCCGGCAGCCGGTGGTGATCTGGCTGTGCGTGCCGCTGGCGCTTATCGGTGTGACCGCCGGTCTCCTGGGCACCGGTCAGCCCTTCGGCTTCATGTCGCTGCTCGGTTTTCTGAGTCTGATCGGCATGCTGATCAAGAACGCCATCGTCCTGGTCGACGAGATCAACCTCCAGTCGGGCGAGGACAAAACGCTGCTCGCCGCGATCGTCGACTCCGGGGCCAGCCGCCTGCGGCCGGTGGCGATGGCGGCCTCGACCACCGCCCTGGGGATGATCCCGCTGATCTTCGACGCTTTCTTCGTGGCGATGGCGATCACCATCATCGCCGGCCTGTTGTTCGCCACCGTGCTCACCATGGTCGTGCTGCCGGTCTTCTACGCCATCATCTTCCGGGTACCGTCGAAGCCGGCGGCGGACGCCGGAACCGCGGAGGTTACGCCGTGAGCAGTCGGAGGCATCGGTTCGGATGGACCCTGACGCCGGTTCTCGGCCTGTTGCTGCTGCAGGCCTGTACTGTCGGTCCAGATTACGAGTTGCCGGTGATCGCCACCCCGGACGCCTGGCACCAGCGGGCGGTCGAAGGGCTGAGCGAAGGCGAGGCGTCGCTCCAGACCTGGTGGCAGGAGCTCGACGACCCGGTGCTCACCGGCCTCATCCGGCGCGCCGGATCCTCCAACCTGGACCTGCGCGAGGCCATGGCGCGGATCCTCGAGGCGCGCGCCCGCCTCGGTGTCGCCTCCGGCCAGAAGCTGCCCGACGTCGACGCGTCCGCCTTCTTCTCCTACGGCGAGCAGAGCGACCAGGGGCCGCTCGGGTCCCTGGCGGATCTGATCGGCGGCTTCGACGCCCAGGAGCTCTACAACGCCGGCGTCGACGCCAGCTGGGAGATCGACGTCTTCGGCCGCATCCGCCGCTCGGTGGAATCCGCGGCGGCCGGTTACGAAGCCTCGATCGAGGACTACCGCGACGTGCTGGTGACGATGTACGCCGAGGTGGCGCTCAACTACGTCGAGGCGCGGGCGCTGCAAGACCGCATCGCCTACGCCTTGGAAAACGCCGAGGCCCAGCGCGCGTCGGTGGCGCTGACCCGAGACCTGCACGATGCGGGCGCGTCGTCGGCGCTCGACGTCTCGCAGGCGGAATCGAACCTGGCCGCGACCGAGGCGGCGATCCCGGCGCTCGAGATCGCGCTGAGCTTCGCCCTGCACCGCCTGGCCGTGCTGCTGGGCGAGCCGCCGGGCGCCCTCTACGGCGAGCTCAGCCAGGCCAGCACGATCCCCGCGTCGCCGGCCGAGATCGCCACCGGCCTGCCCGCCGAGGCGCTGCGCCAACGCCCGGACGTGCGCCGCGCCGAGCGCCAGCTGGCGGCCCAGAGCGCCAGGATCGGCGTCGCCACCGCCGATCTCTATCCCCGCTTTTCGCTGTCCGGCTTCTTCGCCCTGGAGGCCACCGACGTCTCGAACCTCGGCGACGGCGCCACCTGGGGTATCGTGCCAGGGCTGCGCTGGAACCTCTTCGACGGCGGCCGGGTGCGCAGCGCCATCCAGGTCGAGGAGGCGCGCACCGAGCAGGCGCTGGTGCGCTACGAGCGGACCATCCTGCGAGCTCTCGAAGAGGTCGAGAACGCCCTGGTCTCCTACACTCTCGAGCAGCGGCGCCGCGAGCGCCTTCAGGCCGCGGTGACCGCCACTCAGCGGACCGTCGAGCTGGTGGAGATCCAGTACCGCTCGGGCCTCACCGACTTCCAGAACGTGCTCGACGCTCAGCGCTCGCTGTTCGTGCAACAGGACCAGCTGGCGACCAGCGAAGGCCAGGTGACCCGCAACCTGATCGCCCTCTACAAGGCGTTGGGGGGCGGCTGGGACCCGGAGTCTCCCCCGCCGGAGCCGGCGCCCGAAGGCGACAGCTGACCCCGGCTGGGCATCACCCCCGATCAGCCAACATGAACATGCCGTCGCGCTCGATGTGTCGGCTCAGCTGTTCCGCCTCCGATATCCTGCTCCGGGGATATTCACGTCCGTGGTAGATCATTTCTTGCCAGACATTATCCGCGTCGGCCGGACGGTCGAGCGAGGCGAAGGCCTCTTCCCGTCGTGGTCGATCAATATCGGCAGGTAGTCGACCAGAACCGAACCACCAGAGAGTCGCTCGAGCAAGTCCCGCCGTCTTCCCGGCTCTAGGAATCCCAGCGCCGATTCGGCCGTCGATCGAATTGCTGAATCTGGGCGCGAGCTGCTGACAGCGAGCCGAAGGAGCCATTCGTAGGCAAGCTCCGGATCGGTACCGAGAAGCTCCGTGAGCTGGTAAGCCGCCATACGGTTCGGCGAAGCGAGCCCGGTGCTCCGCAGGACGGCTTGCTGCCAGAGCTCTTCGAGCTGATGTCGGACTTCGCCCTTGGGATCCGCTATCCATTCACCGAAGGCCATTGCGAGGGCAAGCGTCGGATCTGAATGGGTCAGAATTGTTTCCGCTACCTGCATCGATACCTGACTGGGCAGCCCCATCTCCCAGACGACCGAAGGAAAGTCGACGGCTCGCTCGAGAGCTGCCTCCAGAAGGTCGGGCGAGGGCTCGTGAAGGCGCAGAACAGCCCGTACCCCTATCTTGGCGTCCCCCTGTGTCATACAAAGGCGTTGAATCCAGCACCCGCTTGGTACCCACACCACCCGCCTCTGAAGCCGCCTCCAACGTCACATTGAAGATCCGACGAGGGGCATCGGAGGCCTTGAGGCGGGCTCGCATGTCCACCAGAACGGTGTGCGCGAACTGGCCCCACTGGCCACGATCGTAGCCACCTACGCCCGCGGCGTAGCGCCATCGCGCATCGAAGCTGTAGCGCTCCACCGCCTCGCGGTCTGAGAGCCCTTCCAGACGCTGCAGCACCATCACGGCGGCCACCACCG
>JAAELT010000336.1 GCA_024226315.1 bacterium | reverse complement strand
GCCCATGTTGCGATAGAGCCGGTTGGTGGAGACGTCGTTGTTGACGTAGAGGTCGAGCCACCCGTCGCCGTCCAGGTCGCAGAAAGTGGCGGAGAGGCTGCGGCCGTCGGCATTCTGCACCCCGGACAGCAAGGCGACCTCCTCGAACGTGGCGTCGCCCCGATTGCGATACAGCCGGTTCGGCTCGGGATCGAACGAGTTGGGGTTGAGGGTGAAGGGGATGATGTACGCTCCGGTGCTGTCGATGACCGGCTCGGTGCCGGCGCCGGCGTCGTCGTAGCGCACGTAGTTGGTGACATAGAGATCCAGGTGCCCGTCCCGGTCGAAGTCACCCCAGGCCGCTCCCGCGGACCACAGCGGATCGTCGACGCCCGCCAGCGCCGCCACCTCTTCGAACGTCTCGTCACCGCGATTGCGGAACAGCCGATTGGGCCCGAAGTTGGTCACGTACAGATCCGCGTCATCGTCACCGTCGTAGTCCGCGAAGGTGGCTCCCATCCCGAAGCCGGCGGCATCACCGACCCCCGCCTCCGTGGTGACGTCGGTGAAACGGTCGCCGTCGTTGCGGTAGAGCCGGTTCGACCCCTCGGACTCGGAAGGCTCGCCCCCGCCTTCCCGTCCCAGCGGCCCGGGGAAGCTCACCACATACAGGTCCCAGTCTCCGTCACCGTCGTAATCACCCCAGGCAATCCCCGATCCCGTGTCCTCGGGAAGTGCCCGGCCACGCTCGCCCGGTCCGTGGCGCGCGACGACCCCCATCTGGGCGGCGACGTCGCGAAAGCGGATCGGAGACGCCGCGGCGCCCCCGGTGTTCTTGAAGACCGAAGTCACCCCCACAGTCGGGTCGGCCAGATCGGTGTTCCGCCACGCCGCGAGCCACAGGGCCAACGCCACCAGAAGGGCGGTTCCCAAGCCGGTCCACACGACAGCGTGCCATGCCCTTCGGGTGCGCCGGGACGACCTCCTGCCGGTGCGAAGCAGGCTCAAGTCCCTTTCCGTCGGCCGGTGTCCCGCGGGCGATTCATCGCGACCCGCTCGACAACTTCGATGGTCTTGCTCGCCGAGGCCTGGATCACGGTCGGCTGGAGGATTCCCCTCTCCTGCTCCATCGTCGGAACCACGAGATCCAGGAACTCCTGCCGGTAGCGACGGAAACCGAGCTCCGCATGAACGGTGAGCGGGCCCCGGGCGGACGGTGGGACGTCGAATCGGTAGACCTGGTTGTCGGAGTAGCGGGGGAAGATGATCCGCTGTCCCACGCCCCCGGCCTTGCGCCAGAGCTCGTGCCGCGCCAGGACGTTGCCCTCCGCGTCCAGCGGCATACCCTCCAGGACGAGCGTCCCTTCCTGCCGGGAGTTGCCCGGACGATGGAGCTGGCCGGGCACGTCGGAGATGCTCCGGGTCTCGGGGTCGAGGTTTCCCCACTCGGCAAGCGTCGTCCCGTCGGCGTCGGCGACCACCAGGTGCACCCACGCCCGCATGAAGTCCAGCGGTCCGGTGGTGAAGTTGTGCCCGACCTTGCGGTTGCTGACGACGGCTCTCAGGACGAGCTCGTCCCCCGCCCGGACCTCGTCCGGCCCCAGAAGGTCCAGGGACGCGACCGGTCCCGCGGGCCAGAGATCGGCGATCTCCGGAATGACGGTCTCACCGCGGATCCACTCTCTGGTCAGCCTGACTTGCTCCTCCCAGTGCGGAAGCTCCAGGACCTCCGGTATGAGCATGTTGGTGGCGATCGAGCCGTGGTGCCGGTGGGCGCCGTCGTCGGCCGAGCGCCGGGGGTCTCCGGCCTCGCCGCGACCCGG
>JAAELT010000335.1 GCA_024226315.1 bacterium | reverse complement strand
GGGCCGCCGTCAGATCCGCCTTCGCGGCTTTGCGCTCCTCGGGAGTCATCGCCAGGAGCTCCTCCAGGGTCACCGCACCGGCGGCGGCGGGCAGGATGGCCGCGACCAGCAGCACGACCGCCAGCCCCAGGAAGGTCATTCCGGTTGGTCTCGGCATGGTCTTCTCCTCACTTGTTGGCCGGCTTCACTCGTTGGCCGTCTTCGTCCGGTCTTTGGCGTCGAGCTTCTCGTCGGCGGGCCGACTCCCTGAGGGATTTGCCCGGCCGCCGTCTGCTGCAACGTCTATCAAACCGCGGACGGTAGCACCTGACCGCGGTGGCTGCAAGTCCAGAGAATCCGGAGCACAGGATGCCGGTGCCCTTGCACCCTCAAGCAACTTATCACTACGGCAACTTGGGCAAGGACTGGACAACGGAACACCTTAGACGGTAGCACTGGGGAGGAATCCTCCGGCGCTCCCAGGAGGTCAACGAGCAGGGAAGTGTTAACCTGGCGGTCCTGTTCGCCGTCCTAAGAACCATGAGAGCTGAGAGAAGACGCCTCAGGGCAGGGCTCGTCGGCGTCATACTGACGCTAGGGACTCTGTGGGTCCTGATGAGAGTCGCTGGATTGACGGTCATCCGGACGTCCCGGGATCCGGTGGAGCTGCCGCCGTCCGTGGCCTCCACGGCCCGATCGTTGGGCCCCATGGAGGACAGACCGAAGAACATCATCATCTTCGTGACGGACGGCTTGGGGTTTGCCCATCTCTCCCTCGCCAGGGCGGTCGGCCCGGGGATTCGCGGTGAGGCGACCTGGGATCGGTTCCAGGCCTATGGCTGGCATCAGGCCCATCCAGTGCAAGGTCTGCTGACCGACTCCGCCGCGTCGGCTACCGCCCTCGCTACGGGACGGGAAACCCGCTATGGGGCCCTGGGGATCGGCCCGGACGGCGAGTCGTTGGTCAGCCTCTTCGAGCTTGCCCACGGCAAGGGTCACCGCCTCGGAGTTGTGACCGACTCCTACGTCTGGGATGCCACGCCGGCCGCTTTCGTCGCGGAAAGCGAAAGCCGAGAGAATGCCGGGCATATCCTGGAGCAACTGGCCCGATCGGAGCTGGAGGTGTTGTTCGGTGAGCTCGAGGACGTCGGCGAGGACGAGGTTCCGGAATGGGAGCCTACGATCGAGCTTCTGCAGACCCGGTTCGTGCTGCTCGACGAGACGTTGCGAGGTCCGCCGGGCTCGGAGCCGCCCACGCCGGTGGCGGCCATTTTCGAGGAAGACGCCATCGGCGATCTCGAGTCCAAACCGACGCTACCCGAGATGGTCGCGGAGGCCCTGGCTCGCCTGTCCTCCGACGAGCGACCCTTTCTCATGTTGCTGGAGAGCGAAGAACCGGATTCGGCATCCCACGACAACGACCTGGATCGACTCCTGCGAGGCATGAAAGCGATCGAAGCGGCCCTCTCGGAGGTGCTGGATTTCTCCCGGGTCGATGGCCAAACCCTGGTGATACTGGTTTCCGACCACGAGACCGGCGGACTGGCTCTGACGATCAGCGACAACACCAACCGAAACCTGAAAGCCCTGTGGGCCAGCAAGGACCATACCGGAACCGTCGTGCCGGTGATGGCCTACGGCCCCGGAGCGGAGCACTTCGCCGGCACCCACACCACGGCTCAGCTGGGTCAGCTGCTGGCCCAGCTGCTGGCACCTTGAGCATGCCCTCGGGAGTCTGGAGGGGTGCGCCGTGAGCCCGGCAACCGAGGTGTTTCAGGCCGTTTCACCCCGTTATTAAGGTGTTTCACCGTGCGTACTCGGTGCGTACTCGGTGCGGTGGTACTGGACGGCGCCGCACCGCTCGGTGCCGAGGCGATTCGCAAGCAGCATCCGCACGATCACCCAGCCCGCTCGAAGAAGTCGCCCGCGCCGGCGGTTCACGCCGCGACGAAGGCGGTGCGCAAGCAGTTGAAGCAGGCGTATCGGTTGTTCGCCGAAGCGTACCGCGAGGCGGCGGCGCGCCTTCGGGCAGGGGAGTACGACGTGGAGTTCCCGCCCGGTTGCTTTCCTCCGCCGAGACCTCACGTGCCGAGCGACGTCGGGCTGCCTTGCAGCCGCGCAGGGCCGGCGCGGGCGCCGTCGTAGCTGTTGACGCGGCGCTCGACGAGATTGGCCAGCGTGGCGCCAGGATGTGCACCACCCGGCGGCCACGGGCCACGAGTGCGTCCGCCACGAGCTGACGGTGGCAACGCCAGGGCACCGCCTCGGCGCACATCATCGCTGTGGTGCGGTCGGTCGCCAGGTCCAGGAGTTCGGCGAAGGCTTCCCCGAACTCCGGTGTCTCCATGTGGTCGGCGTAGGCACGGAAGCCGGCGCTCATCCAGGATGTACGAGGCCGGTCCAAGTCGGAGGCTTGCGACGCCCTGGGGGAACCGGGCATGTGGCATTTCGATCCCCGCCGTCACCAGGGCAGCATCCTACCCGTTCGAAGGTGAGCAGCCCATCCTGCGATGATCACAAAAACCACCTGGCGGCGTGGTGCCAAGATCCCGTGGGATCATTAAAGCTGCTATAGGGGGAGAGTGTCCATGTCTCGAGTCAGAAAGGAGGGGTAATCTCCATGCTTCAGCTGATCGGTTATGATCTCGAGATCCCGCCCAAGAGCCAACCCAGCCGCAAGCCTGATCCTTATCAAGCGCTGGAACACGCGGTGATCAACTGCGGCACCGGCATCAACTTCCGCAACGGTCCTTGGATCGTGAATTCGGCGATGTCCACGAAGAGGCTTCTCAAGGCTGTTCTACGCGAGCTGGGTCAAGGGTATGACGACAGGCTCTTGGTGGTGCCGGCGGCCATTGGCACCATCAGCGGGCCCCTGTTGAAGAAGAAAGCTGCAAAGAAGGGATCCATGCCGGGAGGGAAGAAGGTGGTCGCCGCCTGCTATGCCTTGCGCAGAGCCACCAAGCAGGATCACAAAAACGTCGCCAACGCTATTGAAGAGGTGTTCGACAAGTGCTGCAATCCTCTCCGCACATTCTGGCTGATCTCCACCAAGAGGTCCGCTAAGAAGGTGCGCACGCAGATCGAAAAGCGGGTGCCGCTCAGGGAGCGCGACGACCTGCTGGTCGCCGAGGTGGAGCCGGGAGGTGCGGGTGCCTATCATGGGCTCTTGCGCAGCGACGTCAAGTGGTTGCGCGATCAGAGAGTTCTGAAACGCAGCAAGTAAGAGGCGTAATTGGCTGGCGCGGCGGTTGGCTGTCATGCCACCGGCTCCAGCACGCCGACCCGGGCGCCGGCGATCATGGTCCGAGCTTCTCGAGCTCGCCCGAATCGAGACGGCGGCTCAGCCGTATTCCTTCCTCAGGAGGTGTGCCATGGTCATCCGGAAAGTCGGCGTGAGGTCGCTGGCGAACATGCTCGCTGCGATCTATGTGGTGATCGGCTTCATCGGCGGCGCCATCGTCATGCTCGCTGCGCTGACGACAGGCGAGCTCGCCGGCGGGGCCTTCCCGTTGGCGATCATCTGGGCGCCGCTGCTCTACGGCGCCTTGGGCTACGTCGGCGGCGCGCTCGTCGGCTGGGTCTACAACCGGGCCGCGGCGTTCGCGGGCGGGATCGAGATCGAGCTTGAAGCGGGCGAGGAGCGCGGTTCGAGAAGCTCCACCGCGGGCGTAATGATCGACGAGTAGACGGCGGACACCAACGACCCCGTGGCGTCGAGCGGCCTCGGCAGGCGGCGACGGCGGTGGGACCTAGGCTGCGAGAAGAGGGCGGCCACCGGGGGCCGCCCATCTCCAGACCGATCCGGCCGCGATCACGAAGCCGCTCGGGCCTTGCGCCGCCCGCCGGTCTTCTTCGCCGGGGCCTTCTCGGCCGGGGCCTCCGCCTCGGCCGGCTCCTCGGTCAGGTTGAACCCGACGATCCCGCCCTCGTACGCCTCGGCGTCGAACGTCCGCGCCTTCTCGATCGTCAGGCCATTGTGCGAGAAGAACCGCTTGCCGGTCACGAGGCGGATTTCTCGCAGAATGCGGCGGATTCCTGCCGGGTACGCCGGGAGAGGCCCTGGAGAGGCCGTGTCTGTGAGGGCCCGGGGTCCTTGTGGCTGCGATCTCAGGCTGGCGATAGCGGCCCATTCCCATCCAGCCCTCGGCAAGCAGGAGGTAAACAAAAACTACACGGCCGGGTCCACTCTCTTAGAGGGGCCGGTCCCATTGCCGCGATCCCAAAGACCGCAAGGCTGCCGCAGGGCACATCGGGAGCGCACTCAAGTAGCCGGCCTCGCTGTCGAGAGGGGGATGCCCCGGTTCACCCGCCGAGACCCACGCGGGGGCGGCTTGATCCTGGCAGTGACCACTCCTCAACCGCAACAGACCCGACTGGAAGGAGAATCCAATGCGTAATTCAACCAGCGCTACGGTACGAAGGAGAAACGGCTACATCCTGGTCTTGGCAACGGTTCTGCTCGCCGGCTGCGGCTTGACCACTACGGTCCAAGTCGGCGAGAAGGTCACCGTGGGCCCCGGGGAGCATGGTGTGGCGGTGGCGCTGTGCCCGGACGGTATGGTGGCCACGGGCGGCGGATTCAGCTTCTCGAACAAGGCGGTGCAGGTCATCAGCAGCGCACCGAAGGAAACGGTCACCGGGGAGACCCCGGTGGGGTGGCGGGTGACTTTTGACAATGCCGCCAGCTTCGAGGTAGGAGTCGAGGCGATCGCCGTGTGTGCAACCCGTGGTTGAAGTTGAGTACGCGTAGACTATCGGCGCCCGTGCGGAGCCGGCCGGGCCGTACCCCATCCCACTGCTCGCCGCCGACGTCGCTTGCCCCGGTTCACGTCGCGCCGCAGAGCACGACTACACGTCGGTCGAGAGCAAGAGGGAGTGGGCGGCCCGGATGCCGCGGGCGGAGTTGGTGGTCGTCCCCGACTCTCGCCACGCCCTGCCGGCGGAGCGGCCGGCGGAGCTCAATCGGTTGGTGGAGGAGTTCCTACACCGGGTGGAGGGAGACGGCGTCCCCGGCTAGAGCCGCACACCCTCGCCAGCAGATTTTTCAATCGCGCGCCTCCGCGAAGGGGGGGACGCAAATTTTGCGGTAGACATTTTCCCAGGATTCCATCCCCGCCGGGCATTCCTAGCCGTCTGTAGAGCCCTGTGAGACCCGTGGGGCCGACATCTCGAGCTGCCGGCAGTCATCCATACCGCCCAGGCCCTCGACAGACAGACAGCCGTGGATCAGGGGGGCGGGTCCGGTAGAGTACGGCTTCCCATGTCCAAGACCGATCAATCGAGCGCCCCCCGCACCCTGACCAAGGCCGAGCTGATCGAAGCGGTTGCCGCTGCGACGAACGTCCTCAAGCAGGACGCCGAGCGCATCGTCGCCACCGTCCTCGACACGATGGTCGAAGCGCTCCAGGACGGGTCTCGGATTGAGCTTCGCGGCTTCGGGAGCTTCGGCCTTCGCCAGCGCGGGGCACGCAACGGTCGCAATCCCGCGACCGGGGAGGCGGTCGAGGTGCCGCCGAAGCGGGTCTGCTACTTCAAGCCGGGCGCCCCGCCCATCCCGCCCGTCTCCTCCGATCTGAAGTGCTACGTCACCACGCTCCCCGCCGCCCCAGCAGTTCGACCCCGCAGATCCCCGGCCGGCGACGTCGGTCCGCCGACTCTGGAGATCGAACCTGCCTGTCCGGGTGGCGCGCCGCGTCGAGCCGAGGCGTAGGCTGGGAACCAACTGGAGGAGGGTCCTCCGATGACGGAAGCGGTTCGCTCCAGCCACTGGACGAGATCCACGGGATCCGTCTGCCTGCTGCTCCTGCTCGTCTCGTTCGCTTACAACTGGAACTACCTGCGCGGCGGATTCCAGGCCGACGAGTTCTTCTTCCTGAACATGCTGCGCCAGGACCCCTTGCCCTTCTCGCGCTGGGAAGGGTTCTGGTCGGTGGACGAGCTGCCCGGGATGACGAGCCTGTGGTGGTTCGAGGGCGGCGATCTGGGCGTCTTCTGGC
>JAAELT010000334.1 GCA_024226315.1 bacterium | reverse complement strand
CGCGACACGGCCCGCCGGAAGACGAGAGTCAGAGGCCCGAGGGGAACCGTCGCCCCTCGAGTCATGCTTTGTCGGTTAACCGCAAAACAATGCACTGCTACAATGACTGCAAGGTGAACGATGTACGAGCCTACATCACGAGCCAGACGGCTCCAGCCTCGGATCGAGGAGCGGTTCCTCAGCGGAGCGCGTGAGGCGACGAGGTTCTTCGTGCAGAAATCGAACGTACACCTGGCGCTCGAGCGACTCGTCGACCGGCTGACGAAACTGGAGATCCCCTACGCCATCGTCGGCGCCCTGTCGCTCAACGCCTACGGCTACCAACGAACGACCAGCGACGTCGACGTGCTGGTGCGCCGCGAAGGGTTGGACGCCTTCAAGGAGGCACACCTCGGCCGCGGTTACGTGGAGAAGTTCCCGGGCAGCAAGGGCCTGCGCGACGCCACCCAGAACATCGAAATCGACGTACTCATCACCGGCGACTACCCCGGCGACGGCAAGCGCAAACCCATCGCCTTCCCCGACCCGGCCGAAGTCGCGGAGCGCGGTGAGCGCTTCGCCTTGCTGCCGCTGCCCACGCTGCTCGAGCTCAAGCTCGCCTCCGGCATGACCGCCCCGCACAGGCTGCGGGACCTGGCCGACGTCCTCGAGCTGGTCCGGATCAACGAGCTGGACGAAGAGCTCGCCGGGTCGCTCCACCCCTATGTGCGGGAGAAGTATCGCGAGCTATGGCAGGCCGCACAGGTCGAGGGCGAAGAGTGACGTGCCTGGAGTTGAACCTCTGGGCGCCATGCCGGCCGGTCGATTGGGGAGAGCGGGCTCACCGCAGGAACTGCGCCAGGTCATGACCGGCACCTACGACGACGACCAAGCGGTGGAGATCGGTTTGGCGCGGCGCAACGCGCGCGACTCCCAGGTGCTCCTAGAGCAGGCGGCCCGCCGCGGAGACGCCCTCCGCGACCGGACCGTGATCGATTTCGAAGCTTCATGATCTGAACGGATCCCGAAGTTCTGGCCGCGGCCTCCGGGCCGCGGCCTTTTTTTGCCCGCGCGCCTGTTTTTCTCTTTCCCTCTTGACGATCAACGGCCATTCGCCGTGGGAACCGTTCCCGGGGGGGTTCGATCCACCCAATTGAACCGGGAACCGTTCCCGCGTGGCTCGTGCACTCCCCACTCGCGCCGGGAACCGTTCCCGCGTGGCTCGTGCATTCCCCACTCGTGCCGGGAACCGCTGCCGGGTAGATCGTGCAGTCCCCACTCGTGCCGGTCAGTCAGGCAGAGACCGCCAGCCGCACGCCGCGCAGCCGCTCGTAGCCGGCGGCGTCGACATGCCGGCGCGAGGCAAGGTCGCGCTCGACGTCGGCGGCCCAGGCAGCGGCGGCCGCCTCGGGGCCGGCGGTGAAGGTCTGGACCTCGGCACCGAAGCCCGAGCCGTAGGAGAACGCCGCCAGGCGCTCGCCCTCGGCGAGACCCTGGAGCGCTTCGGCCACCGACATCCACAGGCTGGCGGTGTAGGCGTTGCCGCACATCCGGTTCCAACCCATGGTCGGATCCACCTTGAGGTCGAACAGCTCCTCGGCGCGCTCGGCGTCCCAGCCGAAGCGCTCGCCGACGTGCAGGAAGGCTTTCTTGACCATCTTGGGAAGCGGCACGTGAAAGCACACCGCCGCCAGCTCGGAGATCATCTCCTCGGCGTCACCGTCGCCGGCCAGGGCGGCGAAGCAATGCTCGGCGGCCCGCTTGTAGCAGTCGAGGCTGAACTTGCCGTCGACCCGCGGGAAACTCTCCCCCACCGGGCGCCAGAAGTCGAACGCCGGCTCGCTCCAGGGATGGGAGACCGGATCCATCGACGCAATGCGCGCGTCGTCGACGATCATGGCGACGGCGCCGGCGCCCTGGGTGGGCTCTCCGGGGTCGCCGAGCTCATAGAGCGCCACGTCGGTAGCGATCACCAGCGCGGCTTTCTCGCCGGCGGCGCCCGACGCCTTCCACTCGTACGCCTGCCGCAACGCCAGTGTGCCGCCGTAACAGGCGTGCTTGACTTCGTAGGAGCGCACCGCTCCCGAAAGGCCCAGCTCTTCGGCCACCCAGGCGGAGAGCGGGCGGCTCATGTCGACCGCCGACTCGGTGCCGACAGCGATCAGGCCGATCGAAGAGAGATCGCCGCCCCAGCGCGCCAGGGCCCGCTTCGCCGCCTCGGCCGCCAGCTCCACGGCACCGTAGTCGTCCGGACACAGCGCCATTTCCCGGCAGCCCAGACCGATGGTGTACTTCTTGGGGTCCTGCCCGCGGAGCTTGGCCAGCTCCTCCACCGGCATGGCCAGGGGTGGCAGATGTAGGCCGATCGAAGCGATACCTACCGGGCGGCCGGTCCGGTTGGGGGATGAGCTTGTTTGCGGCTTGGATGACATGTGGCGTCTCCTTCGGGTCTTTGACTCGATTTTCCGGTGAGAGCGTCGATCCTCTCTCGAAATAGACGACGGCGTCTAGGCCCCAGAGGCAGTTTTCTCCCCCTGCTTGACCGAAACCTGACAGACCGTGACAATCGCGCGATGAAATCCAACCCCTTCCGGCGGCTGGCCGACTGGGAAATCCGGCACAGACGCTGGGTCGTCCTGGGGCTCGTGCTGGTGAGCGTCTTCGCTCTCGCCCAGCTGCCGCGACTGCGTTTCGACTTTCGCCCCGAAGCGCTGCTCGAGTTCAGCCCCGAGGAGCGGGCCTTCGCCGAGGATTTCAACCAGCGCTTCGGCATCCACGACAATCTGCTGCTGATCGCGCTCCAGGGCACAGGGCCCGGCTCGGTGACCGACGCCCGCGGCCTGACTCTGCTCTACCGATTGACCGAGGCCGCCGGCGCCAGCGGCATCTCTCGCGAGGCGATCAGCCTGGTGAAGATCCCGCGCCGCGATCTGAACGCCAGCCTGTCGATCTTCGGCGGTGGTGCCCTACCCCCTCTGGTGGGCGCCCTGCCGGTCACAGGCCGGGACGTCGCGCGGGTACGCTCCCAGATCGAGACTTCCCGCATGCTCCCCCGCCAGCTGGTGTCCGAAGACGGCTCGACCGCCGCCATCGTCGTGGCGCTCGCTGAGGAATTCCAGGATCTCTCGGCACTCGACCGGCCCTTGGCCGAGCTCGAGACCGCCATGGTCGAGATCCTCCGTACGGAATCAAACGACGCGGTCGACGCCCGCGACTATGAGCTTCACCTGGGCGGACTGCCGTTCGTCCGCCTCGAAACGGTACGCAACCTCAAGAGCGAGCAGCGCCGATTCTGGCCGTTGACCGCGGTACTCTATCTGGCTCTCATGTGGCTGCTCTATCGCGACGTCGGCCTGACGTTGGCGCCGCTGGTGGCGGTCGGCCTGGCCAGCCTGTGGGGCATCGCGCTGCTGCCGTTGGTGGGCTCGGAGGTCAACGTCGTCAACAACATCGTGCCCAGCCTGATCCTGGTGATCGGGGTTTGCAACGCCATCCACATGCTCCATGCCTACGCCGCCGGGCGCCGACGCGGCCTGGACGGGCAGGACGCGGTGCGAGAGATGATGGCCGAGCTGGGGCTGCCGGTGTTCCTCACCAGCCTGACCACGGCGATCGGTTTCGCCTCCCTGCTGGTGGCGCGCAACGGCACGCTGCGCGATCTCGGCTGGCAAGCGGCCGCCGGCATCATGATGTCGTACCTGGCACTGATCACCTTCCTGCCGGTGGTGGTGGGTCACTTCGGCAACCAGATGAGTGGCAACCGGATGAGCGGCGAGAGCCGCGGACTGTGGCGCGTGCAGACCGCTCAGCACCGCTGGCTCGACTCCCTGGTGAGCGCGATCAACCGCCGCCCGCGATGGTCGCTCGCCCTGGCGCTCGGAGCGCTGGCACTGGCGCTAGCGAGCGGCGCCCGGGTGCCGGTCGACTCACTGGTGCTCGACACTTTTCCTCCCGGGCACCCGATCTACGAAAGCAACAAGGTCGTGGAGCAGAAGCTCGGCGGCATCCTGCCGCTCGAGCTCCAGCTGATGAGCTCGGGAAAAGACTACTTCACCCAGGCGGAGTCGTTGCGCCAGGTCTTCCAGATACAGCGGGATCTGGCGCGACAACCCGGCGTGCTCGACGTCAAATCCCTTGTCGACCTGATCGCCGAAGTCCACGGCAAACGGGCCGACGACGAGGTGGAGCAGCTCCTGACACCCGAACGGGTGTCGTTCGCGCTCGGCACACTGCGACGCCTGCGGCCCGAGGCTCTGACGCTCTTCCTGAGCGAGGACCACTCCGAAACCCGCGTCGCGGCACGCCTGGGCGACCACGGTATCCGTGCCTCGCTCGCCACCCTCGATTGGATCGAAGAGGCCACCCCGGGCTGGCTCGAGCCCTTCGACGCGCCGGTGACCCTCCGCATGACCGGCGAGGCCTACATTGCCTCCCGCGGGCTCGACTTCTTCATCCGCGACCTGATCCTCAGCCTGCTGACCGCCGGTGGCGTGATCTTCCTGGTGTTGGTGCTGGTCTTCCGTTCACCGCGCATGGGCCTGCTGAGCTTCCTGCCGACGGTGTTGCCCCTGGCACTGACCCTGGGTCTGATGCCCCTCTACGGCTACGAGCTCAACACCTCGACGGTGGTGGTGTTCACCATCTCGATCGGCATGGCAGTCGACAACACGATCCACCTGCTCACCCACTTCCGCCGCGCGCGGCGCAGCGGAATGGCGCTCGACGACGCGATCCATCACACCTTCCGCCGCGCCGGAGCCGCGGTGGTGGCCTCCAATCTGCTGTTGATCGGCGGCTTCTCGATCCTGTTCACGAGCGGTTTCGATCCGGTCTTCCGCGTGGCGGCGCTGACCACCACAACCATCGCCGCGGCCATGCTGGCAGCCATGCTGGTGCTGCCCCAGCTGCTGACGCTCTGGGGCCGACCGATCGGGAAGCGAGCGTGAGTCTGCCGGAGCTGCTCGCCGTCGCGCGCGGCGAGAAGCCCGCCGACCTGGTTCTGCGTAACCTGCGTCTGATCGATGTGCTGACTGGCGAGATCCGGGCCACCGAGGTCGCCGTCGCCGGCGGGCTGATAGCCGGCGTCGGCTCCGGATACCACGGTGAGACTGAGATTGACCTCGGCGGTCGCTACGTCAGCCCCGGCCTGATCGACGCCCATGTCCACATCGAAAGCTCGCTGACGCCACCGAGCGAGTTCGCCCGCGCTGTGGTTCCTCGGGGAGTGACGACGGTCATCACCGACCCACACGAGATCGCCAATGTCCGGGGGCTCGAAGGCATCCGCTTCATGCTGCGCGACGCCGAACGGGTGCCGCTCGAGATCTTCGTCAACGCGCCCTCCTGCGTGCCGGCGAGCCCGCTGGCGACCTCCGGTGCCTCGCTCGATGCCGAAGACCTGGCGGAGCTGCAGGGCGAGCCGCGGCTGCTTGGGCTGGCCGAAGTGATGAGCTTCCCCGGCGTGGTGGCTGGCGATTCGGGAGTGCTGGCGAAGCTCGCCGCCTTCGCCGGCCGGGTGATCGACGGTCACTGCCCCGGCCTCTCCGGCCAGGCGCTCGCCGCCTACGCCGCCGCCGGCATTTCGTCCGACCACGAGAGCACCAGCGAGAGCGAAGCGCGGGAGAAGCTGCGCCAGGGTCTGAC
The DNA here is from genome assembly GCA_024226315.1 of bacterium. Lineage (GTDB taxonomy): Bacteria > Acidobacteriota > Thermoanaerobaculia > Multivoradales > J023 > JAAELT01. The sequence goes on along the minus strand of JAAELT010000334.1, from coordinate 12,448 downwards.
CCTGTTCATTCGCGAGGCGACCGGAGCCCGCAACCTGGACGCGCTGCTGCCGCTGGTGAGCCTCGAGACCGAGCGCCGGATCTGCTGGTGTACCGACGATCGCCAACCCGGCGATCTACTCGGCGAAGGATCCATCGATCACCTGGTGCGGCGAGCCATCGGCGGCGGCCTGGACCCGATGACGGCGATCCGGCTGGCGACCCTCAACCCGGCCGAGCACTACCGGCTCTCGGATCGCGGCGCGGTCGCCCCCGGGCGCCGCGCCGATCTGATGGTGTTCGAAGGCCCACGCGAGCCGCGGGCCGAGCAAGTCTACATCGGCGGACAGTTGGTGGGCGAGGACGGCGAGCCGCGCTTCGACCGCGGCACGCCGAACGCCGGCGCGATGCGTGACACGGTGTGCGTGGACATCGACTCGGTCGAGTTTCGCATCCCGATGAACGGCACGACGCCGAGCCGTGAGGTCCGGGTGATCGGTATCGTGCCGGATCAACTGATCACCGAGGCACGCACCGCGACCGTCGGCGCCCTTGGCGGGTTCGCGGCCGCCGATCCCGGCCGCGACCTACTCCGGATCGCCGTCGTCGAACGCCACCGGGGGACTGGCAACGTCGGCCGGGGGTTCGTCCAGGGACTCGGCCTGAAGCGCGGCGCCATCGCCGGCACCGTGGCTCACGACCACCACAACCTGATCGTCGCCGGCGTCGACGAGCGGTCGATGGCCACCGCCGCCCGCGCGGTCGCCGAGGCGGGTGGCGGTCTGGCGGCGGCCGCCGGCGAGCAGGTGCTCTCGCTACTGCCGCTGCCGATCGCCGGACTGATGTCCGACCAGCCGATCGAGGAGGTGCGCGAGAAGATGGACGAGCTGCTCGACGTCTCCCGCGAGCTGGGCTCGACTTTGGCCGAACCCTTCATGGCCTTGAGCTTCCTCGGTCTCGAGGTCATTCCGTCGCTCAAGCTCACCGACCTGGGGCTAGTGGACGTCGACCGTTTCGAGCTCGTGCCGCTGATCGTTTGAGGGTGATCCCGGGCTCTACAGGTAGCCCAGCGCTTCCAATTGCTTGCGCAGCTCCTCGGGAATCTCGGCCTCGGTGCCGGCCACCGCCACGCGCTCGAGGTCGAGGCGCCCGAGAACCTGAGACAGGAACTCGCGCTCGAACGGTCGCTCACGAGAGAGCTGCTCGGTCTCCCGCGGATCGGCGGCCAGATGATAGAGCTCGACCGGCTCGGAATGGGTGAAATCGGAGCTGTCGAGGATCAGCTTCCAGCCCCGGGCACCGACGCTACGCATGTGCCGTCCTCCGAGGTTCAGGGAGGCGAAAGACGGCCGGCCCTCGACGGTCCAGTTGCGCAGCAGGCTGACGCCGTCGAGCCCCGCCGGCGCCTCGACGGCGAGAACGTCGAGGATCGTGGGCAGCACGTCCACCTGGCCGGCGGTGGTCTCGACCCGGGTGCCGGCGGCCTCACCGCCGGGCAGCTTGACGATCAGCGGCACGTGCAACTGCTCGGAGTAGAGTGTCTTGCCGTGCTCCCAGCCGCCGTGGTCGAGGAACTCCTCGCCGTGGTCGGCGACCAGGACGATGAGCGACGAGTCGTACATCCCCCGCGCCGTCAAGTGATCGAGCAGACGCCCGAAGTGGTGATCGTTGAAAGCGATCTCGCCGTCGTAGAGATCGACCAGCGCCGCCCGCACGTCTTCCGAGGCCTCGCGGCCCTCGGTGATGGCCCGCGCGTTCTCGCGCAGGCCGATCGATGGATCGACGCCGGCGGCGAAACGCCCGAGGAAGGGCTCCGGGGGCGTGTACGGCAGGTGCGGATCAGTGGCGTGTGCGTAGAGGAAGAAAGGCCGGCCGGCGTCTTCGCGGCCGGCGAGCCAGCGGAAGACCCACTCGTTGAGATGGTCTGACAACCGGTGCATCTCCGTCCTCTCGGACGACTCGCTGAGATGCCGGAAATGGTCGAAGCCCTGATCGAGGCCAAAGGTCGCGCCGACGTTGCCGTTGGTGACCACACCGACGGTCTCGTAGCCCTCTCCGGCGAGGATCTCGGCCAGGGTGCCGACCGAGTCGGGCAGCACGTCGGCACGCCCCTCGACGCCGTGCGACTGCGGCAGCAAGCCGGTGAGCAGAGTGACCACCGCCGGCCGCGTCCAGGACGACTGAGCCCGGGCCGCCGTGAACAGCACCGCGTCCGCGGCGAAGCGGTCGATGTTCGGGCTGGTGGGTCGTTCGTAGCCGTAGACTCCCAGGTGATCGGCGCGCAGAGTGTCGATGAGGTAGACGACGATGTTCGGCCGCTGCGGCGGGCGACGGGCGATCTCGGCGCCGTGGCGGGCGGGCGGCTCCAGCCGACGGATCACCGGAGCGGCCAGCGAGACGCCGCTCTCGCCGGCACCCCCGAGCCACTCGCGGGCCCGGGCACCCAGGCCGCCCTCCCCGCTCGCCGTCACCGCCAGCTCCACGCGATCGATCGCCGGGCCGGCGGTGGAAAGCGGGATGCGGACCGGCCCCTCGACCCTCCGCGGATCGATCGACCGCTGCCCGGAAACGTCGCCGGAGCGGGTGCGGACGAACAGCCTCGCCGCGCCCGCCCGGCGCCCCCAGGCACGCAGCGCCGGGATCGCCAGCTCGGTGCGCCCTTCGGCGTCGAAGTAGTACGAGACCGCTGTGCCGACGGGGATCTCGAGCCGCTCACCGGTGCCGCCGGCTGTCTCCCGTGGGCTCGGCACAGCGCCCGCTCCGAGCCCCCGGAACGCGACGTCGTACCAGCGCACCGCCAGGCTGCGCTCGTCCACCGCTCCATCGACGACGTCGCGGGGCGAGTGGTGGTAGGCGTAACGGAACACCAGACGGTTTACGCCGCCCTTCACCGCGCGCGCCGGAACCGCGATCTGGTAGCGCTCCAAGCTCCGATCGAGCCGCACTTCGCCGATCGCCTCGCCGTTCAACAACAACTTCACGATCTGCTCGGGAGCCCCGGCGAAGTGGAAAGGCCGGCAGCGCAGGTCGAGGACCAGATCGGCGGGCGCGACGGCGAACAGCTCCAGGGTCGAGGCCTCGCCGAGACCCCATACGTAGGCGCCGTCTTCGTCTTCTTCGTCCGCCCCCCAGCCCGCGATCAGATGCGGCCGGGCCGACGGACGGCCGATCTCGAGAGCCTCCTTTTCCACCGACACCGTGGCGGCGGCGAAGGTCGCGGCGAGGTCCAGCACCACGTCGTCGGTCACCGGCGCTGCGGTATCGAGGCCGCGATCCGGCTCGCGGCAGGCGCCTGCGCACAGCAGCAGGCCGACGCTCCACGCGAGACCGAGCCACTGCCCCGCGCCACGATGCTCGACCGAGCTCACAGGTACCCCAGGGACCTCAGCATGTCTTCTTCTTCCTTCGAGATCTCCGCCTCGCGCCCACCGGCCACCGGATCTGGCCGTCCCCGCAGCACTCGCTCCAACCGCTGCGCCAAGGCGGCCTGCAGGAGTCTGTGCTCCGCCGCCAGGTCACGGCTCTCGGCGGCGTCCTGCATGAGGTCGAAGAGACGGATCCAGCCGCCGCGGCGCGCCACAGGCGCCCAGGCCATGAGCTTCCACCGCGGCGTGCGGACGCCGAAGATCGTACCTCCTTCTTCGGCCGAGCGCAGGAAGACGAGACGGTCGGAGATCGGCGCAGGTGCCGGCGCCAGCAGATCGGCGCCGCGAGTCGGCGGCGGGACGGGCTGCCCCAGACGGCCGAGGATGGTCGGCACCAGGTCACCGAGGCTGGCGAGGCGGTCGAGGTCGGTATCGACGCGCTCGCCCCGCGGCAGCCGCAGGATGAGCGGCACGCGCAGCATCTCCTCGTGGATCGTGCTGTTGTGGCCCAGATGGCCATGCTCGGCGAACGCCTCGCCGTGGTCGGAGGTCAGCACCAGCAGCGTGTCACGCCAGCGGCCGAGCCGCTGCAGCGCTTCGATCAAGCGGCCGACGGCGTGGTCGGCCATGCGCAGATTGCCGTCGTAGAGAGCCACCAGCTCCGCCAGATCCGCCGCGTCGAGCTCGATCTCGTGGGCGAACACAGCCCCCACGAAGCTCTGCTCGCCGGTGACCGGTCCGGCGTAGGCCGGATCGCCGAACAGGTCGAACCGCGGGTCTGGATCGTACGGCTCGTGCGGCGGCACGTAGTGCGTCATCAGAAAGACGGGCCGCTCGTCGAGATCCCGTTCGAGCCGCTCGATCACCCGTTCGGTCAGAAAACCCGGGTGGGTACGGTCGCGCCCCGAGGCCACGCGCCAGATCTCGTGGAACTCGTCGAAGCCCTGGTCGGAGCCGGTCATCCGCGAGCTGTTCGGATTGCCGGTGAAGCCCAGGGTCAGGTAGCCGAGCTCGGAGAGCATCTCGGCGAGGGTCTGAACCTCGTCGCCGAGGCGCTGGCCCTGGAGCACCAGCCCGTGCTGCCAGAACGACAGACCAGCCAGCAGGTTGGGCATCGAGCAGGCGGTGTAGGAGCACTCGGACACCACGTTGCGGAAGGCCAGGGACTCGGCGGCCAGCCGGTCGATCACCGGCGTGGTGTCACGGTGGTAGCCGTAGACGCCGAAGTGGTCGGGCCGCGCGGCGTCGAGCACGATCATCACCACGTCCGGCCGCGAACCGTCCGACGTGGGGGCAACGCCCGCGTCGCCCGGGCCATCGGCCATCAGGCGTGGAAAGCGCAGCTCGATCCGTCCGCCGGCCGGCAGGTCGGCGTCGAAGAGCAAGAAGACCTCTCGCCCGTGATAGGCCTCGAGGTCGATCCGCAGCCGCCCGTCCGCGGGCGGTGGCACGTCTTCTTCCCCGCCGTCGAGGCTCAAGACTCCCGCGCCGAAGCTCGCCCCGCGACCTCGGGTCCGCACGCTCAGCTCGAGCGCCCGCGCCTCGCCGGGCACGCGCACCGGCACCAGAAAGGTGCCGGTGCGCCCGAGGCTCAGGGCGTCGCCCTCCTTGTCGACTTCGAGGCCCTTGCCGGCCGGCTCCATGGAGCGTCCCGGCTCGAGCAGCCCGACCCGCTCGATCGCCAGCGCCAGAGGCCGGGGATCGCGCTCGTCGCCGCCGAGGTGGAAGGCGTAGCCCAGCGACAGCCGGTTGTCGCCGGTGCGCAACACCCCGGCGGGGATCTCCAGACGCTTCTCCCGCCACTTTCTGCCGGCCTCGAAAGTCCCGATCTTGCGGCCGTTGACGGTCGCGGTCACCGTCTGTGACCGGCCGTCGGGATGTCGCGCGGCGCGGCAGGTGAGCGCCAGCTCGGAGGCTGCGGATCGACGCAAGAAGAAGCGAAACTCCGTCCGTTCGCCGACGCCCCAGCCGCCCCAGCTCTCCGTCCCTCCCCAGCCGCTCTCGACGGTCGCCAGGAAGGTCGGCGGCAGGATCGACCGTGTCTGAGCGATCTCCTGGTGGCGCTGGCGGAAGTCGATCCAGTTGCCGGCGTCGAGGAAGACGCCGTCTGCCAGGACCGGCAGCCACGAGTCGCCGGCGGGCCGCTCGGGTCCCGAGCAACCCTGCCAGAGCACGGCGCCCGCGAGCAGGCCGGCCACGGTAGGCGCGAGCACGAGCTTCCGGGTCAAGAGAGGCTACCAGCGGTGATAGGCGGGGTGGCCTGGCTCTACCGCGACGAAGGTGCCGGTGCAGATCGCCGTGACCTCGCCGCCGGTGGTAAGTGTGGCCTCGACCTCGACGCGGGATCCATTCGAGGAAACGGTGCGCGCTTCTAGCCGCACCGGCGCGTCCATCGGCGTCGGCCGGCGGAACCTGACCCCGAGCTCCGCGGTGACCGTGCACGGCGGGGTGTCGAGGCCGTCGCGCCGCATCAAATGCCAGGTGGCGGCCCAGTTGGCGTGGCAGTCGAAGATCGAGCCGATCACGCCGCCGTTGAGAAACGTCTCATAGGCCGCGTGGTGGCTTTCCGGGGTCCAGTCACAGACCAGCGCGTCAGGCTCGTCGGCGATCGGGAGACTGCGGATCCGCAGCCCTTTCGGGTTGGCCGGGCCGCAACCGAAGCACGTGCCACGCGGCGCGAACCGCTCCTGGACGCTGCGCGCGCCTTCGTCCGCCATCGGCATCTATTCCTCGTCGGCCAGTGCCCCGGCGATCTTCTCCACCAGCTCGGCGGCGTCGGCGGCGTCGAGGCTCGAGGCGTTCCAGCCGATGCCCAGGCCGGCATCCGGGAACTTCGGAATGATGTGGAAGTGCACGTGTATCACAGCCTGGTGAGCGGCCGAGCCGTTGTTTTGGAGCACGTTGTAGGCTGTCGCGCCGGTGGCCCGAACAACGGCCCGGCACAGGCGCGGCAGTGCCCGGCCGATAGCGGCAGCGGAAACGTCGGAGAGCTGGTCGAGCCGCGCCTTGCGCTCCTTGGGGATCACCAGGGTGTGGCCGGCCGACAGCGGACCGACGTCGAGGAACGCCAGGACGTGCTCGTCCTCGTAAACGCGATGGCAGGGGATCTCGCCATCGAGGATCTTGCCGAAGATGGTTTCGGGTTCGCTCATGCTTCTATTGTATCGAGCCTGACGGCCACATTTACTCGATTCTTACACCGTGAGATCATCTTCCCGTGGCCCCGGTCGTACACTGTCTAGATCGTCGTACCGATCGAGGAAACCTGCCGCGCCGCTCGTATGTTCAATTCGACCAGCAAGAAACGTCTGACGCTTGGCGTTCCTCTGACGGTCCTGATCCTGCTCGGCGCCTGCGCCTCTCCCGAGCGGCCGGCACCTGCCGAGACCGCTGGAGGCGCCGGCCCAGTGGAGGCCAAGCGACTGGTCGCCGATCCACAGCACGATGACAGCACCGAGAAACTTCTGGACGACCACGCGGTGAACGAGCAACCAGCACAACGACGGAGCGGCGGCTCCCTCGACTCCGAGGATCTCGTCGGGCTGGGCGAGCTCGGCCTCCTGCCGGCCCTGCTCGAGTCGTTCGGAACATCGATCGATTGCGATTTCGACGATGCCCTCAGCACCTGCCAGTAAGATACCCATGTCTTCGAGGCCCGAGTCATGAAACACGTTCTCCTTCAGATCGCCATCCTGCCAATCCTGCTCGCGGGCGTGGCCGTGGCCGGCCATGGCCCCTGCAGCGCGGAGCTCGACGACTGCCTGAGCGGGATGACCAAGCAGTTCGGGACCCGAGGCTGGGTCGGCATCGAGCTCGACCGCCAGGAGGACGGCACTCTGCTCATCGAGCGCGTGGTGCCCGACAGCCCGGCGCAGGCCGCCGGCATCGAGCCCGGCGACCGGATCACGGAGCTCAACGGCGTGCCCTATAGGAACGCCGATCGCGGCGCTCTCAAGGAAGCCTACAAGGCGATGGTCGCAGGCAACACCATCACCTACACGATCGAACGCGCGGGAGACGAGCTGCGCGTCGAAATCCGGCTCGCCCACCTACCGGACACGCTCAGGGCGCAGTGGATCGCCCAGCATCTGCTCGAAGGTCATTCGAAGCAGGCCGGCGCCAAGAAGAGCACGGCGGATCCGTGATAGGGAGTCCGTGACGCCCGTTCCCGCCGGGGCCTAGTCCCTGCCCACAGTCGCCAGGTACGGCAGCACCACCAGAGCCATCACCGCCGAGATCAGGGTGCCGGCGGCGACCAGGGTGCCGAAGCGTTGCGTCGGGGGAAAGCTCGACAGCACGAAGATTCCGAAACCGGCCGCCAGGATCAGCATGGCGCTCGTGATCGGCACGCGCTGCTGGGCGCGAGCGCTCACCCACGCCGGCCGCCAGCCGTCGCCGGCGGCGCGCTGACGGCGCACGGCCATCAGCAGGTGGATCATCGCGTCGATGCCGAGCGCGATCGCGACGTTCGCGCCCGGGGCGGAGATCACGTCGACCGGCGCCCGCAGGTGCCCCATGGCGCCGAGCAGGAGCACCGGCACCGCCGCCAGGCAGGCGACCATCGCCGCCGTCACCCGGGGCGAGCGCGACACCGCCGCGGCGACCAGCACGAAAAACAGCAGCAGCCCGCCGAGCTCGCGCACCAGGCTGGTCGCCACCAGGTCGCCGAGCTTGCCCTGGAGATCGTAGAGGCCACCGATCAGCTCGGTCTCGAAGCCGGCCTGCCCCGCCAGATCCCGGAGCCGGCCGACGATCTCCCGCCGCGGCTCCTGCCTGCCGGTCTCGCGCATCCTCATGAAGAAGAGAGCCATCTGGCGCTCCTCGTCGATGAAGCTGCGCGCGATGCGCTCGTAGCGCTCACTGTCCAGGATGTTGACCAGCTGCTCGGTGGTGAGCAGCGAGGCGAGGGGCACCCGGCGCGCCTCCGCCAGCAGCACCGGTAGAGACAGCGACACGCCCACCGCGTCCTCGGCCTCGAGGCTCTCCTGCAGACGCCCGAGACCGGGCTCGGTGGCTTTCGAGTCCAGCTTGCGCCCCTGACGGTCCGAGACCACCAGGTAGAGCGGGCTCGAACCGCCACCGCGGTCGAAGAGCTCCAGGCCGCGGCGAATCTCGCTGTCCTTCGCGAAATAGGCGAACACGCTCGGGTCGGTATTGATCGCCGCCAGCCCGGCGGCGGCGGCCACGCACAGAACCGCGACCACCAGCGCGCCGGCGGCGCCCGGCAGGCGACCCGTGGTCTCGCCGCCGACCAGGGCCGGTGCGGAGGCCTTCCCACCGCGCAGGAAGGCTGGGTAGAAGCCGTAGGCGACGACGATCGCCACCGCCGTGCCGACCATGCCCGAAACCCCCAGCTCGCGCAGCGGCTTGGCATTGGCCAGCAGCAGGCTGCCGAAGCCCGAAAGCGCCGCGACCATGCACCAGAAGGAGGCGGTGAAGGTGATTCGCACCCCCTGGGCGACCGCCTCTTCCGGACTCAGCTCCGCCCGCAGGCGCCGCCAGTTGGCGGTCAGGAACACCGTGTGCGACAGCGTCAGCACGAAGACGATGGTGGCGATGTTGGCGGTCAGGATGCCGATCGGCACGTCGAGCAGGTGGAGCACCGTGAGGGTCAGCAGGCATGCCCCGACACACGACAGCAGGGTTCCCGCCACCGGCGGCACGGAGCGGTAGAGCAGCGCGATGACCAGCCCGAAAACCAGCAGCGCGGCGCCCGAGAACACCTTCAGGTCGCGCAGCAGGTGCCTGCGGATGAGCTCCACCACGTAGGGCACACCCGAAATCTCGAGGTCGAAGCTCGGGCGCTGGAACCGCCCGAGGATCTCCTCCACCCGCGTCACCATGGCGCTACCCGCCTGCGGCTCGACCGACACCACCAGCTGGCTGGCCCGCGGGTTGTCCGACAGCAGCAATCGACTCCAGATCGGGCTGGTGAGCACCGCCGCCGGGTGGCTGGGGCCGCGGGTCAGGCTCTGCACCGCGGTGATCTCGGGGTCCGCGAGCAACTCGTCGGTGAGCTGGCCGAGCCGCTCGAGGTATTCCGGGTCGTCGAGACCCTGCCCCAGGGCGCTCAGGATGAGCTGCGGGTTCGAAGGGAAGAGCTCCGAGATCCGCTGCGACGCCTGGAACGCCGGATCCTCGGTCGAGAAGAAGAAGTCACTCTCCACCCGCGGCGCCAGGTCGACCCGGAAGACCACCACCCACGCCGAGAACACCATCGCCGCCAGCAGCACCCAGAACCCCGCCCTCATCCACGAGCGCCCGCGCGCGGAGCTCGGTCGCGGGTCTGGGGTGGGATGACTCATGACGCGCCGCGGTAGCTTAACCCAGGTAGGATGACGCCATGAGCGAGGTGCGGGATGAAGCCGGCCTCGAACGGGTCGAGGTGGATCGCCCCGGGCGGGGAATCGAGCCCGACTGGGTGGCGGTCGAGGAGCCGCTCGAGATCCGGCTCGACGACGAGCCGCTGGTGGTCACCATGCGCACCCCCGGGCGTGATCGCGAGCTGACGGCGGGCTTCCTGTTCACCGAGGGCATCGTCGACGGCGAGGGCCAGATCGAGGCGATCGAGCCGTGCGAGGAGCCGCTGGCCTACGACCCAGACAACGTCGTCTTCGTGCGCCTGAGCGAAACGGCGAAACGCAACCGCGGACAGGTGCTGAAGGCGCGGCGCGAGTTCACCGCCGTGGCCGCCTGCGGCTTGTGCGGAAAGGCGCGGCGCGAAGACATCTACCAGCGCCTGCCCGAGATCCGCCCCCTGGACTGCCCGATCGAGCTGTTGCAGGAGCTGCCCGAACGAATGCGCGGCTCACAGGCGCTCTTCGAGCGCACCGGCGGCATCCACGCCGCCGCCCTCTTCGACTCAGGCGGCGACTTGCTCGCCCTGGAGGAAGACATCGGCCGTCACAACGCGGTCGACAAACTGATCGGCCGCTGCCTGCTGGAGGACGAGCTACCGCTCGAAGACCGGATCCTGATCGTCTCCGCCCGCGCCGGCTTCGAGATCGTGCAGAAGGCGCTGATGGCCGCCGTGCCGGTGCTCGGCACCGTGGGCGCGGCGTCGAGCCTGGCCGTCTCCCTGGCGCGCCGAGGCGGCATGGCCCTCTACTCCTTCCTCGGCAACGGCCGAGGCCACCGGCACGTCTAGATCGGGTCAGCCGCCGGCGACGGCGGCGTAGGAGCCGGGGAAGACCTTCTTCGCCTCCCTTTCGGCCACCCCAGGCGCGACCGAATCTCTCCCGCACGGCCGGATCCTCGGCATATTGATAACCGGGGTAGAAGACCGGCGTGGCGCCGGCGTCGCTGGCCCCCTGGACGTTGTTCTGGCCGCGCAGCGGCACCGACAACGTCCACGCGCTCTCCAACCTGGTACTGATGACCGGCCACCTGGGCGTGCGCTCGGCGGGCATGAACCCCGTCGATGCCCGGCCCCTGCGCGCTCAGGATGAGCTGCGGGACCTCATGATACTCTTCACGGTTCGGATCCCAACACGGAGGCGGTCGATGAGCGTAAGGCGGGGCCGAGAAGAGTTCAGGCGGCCATTGTGCCGGGCAGTGGCGTCCAAGCTGATCTTCGCTCTCGCTCTGGCGCCTGCGTTCTGGGCCGCGGCAGACGAGGTCAGCGACCTCGAAGAGCGCTTGGCGCGACTCTCGGGCGCCGAACGTCTGCCGCTGATCGCGTCATTGGTCGAGGTCTACGAGACGCGAGACTCGGAGCAGGCGATCACCCTGGCCCTCGAAGGGCTCGAGCTGCTCGAAGAGGAGCCGGACGCCCTGATCGAAATCGAGCTCTCGCTCTCGCTCGCCGTCGCCTATGCTCACACCAACGCCAACCAGGAAGCGTTGCGCTACGGCAGACGGGCGGAGACCCTCGCCAGGGCCGAAGACGCGGTATCGAAGTTGGCACCGGTCCTGGCTCAGATCGGGTCGATCCAGGAACGGCTGACCGATCTTCCAGGGGCACTCGAAGCTTTCCGCGAAGCCGAGGGCCTCTACCAGAGGATCGGCGATCCGGCGTCCCGAGCGGAGGCGGTCCGCTCCTCCGGTAAAGTCTACTTTCGCCAGGGCGAGTTCCAGCAGGCCGCGGAGGAGTTCCTGCGCGCACGGAGCTTGTTTGCGGAGCTCGGAGACGAGCTCGGTGAGGCGCAGGCCCTCAGCAACATCGGTTCCGTCAACAGCCGTATTCGACATTTCGACGAGGCGCGAGCCGCTTTCCGCGAGAGCCTGACCATCTATCGGCGGTTGGGTCGTTCGGACCTGACGGCCACGGTGCACAACAACATCGGCCTCACCTACCAGCGCGCCGCAGACCCTTCCCGCGCCGCGGATCACTTCCAGCAAGCGATCGAGGCCATGGAGGGCGTCGAGAACGATCGCTATCTCGCCCACATGTATAACAACCTGGGCATGAGCTTCATGGACCTCGAAGAACCGCGGCGAGCCATGACATACCTGCGGCGCGCGTTCGAGATCAAGGAGCGCCTCGGCGATCGCCGGGGGCAGATCGAAACTCTGATCAACCTCGCGGGGGCCTCCCACCTCACAGGTGACTCGAAGACGGCTTTGTCCACGGCCGAGGCGGCTCGCGATCTCGCGCTCGAGCTGGAGTCCCGGGTCGATCTCGAGAACGCCTATCAAGGCCTCGCGACCCTCTACTCCGAATCCGGTCGCCACCGCCAGGCGCTCGAGGCCTTCCGGCGACACAAGGAGCTTCAGGACGAGATCTACAACGAGCGCAACAGCGAGATCATCGCCGAGATGACGACCCGCTACGAGTCGGAGAAGAAACAGCTCGAGATCGAGCGATTGGAGCATAGCCAGCGCCTTGCAGCTCTAGAGTTGCAACGTCGTAAAGGCCAGCAGCGCGCGGTGATGGCCGGGTCCGTGGGCTTCACCCTGCTGGTACTGGGTCTGGCCTTCGTCGTCTGGCAGCGAAAGACGGTTGCCCAGGAACGGGACGTCAACCGGCGCCTGCGGCAGGTCGACAAGCTCAAGGACGAGTTCCTGGCCAACACATCCCATGAGCTGCGGACCCCGCTCAACGGCATCACCGGTCTTGCCGAGTCGTTGATCGACGGCGTCGCCGGCGAGGTGCCGGCAGCGGTG
>JAAELT010000333.1 GCA_024226315.1 bacterium | reverse complement strand
TGCCGATTCCCGACGTGCAGAAGCCGCACTGCGCCCCGTGGCTGGCGACACTCGCCTGCGGGGCCGCGTGGAGGTTCCGTTTGCCCGCCTCTGGCGGGGCGTCGCCGTCCGGGCGCTTCAGGCTCTCGACGGTGAACAGCTCCTTGCCGTCGAGCGTCGGCACGAGCTGGATGCAGGAGTTGATCGCGCGGAACCGGACCCGGTCGCCGTCGAGCTCACCGAGGACCACCGTGCAAGCACCGCAGTCGCCCTCCGCGCAACCTTCCTTGGTGCCGGTTCGACGCAGCGTCTCGCGCAGGTAGCTCAGGACCGTGGTGTTCGGGTCGATGCCGCGGACGGTCTCGACCTCGCCGTCCAGAACGAACCGGATCGGATCGCTCGAAGCCTCGGAACCGGACCGTTTCGTAGCCGTCATGGTCGTGCTCTCCGGAAAAAGACTCGTTCCTACTGCTCGCGTGTACCGGTGATCATAGCCTGAGAGCGGGTGCCATGCCTCCTGCTGTAAGCTTTCCGGTCTCGACGCAAGGCAACCAGACCTTCGCCGACCGGCTTTGGGCAGGCCGTTCTGGCACCTGGAAAAGATGGGCCTCGAGCTCCTCGACAGCCTGCCGAACGCGGCGCAAGCGGCGATCGGGAATCAGGCCGGATAGACCGTAGCATCCGCAAGCTGTGTGGGCCAGCCTGCTGTTAAGCTAGCAGGTGTTGACGCTAGTGTACTGCGCCGTTAGCCGGCAGCTCGCTGCGAACAGCCGCGTTGGAGACCCACGATGAGCAACACGACCCCGGGCCTGGTCTGTGCCCACCATCACCTGTACTCGTCCCTGGCGCGCGGCATGCCGCCGCCGCCCAAAACGCCGACCGACTTCCAAGAGATCCTGGAACAGATCTGGTGGCGGCTGGACGCGGCGCTGGATCTGGAGATGATCCGGTGGTCGGCGATGCTCGGCGCGCTCGAGGCCCTGGAGGCGGGAACCACCGCCATCGTCGACCATCACGAGTCGCCCAACGCCATCGAGGGATCGCTGGCGGCGATCGCCGAGGCCTGCGCCGAGGTGGGGGTGCGCGTGGTCTGCGCCTACGGCGTGACCGATCGCCACGGTGCCGACGGCGCCCGCCGCGGGTTGGAGGAAAACGAGCGCTTTCTGCGCGCGGGGGGCAGAGGCCTGGTCGGAATTCACGCCGCGTTCACCTGCAGCGACGAAACCCTGGCGGCCGCGGCCGCGTTGGCCTCCGACCTGGGGGTCGGCGCCCACATCCATGTCGCCGAGGGGCTCGGCGACGTCGACGCGCCCCAGCGTCTGGCCGGCCTGACCCGCGACGACTGGCTGCTCGCCCACTGCATTCACATCCCGGACGACCACGATCTCGAGGGCACCCTCCAGCACAACACCCGGTCCAACATGAACAATGCCGTCGGCTACGCCCGGCCGTTCAGGTTTCACAACCCGGTGGTCCTGGGCTCCGACGGCATCGGCGGCAACATGATCGAGGAGTTCCGCCTGGCCTACGTCAAGCACCGCGAGGTCGACGTGCTCGCCACGCCGGAGACGACCTGGGGCTGGCTGGAGAACGGTTGGAACCTGGTGCCGGAGGCCAGAGAAGATCTCGTCACCTGGTCGTACGAGCCGATGGATCCCTGGCATCTGGCTTTCACTCCGGGCGCGCGGCCGCTCGAGATCGTGATCGACGGCGAGGTGGTGTTCACCGGCGGCAAGCCGACCCGTGTCGACGCCGGCGAGGTCAGGGCAAAGGCGGCGGAGCAGGCCAGGCGCCTGCACGCCCGTTTATAGGTCTTCCGACCGGTGGTGGGCCGGCTATTCTTGGCACCCAAAAGGAGATTCTCGAATGTCGGACCTGTTTCACCCGATCTCGATGGAGCATCTGTCCGCCTGGGCGTTCACCGAGCTCGAGGAAAAGAGCTCGCTGTTCGGAGTGCCCTCCTCGGCGATTTTCGTGCCGAGCGAGGCCAACCGGTTCGAGCGGCGCAAGTACGGCGTCGCCCTGGAGAGCCCGTTCGGGGTCGCGGCCGGACCGCAGTCCCAGATGGCGCAGAACATCGTCGTCGCCTGGCTCTGCGGATCGCGGTTCCTCGAGCTCAAGACGGTGCAGACCCTCGACGAGCTCGACGTCAACAAGCCCTGCATCGACATCCAGGACGAGGGCTACAACGTCGAGTGGTCGCAGGAGCTCAAGGTCCACGAGTCCTTCGACGAGTATTTGCGCGCCTGGGTGCTGATCCACGCCCTGCACCGCAAGCTCGGCTTCCCGGGCGACGAGCCGGGGATGATTTTCAACATGAGCGTCGGCTACAACCTCGAAGGGATCCTGAAGCCCAACGTCCAGTGGTTCTTCGAGGTCATGAAGGACTGCTCGGAGTACAAGCAGGCCTATGTCGACATCGTGGCGCGGTGGTGCCCGGAGGTGAGAGAGATCGAGATTCCCGACACCATCTCGGACACCATCACCCTCTCCACCATGCACGGCTGTCCGCCGGACGAGATCGGAAAGATCTGCACCTACTTGCTGGCCGAGCGCGGGCTGCACACCAGCGTCAAGTGCAATCCGACCCTGCTCGGGCCGGAGCTCGTGCGCGGCATCGTCAACGATGAGCTCGGTTTCGGCGACGTTCAGATCCCCGACGAGGCGTTCGGCCACGATCTGAAATACGCCGACGCCATCCCCATGCTCCACCGCCTGCGCGCCCTGGCGCGGGACAAGGGGCTGGTCTTCGGCGTCAAGCTCACCAACACGCTCGAGGTGAAGAACTTTCGTGACGTCTTCCCGGACGACGACATGATGTACTTGTCGGGCCGCGCCCTCCATGCCGTGACCACGAACCTGGCCCACAGACTCTCCGAGGAGTTTCGCGGCGACCTGCTGATCTCGTTCGCCGGCGGCGCCGATGCCTTCAACGTCGTGGACCTCCTGCGCTCCGGGATCGCCAGCATCACGGTCTGCTCGGATCTGCTCAAGTCCGGCGGCTACCTGCGCATGCTGCAGTACTTCGAGACCTCGGATGCCGCCATGGACGATGCCGGAGCGCTGGACCTCACCGACTTCGTCTGCCGAACCGCTGTCTCTCAGCCGGAATTCGCGGACTTCGCGTCGATGCTCGGCGACGCGGCATCCACCGACGCTGACCTGGAACTGGATCCCGAGGCGTTGTCCCCCGCGGCGTGCGAGCTGCTGGCCGGACGCCTTGCCGCGTGGAGAGGCGCGGGACCGGACAAGGGGCGGGTCGTCTACGCCGTCCGCTCCTGGGCGGTCGAGCACGGCTTCGACGAGGCTCGGGCCGAGATCTTGACCGACCTGGTGGTCAGGACCCTCGGCCGGGTGAACCTGCGCCAGTACGCGGCGCAGGCGAGGTCCGAGTGGCGCAGCAAGAAGGACTCGTTTCGCACCGACCGGTCGAAGACCCCCCGGCCGCTCGGGTTGTTCGACTGCATCGAGGCGCCCTGCGTGGACGAGTGCCCGGTCGACCAGAAGGTGCCGCAGTACATGAACGCCGTCCGTAGCGGCGACTTCGCCGGGGCGGTCGCGATCACCCGCGAGGACAACCCCCTGCCGGCGATCCTGGGCCGGGTCTGCGACCATCTGTGCGAGAACACCTGTATCCGCACCCACTACGACGAACCGCTGGCGATCCGCGACGTCAAGCGCTTCATCATGGAGCACGAAGCGCGGCCGGAGCTCTTCTATCGACCGCTGCCGCGCGGCAGCAAGGCGGCGATCATCGGCGCCGGTCCCGCCGGCCTGTCGGCCGCCCAGAAGCTGGCCTACGCCGGCTTCGGCGTCACCATCTTCGAGATGTACCCCTATGCCGGCGGCATGGTCGGCGGCGCCATCCCCGAGTACCGGCTGCCGCAGGCCGAGATCGATCAGGATCTCGAGGTGCTGAAGGAGCTCGGGGTGGAGATCCGATACGGCGTCGAGGCGGGGGTCGATTTCACCCTGCAGCAGCTGCGGGCCGACGGCTTCGAGTCCATCTTCGTGGCGGTCGGCGCCCAGCTCGCCAAGCGGCTCAATCTTCCGGGGGAGGACTCGGAGGGCATCATGGACGCGCTGGTGTTTCTGCGCAGCGTGCGGGAGAAGAACCCCGTGCCGATCGGCCGGCGGGTGGGGGTCATCGGCGCCGGCGACACGGCGATGGACTGCGTGCGCTCGGCCTACCGGCTGGGCGCGGAAGCGTCGCTGATCTACCGGCGCACCATCGACCAGATGCCCGCCGATCGGGAGGAGATCCACGGCGCCATCGAGGAGGGCGTCGAGATCGTCGAGCTGGTCAAGCCCCACGCCCTGACCATCGAGGGAACCAGGTCCCCCCGAAGGGGGGCAAACGGAACGAAGCTAACCGGGCTGGTGTGCACTCGCATGGAATACCGCGGCGACCGCGACAAGAGCGGCCGGAAGATCCCCCACGAGATCGCCGGCAGCGAATTCGAGATTCCCCTCGATACCCTGATCCTGGCCATCAGCCAGTACGCGATCCTGGACTTCTTCGGCGACCAGGTGCCGGAGCTGAACGACTGGGGCTACATCCGGGTCGACCCGGATACCTTCGAGTCTTCGCTGCCGGGTGTTTACGCCGGCGGCGACGTCGCCGCCGACGGTCCGTCGTCGATCGTCAAGGCTGCGGCCGACGGCAAGGCGGTGGCCGACGCCATCATCGCGCGTGCCTCTGGCGCGACGCCGAACGCCACCGCAGACGGGCACGACGGCGATTTCGATCTGCACCAGTTGCTGCTGCGCCGCGCTCACCGCGAGTGGCGGGTGCCGCTGACCCACACGCCGCTCGACCAGCGGATGAGCTTCAACGAGCCGATCAAGACCTACACCCCGGAAGAGGCCACGGCCGAAGCGAGCCGTTGTCTCGACTGCCACCAGATCTGCAGCCTGTGCGTCGGCGTGTGCCCGAACATGGCGCTCATGACCTACGAGTCGGTGCCTTTCACCGCCACCCTACCCACCCTTGTCGTCGCGGACGGCACGGTGGCGACGGGTGAGACCAGCGACTTCGAGGCCGACCAGCGCCTTCAGATCGCGGTCTTGACCGACTTCTGCAACGAGTGCGGCAACTGCACCACCTTCTGCCCGACCTCCGGCGAGCCCTACCGCGACAAACCGCGGCTCTACCTGGACCGCGAGGACTTCGAGTCCCAGACAGACAATGCCTTCATGCTCATCCGCGATGCCGAGTCCCCGCAGACCGAGGTGATCGAGGCACGCTGGAACGGCGAGACTCACCGGCTGGAAGTGGGCGGCGACCTGAGTTACACCTCGCCGGCGTTCTCGGCGCGGCTTGCGGTCGCGGACTTCTCGCTGCTCGAGGCCGCGGCTGGGGACGGCGCCCGGGACGGCCAGGAGCTGTCGCTCGAGCCGTGCGCCAACATGTACGTGGTGCTGCGAGGCCTGTCCGAATCCATGCCGCACCTGCCGTGGGCCTCGCCGCCCGGGGCACCGGCCGCCGGCACCAAGGTTGCTCATCCCGGCTATGAAGAGTAGCCGTCCATGATGCTGCCCGCCCGGGGCCTCAGCTCTGGCCGGCTTCGGGCGGCAACCTGAAGTTGATCGTCAGGTTGTAGTACAGCGCGACGGGTCGGCCGCGGAAGGTGGCCGGGTTGAATCTCCATTGCTCGACGGCCTCGACCGCCACCTCCGTCAACCCAAGCGGCAGGCCTTTCAGGACCTCCACCCGCGCGACATGCCCCCGTCGGTCGATGACGGTCCGCAGAATCACCCTGCCCTCGATTCGATTCTTCGCGGCCAACCGGGTGTAGAACGGCTGAGGCGCGCTGATCTTCTGGGGCTTGGAGACGGAGCCCTGGAAATAGACCGGGGTCTCGGGGTCCCTGGCCAGCAGCAGCTCCGTCAGCTGATCATAGATGTGATCCGAGACCGGGACCGTGGCGAGGCGCCGCCAGGAATCGGCCGGTTCGGAGTGGGGATATTTCTCCAGCACCCCGAGCGCCGCGTCTTCATCGCCGGCACGGTAGAGAACCTCGGCGAGATTGAGCCGCGCTCGGCAGGCCTCTCGAGGTCGGAGCTCCAGCGCCTTCCTGAAAGCCTGCTCGCTTTCCCTGAGATCGCCGGGCTCCACCGATGTCCGGCGCAGCAAGATGACGCCGAGCATGTTGGAGGCCTTGGCGGTCAGCTCGGGATCCGTCGCCGCCGCCAGGAAGCGCCGGTGGGCCTCGATGGCCTCCGCGGTTCGGTCGGTCTCTCGATAGGCCCTGGCCAGAACCGACAGCGCGGCCAGCGACTGGCCGGGGGCCAGGGATTCGGCCTTCTCGAGCTCGGCGATCGCCTGGTCGTATTGCCTCTCTTTCAGCAACCGGCGTCCCTTCGCGACGTGCTCTTGATAGTCCTTGCCGACCACTGGAAGTTGGTCCCCCTCCGGGGGGACGGCAGCCGAGGAAGCGGCCAGCGCCAGGATCGCCAACGAAGAGAGAAAGATCCTCGCTGTGTACATTCTCGAGTCTCCTTTCAGTTGCCCCGATTCATCCACCGTGCCCGTCCCCGGGCATTCATTCATCGTGCCCGTCCGCGGGCAGTGTTTCGGCGTACAAGTCGCCGTAGATGACCCGGGTGCCGCCGTCGTCGAGGCGCCACTCGAGCAGCACGCTCTCGGCGTCGCCGGCGCGCACCCCGGCTCCGAAATACTCCGGCTCGCGGCCGCCCTTCACCAGGTCCGAGTAGAAGCGGCACGCGTTCCCGACCGTCACGATCTTCTGCAGCGCCTCCTCGTAGAGCGGGCTCGAGGGGTCGAAATCGTCCCCGCCGTAGCGCTCGACGAGGATCGTTTCCAGCTCCTTGTTGACCCGGACCTGGCTCAACGACTCGGGATAGGAAGCCAACGACTCGGGATAGGAACCCCCGGACAGCTCGGCGAAGACCCGCAACCCTCTGACCAGCGCCTCCTCGTCCGCCGGCGGCATGTCGAGATCGACCTGGGTGTACCCCTCGGGGATCGACGGCTCGAAGATGGCCGCCGGAAGCGGCGTGTTCCACTCGAAGCGGTCGAAGGTCTCGACCACCCGCTGGCCGGGCACCGGCCACGCCGCGGTCAAGGTATAGCTCACCGGCAGACCGGTGGCTTTCTCGACCCAGATCTCGGCGCTCGCCGTCGGATCTTCGAGCCCCAGCTTGTCGCCCGGGATCTCGAACCCTTGGACCTGGCGCCCGTCGAAGAGCCGCTCGGCGAGCGGCACGCCGGCATCCTCGGTGAGCGACCTCAAGCCCTTGAGATGGCCTCCGGGCCCCTTGCGCCAGGGCGCGTCCGGATCGTCGTCGGACATCTGGATCACCGAGTAGGTAGGCCGCCTGCCGTGGTTGACGCGCACCAGCGGTCCCCCGGCCGGGGCCCAGACGGTGAGGACGTTCAAACCCTCGACGTAGAAGGTGGCGAGGCTGCCGTGATCGGCCGAGAAGTACAGCCTACCGTCGACCTCGAATGGCCGGTCGTTGCCGGTGATGGTGCGCGTCATGTGGCAGACGATGGTCTCGACGTTCTGGAAATGGCGGGCGACCTGGCCGAAGGCGACACTCTCGCCGTGGCCCACGAAGAGGAAGGCCGCGGCCGCGACCGCCGCCGCCGCGGCCATCGCCCACGCGGTGCGCCGCGGCAGCGGCGCGAGGCCTGAGGTCCATCGCCGCCGGCGATCCCGCGGTTCCGCGGCTCGTGGGCGGGGCGGCGCCTCCGGCAGCGCGTCCATCAGCTGCTCGCGCAGCGCTTCGTGGCCCTGGTCCGTCGCCCGATAGAGGCGTTTCAGCTGGGCGTGCTCGCGGCTCGCCCGCGCGAAGATCTCGCGGCAGGCGCCGCAGCCTTCCAGGTGGGCGCGTCTCCGGCGGGCCTCGCCCCCGCCGACCTGGTCGATCGACAGCAGCATCCAGTCATCGCTCGTGGGACATCGCATTACGCCACCTCCTGACCGCGCAGCTTTGGCCTCAAGCGCCGGCGGGCGCAGGAGAGCACGTGGTAGAAACCCGAGCGGGAGAGTCCGACCACCAGCCGGGCTTGCTCGACGTCCTGCTCCTGGAGGTAGAAGGCGTGGAGCGCAAGGCGCTCCTTCTCGGGCAGCGACGCGACGGCGTCCCGCAACTCCCGGATCTCGACGTCGAGAAGCTGCGGCACCACCGGACTCCCGGGGTCCCCCCGGAGGGGGGCAAATGGAGAATTCCCCGTGCCCTCCGCCAGCCGGCTGATCCCAGACCGTTCCTTCCCACGGCGGCGCCGCCACTCCCGGCAGACCTGGCGGGCGATGCCGGTGACCCAGGCAGCGAACTTTCCCGGCTCGCGCAGCCTGGCCAGGCTCTCGTAGGCCCGCAGGAAGACCTCCTGGGTGAGGTCCGCCGCAGCCTGGCGGTCGCGAGTGGTGTCGTAGCAGACCGCGCGCACCAGGCGCGCCCGCCGGTCGTAGAGCTGCGCGAACGCGGCCCGGTCGCCGTCGAGTGAGCCTCGGACCAGGGTCGCGTCTGATGCCGCCATGGGTGATTCTGCCATAGGTCCGGTTCCCTTCCTATCAGTACCAGTGACGGTTGCGGGCATTTTGTCCAATGGAATCTGACCTGGCCGTGCCGTGCGCAGCGTCGCAAAGCGCACGGCGCTGTCCTGCGCTCGACTGAGCCGAGGACTTGGTCTCGTGCCAGGCGCGCTCGGCGGAGCGATCCCCGAGTACCGGCTGCCGCGGGCCGCATCCCGGCTACGAAGAGTTGGCGGGGTCGAAAGACCGCGGTATGGGGGAGGATGGGTCCTTCCCCCTCGGCTCGGCAACGCCTTGCCTTGTGCCGCCGGTTGCGAGAGAGTCCGGCCATGTCTGGCACCGAAACGGCCGGCACCGAAACGCCCGCCCGGGTGTGGGAAGAAGACCTCGAGGTCCTCGAGCCACACTTCGGGGTCGACGACGTCCCGCCGCCCGCGGAGATCTAATCGTCACATCGTCACGCCTGGAGCTCGCCAAGTGTCACTCGACGACAATCCGTAGAGGCTCCGACTCCAGGGAACCACCGAATACATGCTCGTAGGAGAACGGCAAGGAACCACTGCTCGTTCCGTTACGATGAAGCCACGCATCGAGCCACTGACGTGCTCCGCACGATAGTCTCGCGCGGATGGTGTACGCGCCCGATTTCTGAAACCGGAAACCGATCCAGACGGAGGAGAGATCAACCGTTCGGCCGAAGAACTCCCCAGCGTGAAGCTCCTCGAGCCAATTGAGCTGCGGCTCGGCCAGCTTGCCAAGTTCCGGAGGCGGCTGGGCCTCCATCCGACGGCCGTCAGGGTCAGTGACTTCGAAAGTCACTTGAAGGTAGGGCCATTCGGGCATCGGCCGAGCCCCTACGACCAGCCTCGGCACCAAGACGAAGAAGACAGGCTCAGCTGCTCCCAGCGCAGCATCGTTGCTGAGAGTAACGCGAACCAGCACAGGGTCACCTTTGGATACAGAGTCGGACACTGGGACAGCCGAGAAACTGAGCTCGCCGGCACCCAGGTCAGAGCCGACGAGTGCGAGGATCAGTAGAGCGCCCATCGAGTTCAGTCTCAGTCCCATACGGTCGTATCACTCATTCTGTAGCGGCCCAACGGAGGGCAGAATCAGCGACGGCCCAACAGTCGGCAGTTGACTCCCAGCGAAGCCACGGTGCGTTCGACTGGCAAGAGCGAGCAAACAACGGTGCCGTTCGCTGGATTCTGCTTGTTCTGCGGCTCTTCCTCTTGATTTTCGCTTTCTGCTACCGCTATCTCCCTCAAGGAGACGCAGCGCCGGATGTCTCGACCGTGTCAAACAGCATTCTTCTCCAGAGCGGGTGCGTTGTAAGCAACTCCATTTCCGCAGAACGAAAATACGAGGTTACGGGCTGCGGTGAAAAGAGTTCCAGGATCTGCTTGATGAGGTTCTCGACCAATTCCAGAATTGGCAAAATGATCTTCTTCAAAATCTTCTCCAAGAAGTTTGGGAAGAGTTCTATAAGTTGGATAATTATCTTCTTGACGATTTCCAAAATCGGCAAGATTTTCTCGAGGAACCCCAGGACCCCTCTGCGTTCTCTAAGCATGCCATTCGTGCCTGACAACAGGCCGATGACGTTCGTGTTGTTGACATGACTCTCTACGAGAGCCTGCGTTTCGGTATCCGCGATCACGAACTGCTTTTTGAGTTCGGTGCCAGCGTTCTGCAGAGATGAGGTAAAGGACCTGAGATAGATGCGCACCAGCTCAATCTCGGGTTTCTTCTCCTGTTCGAAATACTGATTCAGGTTCTCTGACAAGAGGCCGGCAAGGTCGTTCTTCTCTTTGAGAAACTGATCAAACAGGCTCTCGGGCCGGGGTTTTGTCGGGGCCTTCTCTTTAGCCATGGTCGTCTCCTCAATTAGTAATCGGTGAGTGGTTCGATTCGAGTCTCGGCTTCAGGACAACGTACTCGGACAAGCTTCTAGGTCAGCGGTGAGATTTATGACTGAGGCGGTCAGCCTCCATGTAGTTACTCTCTGAAATTCCGATTGTGTCGCCATTGGTTCGACCTCTGATATCTGACCAGCCGCAGAACGACCAAGCTCAGGTCCTGCGCGCAAGCGCATGGCCTGCAGCGCCTTGTTAGCCGTGGTTCTCGGGTTTTTCACAGACCCTTCCATTTTGCTCCAAACACGAAGCGGCCATGTGGCGGCCGCCCAGAATACGTATCCGCTATCAGCTCGGCTGTGCCTCTGGCGCACTCGAGCGCCGCTTCACCTGCCAAAAACCTATCCACTACGTTACCAGGTCTATCCACCTCCACCCACGACCCGATGCAGCTCCGGCACGTCGGGCCGCGAGATCCAGACCCGCCTGACCAGGGCCCACCGGCCTCCGGCGGAACCGATTCAGTGGCGTAGCCCGTTCTCTCGCCAACCGAACCGTAGAGCACCCCTCGGGCCACGACGCACCCGGCCTGGTGGCTTCATCGTCTTCAGGGTACGTACAGATGATCATCACATCACTTTCCCCCGACCTGGGCGACTCGAGATCGACCCGCCGCCAGATGCGCCATTCGTTCGGACGGTATGCCGATACCTGGCACCGCCTGAAACGTACGCTCTGTTCGCGCCAGTGTCAAGTCTGGCCGTGGAGACCTGCCGAGTTGCTCGCCGCACGACCTCGGCCGCCCTGAAGCGCACTTCCGCCGGCACGCCCGTCCTCCGGTTCCGGCAAGGGCTCGAACCCTGTTCCGCCTAACGTATTAACGTCTCCTCCACGCGTAATACACTTGTCGAGTGATCCGGTCGTTTCGCCGCAAGGACACCGAGAGACTCTTCGGCGACCAGTTGGCGCGTCTGCTTCCGTTGGGTCGAAGGAGACGCCTACGATGTGGAGATCGTCGACTACCACTGAGCCTTCGTTGGAAACCATAGGAAGAAATCATGGATAAGAACGAGCAGCGTCTCGAGCCGATCACTCCGGGCGAGATCCTGAAGGAGGAATTCCTGGTTCCGCTGGAGCTCAGCTCGAACCGCGTGGCGCGAGACCTCGACGTGCCCGCGGGTCGACTGAGCGAAATCATCAACGGCAAGCGGACGATCACCGCGGACACCGCGCTGCGGCTGGAGAAGTATTTCGGCGTCTCCGCCCAATTCTGGTTGAACCTGCAGTCGAGATACGACCTGAAGATCGCCCGGCGAGAGATCTGGCCCTCGATCGAGCCTCGCGTTCGCGCCCGCGAAGTGGCCTGAGGGCTCGCTCTGCCAGCCGAGGTGCCAGAGACTCATCTGGCTTTTCCGCGAACGCGGAACCGCTGCCTGAGACTCATTCAGGGTTTCCGCGTTTGCCCCAAAGCCGCCTGAGAGTCATGGGACGTTTCCGCGGCCGCGGAGCCGCCGACTGGCGCTCGGGTGGGATCTTCGCCAGGGAAAGGAGGTGCGAAAGGAGGTGCCGGCCACTTCGGCCGGCTGCATCCGGGCATCGCGGACGGTCTGCGCCCGAAAGACGGCATTGGCGGCCGGCGAACCCACGGCTTGACCTCATGACCATTCATGACTATCATCAGGTCATGAGCGCCGTGGGCATCGCCGAGCTGAAAGCGAAGCTCAGCCAACATCTGAGAACCGTCCGCCAGGGGCATACCGTGACCGTCATGGATCGCGATCAGCCGATCGCCAACATCGTCCCCCATCAGCCGGACGAGTCGTTCCGGGTCCGCAAACCTGCGCCGGACGCGCCAGCTCTGCACGACATCCCGCTTCCGGAGCCACTCGATCTCGACATCGACATCGTGGACCTGCTCCTGGCCGAACGCCAGATCGATCGGTGATCGCCTACCTCGACGCGTCGGTGATCCTGCGCCTGGTCCTGGGTCAGACCGACCAGCTTGCCGAGTGGCCGGAGGTGTCGGCCGGCGTCGTCAGCGCGCTGGCGGAAGTCGAGTGCCTGCGGACTCTGGATCGATTGCGGACCGAGAGATCCGTACCCGAGGCGATCATCGCCAGCCGTCGGGAGGCTGTGTATCACTTCATGCGCTCGATCGAGATCGTGGAGACGACGCGGGCGGTCCTCGAACGTGCGTCGCAGCCGCTACCGACCACCCTCGGCACTCTCGATGCCATTCACCTGGCGACCGCGATGCTCTGGAGTGAGCGGACGCAGACCGAGTTGGTCATCGCGACTCACGACCGTGCCCTGGGGCGGGCGGCGAGGGCCAGCGGGTTCGCGGTGCTCGGCGTCCCGGCAGGTCCATAGAACACGCTCCGACGATCGCGAATCTCCCATCGGCGTCTTCAAACACCCCGAACCGTCGAGAATCCCGCTCGGGCCACCATAGAAGCGGTAGGACGGCGGGAGATTCGACGCGGGAACCCAGGAAGGGCTCTGGACGCCGACGAAGCCGCCCAGCGACGCTGGAAACCCTCGAACGGCGGGAAATCGGCGCGGAAGCCGGGGTGAAAGCTCTCGGCCAATGGCAGCTGGCTCGATGACCTGGTCCGAAAGCTCTCGGCCAATGGCACCTGGCTCGATGACCTGGTCCGAAAGCTCTCGGCCAATGGCACCTGGCTCGATGACCTGGTCCGAAGGCTCTCGGCCATTGGCAGCAGGCTCGATGACCGCGTCGTGAAGCTCATGGCCAATGGCCGCGGCAGGCGATGGCGAGCCGTGGGTTGCCTCGAGCGGCCGGTTGCGACAGAGTCCGGCCATGTCTGGCACCGAAACGGCCGGCACCGAAACGCCCGCCCGGGTGTGGGAGGAAGACCTCGAGGTCCTCGAGCCGCACTTCGGGGTCGACGACGTCCCGCCGCCCGCGGAGACGCTGCTCTACGCCTGGCAGCACACGCTGGTCGACGTCTCGCCGTACGTGTTGCCGCTCGTCGTCGCGAAGGCGGTGGGCTACAGCGACGCGCAGGCCGCCTACATGATCTCGACCTGTCTGGCGCTGATGGGGGTCTTCACCTTCGTCAACGCCACCTGGGGGCACCGCTTGCCGTCGGTCATGGGGCCCTCGGCCACCAACACCGGGGCGATGGCCTCGGTGGGCGCCATCTTCGGGGCGCCGGCGATGTGGATGGGGGCCTTCCTCGGCGGCCTCTTCGAGGCCGCCGTCGGCGCCAGCGGCATCCTCACCCGACTGCGCCGCTTTCTCCCTCCCTACGTGTGCGGAATCGTGGTGACCACGATCGGAATCTCGCTGGCCCGGATCGCCGGGGGCTGGGTGTTCGCCGATACCCGGCCCGCCATGCTCACCCTCTCGGGCCTCACCGCTCTGTCGGTCGTCCTGCTCACGGTGGCGGGCTACCGTTTCGGCTTAGGGCTCCTGGCCCGCGGATCGATCCTCCTGAGCCTGCTGCTGTTCGGCGTCGTCGGCGCCGCCGCTATCGGCCTCGCCGACTTCACGCCCATCGCCGAGACCCCCTGGCTCGGCCTGCCGCGGCCGTTTGCTTTCGGCGGACCCGGCCTCGG
The DNA here is from genome assembly GCA_024226315.1 of bacterium. Lineage (GTDB taxonomy): Bacteria > Acidobacteriota > Thermoanaerobaculia > Multivoradales > J023 > JAAELT01. The sequence goes on along the minus strand of JAAELT010000333.1, from coordinate 173,083 downwards.
CTGGACGCTGGTCGGCGGCGCGGTGTTCGGGATCCTGGTCGGCTTCGTGGGCTCGATCGCCGAGTCGATCGGCGACTATGCCGGCACCTGCGCGGTCTCGCGGGTGACCTACAACGTCCGTCACATCCGCCGCGGCATCACGGTCGAAGGCATCTCTTCCGCCGTGGCGCCCCTCTTCGGCGCCATCCCGCTCACCACCTACAGCCAGAACACGGGAGTGATCGCCACCACCCGGGTGGCCAGCCGGCGGGTGGTCCAGGTGGCCGCCGGCATCCTGCTGCTCTACGGGCTCTCGCCCAAGGTCGGGGCGCTTCTCATCCTCATCCCCCGGCCGATCGTCGGCACGGTCTTCCTGGTCGTCTGCGGGATGATCGCCGTGGCCGGGGTGCGGTTGCTCTCGACCGGCGAGAAGGACGAGGTCTACATGCTCACCACCGCCATCGCCCTGATCGCCGCCGTCACCCTGCCGAGCGCGGCGGCCAGGAATCCGGACTGGCTGGCCGGCCTCGCCCCCTTGACCCGCCTCCTGCTGAGCAACTCCGTGGTCATCGCCACCGTCCTCGGCATCTCGCTCAACGCCATCCTGCGCGCCGTGCTGCCGGCCAGGACGGCTTGATCCCCCGGCAGGGGGCTGACAACATCGAGCCACCAAAGCAGGTGGAGACGACATGGGCGTGCCTTCTCAAACAGAAGTGCCTTCGCAGACGGTGGTGCCTACGCAGACCGAGGTGACCCGGTTGCTGTTGGCTTGGAGCAACGGCAACCAGGCGGCGGTGGACGAACTGATGCCCCTGGTCTACGACGAGCTCCATCGACTGGCGAGTGGGCGCATGCGCCGCGAGCGCGCGGACCACACTCTGCAGCCGACGGCATTGGTGCACGAGGCCTACGTGCGGCTGGTGGATCAACAGCGCGTCGAGTGGAAGAACCGGGCGCAGTTCTTCGGCATCGCCGCGCAGATGATGCGCCGCGTCCTGGTCGATCACGCCCGCGGTCGCCGCTACGCCAAGCGGCGGGGCAGCGAGCACCAGGTCAGCCTCGACGAGGCGAGCCTGCCGGCGCGGGGACGCCCCGCCGACCTGGTGGCCCTCGACGACGCGCTGCGCGGCCTCGAGCGCTTCGACGCCCGCATGGCCCGGGTGACCGAGCTGCGGGTCTTCGGCGGTCTGTCGATCGACGAGACGGCCGAGGTGCTGGGCGTTTCCAAAACCACCGTCGTCAACGACGCCCGGGCGGCGAAGGCCTGGCTCTACCGGGAGCTCGGTCCAGAGGACGGTGAACGAGAACCAGCCTGAGGGCGCGACGGCGTTCCACGGCATGAGCCCGGAGCGGTGGCGGCGCCTGGACGCCCTGTTCCGCGACGCGGTCGAGCGCGACGACGCCGACCGGGCAGCCTTGCTGGACCGGGCCTGCGACGGCGACGCGGAGCTGCGGCGCGAGGTCGAGGAGTTGCTCGACGCCCACCGGCGGGCGGGGAGCTTTCTGGAGGACGCGGCCCTAGACGAGGCGGCGCGGCTGGCCGAGTCGCGGGCCGGCCAGCGGATCGGCGCGTACGAGGTCGTGGAGCAACTCGGCCGTGGCGGCATGGGCACCGTATATCTCGCCGTGCGCGCCGACGAGCGCTACCGCAAACAGGTGGCGATCAAAGTGATCACGCGCGGCCTGGACACCGACGAGGTCCAGCGCCGCTTCCGCCAGGAGCGCCAGATCCTGGCCGGGCTCGACCACCCAAACATCGCGGGGCTGCTCGACGCCGCGACCAGCGACGACGGCCTGCCCTGCTTCGTGATGGAGTACGTCGACGGTACACGCATCGACCACTACTGCGAGCGCCAGAGACTCTCCGTCAATCAGCGCCTGGAGCTGTTCCGCACCGTCTGCTCGGCGGTACAGGCGGCGCACCGCAACCTGGTCGTGCACCGGGACCTCAAACCCAGCAACATCCTGGTCACCGCCGACGGCGTGCCCAAGCTGCTCGACTTCGGCATCGCCAAGCTGCTGGACCCCGCGAGCTTCGACCAGACCGTCGAACCGACCGCCAGGCCGTTCCGGCGCATGACGCCCGAGTACGCCAGCCCGGAGCAGGTGCGGAGCGAGAACATCACCACCGCCAGCGACGTCTACTCGCTGGGAGTGCTGCTCTATGTGCTGCTCACCGGCCGGCCACCCTACCGCGTCGATACGAATCGCGCTACCGAGATGGAACGGGTGATCTGCGAACAGGAGCCGGAGAGGCCCAGCGCCGCCGGGCCCGAGAGACGGCGGCTCTCGGGAGATCTGGACACCGTCGTGCTGAAGGCCCTGGCCAAGGAACCGGAGCGGCGCTACGCATCGGTGGAGCAGCTGTCCGGAGACCTGAAGCGTCACCTGGTGGGTCAGCCGATCATCGCGCGTCCCCCGACCTTCAGCTACCGCGCCGGCAAGTTCCTGCGCCGGCACCGCACCGGGGTGGCGATGGCGGCGCTGTCCGTGGCACTGCTGCTCGCCGGCATCGTGACCACCGCCTGGCAGGCGCATGTCGCCACCACCGCGCGCGCCACCGCCGAGGCCGAGCGGGGCCGGGCCGAAGAGGTGACCGGGTTCCTGGAGGAGCTGTTCCAGGTCGCGGACCCGAGCCGCACCGAAGGCGAGACTATTACCGCCCGCGAGCTGCTCGACCGGGGCGCGGCTCGGCTCGCCGACCAGCCCTGGGAGCAACCCGAGGTGCAGGCGCGGCTGCTCGACGCCATCGGCTGGAGCTATCACGGCCTGGGCTATTACGACGACGCCGGCCGCTACCTCGAAGAGGCCCTGGTGATCCGGCGCCGGGTGCTGGGCCGGGAACACCTGGCGGTGGCCGAGAGCCTGGACAACATGGCGGCGCTGCTGCTGGCGCGGGGAGAGTACGCGGCGGCGCGGACCTCTTCGCGCGAAGCGCTCGAGATGCGGCGCCGGCTCCTGGGCGACGAGCACCCGTCGGTGGCCGAGAGCCTCAACAACCTGGCCCAGGCACTGCAGGCCGAAGGCGACTACGCGGCCGCCGAGCCGCTGCTGCGTGAGGCGCTGGCGATGAAGAAACGGCTGCTGGGTGACGATCACCCCTCGGTGGCGGTAGGCGTCAACAACCTGGCCGGCGTGCTCAACCTGCTGGGCGACTACGAAACGGCCGAACCGCTGTTCCGAGAAGCGCTCGGGGCGCGTCGCCGGCTGCTTGGCGAGAAGCACCCACAAGTGGCCGAGAGCCTCAACAACCTCGGCCTGATCCTCTACCGGCAGCGCGACTACCAGGGTGCCGAAACGCACTTTCGACAGGCCCTCGACCTGCGCCGCCAGTTGTACGGCGAGGAGCATCCCGCGGTTGCTCGCGGCCTCGGCAATCTGGCCACGGTGCTGCTCGACAGCGGAGACTACGCCCGGGCCGAGCCTCTGTCGCGCGAGGCGCTGGCGATGAAGGAACGGCTCCTGGGCGAGGAGCACCCGAGCCTGGCCTTCAACCTGAACAGTCTGGGCCAGGTGCTCGAGGTCCGGGGCGGCGGCCCGGGCGCGGAAGCGCTCTACCGCCGTGCCCTGCGCCTGCGGCGCGAGGCCCTGCCCCCCGGTCATCGTCACCTCGCCACCTCGGCGCTGGCCCTGGGCCAGCTGCTGCTCGACCGCGGCGACCTCGAGCAGGCCGAGCCGTTGCTGCGGGAGGCCCTGGAGATCCGCCGGGCGCGGCCGGAGGACGCCTGGCGCGTGGCGGAGGCGGAGAGCGCGCTGGCCGGTCTGCTCGCCGCCCTGGGGCGTCTCCGGAAAGCGGAGACCCTGCTGGCCGCGAGCTGCGATGTTCTCGAAGCTGAGCTCGGTCCTGAGGACCGGCGCGCGCGGAGAGCGCGGGAGCGGCTCCGCGACCTCGCCCGTCAGTCATCGTACGGGTCCGGCTCCGCCGGCGGGCAGATGATGATCGAGCAGGATCCGCCGACCAGCGCGCACACCTCACAGTAATCGCCGAAGTCCACGGTGCCGTCGTAGTTGAAGTCGGCCCGGCAGCTCGTGCCGATGGCGTTGAAGACCGCCATGAGCTCGGCGATCGAGAGTCCGTCGCCGTCGAGGTCGGTGCCCAGATGCGGGTCGTCGTGCGGCCCCCAGACCGCCTCCGCGATGGCCAGGTCGGTACCTCCGACCAACCCGTTACGGTCGAGGTCAGTGCGGCAATCGCGGCCCAGATCCTCCAGAACGGCGTTCATGTCGTCCTCGTCCGCGTCGCCGTCACCGTCGATGTCGCCGTCCACCGGGCAATCTCCCCAGTTGGCCAGGACCATCCTCACGTCGCCCCGACCCACGGAATGATTGTGGTTGAGGTCCTCCGGGCACCCGAATTCCTCCGAGCACTCCTCGTCGGGATCCTGCCCAGGGTCCAGCTCGGAACACTCGCCCTGGAAACAGTCCAGAATGCGCTGCACGTCACCATCGTCTACCACGCTGTTGCCGTCGACGTCGCCGATACAGCGATAGTAGTCCGGCAACACGGCGACGGGCGTCGCCGCCATGATCTTGCCGTCGTACGAGATTTCGTGGGCCCGGGCGCCAGCGGCCGGCAGACAGAGGCCGCAGGCGATGGCCAGCAGGATACTCTTCCTCATGATCGATCTCCTTTCTCACGCTGCTGGGCGCGATCACGGCACCAGCACACTCTCCCGGATCGTGTTGTCTAGGGCAGGTGAATTATAGCTGTCCGTCGATAACAATAAAGGACGCCGCCCCTCATCGAGGGGGCGACGTCCATGCTGACTCCTCGTGGCGGAGGATCAGAACAGGTTGGCGTAGGCGATCAGATCGGCGATGTCGAACTGACCGTCCTGATTGAGATCGCCGGCCAGGGGGCAGGGCACCGGCCCGGGACCGCCGGTGAAGCTCTGGGCCACCAACAGCATGTCCGCGATGTTGACCGACTCGTCGCCGTTGGCGTCGCCCACGACTCCCGGGCATGGCAGATCGGCGCCTAGAGCCGCGGCGTCCGCGATGTTCACGATACCGTCCTGGTTGACGTCGGCCACTTCCAGGCAGGGCACCGGCGCCGGACCGCCCAGAAAGAGATACTCCAACAGGTAGTCCACATCCGCCAGGGCGACCACGTCACTGCCGTTGACGTCACCCAGTGTGGCCTCGTTACAGGCCACCTGATCGAACATCGTGACCGCGTCGGCGATGTCCGTCGAGCCGTCGCCGTTGGCGTCGGTCTGATTCGGACAAACGGGTCTGGGCCCGCCCGTGAACAGGTAGTCCAGGAGGTACTTCGGATCTGCGATGTCGAACCTGCCATCACCGTTGACGTCGTTCGTCACGTCACAGGTCTGGGCCGCCAGCGGCCCGGCGACGATCGCCAGCAGGCTCATCAGTACAAGTGTCTTTCTCATGCTTCCTCTCTCCTTTCGGTCTCGACCGTTGACCGAAGCTCGGCCGGCCCTGTGCTTCAGGGCTCCACCACCCGACACCACGGACCATGGGGGTCGCCGCGGCGGCCGGCGCCGTCTTCGACCTGCTTCTGTCCGGCTAACGCGAGAAGTCGAGCCGAATCGATCAGCTCGCGGCGAAGATTTCTCGAAGAACGCTGGCAGTCGGCCCGGGAATCAATAGTGATACCGCGCTTGAATGAAGTCGATCCGTCTCTCCGTGACGCGGCTGCTGATCTGCTACTCGGCCCGCTTCAGAATCTCGGTCTCCGGATTGGTCATGCTCCAGTTGAACCAGAAGGTGTCGAAGCCGTCGAGGCGCTCGACCTGCGTGCCGTCGGAAGCGGCGAAGCGACCTTCTTCGGGATCGAAGACCGCGCCCGAGCCGGCGTGACGCCAGGCGCCGTCCGAGTGCTCGAAACCGCCTTCGGACGAGACGTAGGCGAGGGTCGAGTAGAAGATGGCCGAGCCTTCGGGGCGGTAGAGGAAGAGGTGCTTGCCCCCGGCCTGGAAGGTACCGCCGTCCTCGAACTGCGAGTAGGGGACGGCGTAGGCCTCGCCGCCGAGCTGGAAGGAGTAGATGGTCTCCTTGGTCGGCAACCGGTCGTCCTCGGCCTTGACGCCGCGGAAACCGTCAGGCGAGCTGAAGTAATTGTCGTAGGGGTTGGTCTCGGGGTGCTCGACGCCCTTGACCGACAGCACCAGGGTCTCGGGGTGCTCGGCCACCCAGTCTTTCCACTGCATTTTTGCGCCGAGGGGCATCTCCACCAAGCGCGTGCCCTTGTACTCGCCGGCCAGCGAGTCGCCGGTCATGATCGACCAGTAGGAGTCGGTCTCCTTGTCCCGCATCACCAGGGAAGCGTGCATCAGGCCGCCGGAGGCCTCGAATCTCAGCTCCTTGTCGCCATACTCGCGGCCGTACACGACGGCCGTATTGGCGAGCGGTCACCACACCGCGGCGAACGAGTGCTCGCCGACCCGGTCGTTGACTACCTCGTGGTGATTGAGCAGGTTGAGGCTGTAGGCTCGCGCCTCGCCGCCCACCGCTACACCCAGGACCCAGGCGTCGCCCGGGATCTCGGCGTCTTTGGCCGGCACGAGCTCGGGCGCGTCCACCGACGCGATGCGTCCTCGGGGAATGATCTGCTGGAACTCGGGCGGCAGATCAGCGGTGGGTTCGGGACCGGCGGACGCCGAGGCCGCCAGCGCGCCCAGGATCAGGCTCGAGAGCAGGCCGGATGTGGATCTCAGGAGAGTCATGAGCACCTCGCGAATGGACGATGAATTCCCGGGGAGCCCGGCCGTCAGCGCAAGGCGCTGCAGGAGATTCAGGGCGGCCGGGCGGGCTCCCCGTGGTGTGTAGGCTACGTCTGAACCTACGGGCCGAAGCCCGTCGAGGATTGCCGGCCCGCTCCCCTGATCATTCAATCGACGCGTCCAGGACGTCGATCACCGTCTTCAGGATCAAGAACAGGGCGCCGGTCTCCTCTTCGGTCAAGAACACCGGATCCTCGCCCTCGGGGGCCTCGATCAGGGTCTCGACCATGTACCTCATCACCCAGGGTTGGTGGCTGGACTCGACCTTGGCGATGCGCTCGATGAACTTCTCGTGCGCGCCGTCGAGACGCTCGAGCAGCTCCTCGTTCTGATCGAGGCACTTTTCGATCTGGCCACCCCGGATGCTCTGGATCGGCTTGGCCGAGCCCTTCTGGAACATGCGGTAGATGGTGAAGAACATGTAGAACGCCAGCTCGGCGGCCTCGCGGCTGAGGTCTTCGGTGTAGGCCGCGATGAAACCGATCAGCTCGCGCTGTTTCTTGGCGGTGCGGTTCATCTCCTGCTCCGCTCGCTCCGGAGCGAAGTCCGCCACCTCTTGCCAGGTTTCTTCGACCAGGACTTCGTCGATCGGCATGGTCGCCCCCTAGCGCGACTCCGGCAGGGTTCCCTCGAGCTTGCAGATGATGCCGAGCATCACCTCGTCGGTGCCGCCACCGATCGACATCAAGCGGCCGTCCCGGTAGGAGCGCGCCACCGGCGACTCCCACATGTAGCCCTGGCCGCCCCAGTACTGCAGACAGCTGTCGGCTACCTCACGCTGCAGACGGCCGGCCTTGAGCTTGGCCATCGACGCCAGCCGGGTGACGTCCTCGCCCTCGACGAACAGCTCGGTGGCGCGGTGGACCAGCGAGCGCAGCGCTTCGACCTCGGTCGAGAGCTCGGCGAGCCGGAAGTGCACGACCTGGTTGTCGAGGATGGAGCGGCCGAAGGCCTGGCGCTCGCGGGTGTAGGCGATGGTCTCGCGGAGGACGTCCTCGATCCCGGTCAAGCAGTTGGCGGCGGCCCACAGGCGCTCTTCCTGGAACTGCATCATCTGGTAGGAGAAGCCCATGCCCTCCTCGCCGATCAGGTACCGGCGGGGCACGCGCACGTCGTCGAAGAAGATCTGCGCCGTGTCCGAAGACCACATGCCGAGCTTGTCGAGCTTGCGCGAGCGCTCGACGCCCGGCGAGTCGAGCGGGATGATCACCAGCGACTTGTTGCGGTGGGGGGCGGCGTCCGAGGTGTTGAGGAGGCAGCACATCCAGTCGGCCTGGCCACCATTGGTGATCCACATCTTCTCGCCGCTGACCACGTAGTCGTCGCCGTCCTTCCTGGCGGTGGTCTTGATCGACGCCACGTCCGAGCCCGCCACCGACTCGCTGACTCCTATGCACCCGACCAGGTCGCCGGCGATCGACGGCGCCAGAAATTCGCGCTTGAGATCATCGCTGCCGAAGTTGGCCAGCGCCGGGGTGCACATGTCGGTATGCACGCCGATCGCCATCGGCACCCCACCGCAACGGATGTGCCCGAGCTCCTCGGCCATCACCATGCTGTACGACCAGTCGAGCCCCATGCCGCCGTACTCCGGCGCCCGGGTGATGCCCAGGAAGCCGGCGTCGCCGAGCTTCTTGAACACCTCGTGAGCGGGAAAGATCTTCGCCTCTTCCCAGTCGTCGACATGCGGGTTGATTTCGGTATCGACCAACTGGCGCAACGACTCGCGCATCAGCTGGTGCTCTTCGGTGAATTTCATGCTCTGCCTCGCTCGGTGGCCGGCGACGAGTCTATATGCCAGCGCCCCCAGCGGGGCGGTAGAATGGATGGAAACCGACTCGGAGGCACACCATGCTCGATCGCCGAATCCTGATCACGTGTCTAATCCCTCTCCTCGCCGCCTTCGGATCTCCGGCGGCGAGCGGGGCTCCACCGTCACCGACCGACGAGCTGCGCGCGGGCGAAGACGACGACGGCGCCTCGGGGCCCTCGGTCGCCGATCTCGACTGGATCATCGGCAACTGGCGCGGCGAGAAGGGTGACGGCATCGTCGAGGAGCAGTGGAGCACCGCGGGTGGCGGCGCCATGATGGGCATGTTCCGCTGGTTGTCGGAGGACAAAGTCCGGCTGTACGAGTTCATGCTCATCGAGGCAGGCCCCGAGGCGCCGGTGCTGCGGCTCAAGCACTTCAGCCCGGGTCTGAAAGGCTGGGAGGAGAAAGAGGTATCGATCGAGTTCCACCTCACCGGGCACGGCGACGAGCGCGCGGTGTTCGAGATGGATTCCGAGATCGAGAAGACGAAGCTCGTCTACGAGCGCACACCGGACGGCGGCCTCGAGGCGCGGCTGCTCAAGACCAAGGACGACGGCACGGAAAGCGCCACGGTCTTCAACTACTCGCGGCAGTAGAGCTACGCGAAGATCAGCCGGTGGCGGCCGTCGTAGGGCTCCACCGTACCGACTCGGCAAGCGATGAAGATGCCTGCTTCGTGGAGCGCCGCCACCAGGTCGTCGGCTTGTTCGGCGGGCAGGGCGCCGAGCAGGGCGCCCGAGGTCTGCGGATCGACGAAGATCTCCTCGTGCCACGCCGGCAGCTGGCGCTCGAAGTGCCACTTCGCCTCCACCAGCTGGCGGTTGACGTCGTTGACGCCGGTGGTCATGCCGCGCTCGTACATCGCCAGCGCCTCGTCCATGAGCGGCACGGCGTCGACGTCGAAGCGCAGGGTGGCGCCGGAGCCCTCGGCCATCTCCAGGCCGTGACCGGCCAGGCCGAAGCCGGTGACGTCGGTGGCGGCGTGGATCTCGAAGTCCTTCATCACCTCGGCGCCGGTCTTGTTGAGGGTGGTGATCCAATCGATGCAGGCGGCCATCGCCGCGTCCGACACCCAGCCCTTGAGATTGGCGTTGAACAGCACGCCACTGCCGATCGGCTTGGTCATCACCAGCGCGTCGCCGGCGCGGGCGCCGGCGTTGGTCCAGACTTTGTCCGGGTGCACGAGTCCCGTCACGGAGAGCCCGAATTTGGGCTCCTCGTCCTCGGTGGTGTGGCCTCCGGCCAGCACCGCTCCAGCCTCCGTGACTTTCGTCAGCGCTCCCGCCACCATGCCGTGCAGGACCTCCTGATCCAGCTTGCCCGCCGGAAAGCCGATCAGGTTCAGGCAGGCCAGCGGCTTGCCTCCCATGGCGAAGACGTCCGACAGCGCGTTGGCCGCGGCGATCTGGCCGAACAGGTGCGGATCGTCGACCGGCGGCGTAATGATGTCGGCGGTCATCACCAGGGCGGTCTCGCCGTCGAGTCGATACACCGCGGCGTCGTCGCTGGTGGCGAAGCCCACCAGGAGATTGGGATCCTCGTTCTTTGGCAGACCCGCGAGCAACTCACCGAGCCCGACCGGGCTCAATTTGGCCGCTCAACCGCAGGTCTTGGCCAGGCTCGTCAGGGTCGCTTTTCCGAACAATCTCTTGAGCGCCATGGTGATCACCTCCTCTCGCGCGTGGTCTCGAAACTCTACGTCCGGGTGTCGGTTCCGGATTCCGGAAGGTTACCTGATTCGATAGAGTCTCGAGCATGGAAGCGACAAAAGCCTTGCCCCTGACGGCCGGAGAAATCCGATCGGCGCTCCAGGACGCGCGCCGCCTGACGCTGGCACTGGTCGCGGATCTCCAGGATGCCCAGATGATCGGCCCGCCGCTGGCGATCGTCAACCCGCTGCTGTGGGAGATCGGTCACGTCGCCTGGTTCCAGGAGCGGTGGAACCGCCGCCACCTGCGCAAGCTGCCTTCGCTGCTGAAGCAAGCCGACCTGCTGTACGACTCGATGGCCGTGCCCCACGACACGCGGTGGGACCTGGAGCTCGTCGGTCGGGAGAAGATTCTCGCCTACATGCAGGAATCGCTCGACGACACCCTGGAGCACCTGCCCGAGGAGCCCAGCGAGGAGCAAGTCTACTTTCACCTGCTCGCGCTCTTCCACGAGGACATGCACGCCGAGGCTTTCGCCTACACCCGCCAGACGCTCGGCTACCCCACTCCCGGGCCAGAGGTCTACGAACCGTCCGAAGCGCCCACCGATGGCGCCCTTCCCGGCGACGTGGAGATCGCCGGCGGCGTTTACGAGTTGGGGGCGACGCGTGACCTGCCGTTCGTCTTCGACAACGAGAAGTGGGCGCACCCGGTCGAGGTCGGGCCGTTCGCCATGGCCCGCACGGCCGTGACCCAGGGACAGTTCCTGGAGCTCGTCGAGGACGGCGGTTACGAGCGCCGCGAGCTATGGTCAGGCGCCGGCTGGAAGTGGCATCAAGAGGCTGCCGCCCAGCACCCCGCGTACTGGCGCCGCGAGCCTGACGGCGGCTGGATCCGCCGCGCCTACGACCAGATGGTGAAGCTCGAAGAGCACCTGCCGGTAGTCCACATCAACTGGTACGAGGCCGACGCCTACTGCCGCTGGGCCGGGCGGCGCCTGCCCACGGAGGCGGAGTGGGAGCTGGCAGCGTCGACCGTCGAAAAGCATACCTATCCATGGGGAGAGGATCCCTCGCCCGGCGGGCGGGCCAATCTCGACGGCGTCTTCGGCGGCCCGGTGGGGGTCGGCGCCCTGGCCGACGGCGACACGAAATCCGGCCTGCGGCAGATGATGGGCAACGTGTGGGAGTGGACCGACACCGACTTCGGGCCCTATCCGGGGTTCGTGGCCGATCCCTACAAGGACTACTCCCAGCCCTGGTTCGGCGACCACAAGGTGCTGCGCGGGGGCTGCTGGGCGACGCGCTTCCGGATGTTGCGCAACACATGGCGCAATTTCTACATGCCGAACCGGCGGGACGTGTGGGTGGGGTTCAGAACCTGCGCGGCCGATTGAGGTCCCACGCGACCCCGGGTTGAAACCCGGGGCTACTCTCTATCGCCCCTGCGGGGCTTGGTCGGCTGAGCTCAGCCAGCAGATCCTTCCACACCTCCTCTTCTCTGGCGGGATCGTAGAGGGGGGCCAGCTCTCGGCTGCGCCGTTCCAGCTCCCTCAGGAAGCCGGAGTCGGTCTCGCACCGGCTCATGAGGGCGGCCAGGGCTTCGGTGTCGCCGACCTCGAAGTAGCCGGGATGATCCTCTCCCAGCATGCCGATCGAGCCGGATATGCGTGTCGAAATCACCGGCAGGCGCGCCACCAGGGCTTCGGAGACCACATTGGCGCCGCCTTCGAGCTTCGAGGAAAGCACCATCACGTGGCTGCGCTCCATGAGCCGCCGCACCTGCCACCTGGACCGATCGCCCAACCACTTGTAGCGCGGGTTCTCGGCCATCTCTACCCGCGCCCGTTTCTCCATCTCCTGACTCAGGGCGCCGCCCGCGTGGACCACGCGGACGCGTGAGGTCCCCGGCAACAGACGCGCCGCCGCGGCGGTTCGAAACGGGTCCTTGACCGGGCGCAGATGCCCGACCACGCAGACGTCGAGCCAGCGGCGGGACTTGGGCACGCGCGAGCGGGTACGGACCGCCGATTGACGGATCACCCGGGTCTTGTCGCGCAGTGCCGGCACCAGCTCGTCGCGGCCCAGCGGCTGGAGCAGGATCAGCCGGTCCGCCCAGCGCATGGCCTGGCGGGAGTCCTCGTCGAAACGGATGTCGCGGTAGAGATCGGTGCCGGTCAGGGTCAGGAACAGAGGCCGTCGCGGGTGCTCGAGCTGGAATCGTTCGATCGAGGCGAAGCTCTTGCGGGCATGCAGGGCGACCAGCAGGTCGCAAGACTCACCGGCGTACTCTTGCGAGATCGAGATCCGGTGGCCGAGTCGGCGCAGGATCCGTGACCAGCGCTCGGCGGTAACCCAGTTGCCCTTGTGTGAACGGAGGGCAGGAGAAATCAGCTGAATTCTCATCTTCAGTAGTGGCGACGTGGTTTGGCGAGACGAGGATATCGGAACCGGGCCTGGCTGGCCTGGCTCCAATGGAGGATCCCGCTAGATTTCTTCGCTGTCGAATCCGCCTCGCAGCCAGGCTTGCCCGGGAGACCGTCCGAGTCTTCGAGAACGCTCTCCTGGGCCGGCGGGGATGGGCCAAGAAGTCGAACGGCGAAGCCTTCGACTTCTTGGGGCGGTTCACGCCGCGCGCCGGATCACTTCCCGCGCGACGGCGGACACCAGGTCGCCCACCAGTACGATGCCGGCACCGATCAGCACGAAGAAGAACATCTCGTCGTAGTGGTTACGGGCGCGGGCGTCGACGATCCAGTAGCCCAGAGACACGATTCCCAGCATCCCCAGCACCGTCGCCTCGCGCACGCAGGTCTCCCAGCGGTAGAAGAAGTAGAGCAGGAAGCGCGGCAGGATCAGCGGGAACAAGCCAGCCGCGGCGATCTGCATGCGGCTCGCACCCAGGCCCCTGAGAGCCGCGAGGGGCTCGGGGTCGAGGTTCTCTACCACCTCGGCGGTGAGCTTGCCCAGGATCCCCGAGTTGTGCACTGCCAGGGCCAGCACCACCGGCCACGCGGTGGGCCCGAGCACGGCGAGGAAGATGAACGCCCAGACGTACTCCGGGATCGAGCGCACGAAGATCAGCAGCGCCCGGGAGAGCGCCACAACCGCGCGCCAGGTCCAGAGCCGCGCCCGGCTCGGAGGCCGCGGCGCGGGCAGATAGGGCTCCGGCGAGGCCAGGGTGCGGGCTGCGTAGAGGGTGAGCGCCAACGCTCCCAGGGCGGCCAGCACGATCGCGGCGACCGACATGGCAAGCGTCACGCCAGCGGCCGCCCAGCCCTTCCCGCGCAGCACCTCACCCGCCCAGGAAGCGGCCACCGAGAGATCGAAGTCCTTGCCTTGCAACGGGTAGGGGCGCAGCTCACCGAGGAATCGCTCGAGGTTCGCCATGCGCCGCTCGGAAAAGTAGTCACCGAACCGCAACTCGCTGCTCGACCAGGCGAGGGCCACCAACAGGACAAGGGCAGCGCCGCTCCAACGCGCGAAGCGGCTGCGTGGCCTGGCACGATACAGGCGCCGGATCTCGAGATCGCGGCGGCCGGCGTCCCGGGGGTCTGCCTCGTGACTGCTCATCCCACCAGCCTCCGGCGCAAAGCACCGCTCCACCAGTCGGCGAGGGCGACCAGGACGAAGAGGGTGTAGAGGTAGGTCCAGACCTCGCCGTAGTGCAGGTTTTCGAACGACGCGGCGATGAAGTAGCCAAGCGTCGGGTAGCCGAAGAAACCGAGCACCGCCGAGGAGCGCAGCGCACACTCGAAGCGGTAGAAGGCGTAGGCAGTCATATCCGGCAAGGCTCGCGGCAAGAGCCCGAACAGGAACACCTGGGCCGGCGAGGCGCCGGCGGCGCGCAGCGCCAGTGCCGAGTCGCGCGGCGCCTCGTCGAGCATCTCTGAGAAGACCTTGGCCAACGTGCCGCTGTAGGGGATGGCGATGGCGATCACCGCCGAGAGCTGGCTGAGCCCGAAGGCGGCGAGCAACAATACGGCCCAGATCAGCTCGTGAACCGAACGCATCAGGGTGATCACCACGCGGGCGACGCCGTAGATCAGTGGGCGCACGCTGCGGCGCGCCACGGTGCCGGCGCCGTGGCCCCCCGCCGGGTCTCCAATCCACCAGGCGGTCGAGGCGGCGAAGCCCAGGAGCACCCCGAAAACCACCGACAGGCTGATCGCGGCCGCCGCGAAGATCACCGTCAGACGAGCCGCCTCGAGCGCCTTGAGCAGCAGCGGCCGGGTGCCCTCGGGCACCTCGTCCTCGTAGTCCAGAGCCGGCGACAGGGCGTGGGCGAAGAGCTCGCGCGCGATCGCCCATCCGCCCTCGCCCGGCAACAGGTCGCGCGGATCCAAGTCGAGCTCGAATCCGGCCCACAGGCCGGCCGCGACGATCACGACGAGCACCAGGCCCCGGTGTCCGCTCCAGCGTCGGCCGGGCACCGCGCCGGGCTCAGGGGCCATCGTTCAGCATCTCCTCGGGAGCGAGATCGTAGAGGTTGTGGAAGTCGTCGTCGTCGAGCTCGGTTGTCGGACGGTCGAAGACCACCCGTCCGCCGCGCAGGCCCACCAGGCGCGGCAGGAAATCGCGCGCCGCCGCCAGGTCGTGGAGGCTGGCGCACAGCGTGATGCCACCCTCTCGGCACACCTCGATCAGCAGCCTCATGGTGTCGCGGGAGCGTGCCGGATCGAGGCTGGAGATGGGCTCGTCAGGCAGCAGCGCCGCCGGCTCCTGGTACAGGGCGCGGGCGATGGCCACGCGTTGGCGCTGGCCGCCCGAGAGGCGATCGGTGCGCTCGTAGAGCTTCTCGCCGATGCCCACGCGCTCGAGCAGCTCATGGACGCGGCGCACCTCGCGGCGTGGCGGGAAGAACAGCAGCCGGGCCGAGCCGAGCAGCGACAGGCGGCCGAGGCGGCCGATCAGGACGTTGCGCAGCACCCGCAGGTTGGGGATCAGGGACAGGTCCTGGTGCACCATGCCGATGCGGCTGCGCACCTCTCGCAGCCGGCGCACCGGCAAGCTGCCCAGGTCGTCGCCGCCGATCAGCACCTTGCCGCTGGTCGGCCGCAGGGTGCCGTTCAGGAGACGCAGAAGGGTCGTCTTGCCGGCGCCGCTCGGCCCGACGAATCCCACCACCTCGCCGGGCTCGATCTCGAGATCTACCTCCTCGACGGCCGCCTCGGAGCCATAGCGGACACAGGCTTTCTCGAGCCGGAAGCTCGCGCTGCCCGACCGCATCCGTCTACGCCTCGGCGCCTTCGCGGTTGGCGGAGCCATGGCCCATCGGCCCAGGAGACCATCCTCGCATACCGAACGGTCTCCTAACGCAGCATGTCCAACGCTTCGGCCACTTTGCGGATGCCTTCGAACTCCTCGTTGGTCGCCGGGATCAACCGCTCCCGCGGCAGCGCGCCGAGCAACGCCGGGTCGTCGATCGCCACCAGGGCCTGCTGCAGGCGCTCGGTGAAGCCGGCACCGAAAGCGTCGTCGACGTCGGGCCGCACGGTCCAGTTGTAGTCGGCGTAAAACGGCGTCTTCCAGATCACCCGCGCGATCTCGGGGTCGGTCTCGCCGGCGGCCACCCGCCGATCGTAAACGGTGTAGTTCACCGCGCCGGCCTGGAACTGTCCGGACTCGACCAGCTCGACGGTCTTGTCATGGCTGCCCGAGAATCCCACCGGGTTCTCGAAGAACTCGGCCGGCCCCTTGCCGGTGTTTTCCCGAATGTAGAACTCGGGCATCAGGCGACCGGAGGTCGAGCTCTCCGAGCCGAAGGTGAATCTCAGTGTGCCGAGTCCCGTGGGAAACTCTTCCGACGGCTCGATCCCGGAGTCACGGTGAGCAATGAAGTAGCTGTAGAACTTCGGATCGCTCTCGCCCTGGGCAATCGCACGGGCTCCCGGAACCGCCTGGCGCGCCTGCACGCCGGTGAGGCCGCCGAACCAGGCGAGATGCACGTCGCCGTTCTTGAACATCTCGACCGACGCCTGGTAGTCGCGGCCCGGCACGTACTCGATCTCGACACCGAGCTGCCGCGACAGCTGATCGATCAACGGTGCCAGCTTCTCGCGCGTCTCGGTGGTGTTCTGATCGGGGATGGCGGAGAACCTGAGCACCTTGGCAGCGGGCTCCGCGCGGGTCGCCTGCTGGTCCTGCCTGGATTCGCCGCAACCGGCGGCCCCCAGGGCCACGGCGGCCGACAATACGATCGTCCACGTTTTGTTGTCAGATCTCATTCTGGAGGTCCTCAGAAGTTGTCGATCAGGTAGTTGCCTCCGCTCTATCTGTGACAGAGATCCTTCCCACGTCTAGACATCGGCGGTACCAATAACAAAACGTGGCCTCGCGGCCACGTTTTCCTTGCTTCTAGAGCTGACGATTCCAGGCTCTCGCCTGGCAGCGGGTGCGGGATCGGTTTTCTACCCTCCTCGCATACAGAAAGTTGGCAATACGCTAATAGAGACACTATGGTCTGTCAACGTGCTCCAACCAAATGTCTGATCTCCGGAGCGCGCTTTCACTGGCCCGCGCCTCGAGCGACCTCTTCTGCGTCTAGCGACAGATAAGCCAGAAAGGCCTCCCGCAGGGGGGAGCTCGATCTCTCGACGTTGGTCACGCGGTAGAACGACCTTTTCAGCTCCTCGGCGATCCGGGTGGGAATGCGGCGCATCCAACCTTCCTTCAGCTCGTCCTCGACGCTCAGAGAGGACACAAACGAGGCGCCCAGGCCAGCCTTGACGGCTTCCTTGATGGCCGTCGTGCTGCCGAGCTCTGCGACGACCTGAAACTCGTCCAACCGGTGGCCCAGCTCGAAGAGCCTCTGCTCCAGGATCATGCGGGTACCGGACCCCGGCTCGCGCAACAGAAGCGGTGCCTTGCGGAGCTCGTCGAGCGAGATCCCCTGGTCGTAGGGCTCCCAGAAAGCGGTTGGCGGCGCCACCAGCATCAGTCGATCGGCCGTGAACTCCCGGAATTCGAGGCGCGGATTCGCTAGCTGGGCACCGACGAAACCGAGCTCGACCTCTCCACGAGTCACCCAATCGACGATCTCTCGAGTGTCGTGGATGGCCAGGCTCACTTGAATCCTCGGATAGGCTTCGCGGAAGCGCCCGATGATCGCCGGCAGGATGTGCTCGCCGGGAATCGTGCTGGCGCCGAGACGCAGGCGCCCCTCCAGCCGGTTGAAAAAGCAGTCCATCGCCTCGATCGTCACTCGCTTCATCTCGACGATCCGGCGGCCGTGCTCGTAGAGCACGTCGCCGGCGGCGGTCGGGCCGATCGCCCGGCCGAGACGATCGAAGAGCGGCGCCTCGAAGTACTCCTCGAGCGCCTTGATGTGCCCGCTGATGGTCGGCTGTGTGAGCCCCAGTCGCTCGGCCGCCTTCGAGAAGCTCTTCTCCTCGTAGACGCAGCAGAAGATCTCCACCAGTCTCAGGTCCATGACCAGGGCGCCTTCCGCTCAGGCGGTCGGCGCGGTCGCCGTCCGCGCCGCGCTCAGCTCCCGCAACCGCTGCTCGACGTCGTGGAGATCGCCGTCCGCGAGGGTGCGCATGTCGAAGAGCAGCGAGTCGTCCCGGACACGCGTCAGAATCGACGGCTCGCCGCGCCGCAGCTCGGCCGCCAGCTCACCGGCCGAGCCGGCCCGCGGCACCAGCCGGAGACCCCAGCTCGGGAACTCCCGCGCCGGCAGGGATCCGCTGCCGGCCTGGGACATGCACTCGACGGCCTCGATCTCGAAAGCCTCGAGCGACTCGAGCCGGCTCGCCAGGCTCCGTGCCCGCGACCGCAGATCGTCTCCCGTGGCGGTGAGCCAACGCAGGGCCGGGATTTTGCGAATCGCTTCGTCCTCGCCTCCGAGGTAGAGGCGCAGGGTAGCTTCGAGCGCGGTGTAGACCAGGCGCCCCGGACGCATGGCCCGGAACAGGGAGTGCTTGCGGCAAAGGTCGACCGCCTCCCTGCTGCCGGCGATGATCCCCGCCTGGGGTCCTCCGAGCAGTTTGTCGCCGCTGAAACACACCAGGTCCGCGCCGGCCTCGAGCGACGCCGAGACCAGCTCCTCGCCTGGCCGGCCGTGAGCCGCCAGGTCCACCAGGCAGCCGGAGCCCAGGTCGTGGACCACCGGTACCCCGTGCTCGCGGCCGATCTCGACCAGGGCCGGGATTTCGACGCCGCTGGTGAACCCCACCACCCGGTAGTTCGAGGTGTGGACCTTCAGGATCATCCCGGTCTGGCCGTCGATCGCTTCCCGGTAGTCCCGCTCGTGGGTACGGTTGGTGGTTCCGACATCCACCAGGATCGCTCCCGACTCGCGCATGACGTCCGGAATTCGGAAGGAGCCACCGATCTCCACCATCTCGCCGCGCGACAGCAGCACGCGTTTGCCGCGGGCGAGGGCGGCGAGGATCAGCAGCGTGGCGGCGGCGTTGTTGTTCACCACGGTCGCCTTCTCGCAGCCCACCAGCTCGCGGAGCAGGAGGTCGCACCCCAGCTCGCGGCCGCCGCGCGTGCCGCTCTCCAGATCGATCTCGACGCGTTGCGGGTGGGGCGCGAGCTCGGTGAGCGCGCTCACCGCCTCGGCCGCCAGCGGCGCCCGCCCGAGGCCGGTGTGGAGCACCACGCCGGTGGCGTTGACCACCCGCCGGTAGTACGGCGTCGCGCGCCGCTCGAGCCGTTCCACCAGGCGGTCGCGAATCGCGCCGGCTTCGAGGTCGCCCATCTCGAGCAGGCCTTCCCTGGCCTGGCTCCGCAGCTGGTCGAGGATCTCGCGCAGCCCGTCGACGACCTGCTTGCGCGCGTGTGCCTCCAGAACCGGCTCGAGCTCCGACGACGCCAGTAGCCGGTCGATGCCGGGAAGCTGGCGCAGGAGAGTCTGGGGATTCGTGCTCGCCGTACTCATGAGCCGGCGACTATAACAACCCGGGCTCTCGATTTGTTGGTTGACCAGAAGTTCTGTTATGGTGACCGCTTCGCGGAAGCGCTCGGGGGCTGGTGCCTCCCGCGGTCTTCAAAACCGTAGTCCCGGCCGGTTACGGTTCGGGAGGTGGGTTCGATTCCCATGCGTTTCCGCCATTCTTCTTCCCACAATGAGCGAAGCGCATGGGAATCGGCTGTCGCACGACCGCCTGCGGCGGTCCTGCTCGGGACAGCTCCCATGCGTTTCCGCCATTTGGCCATACCTCGCTGAGCAACGTGTCGAACGCACCTGAACCCAACGACTCCGACCAGCTGCGGCGCGTCGTCTTCGGCACCGCCGGGCACATCGATCACGGCAAGACGACCCTGCTCAAAGCCCTGACCGGCATCGACTGTGATCGCTGGATCGAGGAAAAGGAGCGGGGGATCACTATCGACATCGGGTTCGCCCACCTGCGGGAGGGCGATCTGCAGGTGGGTTTCGTCGATGTCCCCGGCCACCACCGGTTTCTCCACAACGCGCTTGCCGGCCTCGGCGGCATCCGCGTCGTCCTGCTGGTGGTGGCGGCGACCGAGGGCGTCATGCCGCAGACCCGGGAGCATCTGGCGATCTGCTCGGTGCTGGGGATTCCGGCCGCCCTGGTGGTGCTCACCAAGACCGATCTCGCCAGCACCGATCTGCTCGAGCTGGCCGAGCTCGACGTCGAAGAGCTGCTCGAGAACACCCCCTACGCCGACTCGCCGATCATGAAGGTCTCGAGCACGACCGGGGAAGGGATCCCGGAGCTGCGCGGCTCGATCCTGGAGCTTGCCGAGAGGTTCGAGGTCGTCACCGACGAGCAGGCGCCGGTGCGCCTGCCCGTCGACCGCGCTTTCCACCTCCAGGGGCGTGGCGTCATCGTCACCGGCACCCTGGCCAGCGGCTGCATCAACACCGGCGACGCGCTCAGTCTGCTGCCCGCCGGACAGACGGTGCGCGCGCGCAGCGTGCAGATCCACGGCCAGAGCCGCGAACAGGCCCTCAGCGGCGAGCGCACGTCTCTCCAGGTCGCGGGAATCGATCTCGAAGAAGTAGGCCGGGGCATGCAGCTGGTGACGCCCGAGGCATTTCGGCCGTCGACTCTGCTGGCTGCCCGGCTCACCCTGCTCGCCGATGCCCCGGCACCGCTCAAGCGCTCGATGCAGGTGCGCCTCTATCACTACGCGAGCGAAGTCCTCGGCCGGGTCAGCCCGATCGAGCCGCGCCGGCTCGAGCCCGGCCAGACCGGCCTGGTGGAGCTGCGGCTGGCGACGCCCGCCCTGGCGATCCGCGGCGACCGCGTGATCCTCCGCCGCCCGTCTCCGGCAGCGACCCTCGGCGGCGGCCAGATCATCGACCCGGCCTGGCGCCGGCGCCGTGGTTTCAGCCCGGCCGGCGACCTGAAGGCGATCGCCGGCGACCGGCGGCAGGCCCTGTGCCTGTGGATCGAGCGGCAGGGGCCGCGGGGTCTCGCGACCCGGGAGCTCGCCTGGCGACTGGGGTCGCGCGTCGAGCCCCTCGACCTCGAGCTCGCCGCCCTGGCCGAAGCCGGAGAGCTGATCGAGGTGCCGGCGGACCAGGGACATCCGCGCGCCTGGGTGACCCCTTCCGCCTACGAACGGGTCAAGGCGCGTGCCGCGAAGGTGCTGAAGGACTACTTCCGCCGCGACCAGCTGGCGATGGGCATCCCCAAGGCCGAGGCCGTGAGGCGGATCCTGCCGGCGGTAACCGCCCACCTGATCCGCTTCTACCTCTCACGACTCGAGGAGCAGAGAATCCTCGTCGTGCACGGCGAGCTCGTGAATCTGCCCGGTCGCAAGGTCGAGCTCGGCGGCCCGGAAGCCGAGTTCGCGGACGCGATCCTGGAGCGGCTCGAGGCCGAGGAGCTGACGCCTCCGGCGCGCGACGTCCTGTGCTCCGAGCTCGGAGCGCAGTCGAAAGTCTTCAACGCCGCGGCGCGTTTCCTGGTGGATACCGGCAAGCTGGTGCGGCTGCCCAACAACGAGCTGCTCGCGGCCTCGGCTTTCGAGACGATGCGCAAGGAGATGGCGGCCGAGGATTGGCCGCGCTTTTCGGTGCCGCAGTTCAAGGACCGATTCGGGCTCACCCGCAAGTGGGCGATCCCGATCCTGGAGTACTGCGACTCCGTGGGCTTCACTCGCCGGGTCGGCAACGAGCGGATCTTCGCTCGCTGATCTGGTATCATTGCCGAGAGAGATGAGCCAAATGACCTTTGGAAGACGCTTGCGAAATCTCGTCATCGGTGCCGGCTGCTTGTCCGCCGCCGCCGTGGCGGAGCCGCCACCGCTGCCCTGCGACCGGGTCGACGGCCTGCCGGCGCTGCTCGAGCCCGGCACGGTGGCGATCTTCGGCGAAGTCCACGGCACGGCCGAAGCGCCGGCCTTCTTCTCCGACGTGGTCTGCGGATCGCTCGCCGCGGGGCACGCGGTGACCGCGGGGCTCGAGCTGCCTCCCAGCCTGCGACCGGCGATCGACGCCTTCCTGGATTCGGAGGGCACGCCGGAAGATCGCGCCTCGTTGCTGGCCGGCGGTTTCTGGCAGAGCTCGTACCAGGACGGCCGGGCCAGTGAGGCCACTGTGGCGCTGATCGACAGCTTCCGGCGGCACCGGCGGGCGGGATACCCCCTCGAGGTCAGGCTCTTCGATCAGGCCGGCAGCTCGTCCCAGGCCCGGGACCGCGCCATGGCGGATCGGCTGCGGACCCTGATCGAGGCTTCCTCGAGCGATCTCTTCATCGCCTTGACCGGCAACGTCCACGCCCGCATGGCCCCCGGCACCCGCTGGGACGACGGCTACGAGCCGATGGCCTATCTGGCCGCCGCCACCATTCCGGAGCGCCGGTGGATCGCCCTCGACCTCGGTTCCAGCGGCGGCACGGCGTGGATCTGCTCCGGCGGTGAAGACTCCAGCTGCAAGGCGCGGCGGTTGTCCGGCCGATACGAAGGCACGAGCCGCGGGATCGTGCTGCGTGCAGAGCTCGACGGCCAGCCCTACCACGGCTTCTATCACGTCGGGGAGCTCAACGCTTCGCTCCCGGCCGCCGGGGGCGACACCGCGCCGGAGCCGGACTCCTCGCAGCCTCCCTGACCCAAGTGCCCCGCGGACCCGGGCGGTTCGAACGAGCAGACCGAAGAGATCGACTGGACTTCCGGGGGCTGAGCCTCTTCGCGCCCCGGCGCGTCACCGCGACGCCGCGGACGCCGTGGTCGTCGACGCCAGCTCGGACGGCGGCAGGGTCACGGAGCCGACGAGCCCGGACTGGAGGTGCACCGCCTGATCCTCCGGCAGCGCGAGGTCCGCTTCCACGAAGACCATCTCGGAGGCCAGGTCGATCTGCGGCGAGATGTCCGACACCACGCCGGTAAGCCGCAGCCCCATGTTGTCGATGTGGAAGTCGATCTTCGACCCGGCCCTGAAGGCACCGATCTCCTCGGGTGGCACCGCAAAGCGGACCACGAACGCATCGGCCGCGAGCAGACGCACCACCGGAGCGCCGGAGCGGACCACGGCCCCGGGATCCAGGTAACGCACCGCGACGAGGCCGGCGATCGGTGAGGTCACGACGGAGTAGGACAGCCGGCTGCGGAGCTGCTCCAGGTAGGCCCGGTCGCGGCCGACCCGGGCCCTGGCGGTTTCGAGCGCCGCCTCGGCCTGTTCCTGGTCGGCCAGCAGGGAGGCCACCTCCTCCTGCGAGAAGACCCCCTCCAGGGCCTGCCGGCGCTGGTAGCGCTCGCGGATCGTCTGCAGCTCGATGGCCGCCTGCCGCTCCTCGGCTTCGAGCGCCTCGAGTGCGGCGCCGGCCACCGCGATCTCCTCGCGCAGCTCCCGGGTCTCGATGCGAGCGATCTTGTCCCCGGGCTCCACGCGGTCGCCGACCCGGACGTCGACCGCCGACAACCGGCCGTCGAGCTCGGCGGCCACGTCCACCTTCTGACGCGCCAGGGCGACGCCCAGGTAGCCCGGTCCCGAAGGCGCCGCGGTCTCGACCGCCGGACGGTTCGAGTCCGCCGCCGACGCGTCCGGCGTTTCCGGCGGCGCATCGGATGCCGGCTGCCCGCAGCCGGCCATGAGCAACGAGAAGAGCGACAGTGCCGCGATCGATCGAGCCATGCCCGAATGGTACCGCATCGTCCTCGGGCGAGGCCGCGAGGCGACGCCGTCGACCCCGAGGATCGACTCTCTAGCCTCCTGGGCTTGTGACTCCTTCACGATACCGATACTCTATTCATATTGTCCGAACGTATCGAGACGGCCAATCATAGCCCAGCCACCACGAGATCAGGACCAGCGCTAGACGGTGCCCCATCCGCGAGAAACGGCAGAGCCGGCCCCCGATACGGCGACGGCGCCCCGAGCAGCGACCGCGGTCCTCCTGGTAGGGATCACGGAAGAGACCGTCAGCACTCTTCGGAGCGCGGCCGGAGACGAGCTCGATCTGGCGGTGCCGGAAGACCTCGATCAGGTCTGGCAGGCTTTGACACAGCGGCAGTTCGGCGTGCTGTGCCTGGGAGGCGGGCTCGACGGCCGGCAGAGCCGCGGTTTCCTGGAAAAGCTGTACGATGATCAGCCGGAATACGCCAGCGTCAACCTGGTGCTCAACGCCGGTCCCGATCTCAAAGCTTTCGAGGACCTGATCCTCGACGAGCGGATCTATTATCTCGCTCAGCGCCCGCCGGGCGCCGCCGAGGTCACCGCGCTGGTTCGAAACGCCGCGCGGCGTTACCTCGAGTCGACCGGTGGCGAGCCGGATTCGGCGCCGAGACAGGGGACAGCACAGCCTGCGCGCGAGGGCACTCTGGTCGACCTCCTGCGCCGGATCGCCATCCAGGACGACGCCGCGGACATCGCCGAGCTCGTGATCGAGGGCGCCCGGGGAGCCGTGCAGACGGATCGCGTCTACTGCCTGCTCTACGATCCGGTCGAGGAGATCCTGTGGGCGAGGGATCCTTCGAGCCTGGAGAAGCGCGAGGAAAGCCCCGCGGTGGGTCTGGTGAGCTTCGTTCTGCGCAGCGGGCTGCCCGTGATCGAGGAGCGCATCGGACAGAATCCGCGCTACGACCCCGAGGCCGACGACCCTCTGGGCACCGGCCGGGAACGCTTCCTGGCGGTGCCGATCGCGAGCAGCGACCGAACGGTGGCCGTTCTCGCCGTGGTCCGGGACGGTGCGCAGCCACCGTTCGACGCCGGTGAGCTGCATCGCCTCGAGCGCCTGGCGGCCCAGGCCGCTCCCTACCTGGCGGCTCAGCTGCCTTCCGGAGCTCAGAGCGTGGTGGCCGGCCAAAGCGGATTCCAGGAAGGGCTGTACCGCAGCGCGGCCACCACGCCGTCGGATGGCAGAGACGAGGCACAGCCGGATCCGCTCAGGATCTCGCCGATGTGGTCCCGGATCTCCTACTGGCTGCTGGTCGCCGCTCTCGTGACCTTCCTCGTCTACTCTCTGATCGGCAAGATCGACGAATACGCTACCGGCATCGCCATCGTGCGCATCACAGGCAGGACGGACGTGACCGCCCTGACCGCGGGCACCGTGACGGCGGTGGAGGTGTCTCCCGGGCAGCTGGTCGAGGCGGGGCAGGTGCTGGTGCGGCTCAACGACGAGCGCGAGAGCGCCGAGCTGGAGCGGATCGAGAGAGAGTTCAGGCTCCAGCTCATCAAACGGCTGCGGGATCCCACGGACGCGTCCGCCGAGCAGGCTCTGATCTCGCAGCGGGCGCAGAGGGAGCTGGCGAAGGCACGCTTCGAGGAGCGCCATCTCCGCGCGCCGGTCGACGCCACCATCAGCGAGATCAGGGTCCGGCCCGGCCAATACCTGCTGCCGGGCCACATCCTGCTGACTCTCGCCGGAGAAGAAACCACGCCGTCGATCATCGTCTTGCTGCCGGGCCAGTATCGGCCCCAGCTCGAGCCCGGGATGCCCTTGCGCCTCGAGATCTCCGGCTACCGTTACGCCTATCAGAACCTGGAGGTCGAATCGGTCGCCGACGAGGTGATCAGCCCGGCCGAGGCGCACCGGCTTCTCGGGCCGGGGATCTCCGACGCGGTCGATCTCCGCGGCCCGACCGTCGTCGTCGAGGCCCGCCTGCCGTCCCAGACCTTCGAGGCAGAAGGCCAGACCTACAGCTACCACAACGGCATGCACTGCGCCGCCGAGGTCCGGCTTCGATCCGAGACCATCCTGGTGACGCTGGTCCCGGCGCTCAAGCGCCTGCTGCGGCAGGCCGATGGCTGAGCCGGACAACACGCGGTCGGCGCGGGACGTGCCGCGGGACGACCGGCAGCGCCGGACGCTCACCGAACGCTTCCCGGCCCTGGGCCAACTGCGCTTGAAGCGCCGCAACAGGATTCCCTACGTCCAGCAGACCACCGCGGTCGACTGCGGTGCCGCCTGCCTCGCCATGGTCCTGGGGTATCACGGCAAGCACGTGGGGCTCACCGAGGTCCGCGAGGCCGCGGGCGCCAGCTTGCGCGGTACCAGCGCCGCCTCCTTGCTCGAGGCGGGGCGCTACTTCGGGCTCCAGGGCCGTGGCGTCCAGATGCACGAGCTCGACGACCTGCAGTACCTCGAGTCCGGCGCCATCCTGCACTGGAAGCTCAGCCACTACGTGGTGCTCGAGCGGCTGGTCAACAAAGGCGCCTGGATCGTCAACCCCGATGGCGGGCGCCAGTTCGTCACCACCGAAGAGCTCGACAAGTCCTTTTCCGGCATCGCCCTGACCTTCCAACCCGGCGAGGACTTCGAGGAGCAGGAAGCGCAGCTGAAAGGGATTTGGCGTTATCTGCAGCGGGTGTTCGACGAGGCGGGCCTGATCGCCCGCGTGGTCGTCACCTCGGCCTTCGTCCACGTCCTGGCGCTGGCCATACCGCTGCTCACCAGCATCCTGGTCGACCGCATCGTGCCGCGCGGCGACCAGCGTCTGCTTGGCGTCCTGGCGATCGGGATCGTCGGGGTCATCGCCTTCAATTTCCTCGCCAGCCTGGTGCGCTCCTTCCTGCTGATCCATCTCAGGACCCGCCTCGACGCCCGGCTGGCGCTCGAGTTCCTGGATCACATGGTCGACCTGCCGTACCTCTTCTTCCAGCAGCGCTCCTCCGGCGATCTCATGATGCGGCTCACCAGCAACTCCACGATCCGGGAGTTCCTGACCTCCGGAGCCCTCTCGGCGGTGCTCGACGGCACCATGGTGACCTTCTACCTGGTGGTGCTACTGATCGCCAACTTCAAGATCGGCTTGCTGGTCGCCTTCCTGGGTCTGCTGCGCGTCAGCATCTTCCTGCTGGCTCGAACGCGCGTCCGCGAGCTCATGTCGCAGGCGCTCCAGGCCCAGGCGAAAGCCCGCGGCTACGAGTTCGAGATCCTCACCGGCATCGGGCCGCTGAAGGCCGCCGGCGCCGAGCTCAAATCGGTCCAGACGTGGTCCAAGCTGTTCGTCAAGGAGCTCAACGTGTCTCTCGACCGCGGGCGGCTGGACGCCACGGTCAATGCCATGCTCCAGGCCCTGGGGGTGGCGTCGCCGCTGTTGATCCTGCTCTACGGCAGTCTCCTGGTGATCGAAGGCGAGCTCAGCCTCGGCACGATGTTGGCGCTCAACGCCCTGGCCCAGGGCTTCCTGACGCCTCTGTCGACCCTGGTCTCGACCGCCTTCAACCTGCAGCTCATGGGGAGCTACCTGAATCGCGTCAACGACGTTCTCGAAGCGCCGCGGGAACGGGTCGGCAGCGCCGGCCAGCAGGTCGCCGAGCTGAGCGGCCGGATCACCCTGGAAGACGTGACCTTCCGCTATTCACCGACCGGTCCCCCGGCCCTCCAGAGAGTCTCTTTCGAGATCCCGCCCGGCGGCTTCGTGGGAATCGTCGGCCAGTCGGGCTCCGGCAAGTCGACCCTGGCGGCCCTGCTGGCGGGGCTCTACATGCCCGATACCGGCAAAATCACCTACGACGGCTCGGATCTCGCCGAGCTCGATCTGCGCTCTTTGCGGCGCAAGCTGGGCCTGGTGCCCCAGCAACCCTACCTTTTCGGCTCCAGCATCCGCAGCAACATCGCTCTGGTCGAGCCGGACATGCCGATGTCCCTGGTGTTCGACGCCGCCCAGAAAGCGTGCATCCATGAAGACGTCATGGCCATGCCGATGCGCTACGAGACCGTCCTGGCGGAAAACGGAGCCTCGATTTCCGGGGGTCAGCGGCAGCGTATCGCCCTGGCCCAGGCACTCGTCCGCAAGCCGAACGTGCTCATCCTGGACGAGGCGACCAGCGCCCTCGATGCGATGATCGAGCAGAAGGTCTACGCCCATCTGAAGACCCTGAAATGCACCCGTGTGGTGATCGCGCACCGCTTGAGCACGATCCGCCACGCCGATCTGATCCTGGTCCTGGAAGGCGGCCGGATCGTGGAACGGGGCAACCATTCGCAGCTCCTGAAGCTCGGCGGCACGTATCAGAAGCTGGTCGAGGCCCAGCTGGACACCGGGGAAGAGGCCGACTCGCCGAGCTGATCCGCCCCCGAGCAGAAAACAAGGACGGGGCAGAAGAATGCTTGACAGCGCCAGGCCAGAGGCTTAGACTCCGCGCATATCGGTTTCTCGAATAGGACACTGACAAAATCATAGATATTTCCCATGAGAGAGATTGACCGTTTCAATAGCTGAACGGCTATGAGCTACCCCCCTGAAGAAAGATGCGCGTACTGATCCCGACCTATCTCCAAGACGTCCACGCAATCGTGGTCGGCCATGCCCTGCGCCTGAAGGGTCACGACGTGGTGCTGTGGCACGGCGCCGACTTTCCCACCCGCCAGCAAGCGTCGATCTCGCTCCCCGAGGGACAGGGTTTCGGTTGGGAGCTGTCGGGTCCGGAGCTGGATCTGGCCGACGATCGTTTCGATGCGGTCTGGTTTCGACGCCAGGTTCCGCCGGTCTTGCCGACGGAAGAGCTCCACGAGGGCGATCGGCGGATTGCCGAACAGTCCTGCCTCGCGCTCTACCGTGCGATGTGGCATCTCGTCGCCCCCGACGCGAGGTGGGTCAATCCGCCGGAGAGCCGCGCCCGCTCGATCTCGAAACCGGTTCAGTTGGTCGAGGCACGGCGCTCCGGCCTGAAGGTCCCGCTGACCCTTTTCAGCAACGATCCCGCGCACATTCGCAGGTTCCTGACCGAGCACGAAGGACAGACGATCTACAAGTCCTTCGCTCCGTTCCAGTGGGTCCGGGAAGACGGCATAGCGCTCATGTTCGCCACCGACATCACGCTCGACGATCTGCCGGACGACGAGGATCTTCGCCTGTCGGCTGGAATCTTCCAGCGCAAGGTGCAGAAGGCATACGAGCTGCGCGTGACCTACATCGGCGACTACGCGGCCGTCATGAAGATCTACTCCCAGGAGACGCCGGGCGCGCGGACCGATTCGAAGGCCGCCGGCCTCGACGCTCTGCGGGTGGAGAAAGCGCATTCCCTGCCCGAGGACGTCGATCGCGCCTGCCGCGAGCTGATGAAGAGGCTCGGCATCGTCTTCGGCTGTTTCGACATGGTCGTGACCCCCGAAGGTGAGCATGTCTTCCTCGAAGTCAACGAGATGGGCCAGTTCCTCTGGGTCGAACAGCAAGAGCCGGAGCTCATGGTGCTGGAGCCCTTCTGCGAGCTGTTGATCGAGGGCCGGTGCGATGCCGATTGGCAGCCGAAAGCGGACAGCTTGCGCTTCATGGACATCTACGAAGACGCGACACGTGAGAACCCGGCGATGGACGATTCGGTCCACGTGCGTCCGAATCTCTACGCCACGGTGGACGACGTCGATACCGGGATACCGGCACCCGACTGCGCCGAGGAGAGCGAGGTCGCGAGTACAGAGCACTCAGGCCAGGAAACCGAAAACGGAAATGAGTTGACCCAGGCAGTGGAGGACCGCCAGTCGTTGGCGGTCCGCTGATCGATAGATCCCCATCCAAAGGAGAACCCCTATGAAGGTGGGAAAGAAAAAGAGGAGAATCCTCGAGCGCAAGCTCGCTCGTGAGATCTCCAAGCAGGAGCTGGAGCAGGTCTTTGGCGGCAATAGGCTCCAGGCCTACACCGACACGTGATCCTGAGGCTGCGTCGACGATTGAGACGAGCGCTTTGTGCCCGTCGCTTAGTCGACGCACTTGACGCCGTGAGCGTCAATTCACAACTTACAGCCGCGGAGAATCCTCCGCGGCTGTTCGTCTTTCCCCCGCCTGTATTGATAGTCTCGTGCTCCCTTGGAGCCTTCCCCATCAACAGAAGATAGAGCCACAATCGGAGGTCCTCATCGTGCGTGTCCTCATTCCCACCCATGTGGGGGACATCCATGCCGTCGCGGTCGCCATTGCGCTGCGGGAAAAGGGTCACGAAGCCGTGCTCTGGCATGGAGCCGACTATCCCACCCGCCAGAAGTCCTCGATCGCGATCTCCGAAGAGCAGGGGCTTCGCTGGGCCATCTCGGGGCCTGATCTCGAGCTCGACGGCGAGCCTTTCGACGTGGTCTGGTACCGGCGGCCGGTCAATCCGGTGCTGCCCGAGGACCTGCTCCATCCCGGAGACCGGCATATCGCACAGCGAGCGTGCAGCGCCTTCTACCGCTCGCTGTGGGAAGTCATCGCTCCCGATGCGTTCTGGGTCAATCCCCTGACCAGCATCTACCGAGCCAACTCGAAGCCCGCGCAGTTGGCCGAGGCCCTTCGCTCCGGTCTCAGGGTGTCGCCGACCTTGTGCAGCAACGACCCCGACGAGATCAGGCGTTTCCTCGGCGAGTACGAAGGCGAGACCATCTACAAGTCGTACATGCCGACGCAGTGGAAGAGCGACGACGGGATCGCTCAAGTCTTCACCACCACGATCACCGAAGACGACCTGCCCGACGACGACATCCTGCAGATCTCCTCCGGGATCTACCAGCGGAGAATCCCCAAGGAACATGAGCTGAGAGTGACCTACCTCGGCGACTTCCCCGTCGTCGGCAAGCTCGCGGCGGACGCCGAGGTCGACTCCAGATCGCCCTTCGGCAGCAGCCGCTTCCAGGTCGCCGAGCCGCTGCCCGAGGAGGTCGACCGCGGTTGCCGCGAGCTGATGCGGCGGCTGAACATCGTCTTCGGGTGCTTCGACCTGATCGTGACCCCGGAAGGAGAGCATTTCTTCGTCGAGGTCAACGAGATGGGCCAGTTCCTGTTCGTCGAAGAAGCAAACCCCGAGATCATGGTGCTGGACCCGTTCTGCGAGCTCCTGATCCATGGCCGGCGCGACTTCGACTGGCAACCGAAGGCCGACAGCATCCGCTTTCGGGACGTGCGCGAGGAAACCGTACGGCACATGCAGGACGACGGTCCCGCGCACGTTCCGAAGACCTTCCGCCACTCGGCGGACGAGTCCGGGAAGAAGAAGGACGGGGTCGCGGAGATGGAGACCCCGTTCGGGTAGCGCACCGGTCACCGGCAGACTCAACAATCGTGGCTCGAGACCTCCCCCGCCGTCGCCGCAGCGGCTCCGTTCTTCTCACCGGCTGCAGCCTCCTCTTCTTCGTCCTTCAGGCCGGGTCGCTGGCTGGCGAGACGCCGGCAGCGGCGGACTGGCCTCGCTGGATGGGGCCGCGGAACGACGGCATCGCGCCTGGGACCGGTGTCTTCCGCCCCGATGCCGAGCCACGACTCGAGGAGAGCTGGAGGCGGCCGATCGGCGCTGGCTACTCCTCGATCTCGGTCGTCGGTGACCGCGCTTTCACCATGGATGCCGACGGCCGCGAGGCCGCGGTCCTCGCGTTCAGAGTCCGGGACGGCCATCAGCTCTGGCGCTTCCCCACGGGCACCGCCGAGCGCAGCTACGATCTCAATCCTCTGTCCACCCCCACCGTCGACCATGGACGCGTCTTCGCGCTCGACGTGCGGGGCAGGCTCCACGTCCTCGATGCCGAGGACGGCCGGTTGATCTGGTCGCGGGACCTGAGGGATTTCGCCGTCAGCCCGCCCTCCTACGGCTTCTCCACGGCGCCGCTGATCGAGAACGGACTGGTGATTGTCCTCGCAGGGGGCGAGAAGAGCCACAACCTGGTCGCTTTCGACAAGGCCACCGGGGAGACCGCCTGGTCGGTCTATCACGCCAAGCAAGGCTCCTACTCCTCGCCGGTGGCCGGCACGCTCGGGGGCCGGCGGCAGATCGTCGTGCCGGCGGGCGACAAGCTCTACGCCGTCGACGGCTCGTCGGGCTCCCTCCTCTGGGCCCACGAGGGATTGCCCTATCCGGATCGCAATCCCGTACTGCTCCCCGGGGATCGCATCTTCATGCCCGTGGAGGAGGCCGGCGTGATGCTGCGGCTCGCGGGCGAAGGAAGGACCCGGCGCCTCGAAGAGAGCTGGCGCGTCGACCACCTGAAGGACTCCTACAGTCCCGCCGTCTTCTCAGGCGGCTTCCTCTACGGCTTCGACCACAACTTCCTGACCTGTCTCGACACCGCCAGCGGCGAGGCGCGGTGGCGGCAGCAGCTTTCGGGCGGCTCGCTGATCCTGGTCGACGACCATCTGCTGGTCCTGGGGCAGATCAGCGGCAAGCTGCATCTGGTCGCTGCCAGCCCGGAAGGGTACAGGGAGCGTGCCCGGGCCCAGGTCTTCGAAGCCGGCCAGAGCTCCTTCGCGCCGCCCAGCTTCGCCGCCGGCCGGATCTTCCTGCGCAGCAGCGAAGAGATGGCGGCGTATGCGGTCGTCCACTGATCCCAGCGCCGCCGCCTGGGTGTAGAACCAGTCCCGGCTTCGACGCTGTCGGGCCGGCCGGCGACAGCTCACGGTCAAAAAGCTAAAAAAAGGCTTGACTGCTCTGAGTCAGACGCTATAATCATCGGCGTATTGAATGAATGCGACAAGTACCAATAGGAACGATCGATACTACTGATCGACCACTTCGATAAAGAAACCCAACGGTTTGAAAGAACTACCCAGGAAAACGAGTCAGAGAAGAGGCGCCAGCCGTTGGCGACTCGATGTCCACCAATCCCATCCCTAAGGAGTTCTCCATGAAGGTGGGAAAGAAAAAGAGGAGAATCCTCGAGCGGAAGCTCGCTCGTGAGATCTCCAAGGAAGAGCTGGAGCAGGTCTTCGGCGGCGCTAAAGACCGCATGGCGACCATCAGCTGATCCTGAGGCTGTGCCGACGATTGAGACGAACGCCTCTAATCTAGGCACTTGACGCCGTGTGCGTCAATTCACAACTTACAGCCGCGGAGCTACTCCGCGGCTGTTCGTCTTTCTACACCTTCGCAATCGATAGATCAGGCTCGCTGAGAGCAGGATCGCCCCACGGAGCCGGGTCGGGTCGCGGTTGGAACGACAGGCCGGGCGCCGCTAGACTGAGCGACCGTGGATCGAGATCTCAGCCCAGCCACCGCTCCAGACTTTTCGGACGGTATCCTGATCGGGGCCGCGGTTCTGATCGGCTGCGTTTCGGCGCTGATGGTGCCGGTCTGGAGGCGGCTTCTGACGCCGCTCGTCGGCGACGCAGGAGGTCTCGTCCTGGCCGTCCTGCTCGCCGGCGCCGGTATCGGCTTCATCACCGCCCGTCGGTTCGGCAGCGAAGGGCGAGCGCTGCCCAGCGTCGGTTTCGCGATCGCGGCGCTGGCGGTCGCGCTTCCCCCGGCCCTCGGGGACCGCGTCGCGACGCTCGCGCTGTTGCTGAGGCCCCTGGCGAGCGCAGGTGGCGCGCTACGCTCTCTCGCTGACGCCCTCCCAGGTATGGTCTTGGCGTTACCGGCCTCGATCGTTCTCGGCGCCTTGCTCTCTCGCCTGGTCGCGGGCCGAGAGGACCAGGCGCCAGGCGTTGGCCACCTGCTCGCCGTTCCTCTGGGCGCGGCCGCCGGCGTAGTCGCCTGCAACGTCGGGCTCTTGCCCGCTCTGTCGATCGCCGGGACCTGGAGGGCCTCCGTCGGCTTGCTCGCGGCGGGCGCCATCACCTCGGCGATCCGCGACGGGCGGGCGCGCCGCCGCGCCTTCTTCGCAGTCGCTCTTTCCTCCCTGGCTGTCGGCGCCTGCATTGCCGGAGGGCCTACCACCTTCTGGCTCCATGGCGGGGTCGGTGTCGCCGGGACCGAGCGTGGCTTGTTGAGCGCTTCCTTCGACGATCGGAACGACCTGCGACGTCAGATGGCCGAGCAGCGGCGGGCTCTGCTCTGGGCGATCGACGGCGTTGGTTCGGGGGTGGCGTTCGAGCGCTCCGGCTGTGGCTACCGGCTCGACGGTGTGCCCAACGGCGGGCTGCGCGACGCGCCGGGCGACGCCATGAGCGGCCTGATCGGGGCCGCTCTTCATCCCGCGCCACGACGGGTCCTGGTACTCGGCCTCGGCAGCGCCACGAGCGCCGGCTGGCTGGCCACCTCGCCGGAAGTGGAACGCGTCGACGTGGTCGAGCACGAGCCGGCCCTGGAGCGGATCGCCGATCTCTGTGCCCCGTTGCATCACGATGTCCTATCGAATCCGAAGGTACACCTGATCCGGGACCGGACCGCCGCAACCCTGCGATCCACCAGCGAGACCTACGACCTGATCCTCGCGCCGCGCTTCGACCCGGAGATCGTCGAGGCCGCCGCGCGGCGACTCGAACCTGGCGGGCTGTTCCTGCAACGCGCCCGGGACGCCGGCGAGGCTCGAACCGCTCTCGAGGCCACCTTCCCGGCGATCGAGCCCTGGCGGGTGCAGGCCAGCGGCCTGCTGCTGATCGCCGGCCGAGAATCGCCGAGGCACGATCTCGACCGTATCCGCGATCTCGTCTCCCAGCCGCCCTATCGCGCCGCGCTCGATTGGCTGTGGGGAGTGGAAGGTGTCGCGGGCTTCTACTCCGGCTCGCGGGCGGACGTTCCGCCCGCCGGCACCGGCGGTGTGGACTGGGCGGCGGTCGCCGACGCGAGGCAGGCGCGCGAGCTGGCCTGGGGGCTGCTGCCGGCGAACCTGAACGTGACGACGAGCCGGGAGAGTGCCCGCCGGGCCTTTCAGCAAGGCGACCTACGGCGGGCTCTGGTCGACTGGCGGTTGGCGGGTGGAGAACCACGGGGGCCGCTCGATCGGCTGCTGCTGGCCGAGTCGTCGGCCGAGCTCTCGGATGACCGGGTGCAAGAGATGGCGGAAGCGTTGCGGGTCACGCGGCCGGCCGAGGCCGCGGCCGTTCTCGCCCGCCGGCACGCCCGCCGGCGCGAGCCAAACGAGGCGACGGACCGCCTGCTCGCCGCATTCCATGCCGCGCGAGAGAGCCCCTGGGCTCATCCGCCGACGCTACAGCGAGCCCTCGATCTTGCCGGGGAGCTGGCCGCCGAAGATCCGCGCCTCGGCGCCCGGCTTTTCGCGGCGCTCGCCGAGCCCTTCGCGCTCGGCCTGCTGGACGACGGGCGACTCCGGGCTCGCGTGCGGCTCACAGGCAGCACCGGCTGCGCCAGAGCCTTCGCGGCCTTCGAGCCCCATCCGCCCTGGGAAGAGGACTTCCTGCGCCGGCGTCAGCGCTGTTATGAGTCAGCCAATCACCAGCTCGAAGGCCGGGCCGCCAGGGATCTGCGGACGTTTCGCGACGCCACCCCACCGCGGCTCGAAGACGGCCTGCTGCCGGAGGAAGACTAGAGATGCGTGTGCCGGCGACGCGCGTCGCCCTGTTGCTATTCGCCTCCGGCTTCTGCGCCCTGGTCTACCAGGTCGCCTGGCTGCGACTGCTGCGGTTGATCTTCGGCGCCTCGACGGCGGCCTCGGCAGCGGTGCTGGCGGTGTTCATGGCCGGCCTGGGCGCCGGCGGCCTCGTTCTCGGCCGCAGGGTCGACGCTCGGTCGCGGCCACTTCGCTTCTACGCGATTCTCGAAGTCGGCATCGCCCTGGCGGCAGCCGTCAGCCCGTGGCTGGTGGTGCTGGCGCGGCACGCCTATTTCGGCCTCGGCGGGTCCGCCCGCCTGGGCTCGTTCGGTGGAACCGCGACCCAGCTGGTTCTGGCGACGCTGGTGCTCGGCCTGCCGACCTTCCTCATGGGCGGCACGCTGCCGGCGGCCGCTCGCGCCGTGGAGCGGGCCTCCGACGAGGGCCGCCGCCTCACCGCGCTGCTCTACGGCGTCAACAGCCTGGGCGCTGTCTGTGGTGCGCTGGTGGCGACCTTCGTGGCACTCGAAACCCTGGGCGTCACCGGCACGATCTGGGCCGCCGGCTTGCTCAACCTGTTGGTCGCCGCCGTCGCCTTCGCACTGGCCGCGCGCCACGAAACCTCGGCTACCGAAGACACGCGGCCAAGGGCTAGGAGTCCCGTGTCCGAGCCCGCCGGCCCGGTGCCATTCATTCTCGGCGCGGCGGCCGTCACCGGCTTCGCCTTCCTGCTCATGGAGCTGGTCTGGTATCGCATGCTGGCGCCGGTGCTCGGCGGCAGCTCCTACAGCTTCGGGCTGATCCTGGCGGTGGCGCTGACCGGCGTCGGCGCCGGCGGGCTGCTCTATGGGGTCCGCGCCGCGGGGCACCGGCCGACGCTCTCGGACTTCGCCACGACCTGCGGCGCCGAGGCGCTGTTGCTGCTGCTGCCCTGGGTGCTCGGCGACCGCATCGCGGTCGCCGCCATGCTGCTGCGGCCCCTGGGCGACGTCAGCTTCGGACTGCTGATCGCCGCCTGGTCGGCGCTCACCGCCGTCGTGGTGCTGCCGGCGGCGGTGGTGGCCGGCTACCAGTTTCCGCTGCTGATCGCGCTACTCGGGGCAGGGCGGGAGAAGATCGGGCGCCAGGTGGGCGCGGCCTACGCCTGCAACACCGCCGGCGCCGTGGCCGGCGCCGTGGCCGGCGGTTTCGGCCTGATGGCGCTGACATCGGCACTCTCTCTGTGGTTCCTGACCGCCCTGCTGCTCATGATGCTCGCGGCCGCGGCCGTGTGTTTGGACTACATCGGTGGTGCGCGGCGGCGCATCTTCCGGCCGGTGTTGATCTCACTCTTCTGCCTGGCACCGCTCTTCGCTCCCCCGCCCAGCGCGGTGTGGCGCCACACCCCGACCGGCGCCGGCGGCATGCCGGCCTCGTTCGACGGCCCGGGCGACGTCCGGCGAATGAGCCGGGCGGTGCGCCGTGCCATCGTCTGGGAGCGCGAAGGCCGGGAGTCGAGCGTCGCGATCCACGGCCTCGACGGCCTCTCGATCCTGCTCAACGGCAAGGCCGACGGCAGCGCGCTGGCCGACGCGCCGACCCAGGTGATGAGCACCCTGATCGGCGCCGCGCTGCACCCCGAGCCGCGCCGCGCCCTGGTGATCGGCCTCGGCACCGGGTCGAGCGCCGGCTGGCTGGCCGACTTTCCCGGGATCGAAGAGGTCGAGGTGGTGGAGCTCGAGCCGGCCGTGCTCGAGATGGCCCGGCGGTGCGCGCCGGTCAACCGCGACGCGCTCGCCCATCCGAAGGTCCAGCTCCGCATCGGCGACGGCCGCGAGCACCTGCTGACCTCGCGCGGGCGCTACGACCTGATCTTCTCCGAGCCCTCGAACCCCTACCGCGCCGGCATCTCGAGCCTGTTCACCCGCGAGCTCTACGCCGCCGCCGACGCCCGCCTGAACCAGCGCGGCGTCTTCCTCCAGTGGCTGCAGAGCTACCACGTCGACGCCGGCGTGGCGCGTACGGTGACCGCCACCCTGGCCTCGGTCTTCCCCCACGTCGAGAGTTGGCAGGTTCATTCCGGCGACCTGCTGCTGGTGGCGAGCCGCGAGCCGATCGACCACGACCTCGCCCGAATCCGCGGGCTCGTCTCCCGCGAGCCGCTGGCGAGCGCGATGCGCGACGTGCTCGGGGTCGAGGGCGTCGAGGGCTTCTACACCGGCTTCGTGGCCTCGGCGAAGCTGGCCCACGCGATCCGTGAGCAGACGCCCGCCCTCAACACCGACGATCATCCGATCGTCGAGTTCGGCTTTGCCCGCGGCCTGGGGCGCGACCTGGGCTTCAGCGTCCACCGCCTCGCGGCACTGGCGGCGGCCCGTGGCGAGCACTTGCCGAAAGTCCGGGGCGGCAACCTCGACTGGCTGCGGGTACTCGAGCTACGCGGCGCGCGGGACGCCCACTGGGGCCTGACCACCCCGCCCTTCGACTCCGGGGATCCCGACTTCGATCAACGCGCCGCGGCGCGCAACGCCTACGTGCTGGGTGACCTGGACGCTGCTCTGCGGCGCTGGCGCGCGCAATCGGTCGAGCCCGCGAGCCCGCTCGACCGGCTGCTGCTCGCCGAAGCCCTGGCCGAAGCAGCGGACCCCAGCGCGCCGGAGCACGCGGCCCAGCTGGCTGAGAACGGCAGGGAGCTCGAAGCCGCCGCCGTGGCCGCCCGTTACCAGGCCCGGACGGGCAGACCGAAGACCGCGGCCGAGCTGCTCGCCGCCCTCTTCCTCGCCGCCCGCGACGATCCCTGGATCCACCGGCCGACCCTGGAGCGGTCCCTGCAGCTAGCGTCGAGCCTCGCCGCCGAGCATCCGGGGCTGGGTCTCGATCTCTTCGGAGCCCTCGGCGAACCGTTCGCCGTGCGCCTGCTCGACGAGGCACGGCTCGAGACCCGTCTCGAGATCGCCCAGGCAACGGCCTTCGCGGCGCTGTGCGAAGAGGCGTTAGCGCCGTTCGAGCCGGACACGCCCTGGGAAGAGCCCTTCCTCACCCAGCGGCTGCTTTGCTACGAGACCACCGGCAATCCGCTCGCAAACCAAGCGCGCCGGGAGCTCGAAGCCTTCATTGGGTTCACAGCGACCGGTTGACGCGCGGCCATGCCCACGGTAAGGGCGAGCTGCGTCGCTCGGTGGATCCACGGAAGGAGGCAAGCTTCTTCACGGCTTCGGTCCTCGGCTTGTTCGTCATGCTGAGGGCGCAGGCTCCCCAGGCGGTCATCGAAAACGCCGCCCGCGTCGCGATCGAGCACCTGGAGGCGCTTCGCGTCGAGCCCGCCGACGTAGCGGATTCGCGTGTGCCGGCGTCGGCCTGTCCCGGCGAGTCCGCGCTTGACACTGGCGCAAACAGGGCGTCAGTTGACCGCGGCAGTCATCTGTCCGACCGATCTGTCTCGGCCTGCTAGACTCAGGAGGACTTGTGTACGCACGCTGAGAACTTTGAAACCGGGCCAGAGGGGGACCAGGGACCTGGTGGCCCGGCATGGGGCGAGCCTGGTATGTGTCCGCTATCGCTACGACGAAGACACTCGCGAGCACGTGAAGACGGTGGAGCTCGTGGTCCGTCGGCGCTCACGAGAACGCGAGCTGGAGCGCGCTGCCTCGGCAGAGGCCGGCAGTCGCGCCGCCGTTGCCGCGCCCCGGAGGGTGGCTTTGCGGATCGGCTTGAGGGAGCGGGATCTGCAGTCGCGAGTCAAGTCGGCCGGAGGCAGGTGGGACCCGGGCAGGCGGGTCTGGTTCCTGGACCGCGACGTCGACGAGCGCCTGGACCTGCTGCACCGGGTCGTGGGTGGAGGTGTCTAAATGTGGAAACCTGGTGTCTAGATGTGGAAACCTCGGAGGTGTCTAAATGTAGACACCAGGTCTCTAGATATGGACACTGGTGTCCATATCTGGAAACTGCGTGTCCGCATAATCAAACTGTTAGGG
This sequence comes from bacterium, assembly GCA_024226315.1. Taxonomy (GTDB): domain Bacteria; phylum Acidobacteriota; class Thermoanaerobaculia; order Multivoradales; family J023; genus JAAELT01. The sequence goes on along the minus strand of JAAELT010000333.1, from coordinate 134,408 downwards.
TGTCGAGCCGCCAATGTCGCGAATCCAAGCTAAGCGCCTGACCGAGGCCGAGTTCCAGGCGACGGTTCGCGCCGGCATGCTCGACATCCTCGGCAAGGAGGATCAGCACGGCCCCGGCTGGGTCATCGATGTTTCGCCGTACCTAGAGGCAATCCCCGACGAAGATCTTGCCTCCCATCCGTTGCTGGAGGGTGCTCCGCCAGCCGCAGTTCGGCGCAATTCAGAAGGCGGCTACGACCATGTCCTGTACCCGGTGCGACAGGACAACACGTACCTGGTCGTCGTGGTTCGGTTTCGTGAGGAAGATGTCCTTGGGCACTACATACTCGACCTTCGGCCCAGTGATCCGGCACCCTAACCTCAGACGTTAGACGAACGAACAGTGAGTGCGGCGGAGGGCTGCGGAATATCGAGAGACTCGAATATGTATGCTGATGCTGACGATGCTGTGGCTGACGATGATGCTGACGGGTGCGTGAGCAGCGTCAGCGTCAGCATTATCGTCAGGGTCTTCTTCCCGGAGTGCGAAGAGTTTGCTCTGAGGGGAGCGTTCTACTGCCACCGGGTGATGCTGATCTGACGGCCGGCGATGACGAGAGCCGCTCCGGGCGCCGCCGGGACACGTGTGGAGCCGCCAAAATCGCGTTTTGGTGCGCCAGGACACGTGTCGAGCGTCAGAAACTCGTGCCTGGCCGGCCGGGGCACGTGTCGCACGACACAGATTGGTGCCTGGCCGGCCGGATCACGATTGGCGAGCCGCGAATCGTGTCCCGGCGGCGATCGGGCGGAATTCTGGTCGCTCGAATCCCGATGTTTCTGTCTCAAGGCTGCTGTCTGGTCGGCCAAATGACGTTCTCACGGCCCGAGAGCGTCATTTTGGTCAGACGACAGGTGGGGTTTGCCCCGGCGGGCGGCTGGGCGAGGTCCAGATGCGGTGACGCGCGATGCCGGATAACATCCCGCCGCCATGCGACGAAGCTCCGGGATCCTGCTCCACCCCACCTCCCTGCCGGGCCGTTTCGGCATCGGCGATCTCGGCCCCGAGGCCGATCGGTTCCTCGACTGGGTGCGCGACGCCGGGGCGGGCTGGTGGCAGGTGCTGCCGCTTACCGCGCCTGACTCCCACGGCTCGCCCTACTCGTGCCCGTCGGCGTTCGCCGGCAATCCGCTGCTGATCTCACCGGAGCTCTTGCACCGACAAGGGCTACTGGAGGACTCCGATCTCGACGACGTACCGGCCTTTCCCGCCGGCCGGGTGGCGTTCGCCGAAGTGGGCGCCTGGAAGTCGCGCCTGCTGCGCCGCTCCTGGGAGCTCTTCGGCCGCCGCGCCACGGCCGAGCAGCGCGAAAGCCTCGAGCGCTTCCGTGAGACGAAACGCGCCTGGCTCGACGACTGGACCCTGTTCGCCACCCTGAAGCGCCACCACGAGGACCGGGGCTGGTGGCAGTGGGACGACGCGCTCCGGCGCCGGGAGCCGGACGCGATCGAGGCGGCGAGACGCGAGCACGGCGACGAGATCGACGTCCACGCCTACCTGCAATGGCTGTTCTTCGACCAGTGGCAGCGGCTGAAGGACGCGGCCCGCGAGCGCGGCATCCGGATGATCGGCGACCTGCCAATCTACGTCGCCCTGGACAGCGCCGAGGTGTGGGCCAGCCCGTGGCTCTTCGAGCTCGACGACGACGGTCGGCCGCTGGCGGTCTCCGGCTGTCCCCCGGACGACTACAGCGACACCGGCCAGCTGTGGGGCAATCCGCTCTACCGCTGGGACCGCATGGCCGAGGACGGCTACTCCTGGTGGGTCGCCCGCCTGAGCGCCGCGCTCGAGACCTCCGATCTGGTGCGGATCGACCACTTCCGGGGCTTCGCCGGATTCTGGCGAGTCCCCGCCGGCGACGAGACGGCGGAGAACGGCGCCTGGGTGGACGGTCCCGGTATGGCCCTGTTCGACGCTCTTCGCGAGGCGCTCGGTGAGCTGCCTTTGATCGCCGAGGACCTCGGGGTCATCACCCCCGACGTCGAGGAGCTGCGCCGCGACGCCGGGCTGCCGGGCATGAAGGTGCTGCAGTTCGCCTTCGGCGCTCCCAACTCCGAGTATCTTCCCCACCGCTACGAGCGCGACTCGGTCGTCTACACCGGCACCCACGACAACGACACCACCCGCGGCTGGTACCGCGGCCTCGACCGCGCGGCCAAGCGCCGGGTCCGCGCCTACTCAGGCAGCGGCGCCCGGCGCGTGCACCAGGCGCTCATCCGCCTCGCCTACACCTCGGCGGCCGACCTCGCCGTGGTGCCGATGCAGGACGTGCTCGGCCTGGGCAGCGAGGCGCGTATGAACACCCCCGCCGTCGAGGGCGGCAACTGGTCCTGGCGCCTGGAGGAATCGATGCTGGATCCGAAGGCGGCCGGGCGCTTGCGCTCCCTGGCCGAGCTCACCGGCCGTTTGCCCTGAGGCTGCGCAGCAGACGGAGCGAGAAGGCCGCCACGGGCACGGCGTCTCCCTCTACCGGCTCACCGTCACTGATCATCCCTCGCGCGGTGTCGAGCAGCTCGACCCAGCCGACGGACGCCTCGGGCAGCTCGAACGCGACCTCCGCCTCGCTGCCGTTGGCCAGCAGCACCAGCTCGTCGCCGTCCTCCGGAGCCGGGATCAGCATCGCCACCGCCCGGCGCTCGGAGCCCTCGGCCGGCCAAACGCGCGACTCCCCGCTCGTGTCCTCCGCCCGCAGAGCCGGATGCTCGCGGCGCAGCGCCACGAGCCGCCGGACGAAGTCGAGGAAATCCTCGTCGACCAGCGACCAGTCGACCCAGGAGGCCTCGTTGTCCTGACAGTAGGCGTTGTTGTTGCCGCCCTGGGTGCGGCCGAGCTCGTCGCCGCCGAGCAGCATGGGAACACCTCGCGACAGCAGCAGGGTGGCGACGAAGTTGCGGCGGGCGCGGTCGCGGTCGGCGATGATCTCGGGATCGAGGATAGGCCCCTCGTGGCCCCAGTTGCGGCTCAGGTTGTGATCGTTGCCGTCGCGGTTCGCTTCGCGGTTGGCCTCGTTGTGCCTGCGCTCGTGGCTCACCAGGTCGCGCAGGGTGAAACCGTCGTGGCTGGTGACGAAGTTGACGCTCCGCCGGGGCGACCCGGCAAACAGGTCCGGACTGCCGGCGACGCGCAGCGCCAGCTCGCCGCCGTCGCCGTCGCCGCGCCAGAAGCGGCGCAAGCCGTCGCGGTAGCGATCGTTCCACTCGGACCACTCGGGAGGAAAGCGCCCCAGCTGATACCCGCCGTGGCCGACGTCCCACGGCTCGGCCACCAGCTTGACCCGCGACAACACTGGGTCGGCGGCAATCTCCCGGAAGAACACCGAGTTGGAATCGAAGTCGCCATTCCAGCCATCCCGCGCCAGGGCCGACGCCAGGTCGAAACGAAAGCCGTCGACGTGCATCTCGTCCACCCAGTAGCGCAGGCTCGCCAGAACCATCTCACGGACCGGATCGTGGGCCAGATCCAGGGAGTTGCCACAACCGGTGACGTCGACGTAGCGGCCCGGCTGGCGCCGCGGCAGGCGGTAGTAGCTCCTGTTGTCGATGCCGCGTAGCGAAAGGGTCGGCCCCATACGACTGCCCTCGGCGGTGTGGTTGTAGACCACGTCGAGGATCACCTCGATGCCGGCGCGGTGCAGCTCGCGGACCATCTGCTTGAACTCCGCCACCTGCTCGCCGAGGCCGCCGGTGGCGTAGCCGGCGTGGGGGGCGAAGTACCCCAGGGTGCTGTAGCCCCAGTAGTTGGGCTGCCCACGGATCATCAAATGGGACTCACGGGCGATCTGGTGCACCGGCAGCAGCTCGACGGCGGTGACGCCGAGGCTCTGCAGGTGCTCGATCACCGGCGGCTGAGCTAGCCCTAAGTAGGTGCCACGCAATCGCTCTTCGATCTCCGGGTGGCGCTGCGTCATGCCCTTGACGTGGCACTCGTAGATCACCGTGTCGCCCCAACTGGTGCCCGGCGGCCGGTCGCCCCGCCAGTCGAGCTCCGGATCCACCACCACACACTTCGGCGCCGCGGCGGCGCTGTCGTGGCCGCTGAAAGTCAGGTCCGAGCTGTGCCGCCGCCAGAGCTCCGACGGCCAGCCCACCGCCACGAAACCGTAGAGCGCGGGGTCGGGGCGCGGCTCGCCGGTGATCGCCCGCGCCCAGGGATCGACCAGCAGCTTGGAGGCGTTGAAGCGATGGCCGTTCTGCGGCTCGTGGGGGCCGGTGACGCGATAGCCGTAGAGCTGGCCGGGGCCGACGCCCGGCACCGTCGTCTGCCAGACGTCTCTGGTGGCGGCGCGGCGCAGCTGGACGCGGCGCGCCGGGGTCGCGTCGCCGGGTGCGTCGAACAGGCACAGCTCGACCTTCTCCGCGTTAATCGAGAAGAGCCGGAAGCGCACGCCGGACCCGGTCGGGATCGCTCCGAGCTGACTCTTGGCATTAGGCTTGGGCAACGTGAGGACCTCGTCATTTGGTCATGTCGGCACGATATCACCGACCGATCGGTCGGTTGACCCGGCCCGCCGGCGTCTTGTCCGCGCGGCGAGCGCCGCGACCCGCCCTCACCCCGGCTCGTCGTAACACCGCTGGGCGCGCTCCACCAGCTCGCCGAGAGCGTTGCCGTCGACGAGCACGTGGTTGACCTGGAGGCCCACCGGCACCAGCAGCTTGCCGTCCTGCTCGCAGTATTTGCCGAAGGCAATCTGCGGCTCGGTGTCGGTCGGCAGGTTGGTGGCGTGGGTGAAGCTGGTGAACGGCACCTTGGGCAGGGCCGTGAACCAGACTCCGTTGCGGTGCTCGGGATCCTCGAGCTCGACCCCACGGCTCGCCTCCTCGGAGATCTCCCTCGCTCGATCGTTGAAGACGGCGACGTCGGGGTGGTACTCGTAGTAGGCGAAAGTGAACAGCCCGCCGGGCGCCGGCACGGCGAGGCCGGGGTGAATCTCGTCATAAAGCACGACGCGCCCGTCGAGCAGCCGGTAGCGGAAGTCCTCGATCTCGCGCATCGCCCGGATCATGAAATAGCAGAGGTTTACATAGAGCGGGTAGCCCCGCTCCTCGGTGAACGCCTTGAGGCGCGTCATGTCGAGGTCGAAGGTGCTGGCATAGAACGGGTTGCGGTACCGCGACCAGAACTCGTAGTGCTGCTGGCGGTAGTAGCGCTCGACCACGCGGTAGTTGTTGTTCATCGACTTCTCCTCGTTGCCGTCCTACGCAGCAATGCCAGGCACCACACAGGATGCCAGCGGCCCCAACCGATCGCCTCCAATCCAGCGCTGGGCGCCGGTCAAGGTGCCTTGGGTTACAATGTCGATCCCTCTCGCTCGGGATGGTAGAAGAATATCGTTGGCGATGCCGGTGCGAGAGATTGCACGGATCGTGCAAAGCCAAGAAATTCGGGTGGTAGCTAAGATACTCCGGTGGATCTAGACGCGATCAACGGCTCCGACGTATCCGACTTCAAGCTCGGGGATTGGTGGATCCGGCCGCAGCGCAATGAGCTGGAGCGGGCAGGGGAGGCCGTCCACGTCGAGGCCCGGTCGATGGAGGTGCTGGTCTGTCTCGGACGCCATGCCCCGGGCGTAGTCGACAAGGAGCGCCTGCTGCAAGAGGTGTGGAGAGGATCCTTCGTCGGCGACGACGTGATCAGCCACGCCATCTGGGAGCTGCGCAAGGCTCTCGGCGATTCCGCCCGCGATCCCGCCTACATCCAGACCGTACCGCGCAAGGGTTACCGACTGGTCGCGGAGATCCTGCGGCCTCAAGGCTCGCCGCTACCGATGGCCGGCGTGCGTATCGATCACTACGACCTGGGAGACGAGATCGGGCGTGGCGCCATGGGGGTGGTCTATCAGGCCGTAGACCGGCGCCTCGGCCGTACCGTGGCGATCAAGTTCCTGGCCTCGGAGCTGACCCGCGACGCCAAGGCTTCTCTGCGGTTTCAGCGCGAAGCGCGCCTGGCTGCGTCTCTCGATCATCCCAACCTGGCCACCGTCCACGAAGTCGGCGAGACCGCTCAGGGCTACCGTTATCTGGTAAGTGCCTACTATCGGGGCGGCAGCTTGAAGGATCGCTTGGCGGGGGGGCCGATCGAGGCACAACAGGCGTTGAGCTGGGTCCGTCAACTGGTGGCCGGGCTCGGCGCCGCCCACCAGCGCGACATCATCCACCGAGACGTCAAGCCGGCCAACCTGCTGCTCGACGAGCACGGCACGCTGAAGATCTGCGACTTCGGCATCGCTAAGCTGCTCGGCGCCACGGACCTGACGCGCACCGGCGCCACCCTCGGCACACCGGCCTACAAGTCCCCGGAGCAGGCCCAGTGCCGCCCGGTCGACCATCGCACCGACCTGTGGTCGGCCGGGGTCGTGCTATTCGAGCTGATCGCCGGCCACCGCCCCTTCGAAGGCGAGGAGCACGGGGTGACCCAGTCCATCGTCTCGCGCGAGCCACAGCTCGAGGGCGACTCGCGCGGCCGTCCGGTGCCCGAGCCGGTGCGCCGCTTCATCGGCCGGGCGCTGGCCAAGGACCCTGCCGAGCGTTTCCAGAGCGCAGACGAGATGACGGCCGCCCTCGACCGGCTGGAGAGCTCGGAGTCTGGGCCGGCCGCGTGGGCTGGACGGTCATGGCGTTGGGTCCAGGTAGGCGCGGGGATCCTGGCCCTGGTCGCGACGCTCTGGCTACTGAAGATTCTCATGAAAGAGCGAGCTCCCGAGGGTCCAGGCACCGCGGGAGCAGAACAGACGACTGACTCCCGAGAAGGCCGCGACCGCCTGACGCAAGGCCGTGACTTGTGGTTGCGGGGCTACGACTCAGCAAATCTGCAGCGGGTGCGGCAACACTTCGAAGCGGCAGTGGCGTTGCTGCCGAAGTCTGCCGAGGCCAAAGCGCATCTCGCGGCCTTTCTCGCCAAGGAGCTCGCTAGAGCAAGGAACGCCGAGGAGCGAGAGCGGGCTCGCGAGCTGATTCGTGGAGCGCTGGCACTGGATGAGCGGTCTTCACTCGCGCGTGCCGCTGAGGCCCATCTCCTCATCCTGGAGGGAGAGATCGACGAAGCGAAGCGGCTGGCGCTCGAAGCCATCGACATCGAGCCAGAATGTGACACCAGCCGAAGCTGCGACCTGGCCTACCTGATGCTCGGTGAGATCCATTACATTCAAGGCCGCGTCGAAGAAGCCCTCGAGACCCTGGACACGGGATCCCAGGTCGGCGGTGGTCGCATCCGCTGCCGTTTGAAACGGGCGCAAATCCTCGACAAAGAAGGGATGCCGACAGAGGCCGAAGCTGAGTATCAGCAGGTTCTGGTGCTCGACCCGGTTCAGACCTCGGCTCTGAAAGAGCTGGCGGACCTGCTCCTGAGGGAGCGAGACGCCGACGAAGCGATTCCGCTTCTGCGCCGTCTCTACGAAAGGACTCGAGAGCCGAACGTGCTGATCAGCATCGGCTACGAGCAGTATCTGCAAAAACTGTGGGCCGATGCCCTCGAAACCTATCAGCAGGCTCACGAGGCGTATCTCGCTGCCGGCAAACAGGTACCGACGCCGCTCACCGCGATCGGCGACGTCTACCTGGCCCAGGGGAAGAAAACGGAGGCCCAGGTCTGGTATAAGCAGGCGGCCGAGATCTTCGAAGACATGGAAGATCCCAACATCGGACGGCAAGGCCAATACGCGGTCTGCCTCGCCAAGCTCGATCGCTTCGCCGATGCCGTTCCCAGGATCGAGAGGCTCTCGAGCCTCTACGCGGAGGACGTACCGAATCTCCTGGTCTACGCCGGGAGAATCCATGCCCTGGCGGGAGATCGGGAGAAGTTATTGGATCTCGCCCGGCGATGGATGGCGAGGGGAGGCCAGCCGTCACGCTTCTGGGACGACGATCCGGCGTTCTTGCCTTACCACGCGGACCGCGAATACATCCGAATCCTACGGCCGGGGCTGATCTCCGACGATTGACTGAGATCAGCCCCGGCCTCGGGGTCAGCTTCCGCCGCTCCTGCTGCTGGAGTCCGGCTCGGCCGGCTCCAGATCCGGCTGCGGACCGCCGCCCCTCGGGTCCGCACCCTGGTCGCCCGGCGTCAAAGGCCTGCGCGAGCGCAGCGCTCGGGCATCCGCCAGACGGCTTTGAGGCCGCACCCGCAGCTCGCGGAAGCTGCTCCGCGGCTCGTAGACCGGACGCAGGGAGAACCGTAGCTCTTCCTCCAGCCGTGCGATATCCGAGGCGACCGCGAACTCGCCGAACGGCGAACCGGGCGTGTCGCCAGCGAAAGTCATGCCGACCGCGTAGTACACGCGGTTCACGTTTCTGGCCTCCTGGTCTTGCAGCTCGTCGAGGAATCTCTCGCCGTGCTTCTCGATGGCCTCGAGGAGGTCCCCGTCGAACAGCTTCTTCTTCAAGATCTCGACGAAGTCGCAGACGTCGAAGTCGTCCGAGCTTGCCGCTTTGATATCGAGACTTTGCATGGTGTGGTCGAAGCGATCAGCATGTTCGTGACATTCGAAATCCGCCAGCTCTTTCTCGACCAGCTCGATGAGCTTGATCGGATCCTTGCAGGCATTGGCTTTTTGTTGTTCCTCGAGAACCTTACGGATCACTGAGCACAGGACGATGTCGCTGCACCGCTGGTACCAACAGGAAAAGACCTCGATGGCCTTGACGCAGAAGGCCGCGCATTCTCGGATCGATCCACAAATCATCCGCAACTTGTCTCGTTGCGTCTTGATCAGGGCGATTAGGACACCAGGCTCTTCATTCCCTTTGCAGACGACCAGTTTGCGGAAAGCGCTCTTGAGGACACAACAGTAATCCGAGCACTCCACAACACATAGACACTCGGCAATCAGCTTCGGGCCGGCTTCCTTGATCTGGCGGCAGACACCACTGGGACTCTCCTCTTCTTGTTTCAGACTCTCGATCCAACCCTCGAGAACCGCGTCCACTCGATCACAGAAGTGCGCACAGATCCTGATCTTGTCGCATTCCCTGCGCAAGCGAGCACGACCATGCTTGATCCGGCAGCAGAGGTGGGCGCAAGGAATCGCAGTATCTTGCTTTCCGCACTCTAGGAGCAATCTACACGTAACCTCCCAGAGGGCTTGATAGAACCCACTGTGATTCCCAGTACATCGCTGGGGGCAAACAAAAAACCAGAAACACCAAGCGATCGCGATCTCCCAACAGAGCCTCCCGCAACACTCGTCGGCCTGATTTCTCAGCGCGGGCCACAGAACAGCCAGCGCCTCAAGCGTACCACTGAGTTCCTTGTGGCACTTATAACGACACTTTCCGGAGGCGACGGCCTCGGTCGCAGCCTGGACTTTACGGAGGAACTCTGGCCATCGTTCGTTTTCCGACGAGTCTGCTGCCCATGCGTCGACCGCATCGACCATCTCAACCCAGAAAGTCTTGCAGCACTTGTCGGCACATCTACACTCCCACGCCGCGGCTGCCGCTTTGATCGCGCCACCCATGTCTTCGCAACACCAGTTGGCGACCGTACATTCCGCTGCGTTCCCCTGGGCGGTGGCCTTGTCGCAGTCCTTGCAAGACTCGTCGCCGCATGCGCAACTGCCTCCCGCACAACAGGTGTCCAACCAATCACAGAGTTTCGTGAGGTTCTGCCGCAGGTCGGTGGGCCGAAGGCTGGTGAACACCAACGACCCGGAGTCGCCGACCTGGCTGACGTCTTCGCTTCTGTAGAGGGGTGCGATGTGAAATTGATTCTTGAAGTAGCGGATCACGCCGCCGCCGTAGTCGATGTTGATCGCCAGGTGGATCCCGTCGATGAAGCCCTGGGTGAAGCCTGTGGTTCGGCCCCACTTGCGCACCTCCAGATTCAGCTCCGGGGGAACGTAGCCGGAGATCGGGTGCCACAGACCCAGGATCTCGCCGGAGGCATAGTGGCGCCGGCCCGAGAGCTCCGCGATGGCCGCGTCGCCCTCTTCGCCCAGCGTCCAGCGCTTGAGATGCGCCACGACGTCCTCCTCGGTGCCGCCGTCGAACAAGGCCGGCTGGTAGGTCGGCTGGCCGACCTGGGCGGTCGCGGTGGCAGCCAGGACATGCCAGTTGCTGAGGATGCACGGAGTTCCATCCACACGATCCCACACGATCGTTCCGAGGGTGCCAGCCTGACCTGTCACGCTGCCGATGCTGACGCCGCCGACGAGGGGGTTGACCCGGCCGCGACTAATGAGCAGGTTCTCGTCGTTGTCGAGCTGATTGGTGCGCCGCATCGGCTCGGCGAAGACTCCGCTGTCGGCATCGCCGCCGGGATGGTTGATGGACGGGCTGTATAGCGCGTTGATCAGGTCGATCGGAACACCACAGATGCAGAGCCGAACGTTTTCCAGAGTGCTGTTGGAGCAGAACTCGGGAGTACAGAAAATACTGAGGTCGCCACGACGGACTCCGTTGATCGGGTACCTCCGAACTTCGCGCAGCAGGGCTTTGTCATTTCGCCTCGTTTGCTTCTTGCTTTTCAGCTCGTATCGCAGCAGCTCTGTGAGTTTCTTGTAGCTGGCTCTCCCCCGACAGTCCGGGTACTGCTTCGCACCAGGGCGAGATCCGTCCGCCAGGGCGCTTGCGATCGCTTCCGCATCGAGCACATAGGCCGGATTGCTGAGGTTGGAGATGCCGGCCCGCACCAGGAGCTCCGGCGGCAGCTTGCGATTGACGTGGATCCGGATCGCCAGGAAGTCCCAGAATTTCGCCTGCCGCTCGCCGATCGCGAAACCGACGTCGACGGCGCTGACCTGCTCGAGGCCGAGGATCTGGCGATGGATCTTCTCGTGGACTCGGCATGCGTGAGCGACCGCGAACTCGCCGCGCAGCACCCAACCGGGCTTGCAGTCACAGGAGAAACAGCATTCCCCCACCCAGTCCGGAACCGGCAGTTTCAGCTCCTCGGCCAGCTGCTCGACGTATTCCGTCCACGTGTCCAGATGCTGCCAGTCCTTGTCCAGGAGGGTGCAACCCCTGGGTACGCACAGCTCGAACTCGTCGGGACAGAGGCCCTCGTTGAGTCGGGCTCGTTCGTGGGTTTCCTTCTTCTTCATGACTTGCCTCCTTCTTGGTTGACCTACCGACCCCGGCGACGGCCGGCACACTCGCGCAGGCCGCCCGAGACTCACGACGGAAGCCCCGAGAGCGGCCTTGGCCACCGTCTCAGAGTTTCCACAGACTCCTTCAAGCTCGCTTCAGGACTTTCTGTGAGTGTCCTCCCTAGGCTTTCCTTCGGCTCATGAGCTTAGACCGACACCAAACAGAAATTGTCACTCGAACAGGAGGAGGTGGATCATGCAAAAGCCTCGGAGACTCGGCGAGGAGCTGTTCGCCCAGCATCTTCGCCAGATCGAAACGATCGTGCGCAAGCTGGCAGCCCACCATGGGCTCAACGCCGACGACAGTCAGGAACTCTACAGCTTGGTAATGCTCAAGATGATACGAGACGACTACGCGGTGCTGCGCGGCTTTCGGGGCGAGAGCCGCTGGGGAACCTATTTGACGGTGATCGTCCAGCGGGTGCTGCTCGATGATCGGCAGAAGAAGTGGGGGCGGTGGCGGCCGTGCGCCCGGTCACGGCGGCTGGGGCCGACGGCCGTCCAGCTCGACCAACGAATCAACCGTGACGGCCTGGACCGAGCGACGGCTGTACGCGAGCTCGCGGCTTGCGGAGTGGGCGAGTCTGTCGGCGAGCTGGAGAGGCTCGCCGCCCAGATTCCTCAGCGCCCGCGGCGGCGTTTTCTTTCCGGAGACGCCTTTCTGCAACCGTTGGCCAGCTCCGAGCGAGCGGACAGTCGAATCCAGACCGGCGAACGCCGGCGCACCGCCACCGTCTTGAGACGGGTCTTGGCCTTGGCTGTGAACGACCTACCCGGCACGGAGCGCGAGCTCCTCGGGTTGAGGTTCGGCCGTGGCTGGACCGTGCGCCGCATCGCCAAACGCCTGAACCTGAAGGAACGTCCGCTGTATCGCCGTTTCGAGCGGATCCTGGGGCGGCTGCGTCACCGACTCGAACGGACCGGCCTTTGCTGGGAAGAGATCGACATGGCGCTCGACGGCCACGAAGTCGACTTGGAGATCGATCTGCTTTGAGAAAGCTGGCACCCTAGGCGGGCACCCGGTGGTTTGCAGGCAATTCTGCAGGCCAAGTCGAAGGTTTCCACGTGATCTGGGATCCCGAACTCTCCAGAACGCCCGAGCCTACTACCAGATCCAGGGCGGCATCCCTGGCCGCCGCGCCCTTCGCCGACCGATGTCGTCTTCGCCCCGATCAAGGACCGCCACCGGCGCAACCTGCTGTCGATCCGCGACCAGAACACCTACGCCAAGGAGCTGCGCTAGAAGCGGCTGATGACCCTGACCCACCTCTTCCTGATCCACCGCTACAAGGTCTCCGCGGTGCACTACGTCAGCCCGACCGAGGACAACCGCGACCAGACCCAGAAGATGAAGACCCACGGCCTGTTCTGCGACGTCCACGAAGAGGTCGGCCACATCATCGTCGCCAACGTCGACGCCGAACGCGTCCTAGACCTGCTGGCGCCCGATCGCAAGCAGCTCGAGGATCTGATCCACAAGCGGTATCCGTAGGCTGCCCTCATTCATATTCCGCTGGCGCGCCTCTGGCGCGCCGTGAAGGCCGTCCGGAACTCCGGACGGCCTTCAGGTGGCCCGAAAGGAGAAAACCATACCGACCTTCGCAATGATGACCAAACTCTCACCCGAAGCCCTGGGAGACCCCCGCGGCCGCAAGGCCATGGGTAAGGAATGGCTGTCCAAGGTGGCCAAGTCCTGCCCCGACGTCAAGTGGCGCTCCCACTACGCCATTCTCGGCCGCTACGACTTCATGGACGTCTACGAGGCCCCCGATCTCGAGACCGCCCACAAGGTTTCCTACCTGTCACGCGCCGACGGCGCGGTCGAAGCCGAGAGCTGGCAGGCGGTGCCGTATGACCGGTTGAAACTGATCGCCGACGTCGAGGGGTAAGCGTCCGATCGCCACCCCGCCGTTCGCGGTGGGGCGGCTCAGGTAGTTGACGCGACGAACGGAGTGATGTAAGTTGATGACATCACTCAGGAGTCACCATGGCGACGATGATGCATCGGCTTCAGATCTCACTACCGGAGTGGCAGGCACAGTACCTGGCCGAGCGCGCCCGGCGAGACGGGGTGAGCATTGCCGAAATCGTCCGTCGGCTCGTCGAGCGGGAAAGCACTGCCGCGGCGGATCCCCGGTCTGCCGACGCCTTGTGGGAGCTTGCCGGAATGGCCGAGGATCATGGACCGCTGCTGGATGGCACTCCCGTCAGCGAGAACCCCGAGCTCTATCTGACCGGGACACCCGCTGGCGGCCGCCGCCGGCCCCCGGTCGAGGAATGAGGCATCGACGAGTCCTCGTCGACACGGGGGCGATCTATGCCTTCGTTACGCGCACCGACCCGCATCATGAAGCCGCCAAGAGCTTCATCCGAACCTGGCTGGAAGGTCGTGGCGTCTTCGTTCTCCCCGACGTCGTGTTCGCGGAGACCATGACTCTCCTCAAAGCTCGCCTCGGTACGGGCATCGCCTTGCGGGTCGGTCAGGAGCTACGCCGAAATCCGGCCTATTCGTGGACTCCGCTCGGCGAGGAAGGTGAGCGCCACACGTGGGCCCTGTTTCAACGCTTCGACGACAAAGATTGGTCCTACACGGACTGTGCGATCCTCGCGCTGTCGCAACGGGAGAAGGTGCCGAGGGTCTTTGCCTTCGACCACCACTTCGATCAGATGCCCGACATCGAGCGGCTTCCCGGCGGCGAATGAGGCCCCTCCGGGCGCGAATCCGACCGCCTGAGCACGGAGAGGCCGACCGACTGGCCCCGGCGTGGAGGTTCTAGACGCCCTCTTCCGCCGCCACCAGCGCTGGCTCGGGCTCGATCTCACCCGCCTCGGCCGGCGTCTCGACCGCGTCCAAGCCGAAGCTCATCGCCCCTTCCTCGGCGCCGGTGGCATGGGCGCGGAAGGTGGCGAACAGCTCGCGGCCGAGGCCGACGTGGTAGCCGGCCAGATCTGGGCTCGCCGGCTCGCGGGAGTCGAGATCGGCATCGGCCTGCAGCACCCCGGCTTCCGGATCGATGACGATTCGGTCGCCCGTTTGCACGCGGGCCAGCGGCCCGCCGATAGCTGACTCAGGTGCGACATGGATCGCCGAAGTGACCTTGCCCGAAGCTCCGGACAGGCGGCCGTCGGTGACCAGAGCGACGCGGTGGCCGCGGTCCTGGAGCACGCCCAGCGGCGGCATCAGTTTGTGCAGCTCGGGCATGCCGTTGGCGCGCGGCCCCTGGAAACGGACGACGGCGACGAAGTCGCGATCGAGCTCGCCGGCCTGGAAGGCACGAGGCAGGTCTTCCTGGCGCTCGAAGACGATCGCCGGAGCCTCGATGCGCAGCTTCTCGGAGCGCACCGCCGAGGTCTTGACGACGGCGCGGCCCAGGTTGCCCTCGACCAGTCGCAGGCCGCCGGTGGGCTGAAACGGCCGCGACACCGGGCGCAGGATGTCCTCGTCCAGGCTGCCTTCGGCGGGTAGCTGCCACACGAGCTCACCGTCGACGAGCTCGGCCTTCTCGCGATAGGCGTGCAGGCTGTCGCCGGCGACGGTACGCACGTCGGCGTGTGCCAGGCCGGCGTCGAGCAGCCCACCGATCAACACGGCCAGGCCACCGGCGGCGTGGAAGTGGTTCACGTCCGCCGGGCCGTTGGGGTAGACCCGGGTCAGCAGCGGCACTACGCCCGAGAGCTCGTCGAAGTCACGCCAGTCGATCAGGATGCCGGCGGCGCGGGCGATCGCCACCAGGTGGATGGTGTGGTTGGTGGAACCGCCGGTGGCCAGCAGGCCGACGATGGCGTTGACGATCGCCCGCTCGTCGACGATCTCGCCCAGCGGCACCCGCTCACCAGCACCGGTCAGCTCGACGACACGACGCGCCGCCGCCGCGGTCAGGGCGTCGCGCAGGGGCGTTCCCGGGTTGGGGAACGACGCGCCGGGCAGATGCAGCCCCATCAGCTCCATGAACATCTGGTTGCTGTTGGCGGTGCCGTAAAAAGTACAGGTGCCGGGAGAGTGATAAGCCGCTGATTCGGCGTCGAGCAGCTCTCGCTGGCCGATCTTGCCCTCGGCGTGGAGCTGGCGGATGCGCGCCTTCTCCTTGTTCGACAGCCCGGAAGGCATCGGCCCGGCGGGCAGGAAGACCACCGGCAGATGGCCGAAAGACAGGGCGCCGATCAAGAGCCCCGGCACGATCTTGTCGCACACCCCGAGGCACACGGCGCCGTCGAACATGTCGTGCGACAGGGCGATGGCGGTCGACAGCGCGATGACGTCGCGGCTCCACAGCGACAGTTCCATGCCCGCCGCGCCCTGGGTGACGCCGTCGCACATCGCCGGCACGCCGCCGGCGAGCTGCGCAACCGCTCCGACCTCGCGCACCGCCTGCTTGATCTGCTCGGGGAAGGTGGCGAACGGTTGGTGGGCCGAGAGCATGTCGTTGTACGCCGAGACGATGGCGATGTTGGGCGCCTCGGTGTCCCTGAGCGCGGCCTTGTCCTCGGCGCCGCAGGCGGCGAAGCCGTGTGCCAGATTGGAGCAGGAGAGGCGCCGGCGCTTGGGTCCATTTTCGGCCGCGCGGCGTATCTTCTCCAGGTAGGCGCGGCGCGAGGAGCGGCTGCGCCGGCGGATTCGTTCCGTCACCTTGAAGACGGTGGGATGAAGAGACGTCATGTTTCGACGATCGTACCGGATCGTCGTCCGAAGGATATCGATGCGAGGGAACCCATCGTTCTCCCGAACGAGATCGCGATCCGATCCTGGAGGGTCGTTTTCTCGGCCGGTGGCCGACGAGTGCCGGACGGAAAAATCCCCCGGCCACCGGGTGGCCGACTCGTGACGTCCTGAAAAACCCTCCGGCCACCGGGTGGCCGACTCGCGGCGGACGCCGAGAGCCACCGGCCACCGCGTGGCCGGCTCGCGACGGACGCCGAGGCCTCCAGGCCACCGGGTGGCCGGACGTTGCCACGGCCTACGGGGCCGCGAGCGCCGCCGGCCGTCGGATCGGGCGGCGGATCAGCCGGCGGACCGCCGCCAGGGCCGCCAGCCGGCGACGGAGCGCGCCGCGGCGCGGACACTCTTGCGGATCTGACCGCCGCGCCCGGCCAGACGCTGCCGGCGTTTCGCGCTCGCCTCGCGCCGCAGCCGCCGGCGCCGCGCCCGGGATCGCAGATGGCGGATCGGGCGGTCGGAGCGGCCGGCGAAACGGTACCAGGCCTCGATCACATCGAGCGCCTCGCGATAGACGCCGTCGAAGTGCTCGATCGCCTCCTGCCGCAGTATGTATTCGCGGTCCTGATCGTGCTGCCGCACTTCCAGATCTCTCATCGCCGCGACCAGCTTGTCGTAGGGCTGCTTCACCAGGCCCAGCCACTCGTCGAGGTGCGCCGCCAGGCTCGGATCCGCCTGAGCCGGCCCGGACCGCCCGTCCTCGAGCGCGTTGATCATCTCCCGGGCCTGAGACCGCACCCGCCACGGCTTGCGCAACGTCTTGCCCCGGAGCCGGTGGAGCGCCTGCCCGAGCTCTTTGCCGTAGAGCGCCTCGGCCGTCTTTCTGACGTCTCGCATGCCCGGGTTGAGCTCGCGGCGTGCCAGCCTCACGACCTCCTGACGCAGGTTGTGGCGCGACGTCGCGGCCCGGCGGTAGCGTCTGTCGGCGTCTTGCAGCCGCTCGAGCGCCACTTCCACCGTGCGCACCACGAGCTCGAGCGTCAGCTCGAAGTTCGGCTGCTCCTCGCCCGCGGCCAGCACCGGAGCGAGCTTCGCCCCCAGGCGCGCCGCCGTCTCACCCCTCTTGGCGTCGATCGACCCGCGCAGGGTCTCGGCGTCGTCGATCCGGTCCGTCACCAGCTTCGAGCGCCGCGGCAGCCCCTTGTTCCACACCAGGGGCTCCGGGGTACGGCGGGTTTTGAGCGTGAGTTTGAGCATCGTAGTCTCCCCGGCGGCGGCTTCTCGTGCGGGCGACCGCGCTCGGGGACCTGAATAGGATAGAACACATGCACTACCCGATTTCAACGTAGTCGAGGGGTTTTCTCGACTTTCGGCCCGAATCGGAGGAATTGGCCACGAAACCGAGTATAACTATACTAACTGCCGCTGCTTCAACGGTCGCCCCATCAGCCGCGGCCGGTCGAGATCGACGGCGTCACGCCGTGACGCCATCGTACACGCCGGTCGTCACCTCCTCGGCGAAGTCACCGGCCTGGCCGCGATGGCGATCACGGCGACCCGCATCGCCGGCGGCGGTCATCACGGTCGCGGGCTGGAGCCGCGGTAAACTGCTGGTCATCAAAGGCAGGCTGTCGCTGCCGCCGACTTCCGCCTGACCTGTTCATTCGTAATCAGCAGGTCGGCGGTTCAAGTCCGCCCGTCGGCTCCATTGTATCTCTTTTTGAATCAATGGTTTACGGGAATCACGCCTGAGGCCGGGGAGGGCTGAAATCGGGTTTAGGGTCACCATAGGGTCAGAATGGCATGCAACTCGGCGAGACCCGGTGAAACGCCCTGAACGGCGATTTCGGGCTGACCTACTGATTCCTAGGCGTTTGACCTACTGATTCTGAGGCCCCTGAATCCCCAGCGGTATGCTCAGCGGGACGATGAGCACCGTGCTCCTTCTTACCGGTCGCCCGGCGTGGGTAAGACCACCGTCATCCGCAAGGTGGCCGAGGGCGAGGGCTCCACGCCTTCAAAGTGCAAAGCAGGTCACTCGGTTGGTGGCCGTGCCTATCCTTCGCTGTCGTCTCCGGAGGGCTTCGCAGCCGCCCAAGCCCTAGCAGCCCGTATGTTGTGCCACTCCAGGAGCATCGGCACCATGCTCACAAGCGACCCGAGCCCGATGACAAAAGGGTCCAAGAGCGCAGCACCGACGAATAGAGCCAACCCAAGATCCGGCCATCGCTCTAGGTAGTACTTGGCGTGGCGTCGAGCGGCGAGTTCCCGTTCCTCGGGATTCAATCGGCTCGTGGCGAAGTCCCGCGCCAAGTCGTGCAGCCGGTAGCGCCTGCCGTGGATCTCGACCATGCTCACCCGGTATAGGGAACTGCCAAGCACTTCCTTCGCAGCGCCGGCCTCCATAGCCCATACGGCGCCGGCACCAGCGGCACCGAAGTCGCTCGGAAACACCGCCAGCGCCCGCCACTGCTGCTGTAGCTCCGGCTCCAGCTTTTCATAGTTGAAGCTGATCGCCGCCTCAACGAGGCCAACACGCTCGCTCCGTTCTTCGAGCCGGCGAACGTACTCGCCCGGCTCGAGATCGGGACGCTCCGCGAAAGCGCTGCCCGCCAGCCGCAACGCCAGTGGCAGCCGGCCCAGCAGCTTTGCGATCCGCGCCGCTTCGGCCCCCAGCCGCGGCGCGAGGCTCAGCAGCAATTCCTGAGCCGCCTCCGGGCTCAGGGCGTCCAGGTCCAGTCGATGGAGCCCTGGCAAGGCGAAGCGTTTGCGCGAGGTAACCAGCGTCAGGCAGCCGGTGTGCGGCAGCACCGGCTCTACCTGCTCCGCGCCGGCTGCGTCGTCGAGCAGTACGATGGCCTTCCGATTCTTCAGCACCTGGTGGTATATCCGTAGCAGGTCTTCGTCCACCTCCGGCAGCCGCGCCTGCGGCTCATAGGCGCGGATCACCAACGCCATCGCATTCGCCGTACTCAGTCGATGATCGCTCGTGCCGCCCAGCTCCACCAGGATGTGGCCGTCGGGGTAGTCGTCGCCCACCAGCTCGACCAGCTTGAAGCCGAGCTCCGTCTTGCCGATCCCGCCCAGGCCCCGGACGCCATAGATCATCGCTCCGCCATGCTCACGGACCGCCTTGCGCAGCTCCTCCAGCTCATCCGTGCGGCCGGCGAAGTCGCGGGTCGGCGGCGGGATCACGGGCAGCCCTGGCTCCGGACCCTCGTGGAGCAGATCCTGGAGGTCGTCCCAGGCAAACAGATCGACCGAGAACTTGCCCTCTGCGCGCCGCCGGTCGCTCAGTTCGCGCACAAACTCTTGGCTCCTGACGTCCCGCTCAGCCGTGGTGGCGATGATGAAGTGCGAGACTGGAGGCTCGAAACTCTCCGCCTTCCGAATCTCCTCCTCGATCTGGGGGATCTTCAAGTCCGTCGGCGGCCACCGGCCCTTCTGCTTGCATTGGATGCCGATCCACGCCTCGGTCGTCGGGTCGCGGCCGAAGATGTCGACGCCCGCCTGTGGCTGCCCGGCGCGGCCGTTCTTCTTGGCGTCATCGAGCCTCGGCCGCCAGAGCTTGAGACAGAGGTCCTCGAAGTCCTGCCAACGGGCCGGGGGCGAATGATCTCGTCTTCGATCCATGCTACTAGTTGCCTCGTACCAACCGGGGCCGGATGGCATTCATTCGATCTCCTCATAGACCCTGCCAGCACGTTCGACCAAAGCATGCGGCAGCGAAATGCCCATCTGCCTCGCAGCTTCACGATTCAAGTGGTACTCGGATCCGCTCGTCAGCACAACCGGTATGTAGCGCTCGCCGGAGATCAGCCGATGAGCCAACTCGCCGGTGTCAAGCCCAAGCTGGCGATAGTTGATGGAGGGAGAGCCGATGCTTCCTCTTTGCACCGCCCCTTCGGCAGCTACGAAGAGTGGCACTTTATTCTCGATCGCCGCCCTCACCGCGCTTTCAATACTAGTGACCACTACATTGCCGCCTATTAGAAAGAACGCGTCGACGCGGGGCGCTAGGTTAGTGGCCGCTGAATGTACATCCTCGGCCGTGTACACGTACGCCTCTATAACCTCGAAGCCAACTTCAGGGGCTATGTCGTTGATGCTGCGGATGCTCTGTTGAGAAGCCATCTCGACTGGATCATAGATTACGCCCAGGTCATTGGCATCTGGCAGAATCTCGCGAATCAACACGAGCTGAGAAGCGTACGGCCAGGCATCGCTGGCACCTGTGACCTCAGCCTCTGGCCGCCTAAGGTCAGTAACTAGACCTGCACCTACGGGGTCAGAGACTGCCGCAAATACAACAGGGAAACGTTCTAACCGAACGGCCGCCTGCGCCATAGGCGTCGTAAGAGCGACCAGCACGTCGAGATCCCGAGCACCAAGCGCATCGAAGATCAAGGCCGCTCGTTCAATCTGGCCTTGGGCATCAAGATGGATTATTTCCGCGTTGTACCCCTCGACATAACCGTGGGCCTCTAGACTTTCTTCGACACCTTCTATGACTTGATCGATGATTGGATGGCGCATCAGAGTCGCAATCGCAATGCGATGTTTAGCGTTAATTCCGTTCTCGTCGCGCTGCACGCAGCCAGCAGCGCAAATCGCTGCTATTGCCGCAAGAGAACGAACATATCCAATATGCTTGGGTCTACGTGCTGAGATATCTGAGCAGGTCATCAAATCGCTCCTGTCAGCCACAATTCGTGCGGATGCTCAAGGGTCCGGCTCTCTGGCGCCAGCAGGCAAACGGGAGGAGAAAATCCAAGACGGACATCCTCCTCCGAAAGCCCAAGCTCAAACAGGAGCTGGGACGCCAAGATTTTTCTCTCGAGAATTGTCTCGCGAGCCAAGCCGCCTAGGAGCTCCTTCTCTATCGTCATCCGCTTGTCGAACGACAGTTTCCAAGAGTCACCTTGATCGATCACGAAAGTTCGGACTCCTCCCAGCCCGCCAATATGTACATGGTCGGTAGCCTCCCGCTCGACAAACGGTTTAACAAAACCCAGCTCGACACCTTTCAGAATGTGCACGCGATAGACATGACTCAGTGCGCAACGCACGACTTCCGGCAAGGCCAGAAGATCTGCGCCTCTGACCGGAAACAGACGCAGGTACTCACCCTCACAGGCTGATCTTGTGAAATAAAGAAACCTTCGAACTTGTCGGCTAAACAACCACAGATTTACGCCTTCCCCAAGAGCCTCGACCGCATACACCAAGTACGAGTCTATTCTGCCGTGCCTTGCTACTGTGGATGAAATGCCCGCTTGAGCCAACGCAGTTCCATACAAAAAATTCAACAGTGGCCTATCAATCGGGTCGATGCCCTCCAGAGATCGCCGGTATCTTCTAGCGAGTTGGCCAAGATCTAAGTCCCGCAGTGCCTTCGAGTTTCCGCTGTCCCACAGGAATGTCTCCGTTAGTTTCCGAAGAAAAGGGTCCGCCTCAAAGATCGTGTGTGAAAGCGCGGAGACCTGTCTCGAGAACCAGAGAGACCCCCAAAGAAGGGAGGCGGAAGCCAAGTTAAGGCGATTCCTTATGGGTACGTGGATCGATTTCAACTCGTCCGGATGAGATATTCCGATTCGCCGCAAATACTGATCAAGGTCTATGGCGAACCAGTCAAACTGCTGCTCTGGCGAAGTCATCATCAGATCAATGGTGACAGGTATTCTCGGAATTGCAAGCGCCAAGATCAGTGGGTCTCCCTGGCTGCGCCCAGCCATCAGGCTCCTTGCCTCCGAGGAAGACAGGTAGACTACATATGCCGGCTCCTTGAAGACTCGGGAATAGCGCGGAGAGAGCGTACGGGCCTTTGCCTGCCAATTGATGAATACATTGTGCGAAGGGTCGTCTGGAGATACAACTGTCAATCTTCGATCAATTCCCATTCGATCGGGTTTATCCTCGCTGATTATAGCTTTCGGGCGTAAGCCGAACCAACGCTTGAGAAGTTTGCTCAAGCTCTCCTCCGCGAGATCTCCCAGTTCTTCTGAGTCTGCGCCTCTTGTCGCCATCAGTAATCAACATCCCAAGTGCCCATGTTCCGCGCCTCCACTCCCGGCTTCGCCATGGCCTACAACCTCGGTGCCGGCGGCGCCTCACGACCGCCATCGACCTTGAGGGCACGCAACACACTCTGCAACTGCTCATCGAACTTGGCTGGATCGTCCCGCCAGCCGACGAAGTCAGCTGGGTAGCGCTCCCGCACTTGTGACGCCTTGCCGCTCTCCCACCGCAGCAGGTAGCCGTCCAGCTTGAGCGGGATCAGGACCAGCCCGCGCCCCTCGCTCCACAGCGCCCGCTCCTTCTCGATCGCCTTGCCGAGCTCGTCGTTGACCCACCAGCTGGTCAGCGACGTCTCGGAGCAGCACAGCAGGAGCTTCTCGGCCTCGCGGATCGCGCGGTCGGCCGTATCCAACTCGACCTCCCCCGGGTTCATGTCGTGGTCGTACAACCAGCAGCTCACGCCCTTGGCCTTGAGCCGCTTGTAGAGCTGGAACGCGAAGGCCCGGTCGGCATCGGTTCTGCTGTAGCTGATGTAGGTCGAGTAGTACCTCTGGGGCTCGGCGGCGGTCACCGCGGGCTCGAGTGCCTTGAGGCCCTTGGGGCCGAGATCGAAGAACTCGTGCAGGATGTCCGCGTACCTCTTGACCCGCTCGTCAAGCTCTGAGCCGGCCCAGAAGTCGCAGGAGCCCCGATCGCCCCAGGCTGCACGTGCGCGATCTCGCGTCGTAACCGAGACCGCGGTGCTGACCACGAATACGGCGTCGTCTGGCTGGTCCTCCGCCGGTAGGGACCGGAGCTTCGCGATCTCCTTCTCGGCCCCGCCGGGATCCAGCCGAGCGACCCGCTTGCACTGGAAAACTACTCGCCGGCCATCGCGCCAGGCCACGACGTCGCGCCCCTGCTCGCCGCCGGCAGCGCCCAGATGCTCGGCGCGCCCGTAGCCTTCGCGCCGCACCAGCCACAGGCACATCCGCTCGAATTCCAGCGGCGACAGCCTCTCGAAGGGGAGGGTGTGTGTCGTCTTGGTGACCGGTGGTCGCGTGGACACGATACCTCCTACAGCTTCGACCCGGGCGCTATCTCCCGTATGTACTCATCGGTCAGCAGCGATAACATCACGCGCTCAAACTGGCCTTCGAACTTGGCATTGTCATGCTCCCAGCCGGTGAAGTCAGCCGCGAGGCGAGAAAGCACATCGGCCGCCTTCCCGCTCTGCCACCGCCCACTCAGAAGATAGCCGTCAAGATTCAAAGGGACAAGGCACAGCACTTTCCGCCCCTGAAGTTCTCTCGCCCGTTCTCTCGTTAACCGCTGCTCCTTCCGGAATGCTGCATTGATCTCCTTGTCGACCCACCAGCTTGTGAGCGACGCCTCGGAGCAGCACAGCAGCACTTTGTCCCAGAGGCGGATGCCGCGGTCGACCATCTCATAGATATCATCTCCAGGGCGCATCTGATGTTCATCGAGCCAACAGCGTATGCCACGGCCTTGGAGTTGATCATGGAGCCGTCGGGCGAAACTCTTGTCTGGATGACTATAGGAGATGAAACAGGAGTAGAACTCGAAGGCGCTAGAGCTCACCAATGACGGAAGATAGGTGAGCAGATTCTCGGGAATGCCACAGCCCCGGAGAAATACCTCCGGAATCTTGCCCCGAGAATTATAAAGAGTATCGACTCCTAGGCTTGATCGGCTAATGTGCTTGATCCCCTCGAGACCCTCCGTCTGGCTTAGATCAAGATCTCCGAGTTGTGTCGCCCCCAAAGTCGCACCCCATAGATTGGCTCCCCGGAGGTCTGCGCTTGTGAGATTTGCATACTCGATACGGGTGCGCGAGAGGTCTGCGCGTCTGAGATCGGCCTCACGGATGTCGGCGCCCCGGAGGTCTGCGCCTCGGAGGTCGGCGCTCCACAGATCTACGCCCCAGAGGTCGACACCTTTGAAGTCAGGCCGCACTTTGGGGTGCTCTTCTCTCCATACGTTCCATCTGGGACCGCCCTTGCGGAGGATCTCCAACTGCTCGTCATCCGACATGGCCTTGACTGACTCCTTGACTCGCGACCGATGAACCGAAGCTTGCCCAAATCAATCCTCGGGGAGCGAGACCTCCCCGAAGGCGAAGACGTGCGTCGTCCTGTAGTCGCTCTGCCATTTGATTCTCTCCCTACTACTTCAAATCCGGCGCTTTCTCCCGCGCGCCCTCATCCGTCTGTAGCGCCCGTACCACCTTCTCGAACTCCTCCTCGAACTTGGCGTTATCGTGCTCCCAGCCCGTGAAGTCAGCGGCTAGGCGGGAGCGGAAATCGGCAGCCAGGCCATCCTCCCAGCCGTCCAGCAGGTAGTGGTCGACCATCAGCGGGCGGGTGGCGTCGTTCACGACGTCGAGGCCAAGGTCGCCGGGACTGAGGCCGTGCTTATCATGCTGCACTGATATCAAACATCGCGTTGGCGTACTCATAACACCTCAATCAGCACCCTATCACCAAGGCAACGTGTGATCATCTCGTCGGTAGCTTTCGCCGCCTGTGGTACTGCCAATACGAGTTGATCGCTCGGACGAGACATCGCCACGTAGACCAACCTGTTCTTCTCGCCGGGAAATCCTCCTGGCGGCTTGAGATCTGAGAAAGAGATACTCTGCCCCTTGCTAGTGGCACTCAGAACAAGCATCACGGAGTCGAAAGTCATTCCTTTGGCAGAGTGAATAGACATGACGAAGGAACCGTTCGGAGCGTCGCCGAACACCTCGATCATTCTCCTTTTATGCCACTTGCGATACTTTCCATGCTTGAGCTGAAAATCGATCGTGGCCGCGGGCTGGAGAATCTCCATGCATCGCTGCTCAGCCTTCTGTGTCCATTCGTTGACCGTTTCTCCGAGCCCTGGAGCGAGACTCACTAGCTCCAGGATCCTAGCATTCCATGCGGGGTCGCGCTCGATCTCTTCGAGGAACTGACGTTGGTCTTCTAAGCTGCGTTCAGGCAAGACCACAGCCGGGACACATTGCCTAACACGGCGAACAACATCCTTCACCCTTCCCGCAGCGAGTTCACGCTGCCCGCGAATCAAATGCTCTGGGAGAGCCGGCACTATCTTCCAAAGATTCAGAGAGTTACACTTCGCGCCAAACTCCACTAAATGTGATGATCCTCTCACTAGGACCGTACATCGCCGGAAGTCTTTCGATAGCTCCTTGTAGCGATCGAGTAGCTCTTGCGCGTCGCTGTAACGCAAGACTCGAATCTGCTGCTCTGCGCCTTCGCACGGCTTTGAACTTATCAAATCATGCGTTCCTCGAAGCCGCAGACTCTTGTAGGAATCAACTATGGCTTGCGCTGACCGCCTGCATCGCGTTAATCCTAATGTAATCCAGTCGTCGCAATCCCCTCGGTCTACAAATAGATCCGGCCGTGCTTCTCGCCACTCGTATAGACACTGATAAGGATCTCCGACAACTTCTACTCTATTCAGACCCCTCTTTATTAATTCATCAATGATCGCGTGCTGAATCTCGGAAGTATCCTGCGCTTCATCTATCATGATATAAGGGAATCTACTCACGAGGGCGTTCGCGACAGCTGGGTATAATTTAAGAATACAAAGAGCCAAAACAGCTGAATCGGTGTTCTTCAGCAGGCCCTTCGTGAACTGGATTTTCTTAATCGACTTGCAGTAACTATTGAATAGTTCAAGTTCCTGACCACTCAAACTGGGGGCTTTGCCGCCACTTGTAAACGTGCCGTTCAGCATCAAATCTATGCTGCTGGGGCGGTATATATAGTGCAAGGGTGTTGCTCGGCTCACTCCCTCTTTTCTCTTCCGTCGAACCGAGAACGGGAAACGCCAAGCGTCCATGAAGGTCGTGTCATCAAGTATGCGCGGCCTCATCTTCATGTTTTTGCTCAACAGGTGATAGAAGGGAAGAGTAATAAATCTATTGACAAAGCTATCAAGCGTCGACACCATATGCGGGTATGGTATCTGTCTGCCCGTAAACTCTTCAAATTTATCGTTGATCTCATCCTTCGCTACGTTGGTAAATGAGAGACAGGCGACACCAAAGTATTTTCCGTAATCGGCCTCCCAGGTTTCAAGTATATTCGATAGCTTGTATGCTACTATGGTAGTCTTGCCGCTTCCAGGACAAGCATCTAGCACGACCTTCCCTCGCACCTGAAGGAATGCATCTCTCTCTTGATTGTGTTCGAATTTCATTCGTCACACTCCCAAGTGTGAGAACGCTGCAAGAATGTACGATGGTATTTGAAAATCGCTTTGCGGAGCGCCTGCCTGTTCTGTGATGTAATGAGAGAAACCCTGAGCGAACAGGGATTTTTGAGGCATGCTCTTCCAGAGGAGCAGCGCGAGCTTTCTCTTGTCGACTTCCTCGATGGGCTCCGAGATCGTTTTCAGGTAGCTGCTGATCGATCCGAAGTGTTGGGCACGCGTCTCGCAGAGGTAGGATATAAGTAAATTCAGTCCTGATTCGAAATCTTCCTTCGATCGTGGAATGTTTGCTAGCGCGATCTCATACTCAAGCGTCTTGTAGGCCACGCTAATTTTGATGTTAGATTGATTGTTTTGCAGTTCTTGAAGATTGGCGATGCGTGAACACGGCGAGCCGCTTTCGATTCCCTCGTGAAGTTCGGTGAGGGCCTGGGAGTGTTGCGAAGCAATGTTTCTAAACGAGTACTTGCTGGCTTTTGATTCGGTGAAACGGTCGTCGTCTGTAACGATAGCCACCCTCTTGTTTAGTCGTTTACTATCATTTTTGGAATTGAAGAGCAACACGAAGGGCGCAAAGGAGGTGCCTGTCTGAATCAGCTCGATGTCGTGCTCCTCGAGCCTGAAGCCTTGCAGGCGTGCAAACGCCGCGAATAGTAGTTCTTCTGATATTCCTTCGACCATCAAGACTGACTTGGCATAGAAGATCTGTGACCGTGTCACGTCTATGTAGCGCTCAAGCATCTTTTTCTTGGTTTTGTATCGGTCTTTCGTCAAGAGCTCATGGGCATCTCTGATATTCTCCTGCTCGCGCTCAATGAAGCACTTGCCGATGCATTTGACTTGCTGGTCGCCGACAGCGAGCAAACTGTCTAGGTCAACTCTCGAGGTTAGCGTCGGAGAGTGAGTAGTAATGAAAAGCTGGCAGTTCTTACGGCTCTGTCGCTTCAAGAAATCATAGAGATTTAATTGTAGCTGCGGATGTAGATGCGCTTCGGGCTCCTCGATTAGAAGGGCAAAATGGATTAGGCGATCGGCTTCGGTGCGATCTTTCATGTCCGCGAGCACTGTTGCTATGTATACCAGGTTGTTATGCCCCAAGCTGTTCTGAGATAACCTTAAGCCTGCACCGGCCTCCGCCTCGCGACCGAACGGCAGGAAGGGCTTGATCGCATTCACGATATAATCCGCTCTTGATTGCTCTATGTGAAGATCTATCGGGGGTGTCATGCTATGAATCGACTCCAGATTTTCATTTATGCTTTCTTTGGTGTCCTTCACCTCGTCCTGAGCAAGCAAGTTTTCATTCGTCGCTTTGATGAGCTCGGTATAGTTCGACGCGGACTCATTCCTAAGGACCGCGCGTGAGATGACTCGGCCGAGCGCGTTGGATCGGGTGCTAAGGAGGTCCTTCGTACTGTCCCGCAAGGCGCCCAGGTAATAGTGCTGAAAAATCTCAAAGGTGTTGGCGTCTGCTCGCTGTCCGCGATGGGCGCCGGTATAATAGTTCCATTTGGGGTGTTTGTCCGGACGCATCTCAAACGTGATGGTGATGGCGGCGTACTGGTCGTCGTCCGTGATGACCATATATTCGTATAGCGCACCCTTTTCTTTTTCGGAAAGGCCCCTGAATTCATAGCGGATGGTAATTCGCTCGCATGGTACGCCTGTGCGAAGATCCGCATGGAAATCCTCATCGTTCACGAAGATGTCTCGGCGGGCATCTCCCAGGCTGTAGAAAAGGCGGATTGCGTCGATAATAGTCGTCTTGTGTTGGCCGTTCTCGCCAATAATTACATTTATTGCTGGGTTGAACTCGAGGGCCATTCGGTCTATTCCTCTGTAGCCCTCGATTAACAGCTTGGCTAAGTACATGTATTTGTCGCCTCGGGTTTGGGGCTCGAGGGTCGCCAATGTCAGCTGCTCGCCAGTCTGACGCCGACGCCTAGAGCAAGCCCTTCATGTGGACCTACTTCGGAATAGGGGCCTTTGCAGGTCTCGCCCTCCGGAAAAATACGAAGGCACGGATGAAAAAGACGCTCACGTCGCGATCGGCCTGAGGGCGCCCGAAGCGCTCCACCACGGCAATCAGCTCGCTCCGCTTCAACTGATCAAGAACTTGACGCTTCGATGGCATCGTAGAGCAAGAGAGAGGTTATCGCCGCGATGCGGCTAAATCGTTGACATCCCGCCGCATTCCGGCATACCAGTACTGGCCCAGGGGAGCACTGTGCTCCCCAAATCCAAAACGGCCCCCATGGAGTTGACCCCTCCACGGGAGCCCGGCCAAGCAAAGGAGATACCCCCATGCTCGACCAAGCGAAGTCTAGCGCGACTCCCCGACGAACGCTCGCCGGAGACGTCCCGCAACCGCCCAAAGCCGATCAGAGCCCGCTTCCCGAAGCGCCACCTCGAACCACTGAGGCCGACGAACCCCTCTACAGCATCCGGGTCGCCGAAAACCCCGGCACCACGTGCGCCGCCTGCGGCAAGCAAGAGACCGGCACCGGCCCGGTCGGCTTCCTCGACGACGAGGCGAGCTGTGACCTGTGTCTCCTGGAGCGCTCGGCCGACCTCGGCCTGATCCTCGCGCTGATCTCCGTCGTCCGTGCCTATCCAGGGGCCGGCGGTACGCCTGAGGCCAGCCAAGACGCCCTGGCCGAGCTCGGCGCTTTCTCCCGCAGCTACCACCACGTCGCCTCCAAATCATGGCCGGCTCGCATGTTCCGGATTCCAGGTCTCACGGGCAAAGACGATACCACGCACTGACCAGCCACCGAGAAGGAGGATCGCCATGGCGCGACCTGTGACCGTCTCGGAGGCGCAGGATCAGCTTCTCGAGACCGCCTTCGACCTGTACCGGCTGATCCACCGGCTTCATTGCTACCACGAAGGACTGCGGGTCCCGTACGAGATCGAGCAGGAATGCTGTGATCGGCCCGAGCCTGATCTGGAGCCGCCGACGATCGAGCTGGCGGTGGATGAGGAGATCACCTCGACGATGGATGAGCTTCAGGACATCGCCGGCCTGCTCCAGAAAACCTCACGCCTCAACGACGTCGTGATCCGGCGGGAGTGGCGCGAGCACCGGAAGAAGGTGGGCGGATGAGCCGGCGCACTCGCCGGCGACACCGGCCCGGTTCACACGACGACAACCCACGAGAGCGGCTGCTAAGCAACGGCACGCAGTCTCTCTCGGATGCCGAGTTGGTGGAGATCCTGCTGCGCAACGGCTGTCCGGGGTCGAGCGCTGAGGCGGTGCGAGGAGTCCAGGAGCTGGGGATCTCGGTGCAGAGAATCGAACTGGACCCGGGCGTCGTCTCCGCCGATGCCGCCTGACCGGGCCGGGCCTCTGCGAGGCCAGCCGAGTTGGCAAGACCGCCCAGGATCCACGCCCACGATTGCCAAAGCGATTTGGCGGCGACGGCATTAGCGGCGCTACTGCCATGATCGAGTATCGTAGCGGATCCCGAGCCCCCCAAACCTCCGCTACGAGGGAAGCCGAACATGGATCTCCGTGAACTCCTGAGCCGCGCCCGTGTCCTGCCGGTGCTGAATGTCGCCGACGCCGGCAAGGCGGTGCCGCTGGCCCGCGCCCTGGCCGCCGGCGGCCTGTCGGTGCTCGAGGTGACGCTGCGCACCGACGCCGCGCTGGAAGCGATCCGCCGCATTGCCGAGGAGGTCCCCGAGGCGACAATCGGCGCCGGCACCGTCACCCGTGCCCGCGACTTCGCGGCCGTCCGCGACGCCGGGGGACAGTTCGCCGTCAGCCCCGGCTTCACCCCGGCGCTGGCCAAGGCGGCCCGGCGAGCCAGCCTGCCATTCCTGCCGGGCGTAATGACACCCTCCGAGGCACTGGCCGCCCGCGGTCGCGGGTTTGACGTCCTGAAGCTCTTCCCCGCCGGGCCGGCGGGCGGCATTGCACTGCTGAAGGCGCTCGGCGGCCCGCTGCCGGAGCTCGCATTCTGCCCGACCGGCGGCCTCGACGCGTCGAGCTTCCGCGACTACCTTGCGCTGCCCAACGTCGTCTGCGTCGGCGGCTCGTGGGTGGCGCCGCCTGATGCGGTAGAGGCGGCCGCCTGGGATAGGATCACCGGCCTCGCGAAAGAGGCATGTTCATGAAGACCGCGGACATCCCCTTCGACATGGTGGTGGTGGGAGCCACCGGCGACCTCGGCCGGCGCAAGCTGCTGCCGGCGCTCTACTTCCTGCACAAGTACGGCAAGATCTCACCCGACGGCCGTATCTTCGCCATCTCACGGCGGGAAGGCAGCCGCGAGGGGTTCCTGGCCAGGGCGGGCGAGAGCGCACGGGGACACATCGGCGAGGCCGAGCTCACCGACGAGGACTGGGGCAGCTTCGCCGAACGGCTCCACTTCGTGACCCTCAGCGCCACCGAGGCGGAGACCTACGCCCCCTTGAACGATCTGCTCGCGGGCGGCGAGGAGCGGGCTCGGGTCTTCTACCTCGCCACTTCGCCGAGGCTCTACGTCGACATCAGCAGGGCGATTGCCGAGGCCGGCCTGGTGACCGACCAGACGCGGATCGTTCTCGAGAAGCCCATTGGCACGGACCTGGCGTCGGCCGCCGCGATCAACGCCGGCGTCGGCGCGGTCTTCGACGAGCGCCAGATCTTCCGCATCGACCACTATCTCGGCAAGGAGACCGTCCAGAACCTGATGGCGGTGCGCTTCGGCAACATCCTGTTCGAGCCCATGTGGCGAGCCGAGAAAGTCGATCACGTACAGATCACCGTCGCCGAGACCCTCGGCGTCGAGGGCCGCGGCGGTTACTACGATCAGTCCGGCGCGCTGCGCGACATGATCCAAAACCACATTCTGCAGCTGCTGTGCCTGACCGCCATGGAGCCACCCGCCCATCTCGACCAGGACGACATTCGCGAGGAAAAGATCAAGGTGCTGCGCGCCCTGCGTCCGTTCACGATGGAGGACCTCGGGAAGAAGACGGTGCGCGGTCAGTACCGCCTGGGCGCGATCGCCGGCGAGACGGTTCCCGGCTACCTCGAAGAGCCGGACGTCGACGAGGACTCGAGCACCGAGACCTTCGTCGCGCTCAAGGCCGAGATCGACAACTGGCGCTGGGCCGGCGTGCCGTTCTACCTGCGCACGGGCAAGCGCATGGGGCACCGGGTGTCGGAGATCGTCATCCAGCTCAAGCCGGTGCCACATCAGCTGTTCGAGAGCCGGGCCGGCGGCATCCAGCCGAACCGGCTGGTGATCCGCCTGCAGCCCGACGAGTTCATCAAGATGAGCCTGATGACCAAGGTGCCGGGCGCTGGGATGGTTCTCCAACGCTCGGACCTCGACCTCAACCTGGCGAGCCGCCGGGGCGGCCGCGCCTTCCAGGCTTACGAGCGGCTGCTGCTCGACGTCATCCGTGGCGTCACCACGCTGTTCATGCACCGCACCGAGGTCGAAGCGGCCTGGCGCTGGGTGGAGCCGATCCTCGACGGCTGGAGGCAGCTCGGCGACCGGCCTCGCTCCTACAGCGCCGGCACCTGGGGCCCTCCGAAATCTATCGGCCTGGTGGAACGCGACGGCCGCTCCTGGTACGAGCACATTGTCGAAGCCGGACGTTGAGCTGCTGTTCGAGGACCGCGAGGCGCTGGCCGCGGCGCTGGCGCGCAGCGTCGCGCGCGACCTGCGAAACGGCATCGAGGAACGGGGCTCGGCGAGCCTGGTGGTCTCGGGCGGGTCCACCCCGCGGCCCTTCTTCGAGCACCTGAGTCGGCACGAGCTGGACTGGGCCAGCGTGCTAGTGACCCTGGCCGACGAGCGCTGGGTCCCGGCCGATCACGAGGATTCGAACGAGCGTCTGGTGCGCGAGCACCTGCTGGTGGAGCAGGCAGCGGCCGCCCGGCTGATCGGACTCGTGAACGACGCTCCTACCCCCGAGGAGGGCCGCGATGCGTGCGAGCGGGCCCTGGCCGAGATCGGCCGCCCCTTCGACGTCGTGGTGCTCGGCATGGGGGGTGACGGCCACACCGCCTCGCTCTTTCCCGACGCGCCCGAGCTGTCCGCCGGACTCGACCGCGACGCCACCGGGAACTGCATCGCCGTGCGGCCCCCATCGGCGCTCCATTCCAGAATGAGCCTGACGCTGGCGGCGCTCCTCGACAGCCGGCGGCTGGTGATCCACATTACCGGCGAGGACAAGCGCCTCGTCTACCGTGAAACACGCGACGGCGACCGGCCGGAGTCCGAGCTGCCGATCCGCGCGGTGCTGCGCACGGGCCACACCGAGGCATGGTGGGCGCCATGAGCGGAGGCGCGTTCCCCCTCACCCGGCTGAAACCGGACGACGTCGCCCGCCGTGCGCTGGTGGTCGGCGACCCTGCACGCGCCGAGAAGGCCGCCGCGCTGCTGGACGGCGCGGAGAAGGTCGCCGAGAACCGCGAATACCTCACCTTCGCGGGCACCTTCGAGGGTCACCGCGTGAACGTCATCTCCCACGGCATCGGCAGCGCCGGCGCCGGCGCCGCATTCGAGGAGCTGATCCGTGGCGGCGCGCGGGTGCTGATCCGCGCCGGCACCTGCGGCGCCGTCCAGGACGGTATCGCCGACGGCGCCACCGTGATCGCCACCGGCGCGGTGCGCGACGAAGGGCTCACCCCACGCCTGGTGCCGCTCTCCTACCCTGCCGTGGCGCACCACGAAGTTACGGCCGGGCTCGAAGCTGCCGCTGCCGAGGCCGGCGTCACCGCACGCGCGGGCGTCGTGCTGAGCTCGGACCTCTTCTATCCATCCGAGGTCCTCGGCCTGGACTGGAGGGTCTGGCAGGCGAGCGGGGTGGCGGCGGTCGAGATGGAGGCCGCGGCATTGTTCGTGATCGCCGCCCTCCATGGCTTGAAGGCGGGTGGCGTCTTCACCGTCGACGGCAACCCCACCCGCGCGGCGGAGGACATGAGCGAGTACGATCCCCATCGCGAGGTGGTCGCCGAAGGCGTCGAGCGGATGCTGCGGATCGCGCTGTCGGCGCTGGCTCGCCTCGATCCGGGATCTTCCGGCCGGATTCCGGGAATGTCTCGAGCCGCCGTAGGACCTTCTCCGCCCGGTCGCGGAAACGGGCCGCTGCGATTGGCCGATCATTGTGTACGTAGGCGATGAAGTCCAGGAACTCGCGACGGATAGGATGACGGCGTCGCAGAGACGCCATCATGAACGCGAGCCGACAATTGGCACTGAGCGGCGAGCCTTCGACGACGACCCTCGAGGGTGCTGTCGAGCGGGTTCTCCATCGCAACGAGGATACCGGCTGGGGGGTCCTGCTCTTCGACCTGGAGGGGCCCGGCCGGATCCGGGCGGTCGGAACGTTCCCCGGCGTTCGGCCGGGCGAGGTGCTTCGCCTCGCTGGCGAGTGGGTCGAGCATCCCAAGTTCGGCCGGCAGTTCAGGGCCGCGTCCTTCCATCCCGTCGAGCCCGCGAGCCTCGAGGGAATCGAGAGATATCTCGCCAGCTTCGTCGACGGCATCGGTTCGGACCTGGCCCGGAAGATCGTCGAGCAGTTCGGCGCGGAAACGCTGGGCGTGCTCGCCGAGGAGCCGAACCGCATGACCGAGATCAGAGGCATCGGCAAGAAGCGGAAGAAGAAGATCCTCGAGGCCTGGGGAAAGACCCGGGCGGTCCGGGACGTCATGGTGTATCTCCAGGGACTCGGTATCTCGGCGGCCTATGCGGCCAAGATCTATCGGCGTTTCGAAGCAGACACGATCGCCACCGTGCGCTCGAACCCCTACCGCCTGACGGCAGTGCAGGGCATCGGTTTTCACCGGGCCGACGCGATCGCCAGATCCCAGGGGATCCTCCGCGACTCGCCGGATCGCGCCGCCGCCGGCGTTATCCATGTCCTCGAAGAAGCGAGCCAGAGGGAAGGGCATATGTTCCTCCGGCGCCAGGAGCTCTCGAGAAGGACCCGGGAGCTGCTGGCGGTCGAGGCCGATCTGGTGGAATCGGCGATCGAGGCCGAGTGCGGCGAGGGCACAAAACACCTGCGGGCCGCGGGGAAAGCGATCTACCTGCGCCGGCTGGAGATCGCGGAACGGATCGTCGCGCGGCGCCTTCAGGCACTCCTCGCCGAGGACGCACCGCCGCTCAAAGTGGAGGTCGAGCTCGCGATCTCGAAGTTCGAGGCCGCCGAAGAGATCGACCTGGCCGAGGCCCAGCGGCAGACGCTGCGCGAGATGGTGGACAGCAAGGTGATGGTCTTGACCGGCGGTCCCGGCACCGGCAAGACCACCTTGACCAAGGCGATCGTGTACGTCGCCTCGCTGGCCGGCCTGAAGGTGAAGCTCGCCGCTCCCACCGGCCGCGCCGCGAAACGCCTGGCCGAGGCCACGGAGATCGAGGCCAGGACGATTCATCGACTCCTCGGCTATAACGGGAACGTATTCGGCCATGACCGGGACGATCTCCTCGAGGTAGACCTGCTGGTGATCGACGAGGCGTCGATGCTCGACACGCCGCTGGCCGGGCATCTGCTCCAGGCGCTACCGGACTCGGCCCGCCTGATCCTCGTCGGCGATGTCGACCAGCTGCCCTCGGTAGGTCCCGGCCGGGTGCTCGGAGACCTGATCGATTCCGGAGAGCTTCCGGTCGTGCGCCTGACCGAGATCTTCCGTCAGGCGCGGAAGAGCCTGATCGTGGTCAACGCTCACCGCGTGATCCACGGCGAGCTGCCGATCCGAGGAGCCAGGCCCGACGAGGCGGATTTCTTTGTCGGCAACAGAGAGCAGCCGGCGGCAGCACTGGCGGAAGTCACAGACCTGGTGGGCTCCCGAATCTCCAAACGGTTCGGTTTCGACCCGATCCGGGATATTCAGGTTCTGGCGCCGATGCGCCGCGGGATCCTCGGCGTCGAGAACCTGAACGCCGAGTTGCAGAATCTCCTCAACCCCCGGGGCGAGGCCCCGAAGTGGGCCGGCAAGCGGTTCCGACGCGGTGACCGGGTGATGCAGAGGAGCAACAACTACGACCTCGAAGTATTCAACGGCGAGATCGGGACCGTGGTCGGCTTCGACTCGGAGGAGCGACGGGTCCTGGTAGAGCTCGACGGCCGTGTCGTCGGTTATCCCACCCAGAAACTGGACGAGCTCGAGCTGGCCTATGCCGTCACCATCCACAAGTCACAGGGCAGCGAGTTCCCGTGCGTGGTGATCGTGCTGCACACGCAGCACTTCGTGATGCTGCAAAGGAATCTGTTCTACACCGCGATCACTCGCGGCAAGCGGCTGGTGATCGTCGTCGGCAGCCGGCGGGCGCTGGCGATCGCCACCCGGACCGAGACCACCCACCGGCGGGAGACGCTTCTCGTTGAGCGTCTGCAAGATCGGTTTTGATACGCGTAGGATTGCCGGCGCTCTTTCGGGGCGAGCCGCGATCACCAGAGTCCGGCTCGCCACCTCTCGGCCCCTCTCCTGACCCGCCGGATGGCCGCATCGAGCTGCTTCTCCGACATCCGGGTCCGCTCGCGCCGGAAGGTCGCTCGAACGACGCCGAACGAGGCGATTCCGATCCGCCGGCCGAGGCCGCTGCGGTGTCCGCGACGGTCTCGGAACCGGACACCGAGTCGGATTCCGACACCGGCGGTGAGCCGGCCGCGGAGCCCGAACCGGCCGTCTGAGGCCACCGGCGCCGGCGCGACGCCCTCGAGCGTCGCGCCGGCGCCTTTGGCGAAGTCGGTAGAGTGATCGACTTCTTGATCGCGCCTCACGCGGTATGATTCGCGATCAGTCCAACGTCGACGGTGGGGAACCTCCATATCGAGCGTGCTTCAAAGGAGAGAGGAATATGAGTGAGCTGGTACAGAAGCTGGCCAAGGGCGATCACAAGGTGATCTTTCCGAGCCGATTGGACGACCCGATCCAGGAGCTCCGGGACTGCATCGATCGAGACTACGTCTTCGTCAAGTTCACCGAGACCCGGGGCGGCACGGAGCTCGGTTTCCGGCCCGATCCGGACCACTCGGACTTCAGCCAGGCCGACTGGGACAACAAGACCGGCAAGATCCGCATGGCCGGCAACCTGTCGCTCGACTACGTCAAGGTGCGTTGCGTCGGCGACATCGACATCTCCACCCTGGAGGGCACCGGTCATCTCGAGATTCTCGAAGAGGAGGACGGCTGAAGGCCCTCCGTGGACACCGGTCCTTCTGACCTGCCTCGTCCTCGGATGCTCCGGCTCGGATCCTGACGTTTCCAGCAGGGCGCCTTCGACCGGCGCCGTGCCGGAGCTGCTGGCCGTGCCCCCGATCGTCGGCCGCCCGACCGACGACTCGGTGACCCTCAACCTCGTCGCCGGCAAGCTGCCGGTGGAGGTCGCCGTCCATCTCGAATCGTCCCGCGAGGCCGTCGTCGAAGCGTCGATAGACGCGCGGGGGGCCAGGGATCTCGTCCTCGACGGCCTGCGGCCGGGGACCGAGTATCGCTACACCGTCGAGGTGCGCGGCGACGACTATGAACGCACCGAGAGCCTCGGCGGACGCTTCGTCACTCGGCGTCCCCCCGGATCGGCGTTTACCTTCGCGCTGGTGAGCGACACTCACCTGCCGGCTCCGGCGCCGGAGTGGACGGACCCGGCGACGGCAGAGCTGTTCCTGCCCGAGATCTACGACTACCTGTCCGCCCGGCTGGAGATCGGCACCACCATCGGCAAGGTCGTGGCCCGGATTCGCGAGCGTCGGCCGGACTTCATCGTCAGCCTCGGCGACATGGTGCACTTCTACCGCGGATTCAACGATCCCTTCCCGACGGCGGAGAGCGCCGATCTCGCCTATCTCGACCTGCGCGCCCACCTCGGACAGGCGACCGCCGAGGCCGCCTTCTTCGCCGTCGTCGGCAACTGGGACGGCGAGAGCGGCTGGCATCCCGAGCGCCTCCGGCGGCACGCGCTCGAAGCGCGCACCAGGTACCTGCCCAACCCGGGCGCCTCCACCTACCCGCAAGGCGGCAGCCCGCGCGAGGACTACTTCGCCTGGCGCTGGGGCGACGCGCTGCTTGTGACGCTCAACGTCGCCACCTACACGCCGACCGCCCACACCCTGAGCGACGACGACGACGGCACGGCCACCGACTGGACGCTCGGCGACGAGCAGCTGGCCTGGCTGGAGTCGACCCTCGCGGCCTCCGACGCGGCCTTCGAGCTGATCCTCATCCACCATCCGGTCGGCGGCAACGGCGGCGACGAGCTGCAATCGGCCTACGGCCGTGGCGGCGGCCGCGCGGCGCGGGTCGGCGAGCAGGCACGGATCCACCAGCTGATGGTCGAGCACGGCGTCGAGATCTTCTTCTACGGCCACGACCACGTGTTTACCGACATGGTGGTCGACGGCATCCACTACACCCTTCCGGGCAGCGCTGGGGCGCCCTGGAAGTTCTCCGCCGAGGAGACCGGCTACGAGAACTTCGACGACCGTTCGGGGTTCGCGCTCGTGCACGTCGAATCGGAGACCGTCGAGGTCGAGCTCGTGGGCATGGACGGCATCGTCTTCCGTTCCTACTCGGCGAGCGCTAACTGAGCCGCTTCCTCGGCCGCGCGCACGGCCGGGCCGGCCGAGCCGCTCCGGACGATCGTGCCGCCGGTGAGCGGATCCTTGTCGAGCACGATCAGGTCGTCGACACGCTCGCGCATTTCGGGCACGTGGCTGACCACGACGACCAACCGGTTCGGCGAGTCGGTCACCAGTCGCTCGATACCATCCAGGGCGAGATCGAGATGCTCCCGATCGAGGCTGCCGAAGCCCTCGTCGAGGAAAAAGGCGTCGAGCCGGCCACCGCCGCCGGTGACTTTCTCCGCCAGAGCCAGGGCCAGGGCAAGGGACGCCAGGAAGGTCTCGCCGCCGGACAGGGTGTCGGCCCTGCGGACCGCCTCGGCATTGGCCAGGTCGACGATCGAAAAAGTCTCGTCGCGGGTGAAGCGATAGCGTCCGGCCGACAGCATCTCGAAACGGTCGCTGCCCATCTCGGCGAGGCTGGCGCGCTCCTCGTCGAGGAGGTAGCGCAGGAAGTGGGGCGCCGTGAGGTCATCGGTCAGCTGCCGGTAGAGGTCCAGGTGGGAGTTGGCCGCTTCCAGCTGCTTCTCGAGCTCGCCCGCGCGCGCCAGCCGCCGCTCGATCTCGGCGACCCGCGCGGCGTTCCGGTCGCGGGCCGAGCGCGCCTGCTTCAAAGCCTCATCGAAGCTGTTCTCGGGGTCGAGATCCAGATCGGCGTAGATGCCGAGCCTCTCCTCCCCCGACTCGTTCTCGGCGCGTTTCGCCGCCTCGAGATCGGCGACGGCCTCGGCCCGGCCGGCCGCCAGCCGCGCCTGAATCGCCGCCAGTAGGGCCCGCGGCTCGGGCGCCTCGA
This sequence comes from bacterium, assembly GCA_024226315.1. Taxonomy (GTDB): domain Bacteria; phylum Acidobacteriota; class Thermoanaerobaculia; order Multivoradales; family J023; genus JAAELT01. The sequence continues at coordinate 96,037 of JAAELT010000333.1, read as the reverse complement.
CGGGCAGCGGCTGATCGTCCACTCGAAGGCCGGCGCCGATCTGCCCCGAAAGTACCGCCAGGCGGCTGGCCAGGCCCTCCGCGCGCCGCCCCGCGTTGGCGGCGGCCTGGCGCTCCTGGCGGGCCGAGGCAGCCGCCTGCCGCTCCTGGTCGCGCGCGGTTTCGACCGCCGACGCCGAGGCCTCGAGCCGCGTCCGCGCGCTCTCGATCAGCGTCACCGGGTCGCCGTCTCCCAACAGCTCTCTCAGCTCTTCGTCGAGCTCGCACAGGGCCGCCTCGGCGGTCTCGAGGTCGGTCCCGACCTCACCGAGCCGTTTCGCCGCCGCCTTGGCGGCGGCCTCGGCCGACCGCTCGTCGCGGCGGGCCACTTCCATGGCGTGGGCCGCATCCTTGACTGCCGATTCGGCCACCCGCTGCTTCTGCTCGCGCGCTTCGATCCGCTCTTCGGCCGCCGCCAGCTTCCCCTCCGCCGCCGCCAGCAGCGCGGCGGGTTCGCCTTCGCCGAGTCGCGCCACGAGCTCGGCCTCGAGCTTGGCGCGCGCCGCGCGGCCGTGCTCCAGCCGCGCGTCCGACGCCGCCCGCTGCTCGGCGGCCTCGTCTCGCACTTTCTCGCCGCCGGCCACCGCCTGGGCGCACGCCGCCGCTCGGCTCGACAGCTCGCGCAGACGCGTCTCGGACCGTTCCTTGGCGTCGCGAGCGAGTTGCAGGCTGTCCCTGGCCGCGGCCACCGACTTGGTGGCTCCCGCCGGCACCTCCACGACCTCCTGCCGGCATACCGGACATGGCTCGCCAGTCGCCAGCGAACCTCGCAACGTCTCGGCCATCTCCGCGTGCAGGGCCCGGTGCATTTCTTCTTCGAGCCGCTCGACCTCCATCGCCGCGCGACTCGCCTCCCCCTCGGCGACCCGCGCCGCCGCCGCCGCCTCGTCGTGCCGGGCGATGGCTCTCGACAGGTCCACCCGGGCGGTCACGGCCCGGGCCTCGATCTCGCGGAAACCCGCGTTCTCCTGCTCCACGCCGTCGCGAGCACGCTCGAGCTCCCTCAGGAGCCGGCCCGCCTCCTCGAGCACGGCGCGGCCGCCGATCGCCTGCTCGACTTCACGATGCTCCGTGACCGCGCGCTCCGATGCATTGGAGCACCGCTTCGCCGCGCGCCCCGCCGCCGTCCGGTCCTTCTCCGTCCGCCGCAGCTCGAGGCGCGCCTCGTCACGGGCTTTCTGGCTGGCGTCGAGCTCTGCCTCGGCCTCGACGTGCTGGCGCCGGCGACGCTCCAGGGTGGTCTTCGCCCGGGTCCGCGCTCCCAGCCGGCTCTCCGCCCGGGCCAGGTTCTCGACCGAGCCGACCTCCGAGACGGTGCCCTCGGCGGCTCGCTCAGCATCGAGAATCGCCTCGCGCGCGCGCTTCCAGCCCTTCTCGGCGACCGCCAGGGCTGCCGCCGAGGACTCCACAGCTTCGAGAACCGTCTCTGTTTCCTCGTCGGCCGGCAGCCGCTTCTCGAGCTCAGCGAGCTCTTCGAGGCGCCGATCCGCCTCGCGGTGCTGGCGGCGAGACTGCTCGGCGAGACCGTCGAGCTCCTCGATGCGGCCGGCGGCTGTCTCCATTCGCCGCGCCCGCCGCGCGGAGAGCTTCGCGGTCTCACGCGTGATGTTCAGGCGCGCGCGGTCTTCGTCCAGCGCGCCAAGCCGCCCTTCCAGCTCCTTGACCGCCAGCTCCGCCTCTCCCCGGCGCCGGCGGGCGGCGGCGTGCATGCGATCGAGACGGTCGAAGCCGAAGACGCCCTTGAGCACTTTGTCGCGCACTCCCGCCGAGGCGTGCAGGAACTCGGCGAAGCGATTCTGCGCCAGCAGCACCGAGCGCCGGAAAGCCTGGAAGTCGAGTCCCAGCAGCTCCTCGACACGGGCGTTGACGTCGCGCTCCTTCTCGCACTCGACAATCGCGCCGTCGGGATCGTCCGCCTGCCAGCGGTAGAGCGCGTGCTGGCTGGCGCCGCGCCGCCGGATCACCCGCACGGCGCGCCAGGCCGCACCCTCGACCTCGAACGCCAGCTCGACGCGAGCGGCGGGCGCGTCCTGCTTGATCAGGGACTTGGTGTGGCTCTCGAAGGCCGGCGTCTTGCCGTACAGGGCGAAAGAGACGGCATCGAGGATCGACGACTTGCCGCTGCCGATCGGGCCGACCACGCCCACCAGCCGCCGCCCGCGCCACTGGAACACGGTGCGCTCGCCGAACGAGCGGAAACCCTCGACCACCAGCTCAACCGGGCGCATCGCTGGCCTCGTCGTAGACGTCACGGAAGGCGTCGAGCAGCTCGGCGCTGGGCTCGGTGCCGTGACGGCGCTGGTAGTAGTCACGGTAGAGCTCATCCCACGGCAGCCCGGCGCGCAGCGGCCCGTCGTCGATCTGCCGCTCGTAGTCGACCTGCACCTTCACCAGGTGCGGGAACTCCTGACGCGCGCGGTCGGCGACGCCGGGGTCCGGGCCGTCGGTGACCACGGTGAGATCCAGGAACGCCTCGCGCAGGTCGTCGCGCTCGACCAGCTCGTCCCAGGGCCCCCTGGCGCGCAGCAGCCGGCGCCCGCTGGTGAGCGGCACGCCGCGCACCTTCGCCTCGCCCCCAGGCTGGACGTCGACCAACACCACCCCTTTCGGCTCGCCGGCCTCGCCGAAATCGAGCTCGAGCGGCGAGCCGGAGTAGTGCGCCGCCACCACCGACCCGGGCACCGGCTGCGCAGCGTGGATGTGGCCCATCGCCACGTACTGCGGCCCGGCCGGGATCGCTTGCTCGCTGGCAGTGTAGGCCTCACCCAGGTGGATGGCCCGCTCACCCCGCGGCAGCCCGGGGGCGCCGAGGAGGGCACCGTGCACCATGAAGTGCGCCGTGAGCAGCTTCACCGCGCCATCGCCACCGGCCGCCAGGGCGTCGCTGTAGCGGGCGCAGATCTGAGCCACCTTGTCGGCGTAGGCACCGTGCCACTCGTCAGCCGCCGCCAGGAAGTCCACCACCCGGCCCTCACGCAGGAACGGGAAGCAGGCCACCAGGGCGCGGCCGCCACCGGTCTCGAGATCCAGCACCCCGCCTTCCTCCGGCGGGCGGATCGACCCCACCAGGTGCACGCCACGTGACCGCATCAGGGGCGCCAGCAGATCGAACAGCTCGGGCGAGTCGTGATTGCCGGCGATCGCCACCACGGGCCGCTCGTCCGTGGCCAGCTTCTCCAGGGTCTCGAGCACCTGGCGCAGCGCGGAGATCGGCGGCGTCGGCCGGTCGAACAAGTCGCCGGCAACGATCACCAGATCCACCGCCTCGCGCTCGGCGACGCCTGTGATCCCTCCGAGCGCCGCCGCGTAATCAGCAGCGCGGTCGTAGCGGCCCAGGCGCTTGCCGACGTGCCAGTCGGCGGTGTGGAGGATTTTCATTCTCGTTGCGACCCAGCTGGCGGGTCAGCCAGGAAATCGATGATGTACGGACCCGGCTCTCCGTGCTGGCGCTGCCGCTCGTACCAGGATCTCAAGGCTCGCGCGATCCGTTTCGGTTGATGGTTCGGAAGGCTGTACGGAACGATGAGAACACCCGAATGTTGCGCTCCGGCACGGAAGAACTCGACCGTGAGCTTGATGAAGTCGTCACGGTTACGCGTCAAGAAGATGCACTCGTCTCTGGACGCCAGCTTCAGCTGCCTTCTGTCATCGAGGCCCAGTCGGTCGATCTCGTGAACGCTGATGACGTCAAGGACGAATCCACGGCCGATCTCGGCCACGTCGGGATTGAGATCCTCGTCCAGCAAGAACTTCATCAACGCCCTGCGGGCGGAGGATTCCGGGCGACGGCAAAAGGCAGCTCACGCCGGACTCGATCTTCCGTCCAGCTTTGCTCCCGCTCCAGGCGGGTCTCGATCTCCTTCGGATACAGTTGGTAATAGCCGATAGCGGCCCTGAGCTGAGGCTCGGTCAACCAACTGTAGGACTGACGCAGCTTCTCGTAGTCGCCGTCGCACTCTTTCCAGGTTGCGATGACCTCCCAGACATCGAGACCCGTACCGGCGACAACCGCCCGGCGGCCGGTGGCCCCGTCGACGAAGACGACGCCTGGTGCGCGACGCATCCTGATGGCTTCAGCCAGAAGTTGCTGACTCATCGCCGACCAGCTGGTGCCGTGAGCTTCCGCCTCGGTAGCGATCTCGCGATCCAGGTCTTGGGAGACTCTGATTCCTCGGGTCTTGGTCATGCCATGGCTCCTTGGTGCACGATGTGCACATCCAGGCACAGTGTATCACGAGCCTTGCTCTGCCAGTTCCGCGCGGTTCGCACAGTTCGCTCCTGACACCGACCACCGGCAGAAAACGCCGGCGGGCCGCGACCGATAGCGCTGAGTTGTTGAATCGGATCTGTCGGTTGCCGCTGTAGCCGTCGTCAGCTCAGAGCGCCAGCCGGCGGCCACTGAACGATCGCCCACGGGGGCTCCTCGGCGCTGGAATCGGCAGCCTGGACCTCGACGGAGCCGGCCAGTCGGCGGTGTGGAGGATCTTCATTCTGCCGCGCCCGATCCTGCCACTTTCGCGGGGCCCGTGTCGAGAAGAACGCCGGCGGAATACGGGAAACAGAGCCCGTGAGCGGGCGGGCGACCGTTTCGTCAGGCCCCGTAGGGGCCGAATCGTAAAGCCCGGGGCTGGCGGCGCGGAGCGCAGCGACGACGAGTGAGCCCCGGGTAGAGGGCCACCCAATTCCCCGCCCTGAAAGGGCGGAATCGACAGGCGGTTTCCAGTGCGCTCAGCGTCGGCCAGTCACAGGCGGACAGCGTCAGGCGATCATCGGGGTTGGTCGTACGAGGCGGATTTTCCCGGCCTGTTGAAGAAGCAAGGAATCGAACTTGACGAATGGTCTTCCGTGGGACTGATGAGGTAGGCAACGCGATGCCGCCCTTCCAGGGCGGTGGTTCTGGGATACCGACAACCCGGGGCTCGCTCCTCGTCGCTGCGCTCCTCGTCACCAGCCCCGGGCTTTACGCTTCGGCCCCGTAGGGGCCACGGCCCGGCCGTCTCAAAGAGTAGTCTCCAATCCAGACTCGCTCCTCGTCGTATCCACCTGCTTCGTATATTGAAACCACGACACGCGGCGGGCGAGGACGAGGCACCAAGTCGACGGTGACCGCGCGAGGCGTGCCGTAGATTCCGCGAAGAGGACGCCGGCGGGCCGCCGAAGCGACCCGCCGGCCGTGGATCAAGCCGCCGCGGACTCGTCGTCCGCCGGCTCGTCCTCGGAAGAGTCGGCGACCGGCTCGGTGCCGACCTCCGTCTCCACGGACTCGCCGTCCGAGGAATCGTCCTCGCCAGAGGCATCCTCTTCGTCCGGCTCCTGCTCGGTGCGTCCCGGCCGTTTGGTGGACGGGCGTACCTTCTCCGCCAGCTCCTTCTCGCCGGCGTACCGGCACAGATCCTCGAACGGGCGCGCGGAGCGCACGAAGACCTTGTCGTACTCCGACATGGCCTCGTTCTTCTCCTGCACCAGCTCGTCGATCACACGCTGCTGATCGTTGATCTGCTCCAGAGACGAACGCAGCTCGACGCTGTGAGCGCTGAGCTCCTCGGCCTGTGGAGTCAGGTCCACGGGAGTCTGGAAGAGACTCTTCCCCAGAGAGGGACCGGGCTGGTCACGGCGGAGTTTGTCCGCCACCAGCTCGGCCTCCCGAGAATCGTCACCGGATCGCGCCCGTTCGGAGCTTCGAGGCCGATCCCCTGCAGGTCCGGATCCTCGAACTGACCGAGAACGGTCCGGCGCAGCCCCGTGAGCGGCTGGGGAGTTACTTCGTCAACCGGCCGATCGGTCGGTGATAGCGTGTCGACATGACCAAGCGACGTGTCTATGTCGAGACCACCATTCCAAGCCTCTACCACGATCAGCGCACGGCGCCCGACGTGACGGCACGCAGGCAGTGGACGCGCCAGTGGTGGAACGAGGCTCCTGACCGATATGAGCTCGTTACCAGCCCGGCGGTACTCGACGAATTGGAGGGTGGGATACCAGAGCGGAGCGAGGAGCGTCTGAGCCTGGTCCGCGGATTGCCGCTCGTACCAGTCGAGCCGGCAATCGCCGAGATCGTACAGACGTACATACGGCACAAGCTGATGCCCAACGATCCAGGTGGCGACGCCTTGCATCTGGCGCTCGCGTCCTACCACAAGTGCGACTTTCTGCTAACCTGGAACTGCCTGCACTTGGCGAATGCGAACAAGTTCGGGCACATTCGCCGGGTGAATGCAATGCTGGGCCTCTTCGTGCCCGCGCTGGTAACGCCGCTAGAGCTGCTCGGAGGCAGTGATGAAGAAGAACCTGAGTGACCCCGTCATCGACGAGATTCGGGAAGTCCGGCACCGCATCTCGGAGCGCTGCAACCATGAGCCAAAACGGCTGGTGGCCTACTACATGGAGTTACAGGAGCAGTATCGGGATCGCTTCGTCGAGACCTCGAAGGATGACCAACGGGCTGACCAGCCTGCCGCTTGAAGACCCGCAAGCTGGCCGAGCAGGAGGGAGTCGCGGTGAATCAGCTCATCAACGTCGCCGTGGCGGAAAAGCTCTCCGCACTCCGAACCGAGGCGTACTTCCGAGAACGAGCTTCGAGTGCGGACCTCGACGAGGCGCGTGAGATCCTGTCCCGCGCCGGGAAAGGCAACCCGCCGCTTGCTGGCGACGAGGTGCCGTAACGCCGTCGAGAAACGCCGGCGGGCCGCCGAAGCGACCCGCCGGCCATGGATCAAGCCGCGGACTCGTTGTCCGCCGGCCCATCTTCCGGAGAGTCGGCGATCGGCTCGGCGCCGGCCTCCGTCTCCACGGGCTCGCCGTCCGAGGAATCGTCCTCGCCAGAGGCCTCCTCTTCGTCCGGCTCCTGCTCGGTGCGTCCCGGCCGTTTGGTGGACGGGCGCACCTTCTCCGCCAGCTCCTTGTCGCCGGCGTACCGGCACAGGTCCTCGAACGGGCGCGCGGAGCGCACGAAGACCTTGTCGTACTCTGACATGGCCTCGTTCTTCTCCTGCACCAGCTCGTCGATCACACGCTGCTGATCGTTGATCTGCCCCAGAGACGAACGCAGCTCGACGCTGTGAGCGCTGAGCTCCTCGGCCTGTGGAGTCAGGTCCACGGGAGTCTGGAAGAGACTCTTCCCCAGAGAGGGACCGGGCTGGTCACGGCGGAGCTTGTCCGCCACCAGCTCGGCCTCGCGGAGAATCGTCACCGGATCGCGCCCGTTCGGAGCTTCGAGGCCGATCCCCTGCAGGTCCGGATCCTCGAACTGACCGAGAACGGTCCGGCGCAGACCGATGAGAAGCTGATCGATCGCATTGAAGTGACCGTTCTTGACCCGGCGTAGAGCCGCGTCCTTCTCGCGTGCGTCGTGGAGCCTCAGGTCGACGTCGACCATGCGGTCGAGCGCGGCCCGGAGGGCCCTGGCAAAGGCGACGAGAGTGGGGAGAATCCCGGGAGATTCGTCCCCCTCCTGCAGATGTGGCTGGATGAGCTCCAGCACTTTTTCGGCCACCCTCGGCCCCTGTCGCCACAGGGCCGAGAGCACGAAGAGGCAGGACCTCATCCGTGCGGTGACCTCGGTCGATAGTTTGGCAGCCATTGGCTTGCCTCCTTTCTTTGCCCGGCCTGGCCGGGCAGGTGTGATGAATGGCCTCGGAAGCCTCATGCCTCCGTGACCACGTGGGAAGAGAGGGGTGCGCGTCCACCCGCGAGGCGCCGCCAGGGATCTCGACATCGGCGGCGCCGGCGAGCTCGAGCACGAGGTGGAGCCGGAATTTCCGGTGTCCTCCTCGAAGTCTTTTTCGCGACCCTCTATATATAAAGACACCACAGAGCTCCGAAATGTTGCACTTTTGGCTCGAAGTCAGGCAAATAGTCCCGAAATGAGCGAAAACTCCAGCCCATGACCTCCGTGCGGGTCCCACATGCGGGTTCTGCGGATCCCAGAAGCCGTGTGGGGACGCCGCACACGCGTTCCGCGGATCCCAGAAGCCATCTGTGGACGGCCCACACGCGTTCCGCGGATCCCAGGAGCCGTGTGGGGACGGCCCACACGCGTCCGCGGACCCCAGGAGCCGTGTGGGGACGGCCCACGAGCGTTCCGCAGATCCCAGGTCGGCCGTGCGGACGGCCCGCGGACGTTCTGGAGATCCCAGGACGGCCGTGGGGATGGCCCGCGGCCGTCAGGAAAATGCCGGAACGGCTACGGGGGAGCCCCGCGAGCGGTCGCGGAGATCGCTACGGAGCCGGCGCCACCCGCTCGCCGACGATCCGCCACTCGCCGTCCAACCGCTCCAGGTCCAGCGCCTTGCGGGCCGCGAGGTTCTTGTCGCCCGCCCGGTAGTACTGAAGAAAGCGCGCGACCGCGTGGGTGGCGTCGGCCACCTCGACGTCGAGCTCGCTCAAGGAAACCTCGATGCTCTCGGGCGCCCTGATCCGCGCCCGGCGCTGGCTCTCCCAGACGTCGCGGGTGAGGTCTGGCGGGCTGTAGGACGGCGCGTAGAGAGAAAGGTAGTCGTCGGCGTTCTGCTCCGACCAGGCGGCCGCCCAGGCGAGCGCGACGCGCTCGACCTCCTCGGCAATTCCCTCACGGTCCAGGACCGGCGGTGCCGGCTGGTCGCTTGTGGCCGGTTCGGAATCGGCGGTGGCTGACTCTACTGTGTCGTTTTCGAGCTCGATCTCATCCGGCGCGGGCTGCTCGACAATGGCAACAGTGGTCTCGACGGTGTCGGCCACAGTCGATCGCTGATCGCCGGTGAGCAGACCGTCGTCGTGGCGGGGATAGAAGAAAAATACCAGGAGCGCCGCCGCCAGCGCCACGGCTGCCGCCGCCACCCAACCGTACGGCCGGCGGCGGACGGGCGGCTCCGGAATGACCAATCCGGGGCCGGGCAGGACCTCCCGCTCGGTGCTCGCATCCGCCACCACCTCGAACGGGCCGTGCCTGCGCGTCTGGCCGGCGGTGTCGGCCACCGGCTCGCCGCGCAGCACCCGGTCGACGAAGCGAGTGCTGGGCGGATCGAGGTGGACGACGTCGAGAAACAGGCCCGGGACGGGTGTCTCCTGCGGCCAGGACTCGGAGTCGCCGGAGACCTTGGCCACTCCCCGAATCGCCGGCGGATTGCCGGCCAGACCGATCTCCAGCCGCACCCGCGTACCGACCGGTAGCTCCTCCTCGGTGGCAGCGAAGATGCGGGTTCTCGACAAACCCGGCCGAATGCCCGCCGTCAGGTCACAGACCCTGGCGAATGACACCCGCAGCCGGTGAAGGCTCGACACGGTCCTCTAGCGGCAGGCGGGCTTCAGCCCACGCGCGAGGCGGCCATCAGGTGCCGCCCTCGTGAACGATCCGCCAGTCACCGCCCTCGCGCCGCCAGTACTGGTGCTTCCATCTCCGGCCCCGGAAGTTGCTGCTCTGGTAGTCCTGCTCGAAGGTCACCAGGTACAGCTCCTGCTCCCCGGGATAGCCGTAGATGCCGACGTTCTCGACGCCGACTCGGATGTAGCTCTTGTGGGCATTGACCCGCCGCTTGTGGGTACTCCAGGAGCCCAGGTCCATGTCGTCGGTTTCGAACGCCTCGGAGTAGTGCCGCAGGTAGGCGTCGGTATCGAGGCTCTCCCAGTCTCGCCGCCAGGTCTCGACGACCGCCGCCAGGCTCGCGCGCCGCGCCTCCACCTCCGCCGCCGGCGCCCAGCTCACCCGGTCGCTGACGATCACCGGCGTGTGGCGGATGCGGGCGTGCCGCGCCATGGTCAGGAAATCGGTGTTGTGCAGCGTCAGGCAGCCGCGGCTCGACAGCGGCAACAGGCTCTCTTCGTCTTTGTCCGTTCCGTGGATCCAGATGCCACTGCCGGTGTGGCCGAGCCGCCGGTCCCAGGCGTTGGGATAGTTGATCGGGAAGGCGCCGACGCCGTAGATCGCGGGCAGTTGGCCACCAGGGATGTAGGACGAGATGAAGTAGATGCCCACCGGCGTCTTCTCGTCGCCCTCGCGGCGCTTGTCGATGCCGTTCTTGCCCACGGCGACGAAGTAGTCACCCACCAGGGTCTGGGCTACACCCGTGCTCTCGAACAAGTGCATGCGATTGTCGTGCAGGTCGAACACCAGGGCACTGGCGGCAGACGCCGGCAGCTGCAGCAGGCCCGACGGCAGCTTGCCGCTGCGATCGGGAGTGGACGCCACCGGTCGGACCGCGGCCACGGAGGCCAAATCCACGGCGGCCAAATCCACGCCGGTCGGATCCACGGCCTCCGGTTCCACCACCGCGGCGCCCCGGGGCCCCGGGGGCGAGGCCAGTGACGCTGCCGAGGTCGCGGCGCCTTCCTCGCGCCCTTCGCCCAGGCTACCGAGCGACACCGCCAGAATCGCCGACGCGACGATCAGCCCGCCGAAGCCGGTGGCGCGCAGCGACCGGATCCCGGCGGCGGCTTTCCCTCGAAGGATGCGGATGCGTACCATCTCAGGGTGCTCAACGCGCGGCATGGGTTGCGGGCTCGGCCGGCAGCCGCGTCTTGAGCCAGCGCACCAGATCCAGCCAGATCTGGCGCTGCTCTTTGTAGGTCGGCATGGTGCCGGCCCTCGGCAGCTCGATGGTGACCACCGGAATGTCCTTGTGTACGCCGGCGTAACGCCCGAGGGATCCCGGATAGGTCCCGAGCAGGTTCAGATGCAGCGAGCCGAACCGCTTCGGGGCCTCCGGCGGACCGTCGAAATCGAGCACCCCGTGGGGAGCGTGGACCGAGACGATCACTTCCGGCTGGAAGCGCTCGATCTCGTCGTGCAGCCACCGGCTCTCGGGCTCGGACAGCGGCGCGTCGCCCGGGAACCGCCGGGGGTTGCTCGAGGTCCGCCGGACCCAGTAGTCACGGGTTTCGTCGAACCAGTTTGGGCACGGGAAGTTACGGTTGAGATCGACGCCGTTCTCGTTCATGCGCTGCGACTTCTTGCGCAGCAGGCCGTCGGGGTTCATCAGCGGGCTGATCCGCCAGTGGAACAGGCCCGAGTGATAGCGGTCGAGGATCTCCATCCACCTGAAGACGATGGTCACACTGGAGTACTCGTCGCCATGGATACCGCCAATCAGCAGCACCCGGCCGCGCGGCGCGCGGGTGGGCAGAGGCGGGTACTCCTTGAGCAGGATCGGCGTGCCGGAGACCGCGTACCCCTCCGACAGCTCGAGACCGATCTTCATGCACTCTTCGTAGTCCACGCTGCCGAGCTTGCCGCCGATCCGCTGGCAGGTGGCCGTCACCAGATCGCCGTTGGTCGAGGGCTCCAGCGCCTCCATCTCGTTGGTGGAGGCGGCGGCGGCGGCGGCGAACGTCGCCAGCACGGCGGCGAGCAGGGCCATCTGTACGAACGCCGGCATGCGGCGGCTTAGACCTCGGGGCGGCATATTCATCTTTCGTCAGGCGTCCAGAGAAGGAAACGCTCACGTTCCATCTGCGTTTGCGGCCGGCCAACTATACACCAAGCCATGGCTGGGCCAGATGCAGGAGGGTTCGGGCACTCAGGCGGCCAGCTCCGGAGCGCGCGGCTCGGGCGCCGGATCCGCCCCGGCTTTCTTCGCTCCTCGCCGCTCGTGCCAGCCCAGCAGGAAATCATAGAGTACCGGCACCAGCACCAGTGTCAGGAAGGTGGCGAACGCCAGGCCGAAGATCACCGCCACGCCCATGGAACGCCAGTACTGGCTGCTCTCGCTGCCGGTGGAGAACGCCAGCGACCGAAAGTCGAGCTCGACACCGGTGGTCAGCGGCATCAGGCCGAGAATCGTCGTGGCGGCGGTCAGCAGCACCGGGCGCAGGCGCCTGAGACCGGTCCGGACCACGACCTCGCGCCGTGGCAGCCCCTTCTTGCGCAGCTTCTCGCCGTAATCGAGCAGCACGATGGCGTTGTTGACCACGATCCCGGCCAGCGAGATGACCCCGACGCCGGTCATGATGATCGAAAACGGCAGACCGGTGGTCAGGAGACCCAGGAGCACGCCGATCATCGACATCGCCACCGAGGTGAGAATGATCGACGGGATCGCCAGCGAGTTGAACTTGCCGACCATCAACGCCAGAACGATGACCAAGGCGTAGAGAAACGCCCGCGAAAGGAACTCCTTGTTCTCCTCTTCCTCCTCGTTCTGGCCGCCGAACGCCAGGCCGTAGCCCGCCGGCAGCAGCCCGGGGACCGCCTCCAGCCGCCGCTGGGCCTCGCGCCGCACGGGATCGGCCAGCTTCGGCTCGGCAACGTCGCCCGTGACAGTGACCCGCCGCCGCCGCTCCTCGTGCCGGATGGCGGTGATCGACGACGCGCGCTCGAGTGAGGCGATCGCCGCCAGCGGAATCTGCTCGCCGCTCTCGTTGACCACCACCAGGCGCTCGAGGTCCGAAATCGAGCTCCGTGCCGACTCCGCCAGGCGCACGGTGATATCGATGTCCTCGTCGCCCCGGCGGTAGGTCGAGGCGTCGGTACCGCTGATCGCGGTCCGCAGGGTCGAGGCGACGTCGGCGGTGGTCAGCCCCAGACGCGCCGCCTCCACCCGGTCGACGGTGACCACCACCTCGGGGCGGGCGAGGTCGTAGTCGTCGTCGAGGGACACCAGGCCCGGGATGCCGTCGATCGCCGCGCGCACACGCGAGGCGATCTCGCCCAGGGTCTCGAAGTCCTCGCCGGTGATCTGGATCTCGAGCGGCGCACCCACCGGCGGGCCGTCGTCGGGCTTGCCGACCACCACCGCCGCGCCCGGCACCCCGGCGGTGACCCGGCGCACCTCGTCCAGGGTCTCGAACGAGTTGCGCCGCCGCTGCTTGCGATCGACGAGATCGAGGGTCAGGCGAGCCAGATGGGGATCGCCGCCGGAGCTGAAACCGTCGCTACGACTGCCTTCGCCGACGCCGCCGGCCAGCACCCGGAGGTCGCCCAGGTCGGTCAGGCGGCTTTCGAGTGTGAGCGCCACGGCATCGGTCTTCTCGAGCCGGGTGCCGGTGGGCAGGTCGACGTCGACGAAGATCTGGTTGGGCTCCATCTCCGCCAGCAGCTCGATGCCGGTGGGATTGGCGGCAAATGCAAACAGTACGCCGACGAACACCGCCAGGGTCGCCCCGACGACGATCAGCCGATGGTCGAGCGCCCACTCGAGCAGGCCGCGGTAACCGCCGACGAAGCGCTCGCCGAGGCGGTCGCGCAGCACGATTATGCTTGCGCGCCTTTGGCGCGAGTCGTCATCGCGCGGCCGGCCGGCGGACATGAACATCGAGCAGATCACCGGGTTGATGGTGAAAGCCACCACCAGCGATGCGAGCAGTGCGAAAGACACCGTCCACGGCAGGTACTTCATGAAGTCGCCGATCACCCCCGGCCAGGTGAACAGCGGCGCGAAGGCGCCGAGCGTGGTGAAGGTCGACACCGTGATCGCCGCGCCGACCTCGCGGGTGGCGGCGCTGGCGGCGGCGCGACGCGACGCGCCCTCCTGCATGTGGCGATAGATATTCTCGATCACCACCACCGCGTTGTCGACCAGCATGCCGACGGCGAGCACCAGCGCGAACAGCACGATCATGTTGAGGGTGACACCGGAGAGCTGGATGACGATGAAAGTCAGCAGCATCGAGAACGGGATCGCCAGCCCCACGAACACCGCGTTGCGCAACCCGAGCGCGAACATCAGCACCAGGATCACCAGCACCAGCCCGGACAGCACACTGTTCTCGAGGTCCCTGACCTGACCCTTGGTCTCCTTCGACTGATCGGCGAGGATCTCGGCCTCGACCCCCACCGGCCAGGTGGGCTCGAATTCGGCGACGATCTCCTTCACCTGGTCGGCGACCGCGATGATGTTGGCGCCGACCCGCTTCTGGACCGACACCGCCACCGACTCTCGCGCGTTGATCCGGGCGTGGGAGGAACGTTCCTCGAAGCCGAAGGTCACCTCGGCGACGTCGCGCACGAACACCGGCCTGCCGCCTGGTGCCTTGATGACGAAATCGGCCACCGCCAGCGGATCGTCGACCTCGCCTGGCACGCGCACGGCGTAGGTCATCTCACCGAGATCGATATCGCCCGAAGGGATCGAGACATTCTCGTCGGCCACCGCGTCGACCACGTCGTCGAGCGACAGACCGTAGAGCCGCAGGCGCTCCGGGTCGACGTCGACCTTCACCTCGCGCTCCAGGCCGCCGACGATCGTCGCGCGCAGCACCCCGGGCACCGTCTCGACCTCGTCCTGGAGGTCCTCGGCCAGGCGCTTCAGGATCACCGGTCCGACGTCACCGTGGAGGTTGATCTGCAGGAGCGGGAACTCGGCGAAGCTGATCTCCTGCAGCCCCGGCTCCTCGGCATCGTCGGGGAAGTCGACCTCGGCCTGGTCGACCCGGTCGCGCACCTTCTGGCGGGCGACGTCGATGTCGGTACCGGTGACGAACTCGGCGGTGACCACCGCCAGGCTCTCGCGCGATTCCGAGGTCAGCTTGTCGAGCCCGGCGAGGCCGGTGAGCTCGCGTTCGAGCGGCTGGATGATCTGGGACTCGATCTCGGTCGGCGCGGCGCCCGGGTACTGCACGTAGACCACGATCAGCGGGATGTCGATGTCTGGGAACAGCTCCCGCGGCAGGGTGGAGTACGAGAAGCTGCCGAGCAGAATCAGCGCCGCCATCAGGAAGAAGACGGTCGAGCGGTTGGCGAGCGCGGCGTCGACGAGACGCATCGATCAGGCTCCGCCGGTGAGCTTCACCCGTTGACCGGGGCTCACCTGCCGCTGTCCCTCGACGATCAACCGTTCGCCGGCCGAAAGACCCTTCGCCACCACCACCTCGTCGTCCAGCACCGTGCCCAGCTCGACCGCCCGTTGCACGGCCCGCTCGTCCTCCACCACGTAGACGACCTTCGCGTCCTCCAGCTCGACGACCGCGGAGAGCGGCACCAGCACGGCCTGCTCCAGGGTGCGGCGCGGCATCTCCAGGCGGGCGTACATGCCGGGACGCAGGCGGCCGTCGGCGTTCGGGATCTCGACCTCGACGTCGAGGGTGCGCGCCGAGGCGTCGAGCTCGGCGGCCAGCTTCATCACCGTGCCCTCGAAGACCTCGCCGGGGTAGACGTCGAGCCGAATCTCGGCCGGCAGGCCGCGGCGCAGGAAGGGCACGTCGGAGGCCGGCGCCGGCGCGCGCACCTTGAGCCGCCGGGCGTCGAGCAGCTCGAGCACCGGCTGCCCCGGCATCACGTAGTCGCCGACCTCGACCCGGCGTACCGCCACCGTGCCGCGCCAGGGCGCGGCGATGCGCGACTTCTCGAGCATCAGGCGCGCGTTCTCGAGCTGTGACGTCGCCACGTCGCGCTCGGTGACCGCGTCGAGGTACTGCTGCTCGGTGATCGACTTGCGCGCCAGCAGTTTCTCGGCGCGCTGGAACAGCGCCTCGCGATGGCGGTGGACAGCCTCGGCCTCGGTCAGGCGCTGCTCGAGCACGCGGGTGTCGATCTCCACCAGGATCCTACCCGCCGCCGCCGCGTCCCCCTCGTCGACGTGGACCTTCTCCACCGTGCCCGCCACCTCGGCCGCCAGCACGGCGCGCTTCACCGGCAGCAGATCCGCCGGCAGGCTGATGCGCTCGACCACCTCGCGGGTGGTGGTGAGGCGGGTCGACACGGTGACGATGCGCTCGACCGGCGGCGAATCGGCGAGAACGGCGGCGCTCTCGTCGCTGCCGCAGGCGAGCAGGGGTAGGAGAAGAAAGAAGAGAAGAAGGGAGAAGCGGCCTTTGGCCGCACCCTCACCCCCGCCCCCTCTCCCAGAGGGAGAGGGGAGCCAGAGATCAGAAATCGAGCCTCTCATCCCGCGTCCTCCCAGGTTTCAGTCGGCAGGCGGCCGATCGAGCGCAGCAGACGGGCCGCCAACACCCAGGCTTCGTAGACCGCTTCGACGCGCACGAACTCGGCCTGGATCTCCTGCTCCTGGGCGCCCAGCAGGTCGGCTTGGATCGCCACGCCCTCGCGGTAACTCTCGAGCGCCACCCGGCTGGCCTCGCGAGCCACCTCGGCTGCGGCCTCGGCCGCGCGCAGCCGCTCACGAGAGGTCCGGTAGGCCACCAGGGCCTCCTCGATCTCACTGGCGATCTCGTTCACCAGGTCCCGGCGCTGCCAGTCGAGCTGCCGCCGCCGGCTCTCGAGCTGTAACAGCTCTCCGCGGCGGCGTCCGCCGTCGAACAGGCTCCAGGTGAGCGCCAGCGACACGCCCCAGTTGTCGAACAGGGGATCGCCGAAGTCGTCCACCAGCCGTACCTGCCGGCCGTAGCTGGTGGCGAGCTCGACCTGCGGCTTGCCGTCGGCGGCGGTCACCACCCTTTGCCGGCCGAGCGCCTCGGTCTGCAACGCCAAATCCTCGAGCTCGGGCCGCTGCTCGCGGGCCAGGTTCAGCAGGCCGGCCAGGGACGGCGGCTCGGGCAGCTCGCCGGCCACCGGGGCGCCCTCGATCTCGGTGCCGAAGTCGAGCCCAAGGGCCACCCGCAGTCGGCTCTTCTCGACGTCGACCCGGCCGCGAATGCGGGCCACCGCCGGCTCGACCGCCGTCAGCGCCGAGCGCGCCCGCAGCAGCTCCAGCCGGGTGGCGTCTCCGAGCTCGTAGCGAACCTCGACCACCTCGAGAGAACGTTGCCGTGCCTTTTGCTGGACCTCGACCGTCTCGAGCGCGCTCTCGGCCTGCAGCAACCGGTAATAGGCTTCCGCCGCATTCAGTGCCGCCTCCAGCTCGGCGGTCTCGATCTGGGCCTCGGTGATGCCGACCACCAGCTCCGCCAGATCGACGGCGGCGCGCACCTTGCCGCCGCTGTAGAGCGTCTGGGTGAGCTCCAGGCCGACATCCCACAGCTCCTGCTCACCGGGCTCGAAATCGGGAAACTGCTCGACGATGTCCTCGAAGTCCGGACTGTTGAGCAGGGCCGGATTGCGCGCCCTGCTCCACGAGCCCACCAGGTCGAGCTGCGGCCAGGCGTCGGCCGCGACCTCCTTCACCCCGCCCGCCACCTCTGCACGGCGCTCCACTTGCGTTTGCAGCGCCGGGTTGCGCGCCAGCGCCAGCCCGACGACCTGGGTCAGGTCGAGCGGCCCGGTGGACGGTTCCTCGGCCGCCACGAGCACCGGCAGCAGAGCCGCGAGAACGAGCGCGCGAATGCAGGCCGCGCGAATACCGCGCGACTGAATCCCGCCCGCGCGAATACCGCGCGAGGACTCCCCGAGGCCCGGGTAGGCTGTCTTCGATTCGCTCATCCTCGATCCCGTTGCAGCAGAAGTCTTCGACCGGCGGGGAACTCTGAGAATCCCGCATCGCCACCTTATCTCGGTTCCCGCGACTTGGGTAGAACCCTTTCGGGTTCACTGCTGCCGCTATCCGGTCTGCCTGGCGCTGAACTCGAACTTGACGCCGCCGAAGCTGACGACGTCGCCGTGCTCCAGGTGGCCGACAGAGATCGGCCGGTCGTTGACGGTGGTGCCGTTGGTCGAGGCGAGATCCTTCAGGGTGTAGATCCGCGGCCCCGTGATGTCGAGCTGTGCGTGCTTCGACGACACCCGGCCGTCCTTGACGATCATGTCGCCGTCCTTGCGGCCGATGACCAGCGGGCTCTTGGTGACCTTGAAGGTCTGTCCCTTGGTCGGCCCGTCGGCGCGCACCAGGCTGACGTCGAGGCCGGCCAGTGGATTGCCGAAGCGCGACGCCTGGAACCCATGGGCACCGAGGTCGGTGATCGTCTCGTCGCCGTCGAGCGCGGCCTGAACGGTCTCCTCCTGCTCGGTGAACGCACCCTGATCTCGGCGTACGTCGACGGCGATCTCCTGCACCTGGGCCCGTAGATCGGTCGCCACCGGAGCGCCCGGAGGCGGCGGTGCTGGTGGAGACGGCGGCGCTTGCGGAGCCGGCGCCGGAGGTGGGGACGGCGCCTGCGGCGGGGACGGCTTGTCCAAGTCGGCGATCGGGCGACCCGGCGTGCCGCTGGTCTCGAGCTGGATCTCGTACGGCGCCATCGACATGCGCACGCTGCCGCCGGGCTCGATCCGCCCGGAGACCACCGACACCGAGCCGACGGGGATGGCGAAGCCGTCGATACCCTCGAAGCTGAACCCGGAGCCGGCGGCCCGGATGCGGATCGCGCGCTGAGGGATGTCCGCCTTCTGGAGTTTGAGATGGCAGCCCGTCTTGCCGATCAGGAAACTCTTCCCGCCGAGATCGAACACACCCTTGAGCTCGTTGCCAGGGGCGGACACTACGATCCGCAGCGACGGCTTCTGGCCCGTCCGAGCCTTCAAAGGGACTCGGGTCGTGGCGCCGAGCTCGGGCGAGGCAGCGGGCGGAGCGGCGGGAGCCGGCGGAGCTGCGGGAACGGCGGACGCCTCGCGACGAAACGGCCGCAGGTCGATCGGGGCTCGCTCGGGCCGCCCCTGCGCCACTTTGACCGGCGCGCCCGAGGGGCCGGCCACGGCGACCCACCAGCGCTCGCAGCCGATGCAGAACACCGCCCTGCCCGCGACCGCCTGCCGGTAGGTCTCGGGCAACTGGTAGCTGGCCCCACACGAGGAGCACTCGAAGCTCAAATCGGTCATGATCGGACTCGAAACCTCCGCCTCGCCTGATCTCTATCTTGCGACAGACCTCTTATTCCACCAGAGATCGGCGCTGGCGCAAAGCCGGGAGGGCAGAAAATTCACTCAAATCTCGTCAGCGGCCGGGATTTCCATCCATCCTTCGCTCATCATGACCGCGCCGCCGGCCACCCGCACGGCAACGATCTCGCCGTCGGCCTTGTCGGCCTCGATCTCGATGACGCTCGGGCGGTCGATCTCGAGCCCCTGCTCGACCACCCAGCGCAGAGTGCCGTCGGTCTCGGGCGAGCGGGCCGCCAGCAGACCCGCCAGCGCCGCCGCCGCCGAGCCGGTGGCCGGGTCCTCGGGCACCCCGGCGCCGGGGGCGAACATGCGAGCGTGGAGATCGCACCCATCGAGCTCGGCGTCGTGGACGAAGACGTGGACGTGCGGCGCCCAGAAGTCCGCCAGTAGCTCGGACCAGTCCTGCAGACGCAGCTGTGCCCGCCACGCCGCGTCGAGGTCACGCAGTGGCACGAAGAGGAAGGGCAGGCCGCAGGAGACGGCCATCGGCGGCCGGGTCTCGAGCAGCAGATCCTCGATCTCGAGCGACAGCATGCCGGCGAGCGCGTCCGGAGGCGGTGGCGGAGGCCCGAACTCGGGCAGGATGGCGGTGGTGAACTGGGCGTCTTTCGGCTGCCCGCCGCGGGACCGGATGGTGACCTCCACCGGCCCGACGCCTTCCTCGAAGACGATCCGCGTCTCGTCGCCGGTCAGCGCGATCGCGCCCACCGAGGCGAGCACCAGCGCCGCTCCCACCGTCGGATGACCGGCGAACGGCACCTCGATCTGAGGCGTGAAGATGCGCAGCCTGAAGGTGTGCGCCGCTTCCCGCGGCGGCAGCACGAAGACAGTCTCCGACAGGTTGAGCTCGCGGGCGACGTTCTGCATCCGGGCGCTGCCCAGCCCCTCGGAATCCGGAAACACCGCCAGCTGATTGCCACCGAAGGGACGGTCGGTGAAGACGTCGGCGGTGTGGAACCGGTGGCGCATCATCCCGCCCGGATCTTCTCGATCTTGCGGTCCCGATCCTCCGCGATGCGCTGCTTCTCGTGACGGTAGTCTCGTTCCTCTTCCTCGCGCTTCACGGGATCGGCGATTTTCGCCAGGCGGTCGCGGTGCAGGATCTCGAGCTCGGCGACCTTGGCGTCGGCCCGGCGGCGGATCTCCGCCACCTGCTCGCGCTCGGCGTCGCTCAGGGCTTCTTGCCGCGGGCGTTCGATGCCCTGCTGTTCCAACCGTTCCAGGGCCAGCTCGTAGGCCGATTTCATGATCTCGATTCCTTCGTGGTCTTCGCCGGTGATTTGTCGTTCGCCATGACCAGAGATTACCATCCGGATTCCATTCGCGCGCCTCCGGCGCGACGGACAACACGTGGAGGAGAACATTCGATGATCGAAGCGCATGGACTGACTCGCCGCTACGGCGAGTTCACCGCGGTCCGGGGCATCTCGTTCAGCGTCTCGGACGGCGAGATCCTGGGCATGCTGGGCCCCAACGGCGCCGGCAAGACGACCACGATCCGCATGATCACCGGTTTCCTGCCGCCGACCAGCGGCCAGGTGACGGTCAACGGCCACGACCTGTTCAATGAGCCCAGCAGGGCGCGCCGGGAGATCGGTTACCTGCCGGAGACAGTCGCCCTCTACGGCGAGATGAGGGTCCACGAGTACCTGGCCTACCGCACCCGCCTGGAGGGCATGAGCCGCGCGGCGGCGCGTGAAGCGATGCCGCGCACGATCCGCAGCTGCCTGCTCGAGGACGTGGAGCACCAGATCATCGGCACGCTGTCGAAAGGCTACCGTCAGCGCGTCGGGCTGGCCGCGGCGATCCTGCACGGGCCACGGGTCCTGGTGCTCGACGAGCCCACCGTCGGGCTCGATCCGAAGCAGATCATCGCTATCCGCGAGCTGATC
Organism: bacterium; assembly: GCA_024226315.1. GTDB lineage: Bacteria > Acidobacteriota > Thermoanaerobaculia > Multivoradales > J023 > JAAELT01. The sequence continues at coordinate 75,491 of JAAELT010000333.1, read as the reverse complement.
CGCGAGCTGGGGCAGGAGCGGACGTTGCTGATCTCGACCCACATCCTGCCCGAGGTCGAGCAGCTCTGTCACCGGGTGCTGATCATCGACCGCGGCCGGATCGTGGCCGAGGGCACGCCGCAGGAGCTGCGGGCGCAGGCCCAGGGCTCCTCGATCGTGGCGATCACCGTTCAGGGCGCTCCCGCCGGCGCCGTCGAAGCCCTGGGCCGGATCCCCGGCGTCGAGTCGGTCGAGACGGTCGAGGCCGAGGCTGACGGCGACCTTCGGCTGCGCATCGAGAGCGCCCCGGGAGAGGACTCGAGGGAAGCGGTGTTTCGCGCCGCGGTCGAGCACGGCTGGGTACTGCTCGAGCTGGTCGAGCGCAGAGAGTCGCTGGAAGACATCTTCGTGCGCCTCACCGGCCGGGACGCCGACGCCGAGGAGCCGGAAGCGGAGGACTCGGAGGAGCCGGAAGCAGAGGACTCGGAGGAACCGATCTCCGGCGACGAGACGAGCGAAGGAGACCAGCCATGAGCGCTTTCCTGGCCGTCCTCTCGCGCGAGCTGCGCGCCTACTTCTATTCCCCGATGGCCTACGTGATCCTGGCCTGTATCCAGGCGTACAACGGCGCTACCTTTTCGTACATTGTCTGGGTTCTCAGCGGGCCGGGGGCCGGGGGCAGCGCCACGCCACTGCGCATCTTCTTCGCCCCCCACTTCTTCTTCTGGCTCTTCCTGTTCGTCGTGGTGGCGGTGCTCACCATGCGCTTGATCGCCGAGGAGCTGCGCAGCGGCACCATCGAGCCGCTGATGACGTCCCCGGTGTCGGAGGCCCAGGTGGTGCTCGGCAAGTACGTGGCGGCGTTTGTCTTCTTCCTCTTCCTGTGGGCGCCGACCCTGGTCTTCGTGCTCATCATGGGACGCTGGAGCGAAGTCGACTGGGGTCCGATCGCATCGGGCTACCTGGGAATCGTCGGGATCGGCGCCGTCTTCATGGCGGTGGGAATCTTCGGCTCGAGCCTGTCGAAATCCCAGATCGTGGCCGCGATCCTGACCTTCGCCATGCTGACCTTCTTCTTCTTCGTCTCCATCGCCCATGACCTGGCCACCGACGAAACCGCGAAAGAAATCATCAACCACATGAATCTGATGCAGCACATGGACGACTTCGGCAAGGGCATCGTCGACACCCGGCGCCTGGTCTACTACGTCTCGACCTCGGCTCTCTTCCTGTTCTTCACCAGCCTCGCCCTGGCGGCGAAGAAGTGGAGGTAGGCGCGATGAACCGGAATCTCATGGCGTTCGTCGCGGTTCTTCTGGCGGTGCCGCTCTACCTGATGGTCAACTACCTGGGTGGCCGCCACTACCAGCGCTTCGACTGGACCGGCAGCGGGCTCTATACGTTGTCGGAGAAATCCCTGCAGATCGTCACCGGGCTCGACCGGGACATCGAGATCCACCTGATCCTGGGCGCCGGCGCCGGCGGCGAGCTGTTCGACGCGGTGGACGAGCTGCTCTCCCAATACCAGGCCGCCAATCCGGAACACATCGAGAAGAGGGTGGTCGATCTCGCCCGCGAGCCGCTCGAGGCCGAGCGGCTGGCGATCGGCCAGGGCACCGCGGTGGTGCTCGAGTCCGGCGACCAGCGCAGCTACGTCAACCAGTTCGACCTCGCCGAGTACGACTATTCCGGCGCCCAGTTCGGCCAGGCGCCGACGCTCCAGGCGTTCAAGGGCGAGCAGCTGATCACCAGCGCCATCCTGGAGCTCGCCGAGGACCGCAAGCCGAAGGTGGTCTTCACCACCGGCCACGGCGAGACGACGTCGACCACTGGCGGGCCTCGCGCCCTGTCCGTTGCCCGGGCCTACTTCGAGCAGGACAACTTCGAGGTCGAGGAGTGGCAGTCGCTGGGTGCCGACGCAGTCCCCGAGCGCACCGACCTGGTGGTGATCGCCGGGCCCAGCGCCGGATTCCTGGAGTCCGAGCTGGAGCTTCTCTCCGGCTACCTGGATTCGGGCGGCCGGATGCTGGTGCTGCTCGAATCCGCGCTGTCGGACTCCGAGATGGCCGGACTGGGCGACGCGGGCGGGCTGAGCACCTGGCTCGGCGGATACGGAATCGAGGTTCACGACGACTTCGTCGTCGACCCCGCGAGCCAGGTGGCGGGCGCCGGCCCCGAGGAGATCCTCACCGATTCGTTCGGCTTCCACCCGATCGTCGAGCCGCTGTTGGAGCGCCGGATCCCGGTCTACTTCTCGCTCACGCGTTCGATGAGCACGCTGGCCGAGGCGCGCGCCGACCTGGAGATCACCGAGCTGGTGCGCACCGGCGACGACGCCTGGGGTGAGACCGATCTCGAGAACCCCGAGGCCTACGCCCAGGGAGAGGGCGACCCGGGCGGCCCGCTGGCGCTGGGCATCGCCGTCTCCTTCCCGGTCGAACCCGTGAGCCTGCCGGAGACGGCGGCCGAGACGGAGGCGGCCGAAGGCGAGAACGCGCCCGAGCAGAACGCGATCGAGGGAGACACGCCCGAGGAGGCCGAAGACGAGGCGACCGAAGAGACCGGCCCCGAGGAGGCCCGTCTGGTGGTCTTCGGCGATCTCGACTTCGCCACCGACATGAGGGTCTCGAGCGCTGGCAACAGCACGCTTCTGGTCAACACCTTCAACTGGCTGGTGCAGCGCGAGCACCTGATCCGCATCGAGACGCCGCCGCCCGAGCAGACGAGCCTGAACATGACCCGTTCTGAGCTCTTGCAGGTTCTCTTCGTGGTCCTGCTGGTGATGCCGGGGCTAGCGATCGTGTTCGGAATCTGGGTCTACTTGCGCCGCAGGAGGTGACGCCATGCAACCCAGGACACTTCTGGTGCTGGCGCTGGTGGTTCTCGCTCTCGGCGCCTTCATCTTCTTCTACGAGAAGGACCTGCCATCGACCGACGAGCGCACCGCGCGGGAGAAGAAGGTGCTTCGCCTGGCGGAGGACGACGTCGAATCGATCCTGATCGAGTGGGACGACCAGCAGGTGCGCCTCGAGCGTCAGAGGCCGGCGACCGAGACGGGCGAAGGCGGGGGCGAAGGCGAGGATGCCGGCACGAGCGAGTCGAGCTGGCGGATCACAGCGCCGATGAGCGCCCGCGCCGACCGGTTCACCGTCGACGGCCTGATGCGTCAGGTCGCCGATCTGGAGTCGAACCGCACCCTCGAGGACTACGATCCCGGCGAGCTCGGGCTCGACGAGCCGCGGGCGCGGGTGACGCTGCAGACCACGAGCGGTCAAGAAGTGCTGCAGATCGGCGCCGAGGTGCCGGCTTCGAGCGACATGCTGGTGACTCTCGCCGGTTCCGGGATCGCCCACCAGGTCGGCTCGGGGCTACTCGACGAGCTCACCCGAGAGCCTGGCGAATGGCGCGACAAGAAGCTCTTCGAGGGCACCCGCTCGGAGGTCGTCGCGGTCACCCTGACGGGTCCGGGCGGCACGGTCGAGCTCGCCGGCCAGGACGGCGACTTCCGGCTCGCTGCACTCGACGATCGGGCCGACGAGGAGCAGGTCAATGCCCTGCTGTCCGAAATTACCTCCCTGCGCGCCGAGACCTTCCTCGACCGCACGCCGCTCACCCCCGAGGGCATGGGGTTGGATCCCGCCCAGGGAACGGTCGAGGCCGTGTCGAAGACCGGTACGCAACCCTTTAGGCTGGAGCTGGGGCACCCCAGGGAAGGTACCGAGGGCGTCTACTACGGCCGCGCGGATGGCCAGATTTTCGAGCTCGAGACCAGGCTGGCCGAGCTGCTCGGCCTCGGGGTCGCCGAGTGGCGCTCGAAGTCCTGGTCGGCGCTGCAGGTCTTCGAGATCGAGACAGCCCGCTTCGAGGACTCCTCGGGCGTGCTCGAGCTCAGCCGCGACGACGCCGACTGGAAGCGGGGAGAGGACCGCGTACCCTACTCCTCGGTGAGCGATCTGCTCTACCCGATCAGCGAGCTGAAGGGCGAGCGGATCGTGGACCGCGAGGAAGCCGCGGCACTCGGCTTCGACCTCGAAAATCCCGAGCTCCGGATCTCCCTCACCTTCGAAGACAAAGGCGCGGACACGGACGAGGACACCCGGGGCGAGGAACTGCTGGCGCTGTCACGCGCGGTCGAAGGAAGAGTCGCCGCCACCGCCGATGGACGCGGAGCCGTCCTGCTGGTCACCGAGGCCGAGGTCGGCGGGATCCGGGAGCAGCTCCAGAGATCGAGGGACGCCGAGCCACTGCCTTCCGAGGACTCCAATACTGAAGAAGCTCCTGAAGCGGCCGAGGAAACTGGCAAGATAGAGTCACCCCCAGAGTGAACCTGAGCTCCCCGGCCCCCGTAGACCGATACATCAGCCACGACCACGAGCGAGAGCCAATGATGATGAACGAAGACCAGAGCCTCACTGCCTCCGAGACCACGTCGGGCAGCCATCTGCGGGCCATCGTCGGCTGGTTGTTGCTGGTCGCCGTCGCATTCGGCCTGCTCGCCGCGGTCATGAGCTGGATCGCGAAGTCGACCACCATCGCTTCGCCGATCACCGCACCGGCCGAGATCGGCGGCGCCATGCTCGGCGGCGAGTACCCGCCCCTCGATTTCCGCCTGGCGAGCCTGGACGGCGGCATGGTGGGTCCCGCGGACTTTCCGGGAGAGGTCGTGTTGGTCGAGTTCTGGGCCACCTGGTGCGGCCCCTGTCGCAAGCAGGCCGAATACCTGGAGGAGGTCTATCGCGACGTCGAAGGCAAGGGCGTGCGTTTCCTGGCCGTCGACGTCGGCGAGGACGAAGAAAGGGTTCGCCGGTACGTCCAGCGCGAACCCTTTCCCTACCCCGTGCTGCTCGACCCCCAGGACACCGTCAGCCCGCGCTACCAGGTGTTCGGCCTGCCAACGGTGCTGATCGTCGACCGCCAGGGCGCGATCACCTACCTGCAAACCGGGGTCAGCGCCCCAGGCACCCTACGCCGCGCGCTCGCGGCCGCGGGCGCCACCTAGCAGGAGACTCAGTTCGCCGGCCCGTCTTCCGTATCGAACCCCGTGACTTCGTCCTTGCGGCTCTTGACCGCCGAAGTGAGCTCGTCGACGTCGATCAGCTCCTTGTCGATCAAGAGCCACACGAGGCTGCGCACCAGCGACCTCATCTCCTCGAAATCACCCGCCGCGTCGGCGCCGCCCCGTTGCTGAAGGGGAAAGGGGCCACCCCCTTCGAATCCCATCGGCCCACTCGGATAGTAGAGCTCGGCGAAGAACTCCGCCGGATCGACGCCGATGACGCTGAGAATGAGCAACACCTGCTCGACGCGGAGCGACTTCTGTTTGGTCAGCAGCTGGCTGATGTAGCTGCGCCCCCAGGACAGGGCTTCCTGGACCTGGAGCTGGGTGAACCCCTTCTCGCGAATCTTGTTGCGCAGGAGGGTCAGACACCGATCAACTTCCTTGTCGACGATCATCATGATGAGACTCGCACTCCTACTGATAAAAGCGAAATTGTCAAAAACTAAGCTACGCGTCTTTTATTTGAGAACTATCTCCCGAATAGAGTTTCGAGCGCTCTATTCAAGAGATAAAAACTCCCGCCTTGAATCCATTCGGACGAGGATTATATCTCACTGAAGAGTTCTTGTCTGTTTACTACAATCGCCGGTTCCATTATCTAATCGTTCCGACTACCGGCAACCGGCAACTGCTCTTGATTCGATCTTGCGTGGATCCACGTGGTGTGGCAGGCTCCACCTGCCTATGACTGTTTGAAGCTTTCCCCGTTTCCCTTCTCGACCGCATCGCCGATCCGGCGCGCGCGGCTGTCGCCGTGCCTTGCCGGGATCGACCATGTCGCCACTGCTCGCCACGACGCGGGCGGCGACTCGCCTCGATGCCTCGACATCCAAGAAATCCGGAGAAGCTTCCAATGAATCTGACAGACCTAGGCTGGACCGACGAGCTCGACCAGCTGTTCCTGACCCACGACGCCCAGGGCCTGGAGCCCGGCCGCGTCGTCCTCGAGCACCGGCTGCGCTACGTCGTACAGACCGCCGCCGGTGAGCTCGACTCCGAGGTCGCCGGACGCATGCTCCACTGCACGCCCGGCGGCGACCTGCCCGTGGTCGGCGACTGGGTTGCGCTGCGGTGCACGCCGGACACTGCGTCTATACAAGCCCTCTTGCCACGCCGCACCAGGCTGTCGCGCAAAGCGGCCGGCCGCCGTGCCCGCGAGCAGGTGGTCGCCGCCAACGTGGACCTCGTGCTGCTGGTCATGGGCCTCGATGGCGACTTCAACCCGCGACGCCTGGAGCGCATGCTGGTCGCCGCGCTCGAGAGCGGCGGCCGGCCCGCTGTCGTGCTCAACAAGGAGGACCTGTGCGATCACCCGGGGGATCGTGCCCGCGAGGCGGCCGCGGTCGCGCCGGGCGTGCCGGTACTGCTGACCAGCTGCGCGGCGGGTCGCGGCATCGACGCGGTGGCGCGGCTCGTCGAGCCGCGTGCGACCGTCGTTTTACTGGGCTCTTCCGGCGTCGGCAAGTCGAGCCTGATCAACCGGCTGCTCGGCCACGAGGCGCAACGCACCGGCGCGGTCCGGAGCGGCGACGACCGCGGGCGTCACACCACCACCCATCGCGAGCTCCTACGGCTGCCGAACGGCGGTCTGGTGATCGACAATCCCGGCATCCGCGAGCTGCAGCCGTGGAGCGCCGGCGACGGGCTCGACGCCGCCTTCGAGGACATCCACTCGCTCGCCCGAGGGTGCCGCTTCCGCGACTGCACCCACCAGGGCGAGCCCGGCTGCGCGGTGCGCGCATCGATCGAGGACGGCGACGTCGAGGCCGCGCGGCTGCGCAACTACCAGGACCTGGAGAGGGAGCAGCAGTCGCTCGAGATCCGCAAGGACCGCGCCGCGCGCAAGGCCGCGGGCAAGAAAGCCCAGGCGATGTTCCGGGAGGCCAAGAAAGCCAAGGCGAATCGGAAGGCCTGGTAATGGCGGCGGCTCCGAGGCAGAACCCCTACCCGCCGGCGGAAAGCAACCACCTCTTGGGGTGGGCTCCATGCCCCATCACGCGTGACAACGTTTTGTCTTGACCGATATTCGGCGGCATCTTGCCGCCGGTCCGAATTCAGCTGGCACCGAGAAGGCGGCACGCTGACACAGTCCCGGTGACACTCGGACTCCAGGCTCACAGGGGGATTGAAATGAGATCGATTGCTTGCCGACTCATCATCATCGGCATCCTGCTCGCGTTGATGTTCACGCCTTCCGCAGTCGCATCTGGGGACCATGCCGAAGTATTCCGTGGGGAAACACTCGTCTACGAGGCCCCTTATCGCGGCGACCAGATCCTGGTCGCGGTCAAACTCCTCGGCGACACGGGAACCGAAGCACCAACAGTATTCTTCAGATTCAGAACACGAGAGCCTCTGGAGACTCCGCTGGAAACCTGGACCGGTCTGGCCGAGATCAGCTATAGAACGAACAGCCTCGTGATTCGCGGCATCAACGAGGACATCACCTTCGCATTCGGAATGGACGGAAAACCTGCTCACGGACAGGTCACCAGCGGAAAGACACTCACGCTCAACAACGGAGTCGAGCTACTATGGAACCGTCCACCATCTGCCATTGCCAACAAGGACAGTGAGCCCAGAGCAAGCCTCGAGGAGCTAGCGGTCAACTATGATGCGTGGCCTGTCTCAGTGTCTGGAGAGCGCCAAGCCGAGTTCCCTGAGCTCATCATGAAGGGCTCTACCGACTGCACGGCCGGAGGCGTAGGCTCCACCGCCTGTTCCGTCGGCTGTACCGTCGTGTCCCCGATTACTCCCAGCAGTTGCAACGTCTCCTGCGGCGCTGGATACTATTCCTGCTGTAAGTGCACAATGGCCACCGCCTTCTGCGAGTGCCGTTAGGCCCCTGGCTCTCCGGGCGAGCGCGCCTCTATGTCGTCCCATGACATGCTGATGGCGGCATGCAAAACCCCGGGCAGATAATGACTACCAGGCGCTGACGTCGCCCGACTCGAAGCCGTCGGCGAAGATGCCGGCGTTCTCCGTCTTCCAGTGCTGTAGCAGCGCCCGCAATGCCTCCGGCGGGTTGGTGGGCACACCCTGGCCCGCTTGATCGGTGCTCGACAGGCCGTGGCAGGAGGCACAGACGCGGATCTCGCCGGCCTGGAAGGTGAGCCAGTAGCGCTCCCGCACCACCGGCTCGCCGGCCGGATCGGTGAGATGCCAGGTCATGGCGCGGTCGGCGGGCACGAACGCCGCCATCGAGCCGTCGGCGCCCAGGGTGACGCTGCCCTCCGGACCGGTGGTCGGCGGATTGGAGACCGCCGGATCGTGCATCACCTGGGCCAGCACCCGCCGCCCCGGATCCGGGCTGCCGGTGCCGCCGATGCCGCGGATCTGGTCGCCCTGGAAGAACTGCATATAGCGCACGTCGTAGACGACGCCACCCGCGCCCACCGTCTGCGCGCCACCCGGCACCCGAAGGTTGAAGGGCTGCTGGCGGTCGAGAGCGTCGCGGGTGGTGACGTCGCGGCTCACCACCAGGGCCAGCTCGTTCTGGCTCAGGTAGTCGCGCAAGACGCCTGGATCCACCGCTTCCTCGGCGAAGATCTGCTGCTCGGGCGGCGGGAGCACCGACCCCAGAATCACCGGTGCCGGGCGCGAGCGCACCTCCACCGGCTGAAGCTCCCACATCGGGCCGTTGTACGACACCAGCACGTCCGGGTCGTAGTACTGGATCTCGCGCACGACGCCGGCACCCGGCAGCAGCGCCGCACCGGCTTCCCAGTATGGGCCGGCCGTCACCAGCTCCTTGATCCGAAAATCGTAGCGCGGCTGCGGATTGGCGCGCGTACCGTCGTTGTCGGCGCCGCGCGTCTCCGCGGTGTGGACCGCGAGCAGGCCGCCGCCCGAGAGCGGCAGCGGTTCACGGTAGTGCCCGGTGTGGGTGGCCGGCGGGGTGTCGCCGTCGGCCACCACCGTGTCGGTGTCCGGGTGGGTGACGTAGGTGAGCGCCACCTGGTCGGGCGCCTGGCCCGGCGGCAGGCTCAGCCGCACGATCCGCCCGGAGGCGTGGGTGTCGAACTCTGGCGCGTCGACCGCGAAGTAGGTGCCGGCGGCGTCCGGATCCTCGGCGATCTGGAAGAAATTGAGGATCGGGTTGGGGTTGAAGCGGCCGGAGACATCGTCGATGAACTCGACCAGGTTGGGATCGTCGGTGAACGATTGCGCGAAGTAATCGTGAAGCTCGTGGCGGCCGATGTGGTTGAGCGTCTCCTCCTCGGTGCCGTCGGGATGGATCATCCAAGGGAAGAAATGGTTGATCCTCAGCCCGTTGACGTTCGATCCCGGCACTGCAATGCGGGGCTCGGGGAACACCTCCACGGGTGGGGCGGTGGCCGCGCCCGGCTCTTCGCTGAGCCAGTTGAAGGTGCCGTTGGGGTTGCCATCGCCGTCGGCCTGCTGGTCGCGCTGCAGGTGGTCCCAGCGGGTGAAGACGATGCGCCCGTAGCTGTCGACGATGGGCGTGAAGACACCCGAGGGAGCGTGGTTCAGCAGGTCCAGGTCGCCGGTGGCCGGATCGAGGCTCCACAGCCCGGTGTTGGTCGCGGTGGATTCGTACTCGTCGTGCTGCGGGTAGAGATGGCGCCGGCCGTCGCGCGGGCGGTCGGAGCTGAACACGATCCGGCCGTCGGGACTGTAGATCGGCGTCACGTTGTTGAAGTCCTCGGGCTGGCCCGCCACCTTGGTGATGTCGGTGGTTGCGCACGCGCCGAGGCCGGTGACTTCGTAGATCTGCCAGTACTCCTCGGTCACCTGGAACTGCTGGGTCGGGCCGCCGATCGCCATGCTGAACAGCGCCCGGGCGCCGTCCCAGTGGACGTGCGGATCGCGGACCGCGATCGCGTCCGCGCCCTGGAAGACCCCCGCCTCGCCGAAACCGTTCTCGCGCGTGATGTTGCACAGCTCGCCCGAGGGATACCGCACGTACAGATCGCCGCCGCGCCCGGCCTGGGAGATGCGCGGCACATGGTTGGCGAACGTCGAGCCGATGGTGGCGAAGTCGGCGGCGATCGGGAACTGGGTGACGAAGAGGATCGGGTTCGTCGGCGTCACGCCCGCCCTCGCGGCCGGGTCCTGGATCTCACCGGCAGGCGAGACCGCGGGCCAGAAGAGTGCCGAGACGAACAGCAGAGTGATCGTGTGGCCGAGGCGTCGAGAGGCCGTCATCGAGAGCTCCTTCGCGTATGAACGCCCATTTATAGCACATCTGCTATATAGACGTCGCCCTGACAGATTCTCGCGCCTTCTTGCGTATTCCAGTGGCAATCCCTTCGCCGGCGCCAGCATTCCGACCAGCGCCCGGGTGACCGTCTGGAGCGAGGAGGTAGGATCGGCGGCACCGCCCGGCCCCGGCCCGGCGGAAACGATCCAACCCCAACGCGCGAGGTGCACATGAGCTCCCACGACTATCTGCAGGTGAGCGACGACGGCGGCGTGCGCATCCTCACCTTGAACCGACCGGAGAAGAAGAACGCCATCAGCCCCGAGCTTGCCGCCGAGCTGAGCCGGACCCTGGACGAGACGGCGGCCGACGAAACGGTGCGCGTGGCGGTGATCCACGGCGCCGGCGACTCGTTCTGTGCCGGCGCCGACCTGGGTGTCTTCCTGGCCATCGGCCGCGGCGAAATGGAGGGGCCGAAGAAGGTCGGCAATCTCCACCGCCACCTCCGCGCCTTCCCCAAGCCCCTGATCGCCGCCGCCCACGGCCAAGCGGTAGGCATGGGGGTGACGCTGCTGCCGCACTTCGACATGGTCTACGCGGCCGAGGGCGCCTCGTTCCTGACCCCGTTCGTGCGCCTCGGCCTGGTGCTCGAGTTCGGCAGCTCGTTCACCCTCGCGCGCCTGATCGGCCGCCAGCGCGCCAACGAGCTCATCATGGGAGCCCGGCCGCTGGACGCGGCGACCGCGGAGCACTGGGGACTGGTCAACCGCGTCTTCCCGGCCGCCGAGATGATGCGGCGCGTGCGCGAGATCGCCGCCGGCCTGGCCGAGCTGCCGCCGGGTGCGGTGGCGGCCTGCAAGCGGCTCATCCGCCAGGGCGAGGAGTCGTCGATGGAGGACGCCATCAGCCGTGAAGACGAGGTCCTGTCGGGCCTCTACGGCGGGCCTGAGAACCTGCGGGCGGTCGAGGCTTTTCTGGAATCGCGGCGTCAGAGAGTGCCTTAACTTCTTCTTTATCAGGCGTTTAGACCGCCGCCCGAACGCCCGGCAAGCCGCGCTTGTGGAAAACTCGCGATCTCGCGGTGCCAGCTTCGCCTATAGCTTTTTGTCTATTTTTGATAAGCTGCTGGAAATAATGAACTTAGAAAGACTGAACAGGAATCTGTGCAATCTGGTGTCGAGGCCGGGAAACCAAGGGAGAAATCAGTTTTCCGGTGTCTTTTCCACAAGCTTTTCCACAAAGGCTGTGGATCTTGCCACCGTTCTTGGCGATCACTCCGCCCGGCGCGCTTCGAGGATCGCCTGAACGAGATCTTCGGGGATGTCAGTAGGCAACACAGACTTCTCGGGCTGGCAGATCATCTTGCCGAGCCGCACCGTCTCACGGTAACTGGCGAGGTAGTTGGCGCAGGGCGGACAGATCTCCAGATGCTCGTCGAATTGGCGTGCCTCGTCGGCCGGCAGCTCGCCGTCGAGGTAGTCCATCAAGAAGTCGATCAGCTCTTTGCAGGTCATGCGGTGACCTCTCGGATCTGGGGGTCGAGGATCTCGCGCAAGGCCCGGCGGGCGCGATGCAGCCGGACCTTGACGGCGTTGGGCGTCAGGCCGAGCAGCTCACCCGTTTCGGCGCCGCTCAATTCTTCGATGTCGCGCAGCAGCACCACGTTACGGTACCCCTCCGGCAGCTGATCGATCGCCTGGCGCACGACGTCGCGCATCTGCTCGCGCCCCACCGCCTCTTCGGGGTTCTCCGGCCAGGCCGCGCTGGGATGGGCCTGGTGGCCGTCCTCGAGAAACTTCGGCAGCAGCGGCTCCAGGCTCTCCTCCATCTTGCTGCTCTTTTTGCGCAAGCGCATCAACGCCGAGTTGACCACGATCCGGTGCAGCCATGTGGAGATCTTGGCCTTGCCGTCGAACCGGTGGATGGCCTTGAAGGCGGAGAGGAAGGCCTCCTGGAGCGCGTCGCGGGCGTCCTCCTCGCGCAGGAAGCGCCGCGCCACCTGCAGCAGCCGGCCACCGTAGGTGCGCACCAGCTGCTCGAAGGCCGCGTCGTCGCCCCGCCGCAGGCCCTCGACCAGCTCGGCCTCGTCGATGACGTCTCCGCTCACGCAGCGGAATGTAGCAGATATCTAGTGCGCCTCGGCCCAGTTGGCGCCAACGCCGACGTCGACCACCAGCGGCACGTCCAGGGGGTGGACATGCTCCATCTCCTCGCGCACCAGGGCGCTCACCTGCTCGACCTCGGCGGGCGGCGACTCGAACAGCAGCTCGTCGTGGATCTGGAGCAGCATCCGGGTCTCCAGACGCTCCGATCCCAGGCGGCCGGCGACGGCGATCATCGCCACCTTGCACAAGTCCGCGGCCGAGCCCTGGATCGGCGTGTTGGCGGCGATGCGCTCGCCGTAGAGCCGCTCCATGAAGCTGTTGCTCGCCAGCTCCGCGATGTAGCGCCGCCGGCCCAGGATGGTGGTCACGTAGCCGTTCTCGTGGGCCTGCGCGATGGTGCGATCGAGCCACTCGCGGACCCCGCGGTAGGCACGGAGGTCTTGAATGTCGCCGGAATGGCGTAGTACGCGCGGTATGATGAGCGCGCTGCCGTCGACCAGGATCAGGCGTTCGGGGTTGGCCATGGTGTCGGGTCAGGATGGTCGGTTCAGGGCATGGAAACCTCGATGAGCTCCTGAAGATCGCCAAGCAGGTTCTTCTGGCGATGAAATCCTCGCTGCGTGATCAGGGAGAGCGCATCGCGAGCCCGCTCCAGATCCTCCTCAGTGATCACGTTCACCAGATTGCGCAGATCAATGAGATCCTGTGGTCGGCGCTGATCATCGCGCGCCAGGACCTTCATTGCCAGGAGGTGCCATACCTGGGCAACAGGAACTACGAGACCGGAAGCAATTTCCAGCGCCCCGGCATCCCGGACGATCTCCGGCTCGATCCCGGAGGACGCAAAGAGTAGATCGACGATGATGCCCGACTCTCCAGGCGCGGCCAACCGGACGGTCGCCAGCCGATCGGTCGCTTCTTGCTCGATCAACGCCAGCAGACCGTAGCCAATATGGCGGAAGCGGTAGATCAGATCTTCCGCTTCCGCGTCGTTCTCGACGGCGATCGCCATGTCGAGATCACGGGTAAAGCGGGGCTCGATTCGCGAAGAGATCGCCAGCCCACCGACCAGGGCCCACGGCACGGCTTCGCTGAGCTCGCCGGCGACCTGGCGCAGGAGCTCCTTGAGCGGATTCACCGCCGCAGCCGCGGCCAGCGACCGGGCCGTCCCACGCCGTCCCCGAGCTCCGCGCCGGGACGCTCTTGAAGCCACGCGATGAGCCGAGCCTGGATCTCGTCCTCGGTCGCATCCGGCGTCTCGCGGCGCAAATTCTGGCGCATCATGTCGGTGCCGAACTCGAAGAGGTCCAGCGCGAGGCGCAGCCGCCGGGCGGGGGTCTCGCTGAGAGTGGCTTCAGTGTCCAATCTTCGGTTCCTCGAGGGCATCCAGCAGGCAACGCCGTGATTCTACCAGATCGCCCCAGAATCGCCCGTTTCTCGCTGAAGCGAGCCGCTGGCCGAGACGAGGCGCAACGGATACGAGAGAATAGCCCCGTGATGAGCGACGCCGAGAACCCACGCGGACGTCTGTGGCCACTGAGCGTGGCCCCGATGATGGACCGCACCGACCGCCACTACCGGTACTTTCTACGGCGGATCACTCGACGCACGCTGCTCTACACCGAGATGGTGACCACCGGCGCCATCCTGAAAGGCGATCGCGACCGCTATCTCGGCTTCGACGACGACGAGAAGCCACTGGCGCTCCAACTCGGCGGCGACGATCCGGCACAGCTCGCGGAGTGCGCACGGATCGCCGAGGACTTCGGCTACGACGAGGTCAACCTCAACGTCGGCTGTCCGAGCGACCGGGTGCAGCAGGGCCGCTTCGGCGCCTGCCTGATGGCCAAGCCCCAACGCGTGGCCGACGCCGTCGCTGCCATGCGCGCCGCGGTCCGGATTCCAGTCACCGTCAAGCACCGCATCGGCGTTGACGATCTCGACCACTACGACCACATGCGGCACTTCGTCGAGACCGTGGCGGAGGCCCGCTGCGACCGCTTCAGCGTCCACGCCCGCAAAGCCTGGCTCAGCGGCCTGAGCCCGCGAGAGAACCGCGAGATCCCACCCCTGCGCTACGAGGACGTCCATCGCCTGAAGCGCGAGCTGCCCGATCTGACGATCGAGGTCAACGGCGGCATCACCACCCTGGAGCAGGCCGAGGACCACCTACGCCACGTCGACGGCGTGATGATCGGCCGCGCCGCCTACGACCGTCCCTACCTCTTCGCCGAGGCCGACCGGCGCTTCTTCGGCGACGACTCACGGCCACCCAGCCGCCGGCAGGTCGTCGAGGCCATGCTGCCCTACATGGAGCGGTGGCACCGGCAAGGCGCCCCCGTCAGCCGCGTCACCCGCCATATGCTACAGCTCTTCGCCGGCCAGCCAGGCGCGCGCGCCTGGCGCCGCTACCTGAGCGAGAACGCCCCGCGGCCCGGAAGCGGGCCCGAGGTCGTCCGCGCGGCCCTCGCCCGGGTACCGGACGAGGTGCTGGATAATAGCTTCGCGGCGGTCTCCTCTCGAAGAGCCGTCCCGGCCGGTGTAGACTGAAGTCGTACTATGAAAGACATCGCTAAGCACCGTGATCCGATCCCCGCGGATCGGGGAAGGAGTTTCGCGACTCCGACAGTTCCTTCCCCCTGGCCAGGATAGGAGCCTCAAGGCTCTGGAAACTCCTTCCCCGGCGTCAGGGTAGGAGTCTTCCGGCCTCGAGAGCTCCTTCCCTGGCGTCAGGGTACTAGCTGTCGGGCTCCAACATGTTGTTCCTTGTTAGGAAATTCAGCCCAACGACAGTTAATTCACGCCGAAATCCAGATCAAGGATTTCACAGCTTCAAAGTTTTGGATCAGGGCTTTCGAGACGTCCGTGGCCACTAAAAAAAGCCGGCCTTGCGGCCGGCTTTCAGACGTTCGGCGGGGGCGTGAGCGAGCTCGAGTCCCCGTTTCGGTCACTTACTCTTGCTCGGTCTCCTCCTCGATCGACTCGACCTCGCCTTCCGGCTCCGTCTCGCCCGCCGCCTCGACCTGCTCGCCCGACTCGGTGTCAGGGTCTTCTTCCTCTTCCGGCGCGGCTTCCAGGACCTTCACGTGGGACGACAAGCGTACCCGATCGGCGTGGAAATCCTCGCCGGACAGGTAGCTCAGCGCCTCCAGATAGCGCGCGACACGGCCGCCCGCGTAACGGGCAAGGTCGAAGGCCTCCGTCTTCTCCTTGAGCGCCAACTGCGTGCGGCGTTTCTGCACCGCCAGTTGCTCGAACGCGGCTCCCATCCGCTCCACCGGCGGCTTCAGGTCCTGGACCAGCTCCGCCGGATCGATCGAGCCGCTCTTCACCTCCGGCTCCGGCAGCTCGAGCTCCGGATCCGACATCATCTGGACGAGGCGCTGGCCGGATCGGTGCAGCACCACCGGATCTTCCGGGAAGTCGGCGCTGAGACCGAGATGCACGGCCGCCTTGCCCTCGCCGTAGACCTTCTCGAAAGTGTTGCGAATGCCGCGGAGCCGGATCAGGATCTCGGACGAGCCCTGATCGCGCTCGAACCGCAGCATGCGCTCCACCCGGATCGAGGCCTGATGCGCCTCATCCGTGGCGATCACCCGCTGCCGGACATGCTGAAGCCAGCGCCCGAGCAATTTCTGACGGTACTCCTCCTGGCTGGGAGGGGTCTCCCCTTCCTGGACCCAGGGCAGGAACACCCCGTCCATGCCGGTGCTGACATCGAACGAGACCTCCCTTGCGGCCGCCTCCAGCGCTATCAGCGCCTTCTGGAAGTCGGTACCGCGTTTCGATGGTTTGACGAACGTTTTCATTTCGTATCCTCCTTTGTGTGTTGGGTGTCTGGTGGCGACTCACCGAGCCGCCGAGATGGGCGGAAGCGCTCCCTGCCGGGGACGCCCCGCCTACTGCACTGCACTGCACTCGTCTCGATCTCCACCTCCTTTCCGCCGGTTCTGGATCTTCGAGAATCACCGCCCGGCAACAACGTCGAATACAGAGAGGATCTTGACTGACAGAAAGCGCCGGCGCAAGAACACATCATGTCCAGTTTCGAAAGAAAGTTTGGGAAAGTTGGACAAAAACGGGACATATCGTGTCCTGTTTCGGGAACAGCGGCGCTCAGGAGCAGAATCCCTGCTCCTGAGGGAGAGACGGGAGCTCCCGGTCTCTGAGATCGTTGACTCCCGCCCGGGAGGCTTGGAGGTGCGTTCTTGCGGGACGGGATTCGACCCTTTCAGGGTCGATCGCCCGGGGACCCCACCTGACCCAGGGCGGCGCTACGCTTGCCCTGGGCAATGGGATTTGACCCCGTCGGGGTCTTTCCGACGGGCGGCCGGCTAGACCTCGACCTCCACATCGTCGCCGACGACGCGGACGTTGAACTTGGGCTGATCTTCGTAGGCCGGCTCGCACAGGGCCTTGCCGGTCTTGATGTCGAAACGCGCGGCGTGCCAGGGGCACTCGACCTCACCGTTCTCGACGTATCCCTCGCTCAGCGGGCCTTCCTCGTGGGTACACAGGTCGTCGATGGCGTAGAACTCGCCGCCCAGGTTGAACAGGGCGATGTTCCTGCCGCCCACTTCCACGCACTTGGCGCACTGATCGTCGATCTCCGAGGTCTTGGCGACCTTGACGTACTCTCCCATGGCGCTCTCCTTACCGGACCGGACCGGATCGTGATTGTCTTGATGGAATGCCGGGCTGCCTCGGCGCGGCAGACTTTATCACTCGGACGAGCGCGTCTGGGAGGCGTGCGGCGACCAGAGGCCGGGCACCAGGACGCGGGACATCCGCCGCGGGCTGCGGATCCCCTGGCCGCTCATCCAGGTGTCGGCGGCAAGGACAAGCTCACGGCCGCCGGCGGTGTCGAGGAGCTGGCCACGGCGGCGGCGGCAGACCGCGGCGTGGAGCGCGAAGTCGGCGGATTCGAAGCGGGCCTCGGCGGTGGTCAGCAGCCCGATGGCCTCGCTGTCGCGGCCATCGAGGGTGGCCAGGCCCGCCCGGAGCGAGCCGACGAAGGCGTCGGTCCAGGTCAGGCCCTCGGCCTCGAGCCGCCTCAGGCCGCGGGTGATCCGTCCCTCGAGCCGGCGGGCCCGTCTGGAACGGCCACCGAGGGCCGCAAGCGCCGCCAATGCCGCGCGGCAGCGCAGGCTCCAGATCTCGGCGCGCATGAGCTGAACGCGGAAGTACAGCGACCACCTGGCCCGGCGCCAACGCCGGTCCAGAACGGACCAGGCCTCTTGGCCGCGGTTGCGGTAGAGCTCGATCTCCACCCGGCCGAGCAGGTGGTAGAAATGCAGGCGGTGGAAGCCAGTGTACGACCACAGCTCGCTGGCCACCTGGGCGTCCAGCAGCTCCTCGGCGCGCGCGATTTCCCTCGCGGCTTCGAGCGGACGGTCGGCGGCGAGCCGCGCCACGCAAGAGGCGCGGCTGCGGAGATCGGCCTCGTCGTAGACGTTACCCTTCTCCGCCACGTCCTTGAGCAGCCCAGGCAGGCGCTCGCCGACATCGCGCAGGCGGCCACTCAAGACCAGGGCGTGGACCAGCAGAACGGCGACTCGGCTGGAGCCCCAGAAGAAGTCTGTGCCGTGATCGCGCCACAGTGTTTCCGAGCGCTCCAGCAAGTCGCAGGCGGACTTCAGCCGGCTCTCGAAAAGCGCCGCGAAGCCGCCGGCGTATGACACCTCGGCCAAAGCGTTAGGGTCGTCGAGGCGCTCGGCCAAGCCGGCCGTGGTGCTCAGGAGACGCGCTGTGCGCTCACTCCTGGCCACGCCGCGGACCGCCGAGATCGCGGTCTCGATCGCCAGAGCGTGCACCAGGTGGGCCGGGTGACCGACCTCGATCGCCAGGAGCTGGTAGCGCGCCTGGAAGTCCATGGAGCGGAACGGATTCCTCATCGAGACGATGAAGGCCGACCAAAGGACGTCGAGCTGCCAGGACCGCTCCCGGGGAACTTCGTTCGCCGGCCGTGCTCTGAACCGCGGACGCCGCAGCTTGAACAGGAAGCGGTGGCCGCAGAACGAGGCCAGGGCGCGGGTAGAGCTCTCGGGCAGTCGCAGACCGATCGAGGCCAGCACCGTCTCGAGCGAGCTCCGGCAGCCGGCGAAATCACCACCGAAGAACTGCTGCTCGCAGGCGCGGCGGCGCAGCTCGAGAGCCTTGTGCCCTTCCACGTCGTCTGCCGCCGCCAGATAGGCGTTCGCCGCCTCGGCCCGGCGGCCGGCGTTGACCAGCGCGAAGGCGAGCTCGACCCGCAGGTTGTGCCGCACGGGTGGCGTGAGCTCCAGCTCGAGCGCCAGGCGATAGAGCCGGACGGCGCGCTCGAAGGCCAGGGCGTCGACTGCCTTGCGCGCCGCCACCGTGACCAGCTCGGTGGCGCGACGGCTGTCGCCGGCGGCCTCGAAGTGCAAGGCCAGGGTTTCCGGATCGGCCGCCTCGCCGGCTTCGAAGTCATCAGCCAGCAGACGATGTAGCCTCGACTGACTCGCATCGCCCATGCCCCGGAGCACGTTTTCCCGGATCAGGTCGTGATAGGTCACGAGCTCCCGCCGTGGGGAGCTGCGCATGCGCACCAGGCTCCTCGCCAGCAGCAGCTTCACCGCGGCCTGCGACTCGCGACCGAGGCCGCCGGCGGCGAGGGCGACCTCCAGGGCCAGCGGCCGGCCGGCGATCGCCACCAACTCCAGCAACCGGCGAGCGCCCGCCGGCAGCCGGGCGAGCCGGTTGCGGATCAGACCCTCCAGGCTCAGGCCGGTCGAGACGAATCCGCCGTCGCCTTCGATCGCCCCGAGCTCCGAGCGCGCGTACCGCACCAACTCGGTTACGAAAAACGGGCTGCCTCGCGACTCGACCGCGATCGCTCGCGGCAGGCTCTCGCCCTGCGCCCGCCGTTCGCCGAGCAATTTCGTCGCCAGCGCGACGGCTTCGGAGAACCAGAGCTTGTGGACCGCCATGTCCGTCACGATGGGTCCGCCAGTGCTGTCGTCTTCCTGGTCGCGGAGCAGCCGCCGGAGCACCGGGCCGTCACCCACGCCGTCGTGGCGGGTGCAACCGATGAGCATCACCGCCGGTGGATTCGGCGGCGCCAGCAGATCGGCCAGCATGTCGGCGCTGTCGCGGTCGCCCCACTGCAGGTCGTCGATGAAGAGAAGCACCGGAAGACGCAACGACAGGCGCTCGAGCAGCTGACGCAGGGCGGCCCGGGCCCGGCGGCGCTGCTCCAGCTCGTCGCCCGCGTCGAACCCGTCACGCGAGGCGGCCGCCACCGCCTCGACCCGCAGCAGGGCCGGGAACAGGCGCGCGAGGGCTCGCACGTGGACCGGCACCAGGGCGGCGGCCTCGTCGAACGGTAGTTGCTTGAGGTAGCGGCTCAGGGTGTCGAGGAGGGCGTCGAGCCCCTTGTAGGGCACCGACTCGCGCTCGTAGCAGCGGCCCCCCAGCACCACCAGGTTCGGGTGCCGCCGCCGAACCTGCTCGACGAACCGGCCCACCAGCGCGGTCTTGCCCATACCCGAGGCGCCGCAGATGAAGGCAGCCACCGCCCGCCCCTCGCGGGTCGACGCGAACGCGTCGTGGAGCGCCGCGAGCTGCGGCTCCCGACCGACGAAGAGCTTGCCGTCACGCGCCGCGCCGAGCTCCGGCAGCGGCGTCCAACCGCCGCCGAGCCGGTCGAGCACCTGGGCGCCGGTCGGGCGGTCCGCGGGGTCGCGGCGCAGCAGATCCTCACACAGCTCGGCCAAGTCGTCGGGCAGGTAGGGGACGAGCTTGCGCGGCGACGGACCGTCGGCCAACTGTTTTTCCTGGAGCACCCGCAGCACCGAGCCGGAGAACGGTAGCTCACCGGTCAAAGCCTCGTAGAGCACACCGCCGACGGCATACCAGTCGCTGGCCTCGGTGACCGTCCGGCCCAGGGCCTGCTCTGGAGCCATGTAGGCCGGTGTCCCTCGCACCTCGCCTTCCATGGTCTGGAACCGCTCTCCTCCCAGGTCGTACACCAGGCCGAAATCGAGCAGTACCAACCGACCTTCCGCGGTGATGCGGACGTTCGGCGGCTTGATGTCGCAATGCAGCTTGCCGGCACGATGCAGGGCGCAGAGCCCCTCGGCAAGTTGATGCAAGGCCCGCCGCAGCCGGTCGAAGTCCTGCTGGACGACCGGAGCGGTCAATGGGTGCACCTGGGTGGTCTCCGTCAGCTCCTCGGCCGAGGCGCCGGCATGCTCGATGAAATCGAGACCTTCCACCAGCTCCATGGTGAAAAACCAGCGGTCGCCCTCGGACACCAGCTCGTAGAGCTGGACGAGGTTCGGATGGGTGACGCCGGCCAGCGAGCGGAACTCGTTCTTGAAGTGGTAGAAGGCCGCCGGATCGGCGCGATGCAGGGTCTTGAGAGCGACCGTCGTCTCGAGCTCACGGTCGTAGGCCCTGAAGACGTCACCGAAGGCCCCCGCGCCGAGCTTCTCCCGGATCAGGAACCGGTCCGTACCGATCGATGCAGTTGACGCTAATGGAACACTCATCGGAGGAGACGGAAGCCTCGGGCCTGCGAGGCCTTCAGCGAGCCGGAGAAGTTGAATGACCGCGAGCACGCCGCCTGGGCGACGCGCCGACAGAGGTCCGCTCCACTGACAACATTGACTCTCGACTGTAGTGCCGTGGTTCCCCGAAACGTTTCAGCCGCCGCAAGACGTTTCAGCTTCCCCCTTGACATACGGGATCTCAGTGCTAATATCTTAGCATGCTAAGTTCTTAGCAGGACGGTATCGGCAGACCAGCAATCGAATCCTGGAGACCGGATGACACAAGTCGACGGACTGAGTCGCAGAGAGCGACAGATCATGGACATCATCTACGAGCGCTCCGAGGCTACGGTCGCCGACGTGCGGGGTGCGCTGCCCGAGCCGCCGAGTTACTCGGCGGTCCGAGCCCTGCTGCGCATCCTGGAGGAAAAGGGACACCTGCAACATCGCCAGGACGGGCCGCGTTATGTCTATCTGGCGACGGTGCCCTACAGGCAGGCGCGGGAGTCGGCGATGCGCCGGGTCCTGCGGACGTTCTTCGGCGGTTCGGCTTCCAGGGCGGTGGCGGCCCTGCTCGACATGGAGGCCGACAACCTCTCCGAGGACGAGCTCCAACACCTGGCGGGCCTCGTGGACGAGGCGAGAAAGAAAGGACGGTAAGCGATGGGCATCTGGAGTGACTCGACTTCCTCGTTCGGCTCGGATTTCTACGGCACCGTCTACCGCGCCTTCGACGCTCTCGGCGAGCCGTGGCACGCAGTGCTGCTCGGCTCGGCGGTCAAGGGCGCCCTGCTGCTCGCCGCCGCGGGGTTGGTGACCAGCTGCCTGCGCAACGCGGCGTTCCGGCACCTGGTGTGGGTGCTGGCTCTCGGCAGCCTCCGTCGTCCTCGGCCACCGACGACGGCCCGGTCGGTACGCCACGAGTCTCGACGGCGAGCTCTCCGTCGCTCGCGGCGGCCGGCCCCGAGACGCTGCTGCCAAGCCCACGCTCTTTGCCATCCTGGAGCGCCGTGGTCATGTCGGCCTGGGCTACCGGTTTCATTCTCCTTCTGGTGCCTCTCGTTCGCGGGATTCGACAACGGCAGGTTCTGGCCCGCTCGGCTCTGCCGGTCGAATCCGAGGCTTGGAACGAGCAGCTCGCCGAGCTCACAGAGCGCCTCGCCGCCCGGCGCGCACCGCGACTCTTGATCAGCCCGAAGATCACCGTCCCGATGACCTGGGGCAGCCTTCGCCCCGTGATCCTGCTACCGGAGGACGCGGACTGCTGGCCGGCGAGCCGGCGGCGAGACGTGCTGCTCCACGAGCTGGCTCACATCCGGCGGCACGACGCCCTGACCCGGATCTGGAGCCAGCTGGCGTGCGCTCTGTACTGGTTCGACCCTCTCGTCTGGTGGGCGGCGCACCGGCTCCGTGTCGAGAGCGAACATGCGTGTGACGACCGTGTGCTGAGCGCCGGCTCCCGAGCATCGGACTACGCCGATCACCTGCTGGCGGCCGCTCGCACCGCGCGTGGCCGCTTGCCGGTGGCGGCGGTGGCGATGGCCCGGCCTTCGCCGTTGTCGGGTCGGGTCTTCGCGATCCTCGACGAGAAGCGCGACCGGGCTCCCCTCACCGCCACGCGTCTGCTCGTCAGCTGCCTGACGGCGAGCGTTCTTGCCCTGCCCCTGGCGGCCGCCGCCCCACAGCCGCCCGAGCCGCCGGCCGCGCCCGAGGCCCCCGAGCCCGAGACGGCCCCCGTCGCCCCGCGGGCTCCGAAAGCTCCGCTGCCGCCCGAGCCGCCGGCCGCGCCCGAGGCCCCCGAGCCCGAGGCTGCACCCGTACCCGCGCCGGCTCCGGAAGCTCCGCTGCCGCCCGAGGCCCCGCGGACCTATCTCGAGGAGCTGCTCGAGCAGGCCGAGCCGAGTACCGGAGAGCTCGCGCGCGCGCTGCGCCTGGCGGGATCGGAGATCGGCTCCGACCACGAGCTCTCGGAGCTCCTGCGCCTGGTCTCCAGCCGCGAGCTCAACGACCGCGGGGCGCTCCTGGCCTACGTCTTGGCTACGCGGTCGATCGGTTCGGATCATGCGCTGGCCCGCGCTCTACAGTTGCTACTGGAGCGCGAGCTGGAGGCCGAGGTGCTGGACGCGGTGCTGACATCGGCTTCGACCATCGGCTCGGACCACGAGTTGGCCGAGCTGCTGATCGAGCTGACCGCCAGAGGCATCGAGCCCACCGAAACCTTCTTCGAGGTCCTGGACACCGTCGACTCGGAGCACGAGCGCGAGCGCGTGCTGGCGACGATCGGAGAGTAACTGTTCCCCGGAGCCCGCTTCAGCGGGCTTGGCCTTCTGTAGCACGGGGATTCATTCCCGTGCGGCCGGTGCCGGCTACATCGTGTGCGTGCCGGCTACATCGTGTGCGTGCACGCCGCCATCGTCGGCGCGTCGCACACCCGGTCGGCGTGCACCAGGCAGCACAGCGCCTTCTCGTAGCCGTCCACGATCGGCCCGGTAGCGAACTTCTTGGCGTTGAGGCGGGAGGCCTCGCGCATGGCGAGAAAGCGATCCCGGTCTTCGAGCAGCTCGGCCGCCAGGGTACCCATGCAAACGTCCTCGCCGGCGGGGCACAGGATGCCGGTCTCCCGGTCTACCACGACCTCCGGCAGGCCGCCCGCCCGGTAGCCGATCACCGGGCAGCCGCAGGCCTGGGCCTCAAGCGCGGCCAGCCCGAAACTCTCCACCATGCTGGGAAGGAAGAAGACGTCGGAAGCCTGGAGGATGGTCTCCAGGTCGTCCCGTTTGCCCAGGGCGCGGACGTGCTCGCGCACCCCCAGCACCTCGGCCAGCTTGAGCGCCGGCTCCAGGTCCGGGCCCGAGCCCACCAGGGCCAGCACCGCGTCCTGCCGGCGGCGCAGTGCCGCGAAACCACTGACCACGTCGGACACCCGCTTCACCGGCCGGAAGTTGGACACGTGGGTGACCAGGAAACGCCCCTCCGCCCCTAGCTCGCGCCGCGTCGCGGTGCCGTCCGCCGGGTGGAACCGCTCGAGGTCGACGAAGTTGGGGATGGCGATGATCTTGTCCGGTTGGATGTGGAACTCCCTCTCGGTCTCGCCGATCAGCCAGCAGCTGGGCGCGGTCAGCAGATCCTGGCGCTGGATGGAGAAGTGGGTGAGCTCGTAGAAGCTGTGCTCGATGCCCACCAGGGTGATGTCGGTGCCATGGAGGGTGCACGCCAGCTTGACGTCGAGGCCGCGCTCCTCGCGCAGCACCTCGCGCGCCATCCAGGCCGCCTGGGCGTGGGGGATGGCGTAGTGGCTGTGGATCACCTCCACCCCGTGGTTCTCGACCAGCTCGATGAGCTTGTTGGTCAGGTTGAGCTGATAGGGCTGGTAGCGGAACAGCGGGTAGTCGCTGACCTCGACCTGGTGGAAGTGCAGGTGCTCCTGGGAGGCATCGAAGCGGAAGGGGCGCTCGTAGGAGACCATATGGATCTCGTGCCCGCGCTGGGCGAGCGCCTGGGCCAGCTCGGTCGCGACGACGCCGCTGCCGCCGTAGGTCGGATAACAGACCACCGCAAGACGCATATTGCCTCCCTTCAGGCCCCACGCCGGCCTTGTGGATTCACGAGTCTTCCACTCCGATCCTCAAGGCCCGGTCAGGCTCTCGGCAAGGTGCACATGCGAGAGCCTCCGATCGATCTAGACTGTTCATGACGCGTTGTCAGCCTGCAGGTCTTCGTTCCAGACTCATGAATCCGACAGGCCGGCGTTTCCCAAGTCTACGGCAAGCCGCTCAGGAGGGTTTCCTGCGTCGTCCGCGCGCACGTGCCTGGCGCTCTTCGGCCCTGCGTTTCTTGGTCGCCGCCCACGAGCAGATCGGGCACTCGTCGAGGTCATGGTAGAGCGCCGGGCAGTACTCGCGGCCGAAGTAGATGATCTGCAGGTGGAGCCGGTTCCACAGCTCTTCGGGGAAGGCGCGCTTGAGGTCGCGCTCCGTCTTGACCACGTTCGAGCCGTCGGAGAGTCCCCAGCGGGCCGCCAGGCGGTGGATGTGGGTGTCGACCGGGAAGGCCGGATGGCCGAAGGCCTGGGACATGACCACCGACGCCGTCTTGTGGCCCACCCCCGGCAGAGCTTCGAGCCCCTCGAAGGTCCGCGGTACCGCGCCGCCCTGCTCGACCAGCATGTGGCTGAGCTTGTGGATGTTCTTCGCCTTCTGGGGCGCCAGGCCGAGCTGCCGAATCAAGTCTCGGATCTCTTCCACCGACAGGCCGGCCATCTTCTCGGGCGTGGGCCCGCGGTCGAAGAGTCGCGGTGTGACCTCGTTGACCTTCTTGTCGGTGGTCTGCGCCGACAGCAGCACCGCAATCATGAAGGTGAAGGGATCGCGGTGATCGAGCGGGATCGGCGTTTCCGGGAAGAGCCGGTCGAGAATCTCGACGATCTTGCGTGCTTTGTCCGCGCGTTTCATGTTCGGTCGTTTCCGTTGATCTCATCGAGCAGATCGCCCGCGTTCCGGTCGAAGCCCAGAAACACCGGTTCGGGCTGCAGCGTCACCCCGAAGAGGCGGCGCACACGGCCCTTGATCTCGGCCGCCAGCGCCACTAGCTCGACCGCCTTCGCGCCACCGAGGTTGACCAGCGCCAGTGCGTGGCGGCTCGAGATCCCCGCGCGCCGACGCTTCTCGCCGCGCTGGAAGCCCGCTCGCTCGATCAGCCAGGCGGCGGAGAGTTTAACCCGCCCGCCGTCAGCCGGGTACGCCGGCATGTCGCGCCCCGTGCGTCGCCGGACTTCCTCGGCGAGCTCGGACGCGACCACCGGATTGGTAAAGAACGAGCCGGCGCTGCGGCGGTTCGGGTCGCGAGGATCGTCGAGCACCATCGACTTGCCGCGCCGCACGTCGAGCACCGCGGCTCGCACCTCGGCCAGGCTCGGAGCCGGCCTGCCCTCGGCGACGCCCAGGCGCCGGCGCAGGTCCGGATAGCGCACCGCTCCCTCTGTGCGGCGTTCGAGCAGGAAGTCGACGCCCGTCACCACGTAGCGGTCGCGCCACGCGCCCTTGAAGACACTGGTGCGGTACCCGAAATCGCAGTCGGCCGCCGACAGGCTCTTCGCCTCGCCGGTCGACCGCTCGACCACTTGCACCGCTCGAATCGTCTCCGAGACCTCCTGGCCATAGGCGCCGATGTTCTGCATCGGCGCCGCGCCCACCAGACCGGGGATGCCGCTCAGGCACTCCAACCCGCCCAACCCCTCGTCCACGACGCGCTCGACCAGCGCGTCCCATTCCACCCCGGCGCCAGCCCGCACCCGTACGCGGTCGCCGCGCTCCTCGATCTGGACGGTCTCCTCACGGAGCTGGATCACCAGGCCGTCGAAGCCTCCGTCCGCGACCAGGAGATTGCTGCCGCCACCGAGGATAAAGGTCGCCAGGTCCTCCGACCGCGCCCAGCGCAGCGCCTCGTCGAGCTGCGCGGCGTCGTCACAGCGCGCCAGATACCGGACCGGACCGCCCACTCCCAGAGTGGTGAGCGAGGCGAACGGAATCCCCTCTTCGATCGACGGTGGCGATGAGATCGTCAAACCGGCGGATGATACTAGATCAGCTGCACCAGGAACCGCGCCTTCGCCATGCGCTCGCGGATGAGGTCGACCCGGTAGCGGTAGGCGCGGCTCCTGCTCCCGGGATGCCAGCTCGACGGCTTGGGCAGGGCCGCCGCGAGCTCGGCCGCCTCGTCTTCGTGCAGCGCGGCGGCGGACTTGCCGAAGTAGTGCCGGGCGGCGGCCTCGGCGCCGTAGATGCCGGGGCCGAGCTCGACCACGTTGAGGTACAGCTCCAGGATCCTCCGCTTCTCCAGGTGCGCCTCGAGCTGGCGGGTGAGGATCGCCTCCTCCACCTTGCGCAGTGGATTGCGCGACGGCGACAGCCACAGGTTCTTGGCCAGCTGCTGGCTGATCGTCGAGGCGCCGCGCAGCGGCTTGCCCTCCTCCAGCATCTCGCTGAGCGCGATCTTGATCTCCTCGACGGCGAAGCCCTGATGATCGAAGAAGCCGATGTCCTCCCCCACCAGCACCGCGCGCTTGAGGTGCGGCGAGATCTTGTCGTACGGCGCCCAGCGCCAGGCCAACGTGTCGCTCTCGCCCGCCGCTCGTCGCGTCGCCTTGTGGCGCTCGATGAACGCGGTGGTCTGAGGATTCGCCGAGGCCAGCGACGCCACGTCGGGCCACGTCGCCGCCTTGAAGCCCGCCCATAGGCCGGCAACTGCCAGTGTGACGGTCGCCAGGAGCAGGCAGCCACGGCGTCGGGTTCGGCGATTTCGGCCCATCATCGAGGCTGAGTCTACGCCGGTCTCGGCTCGGTACAATGAGCGGATCGATGGCAAATCCAAAGCATCTCGAGATCCTGAAGCAGGGAGTGGGAGCGTGGAACCGATGGCGGGCGAAGTACCCCACTCTCAAGCCCGACCTCTCGGAGGCGAGCCTGAGGCGCCAGAACCTGGGCACGGCCAATCTCCAGAATACCTGGCTGAGCGGAGCGGATCTCTACAAGGCCGAGCTGGGCGAGGCCAACCTGGAGGGGGCACATCTCGAAGACGCGGTCCTGAAGCAGGCGTCCCTGGACATGGCCCGCCTCGACCGGGCGAAGCTCGTCGAGGCCGATCTCTCGATGGCGATCCTCATCCGGGCGAAAATGCGGGGCGCCTGCCTCAACGACGCGAATCTCGCCGACACAGTGCTCCAGGAAGCGGACCTGACCGAGGCGATCGCCTGGAGGGCGGATTTCCGCCGTGCCAACCTCCACCGGGCCAGGCTCGCCAAGGCGCAGCTCGGCGGCTGCATCTTCACAGAGGCCGATCTGACCTTCGCCACCCTTACGCACACGGATCTCTGCGAAGCCAGCCTGCTCCACACCAGGCTCGAACGGGCGGATCTGACCGGGGCGAGTCTCGCCAAGGCGAACATGGTCGCGGCTGATCTGAGCGGCGCCACACTGACCGGTGCCTGGGTCTACGGCTGCTCGGCCTGGGACGTCGTCACCGACGACGCCACCCGGCAGGACGGCCTGATCATCCGGGGACCGCAGCAGGCCGCGATCACGGTCGAGAACCTCGAGATCGCCCAGTTCATCTACCTGTTGCTGCACAACGAGAAGATCCGCCACGTCATCGACACCGTCACCTCGAAGGTCGTCCTCATCCTCGGCCGCTTCACCGCCGAGCGCAAAGCGGTGCTCGAAGCGTTGCGCGAAGAGCTCCTCCGCCACGACTTCGCCCCCGTGCTGTTCGATTTCGACAAACCCGCCGGCAAGGACCTGACCGGCACCGTCGAGACCCTGGCGCGTATGGCCCGCTTCATCATCGCCGACCTCACCGACCCGCGCAGCGTCCCGCACGAGCTCGCCACCGTCGTGCCCTACCTCAGAACGACGCCGGTGGTGCCCCTGAAGCTGGCGGGCTCAAAGGCCTACGCCCTGTTCGAGAACCTGCTGAGCTATCCCTGGGTGCTCGAACCCCGCGACTACGAAGACGCCGGAGCGTTGATCGCGACGCTGCCGGAGATCATCGCCTCGGCGGAGGAGAAGGCCGCGAGCCTCCGGCCGGGACCTTAGAAAGGAGCAGGATATGTCAGAAGATCAGAAGCTGAAGTTCCTGAGAATCGCCCTCTACGTCTTCGGAGCCATCTTCATCGCCGGCATCTACGTGATGATGATGTGGGTCTGGCCCTCCGGCTGGGGCTGGACTCCACGGCAGCCGGAGTACGAGCAGATGATCATGGGGGTCTACGCCACCCTGGGCGTCTTCCTGATCCGCGCCGCCAAAGACCCCCTTGCCCACGCCAGCCTCATCTGGTTCACCGTCTGGTCGAGTGTCGTCCACGGCGGCATCATGGCGGTCCAGGCGATCGTCGATCCCACCGAGCGCGCGAATCTGCTCGGCGACGTCCCCGCATTGTTCCTGGTGGCGATCGTGTTGGGAGTGCTGATGCCGAAGAAGGGGTCACGATCGTAGGGCTACGCCAGTACCGTCAGCCCAAGCCCCCGGAAGTCTCGGTCAAAGGCGAGGCAAGGCAGGTCGTCGAGCAGCGTCGTCACCACGACTCGGTGGCGCGACCTGTCTCATCTCCACTGTCAGAGGTAGGCCCTGCTCCGCACGTACCTCGAGGCAGAGGGCGATCGCCTCACGGATGTTGTCGAGCGCCTCTTCCTTGGTTTGGCCCTGGCTCACGCAACCCGGTATCGAGGGGCACTCCACGATCCAAACACCGTCTTCGTCGCGGTCGATGGTTACTGGAAACTTCATGCGAACGTTCTCTGAAGGCCGACTCCAGCGGAATCGGCTCTGTGGAATCCAAGGCAAGTCTACACCACGAACCTCTACAGGTTGTCGATCACCATGCGGGCAATCGACCGATCCCGGAGATCGTCGAATGCGAGGACCTCGTGAAGGTCGACCTCGGTCCTGGCGTTCATCTCGCTCCCCACCAGGCGCAGGTCGGCCTGCACCTCGCCGAGACGCTCGGCGAGGGGTTCGAGCACCTCGGCCAGCTTGAACGGATCGAGCCGGGTCCCGTCGAAACGGGAGGCCGGAAACTCGAGCCCGGACTGACGCAGGTGGTTGACAGCGAGATCGATCTGACGAAGCAGCCTCGCCGGTCTCTGGGCCAACGCCGCACATTGCGGTAAACCGCTGAGTGAAAAGCGGATCTTGATAGTGGACTTGAACGGCCGTTGAGGCCCTACACGAGCCTCGACCGAACACCCTCGGTGGAGGCATCACATCCCTTGAAGGAGGAGACGATGGAATCTCGAAAAGTATCCCCCAGCTCTTGTCACCGACCGGCCGGTTTCCACCTGCGCGCCGGATTGCTGTCGGCGATGATCGCGTGCCTGCTCTTTGCGGGAGCAGCCTGGGGCACAGGTCCCGACCGTGACGATCAGGCCGAGACGCGAGCCGCCGTCCTCGAGCTGGCGCCGGACATGGCCAGCCGTGAGGCCGAGGCCACCCAAGGCTGCAACGCCGGCGCCCAGGTTGCGACCGCTACCGATTCTGGAGATTCGGGAAAGGGCCAGTCCTGCTACTGCTCCGCCACGAAGGCTACGCCCTTGGTTCATGAGGTGGCCTCAAGCTGCGCGGCGGCCCAGACCGCGGCCATTGATAGTGCACGCGCTTTGATCTTTTGTTGGCAGGGCACCACCTGTTGGGAGACCGTTATACCGGGACCGTGCATCGATCTGGACATCGCGAAAAAGGTATCCGCGCAGGCTTTCTACCAGTGCGAGGTCTGCTTCGGGGTCCGCTGATCGTCGGAACCGCGCCGTCCGTGAGCCGGCGGGGCAAGCTCCTGCCGGCTCACGCCGCGGCACGGTATCGGGCCACGTAGGCCCAGGTTTCGCGGCCGGCTAGGTTCGTTTGCCGAGCCGAGATCGCAACACCCCCCAGACCGCCTCTTTGCGCGTCTTCCACCACTCGGCCGCGCCGGTCGCCGGCTGCTCACTGAACCCGGCGAAGTCGAGCAGCAAATCCGCGCACTCGGGACACATCGCCAGGTGATCTCGCAGCTGCTCCACATCCGGCGTCGACAATTCCCCACGATGGTAGGCAGCGATCCGCCGAGCGCTAGGATGCCGCTCGACGCCGTTCCTGAGGGTCGCCACGACGGTGCCGACCTGTTCATCGATGTCTTCTCGACGGCGGGTCACCGGCGACCTTTCGACAAGACCATGGCGATTTCAGACGGCCTTCAGCAGAGCCTTCAACCGCTCCCGGAGTCGTTTGCGGGCTTTGAACTGATGTACCTTGACGGTTTGAGGTGAGATCTGAAGCAAAGCCGCGATCTGGTGATTGCTGTACCCGTCACACCATCCCAAGATAGCACACCGGCGCATCTGCGCCGGCAGCTGGTCGAGACCTTCGAGCACCGCCCGCAGCTTCTCCTTGCCGAGCAGGCCGCGGAGTGCCGCCGAAGGAGTCTGCGGTGTCCATGGCGGTTGGCCGAAGCTCGCCGTGTCCACCGCGGCGGCCGGCTGCTGAGTGCTATGCGACGAGCCTCTCCAGCCGTCGAGAGATTCCTCGTAGCCGCGACGCTTCCCGGCCACCTTCCGCCGCAGCCCTTTGCGAAAGGCGTTGGCGGCGAGCTCGAACAACCAACTGGCAAAAGGTACCTCGCGCCGGAAACCACCGAGTCCGTTATGGACGGCGAGAAAGGTCTCTTGAACGAGGTCTTCACACTGCTCCGGCGAGAGTCCCCGTTTGCGGAAGAAGGCGAAGAGAATCGCGGAATAGCGGTCGAAAAGGCGGCGGAAGTTTCCCTCCGGATCCGCCCCGGCTTGCCAGTCGTCGACCCACAGCTCAACCTCATCGGCTGCTGGAATCATCATCTCAATCCCCCCAAGATGGCGCGCAGAACCGCGCCATTGCTATTCGAGCACAACAAATGCTATTTCAGCATACGACAATTCGGTCCTAGACGCAAGAGCGTGCTGCTGCATCAGGTCCGCGGTGTCCTCGAGCGCTCGTCGGACGTGCTGGTGCTCCACTCCCCGTCGCCAGCCTGCTCAGCTTGCCGGGGGTTTCGCCGCCAGCCCGCGGATTCGGCGAGCGGCTATGGAGCGATCTCGAGACTCTCCTCGCCCGCCTCCGCATCGAGCCCCGTGGCGCCTGAGGTGGTGCATCGGCACCCCCATCTGTCACAGGATCTCCACCTCCACCGGCCGCCCCGGAGTCTAACAGCGAGTCATTTCAGGACCACCAGCAGAACCCGCCGGTTCTTGCTGCGATTCTCACGGTTGTCGTTGGCCACCATCGGCTCGCTCTCGCCGTAGGAGATCACCGAGATCCGGTGCAGGGCGAAGCCCTGCTCGCGGCTCAGGTAACGCCGCACCGCCTCGGCGCGCTCGAGGCCCAGCTTCTGGTTGTAGCTCTCCGGGCCGACGGAGTCGGTGTGGCCCTGGATCTCGATGTAGACGTCCTCGTTGCGGCTCTTGACGCCCGCGGCGAAGTCGTCGAGGGCGGCACGCGCCTCGTCGCTCAGGTCGGCGCGGTCGAAGCCGAACTGCACCGCCTCGTCGGTGAGCACCGTCTCGTAGAGAAACTTGCCGTCCGCCAGCTTGCCCGCTTCGATCGCGCGGTCGAGGGCTTCTTGCGCGGTCTTCGAGAGCTCCTCCACCTCCGCTTCGTTCCTGTCGGTGCGCTCCTCGACCTCCTGGATGTCGGTCTGGGCGTGCTCGACCTGGGTGACGACCCCATCGATCCTCTCGTTCGTGGCGGCGGTCTGCTGATCGACATAGCCGCGGCTGGCACAGCCCAGGAGCATCAGGGCACCGGACAAAAGAGCAACAATCAAGGCGAGCCTCATGGTGAATCTCCTATGGGGAAATCGGGGCGCGGTTCGACGCGCCCAGGTCACACGAATCATCATACCTGCCGCCGACGGCGGCACTCACTGTTCGAGCAATGCCGTCAGATCTGCGTGGCCAGCCTCGCGCGCCCGCTCGAGCGGCGTGCGGCCCTCATCGTCGGTCCGGGACCGGTCGGCGCCTTCGGCCAGCAGGATCTCGGCGACGTCGCGGTAACCGCGCGCCGCGGCCACCAGCAGCGGCGTCACCCGGCCGAAGCCGCGCAGATCGCAGTCCCGGTCGACCGCTGCGCCATGGCGCAGCAGATCCCGGGTGCTCTCGAGCCGGCCCCGGCCAGCCGCCAGCATCAGTGGCGTCACCTCGCCGAAGGCCTCGACATCGGTGGCGACGTCGGGGTCGGCGCCGGCATCGAGCAGTAGGCTCGCCACCCTGGAGTGGTCGCGGACCGCCGCGTACAGCAGGGGTGTGTTGCCCTCACGGTTGACCGCGCCGGCATCTGCGCCATGGTCGAGCAGCAGCCGCGTCATGGGCTCTCGCCCCTCGAAGCTGGCGGCCATCAGCGCCGTCGTCCGGTGTCGATTCGCGGTGTCGGGATCGGCGCCGCCGGTAAGCAGCGCCTGGACCACGTCGAGATGGCCCTCCATCGCCGCCAGGAACAGGGGCGGCGCGCGCAGCTTCTCGCGCCCCGGGTGGTCGGGGTCGGCGCCGGATGCGAGCAGCGCGAGGGCGACCTCCATGAAGTCATTGCGTGCCGCCCATTGCAGGGGGGTGAGGCCGTCCCGCGCCACGACGTCCGCGTCCGCGCCGGCCGCCAGCAACGCCTGGGCGGCTTCCGCGTGCCCCTTGCGGGCCGCCGCCAGGAGCGGCGTCTCGCCGGGACAGCAACCCGGATCGCCGGCGACGGAATCGACCGCCGCGCCCTCCCCGAGCAGGAAACGCACGGCGTCGGCGGCACCCCTCTCGGCGCTCAAGTGGAGCAGGCCGCGGCCGTCGACCAGCGGCGGATCGAGCACCGCGCCGGCCGCCAGCAACCGGCGCGCGACCTGGAAGTGACCGCCGAGCACCGCCTGCGCCAGGGGCCCGCGCCCGCAGCGGCCGCGGCACGATCCCGGATCGATCTCGACCGGGCTCTCGGCGGCCAGCAGCAGCTCGACGAGCTCGAGGTTGCCGAGCAGGGCGGCACCGGCGAGAGGCGTCTGCCCCAGGGCATTGCGGGCGCCGGCATCGGCACCGGCGCCCAGCAGCAACCGCGCCGCGTTGGCACCCCCCGCGGCGGCGTAGAACAGGGCGGTGCTGCCCGACGCATCGCGGGTGCCGGCATCGGCACCCGCGGCGAGCAGCACCTGCGCCGAATCGAGCTTCGAAGACGCGATCGCCTGCATCAACGCGGTGCGATCCTGGGCGCCCGGCGCGTCGATGTCGGCGCCGGCGTCGAGCAGAGCTCGTAGCTCGGCCAGGTCACCGGCACCGGCGGCACGATGCAGCTCGGTGTCGACACCTGGCCGGCCGTCGTCGAATTCTTCGGCGGCGACCAGCGAGAGCAGGCTGACACCGGCCTCGCTGGCCCCGCCGGTCGCCTCCGCGGCGTCTTCGGCCAAAGGTTGCGCCGAGAGGCTCGCGACCCAGACGAGGCACGACAGACCGACGACGAAAGCGTGGGAAGACGCCACCCGAATCCCTCTAGAGGAGATCCTCGTTCGGCTTCTTCGGCACCTTCAGCTTGCGCAGAAATCGCAGCAGCTTCTTCTGCTGCGAGACACTCAAGGCCATGAAGGCGTCCCGGGCGGTCTGTGCCTCGCCGCCGTGCAGCTCGATAGCCTGGAAAAGGGTCGTGGCCCGGCCATCGTGGAGGTAGGGCGCGGTATCGGCGACGCCCCACAACCGAGCGGTGGTGAACTCGTCGTTGGCGATCTCTCCCCGCTCGAAGGTCTCGGCCAGGCCCGGCCCCATCTTGTGGCGCTTGAGATCGGCGAACAGAGGCACGAAGACGCCACCTCCCGGCGCCGGATCGAAACCCGCCCGCACCAGGTTGATCCGGAGGTAGACATCGGCCGACGGATCGATCGGATCTTCCGGGTGAGCCAGGGGAACCTTGCGCGAGCGGGTCTTCTTCACCGGATGATGGCACTCGGCGCAGCCGATGTCGACGAAGGTCTCGAAGCCCTGAACCGCGGCCGGGCCGAGGTGACGGACCCGCGGCCGGGCGTTGGTGACGTCGAAGATGTGGAGCACGCTCATCTCGGCGACGGAGACCTCGTTGTCGACGCCGTCGCCGTCCTCGTCGAGGTCTTCACCCACCACTTCCACCGGCTGGATGCCG
Organism: bacterium; assembly: GCA_024226315.1. Taxonomy (GTDB): domain Bacteria; phylum Acidobacteriota; class Thermoanaerobaculia; order Multivoradales; family J023; genus JAAELT01. The sequence continues at coordinate 41,015 of JAAELT010000333.1, read as the reverse complement.
AAATGGAACTGCATGGCGCCGCGGTCGAAATCGCGCATGGTGAAGCTCTCGCCCTTGCGGCCGAACGGGCGCACCACCAGCACCTCCTCGGCCGGCACGCCGGTGATGTCCTCGGGGCCGATACCCTCGACGTCGAGCTCCACGTCACCCCCGCCGAGGGAGGTGATCGAGCCGAAGTCGACGCCGTGAGTCTTGAGCAGGGTCACGGTGCCCGCCGGCGCCGAGCGCGCCTCGGCCAGCAGGTACTGCAGATCGGCGGTCATCTCCTTGCCCAGCAGCTCCACGCCGCCACCACCGAAGAGGAAGGGCGGGTTGGCGAAACGGCCGTTGTAGTCGGCCACGCCGTCGAAAACCAGTGGCAGTGACGGGTCGTGGCCGGGCTGGAACACCACCCGGTCGTCGAACGAGTCGGCGACGTCGATCAGGCTCGGCATGATGATGGCGTTCTGCACGATGCCGCCGACGCCGGCGAAGCCCAGGGTCGGAGGCTTGGTGCGGTTGCTGACGATGGTATGGCACTCGTTGCAGCTCTGGGCGTCGAGACCGTTGACCCGCAGCGACAGGCCGTTGCCCTGCAGCGTCGGGCGATGGCCGAAGGTGGCGGTGTCGGTCTCCGCCGGGTCGAAGGGCCCGTCGCCCAGGCCGTCGTAGGTGTTGAACGGCGTGGAGAAGACCGCCAGCCCGAGGGTCCGCAGGTCGTCGAGGTCGAGGTCACCCGCGTCCAGGTCGTCGAGCAGGTCGTCCAGGGTCGGGATGTCGTCGTGCGCCGGTCCCTCGTCGGCATCCTGTGCCATGCCCGGGAGAGCCAGCATCAGTAGCGCCACGGCGCAAGCCGGTACAGCTTTCCTGGTCTTCGATCGAAGATGTGTCATCAATTCTCCTCACTCAATGTTTAGTCGGAGTCAGAAGCTCTCGTCGCGTTGCATGGGCGCAGTTCTCCCTTTTGGCACACGGGGCGTGCGTGCCGTCGGTGTGGCGCGGCAAGATCTATAGCGATCGAGCTATATCCTGGCAGCCACTCTACTCGTTGTCAAGACCGACTCGGGTCTGGCTCGAGGAGTCTGTCCGAATACTCGGACAGACTCCTTCAGGCCGGTGGGATGGGCCAAGAAGTCGAACGCCGGAGGCTTCGACTTCTTGGGGCGCTGCCCGATCGCTGTCTGGTAGCGGACGGGGCGGCGAAGGCATCTTCGACCGCGTCGTCGAGGCCGACCCGGACGCCGGCCTCGAGCAGGAGCTGCTTACGGTTGTGAGCGATCGATGTTCGACATGAACTCGGGCTCGCCCAAGTTCATGGCCACCGGCGACTGGCTGCGGATGCAGAAGTCGCCGTTGGTGCCGTTGGTCAGCGCCACGACCGCGCCTGGGCAATCGAGAGCGGATCCAGAAACAGCAGCACCTGTGAATCAAACCGACGAGTGTGGTAGAAAGCGCGACAGCTCAATGCAACAGCTCCCCTCAGACGGCGGATAGGAGGGCCATGCTCGGCTTCGAGGCATCACGCGACTTGAAAGACTCTTGCTGTCTTGCAATGTCTCTTTCGGTGCTCTCACGTGGCGAGCCCGAAGTCGGGGCGACCGGTGTCTGAGCTCGATATCACGACGCTGCTGAAAGACTGGGCTCAGGGCGACCGGGAGGCCCTGGAGCAACTGATGCCCCTGGTCTTCGAGGAGCTGCGTCGCGTCGCCGCCGGCTACTTCGATGCCGAGAATCCCGGCCACACCCTCCAGCCCACGGCCCTGGTCAACGAAGTCTTCCTGCGGCTGGTCGACCGCCGCAAGGTGAGCTGGGAGAACCGCTCCCACTTCTTCGGCTTCGCTGCCCAACTCATGCGCCGCATCCTGGTGGACCATGCGCGGGGCCGCAAGGCCAGCAAGCGCGGCGGCGGCGTGGCTGTCGCCCCCCTCGACGAGGCACTGGCGGTGGCGCAGAAACGCGACGTCGACCTGATCGCGCTCGACGACGCGCTCGCCGACCTGGCACGCATCGACCCCGAGGGCAGCCGCGTGGTGGAGATGCGGTTCTTCGCCGGCCTGACCCACCAGGAGGTCGCCGAGGTTCTCGGGGTGCCGGAGATCAAGGTCCGGCGCCAGTGGACGGCGGCCAAGCTCTGGCTCTTCCGCCAGCTCAAGAAGAGCTGACACGGCGCCGCCCTGAGTCGGCGACGGCCACTTTCTTCGAGCACTCGATTTTTCTCGAGCAGCTTCGCGGACGCTTTGCGCGTTTAACTTGTAGGAAGCACGAGAGCACGAGGGAGGAAATCTCAGCGCCGAAGGAGGAACGATATGACCCGGAGGCAGGCGAAGAAGATTATCGGCGAGGCTCTCGATAAAGGGAAGACGCAGAAGGGGCAGGAGTGGGACGTCATGCAAATCGTCATGATCCTGCGCGACTACGAGCCTCTGCGCCAGTACCTCAGTTGGGTGCGGGGCCAGAAGTGGTCAAAAGGCCAGGAATGGGACGTCATGCAGATCGCGGGCCACGACGAGTTCCTGAGCTCGCTCGGTCTCACCAAGAAGACCGTCAAGAAACTGAAGCCGAAGCAGCTGCAGGCCCTCGTGGTGCTCGACCAGCGCTTCAACTGGAAGAAATTCTGAGTTCGTGGAGGGATTCGGGCTCGATCAATCTGAATTAATGGACCGGGAGTATGGGTGAACCTTTGAACAACTCGAGATAGCGTCCTCTAGGCCGAGCACTCTTCTGATGGGAGGGTCTGCGTTCAAATCGCTCGGCCGTCTCCTGAGCTGGGGGGTTCGCGGTGGGTGCTGCAAGGTACGAAGCCGTCGTTGCGGGGAGCATTTCGAAGCCCCATGTAGCTGTCGAGAGTTGTCCTTTTGAGCTGTGTTGAGATGCTTGGAGTACCTGCACGCGTAGGTTCCGATTCTGCCCATGCTCCCGGTCCATTTCTCATCCGGCCTCGGCCGGATCGTTTCCACCAACCAGAACCTGAGAAGAGCACGGCGACAGAGTCGCCGTGCTCTCCGAATCTGTCTCTTGGAGGTATAATTTGCTTCAGGGGGTACAGTCCTTGACGCCAGAGCTTTGGCAGCAGGTCCAGGTCGTCGTCGACCAGACGCTGCAGCAGCCTGAGTCCAGCCGGCCCGCATTTCTCGACGAGGCCTGCGCCGGCAACTCGGACCTGCGGCTCGAGGTGGAGTCGCTGCTCGCCGAGGCCGAGGAAGCCAGCGACTTCATGGAGCGCCCGGTGCTCGTGCTGCGCGGCGAGGAGCCGGAACAGGAGCCGGCCCCGGCGCAGGAGCCTGGCGGACGCCGCATCGGCCACTACAGGATCCTGCGACACGTCGGCAGCGGCGGCATGGGTACCGTCCACCTGGCGGCGCGGACGGACGACTACGAGCAGCCGGTGGCCATCAAGATCCTCAAGCGGGGCATGGACACTGACGAGATCGTCCGGCGCTTCGAGCACGAACGGCAGATCCTGGCCAACCTCGACCATCCCAACATCTCCAAGCTGCTGGACGGCGGCACCACCGACGACGGACGGCCCTACTTCGTCATGGAGCGGGTGGAGGGCGAACGCATCGATCGCTACTGCGACGACCACGAGCTCACCATCCGCCAACGGCTGGAGCTGTTTCGCAAGGTCTGCGCGGCGGTGCACTTCGCGCACCGCAACCTGGTCGTCCACCGGGACCTCAAACCCGGCAACATCCTGGTCAACGAGGAGGGCGAGCCCAAGCTGCTGGACTTCGGCATTGCCAAGCTCCTGGAATCAGAGCTGGCGTCGACCCAGTCCCCGACCTTGCCGCTGCTGACGACGGTGGGCACCGGCCCGATGACGCCGAGGTACGCCAGCCCGGAGCAGGTGCGAGGCGGCGTCATCACCACGGCCAGTGACGTCTACTCCCTGGGCGTCCTGCTCTATAAGTTGCTCAGCGGCCATCGGCCCTACCGATTGAAGGACCGCTCCGCGGCGGAGCTCTTCGACGCCATCTGCTCCCAGGACCCGATCAAGCCCAGCGAGGCGACCGGGCTCCGCGGCGAGCCCGGCCACGACGGCTCGGAGATCACCCTCGCGTCGATCGCGGAGGCTCGCGCCGAAGACCCGCGAAAGCTGCGGCGGCGCCTCGTCGGAGATCTCGACTGCATCGTGCTCAAGGCCCTGCGCAAGGAGCCTGAGGAACGCTACGGCTCGGCCGAGCAGCTGTCCGAGGACATCCGCCACAACCTGGAAGGCCTGCCGGTCGAGGCGAGGAAAGGCAACCTCGTCTACCAGGCGGCGAAATTCGTGCGCCGCAACCGGGTGAGGATCGTCATGACGGCCGCGGCGCTGGTGATCACCCTGCTCGCCGTCGGCTGGTGGGTGTCCCAGAATCAAGCCGAACACGAGCGCGAGATCGCTGAGTCATTGGCGGCGCTGTTCACCGATCTTCGAGACCTCAAACCCAAGGCAGGCGAAGAAGAAGGATTTGCCCAACGGTTCCACCTGCAGGTCGGCCAGTACGTCGACAACATGAAGCTCGCCGAGATCCTCAACAACCAGGGGATGGCGATCAAAGATGAGGGCGGATTCAGGACCGCCGAGATCCTATTCCACGAGGCGCTCGCCATGGAGCGACGGCTGGTTGGCGACGAGCATCCCGAGGTGGTCTTGACCATGAACAACCTGGCGGCAGCGTTGGCCGCCCAAGGCAGGCATGACGAAGCCGAGGACATCTACAAGCAGGCACTGGAGCTGAAGATCAAGGTCCACGGCAGGCGATCTCCCGAGGCGGCCATTTCGCTGAACAACCTCGGGGTGCTGTACCAGAACACCGGCCGGCTCGCAGAGTCCGAGCCGTTGATCAACGAGAGCCTGGACATCCGCCGGGAGTTCCTGGGCTCCGACTCCGTCCAGGTGGGCATTACTCTCAACAACCGGGCGTTTCTCTATCAGCTGCGGGGAGACTTCGCCGCGGCCGAGGCCGACTACCGCGAGACCCTTCGCATTCTGAGAGACCAGTACGGTGCAGACGTTCCGCCGGTGGCCAGGGCGCTCCGAAACCTGGCGACGGTACTCCAGGCACAAGACAAGAACGAAGAGGCCGAGCAGGCCGCGCGCCAAGCGCTGGCGATCCTGCAGAAGTACTTCAAGCACTGGCAGATTGCCGACGCCGAGAGCGTGCTCGGCGGCACCCTGATGGCTCTAGAACGGTATGACGAGGCCGAGCCCCTGCTGACGCAGAGCTATCCCTTCATCGAGACCACCAAGGGCGGGAACGCCCGCCAGACCCGGGAAGCCCGCGAGCGCCTGCGGGCCTGGGAGGAATTGAGCAGGACTCTTCCCGACCGGGAGTAGACTCATCTGGCGATGGCCCCGCCAGCTCCATGAGACTCGGTCCCGGCAGGATCGGCGGCCGGACCTCGAGGTTGAGCTCCGTCCAGGAGTGGTCGACCGTCACTGCTCCCAGCGGCTTTCCGGCGTGAGGGCCGTTTCGTCCGGCGGCAGGATATCGGAAGCCGCGAGCCGCTCGAAAAGCACGTCGGCGATGATTCGATGATGGATGGGGTTGGGGTGGGAATCGCGCTCGTTGATCCAGAGCGCCTCGCTCGTCAGACCGCGCTTGCGCAGGTAGTCGGTGAGGCGGTCCTGGGTCTCTACGACCTGAAACCCCAAGTCTCCGCACAGGTCTACGAGATCGCGCTCCGGGCGGCTCAAGAGGTCGTCGGTTCGGCCCTCCAGGCGCTCCTCGAAGTAATCCCGGTCGAGCAGCATCACGACAGGTATGCCGCGCTCCTTCGCCAGATCCGCGAGCCGCCGGTAGGCGGCGATCATGTTGTCCCAGCCGTAGAGAGGCCGGAAGCGCTCCGGAATACGGCCCTCCGGAAACCACTCTCTACTTTCTTCGCGGGTCACCCAAAGGAGCCCCATCTGGGGGAGCGACTCACCTTTGAGCAGCGCGAGCCGGCGGCGTACGAGACCGGCCAGGTAGGACTCTTTGAGGCTGAGAACATGTCGGTGGTAGAGGAAGTTCGGAAGCTCGGCATCGTTGCCGGTGTACTCGATCAACAGCAGGTCGGGATCGATCAGGTCGACGCGCCGGGAAAAAGCCTGCACCTCCATAACCGTGTTGTAACCTGGCACTCCCAGGTTCAAGGCCTCGAAACTCCGGCTGGGAAACCGCTCCGCGAGCCTCGCCTCCAGCAACGCCAGGAAGGTGTGCTCGTAGCTCACGCCCCACCCGAACAGGTGCGAATCGCCGAGGGCCGCGATGCGGAAGACCCCCTCCTCCGGCTTCTCGAGCGTCCGTTCGGGGCCGCGCATGCCGAGCGAGTTGATCTCGATCTCTTGCCTCCTAAAGCGCCCGCGCAGGCCCGGGCGAAGCTCGTAAGCGACGAGATCGTCGGCGCTTGGACGGATCAGATCGATCAGCCTGAATTGACGCCGGGCCGCCTCGGGTCGATGGGAGTCGAGCGATTCGAAAGTGTTGGGGTCGAGGCCGAGGGCGATGCGGACACCGATCTCCAGCAGGAGCAAAGTCGCCGCGATTGTGGCCAGAGCCAAGCCGACGGAGCCCAGCAACCGGCGAGCCCGATTCATGGCGACGACTCTTCCGGTCCCCCGTAGCTGCTCGTGGCCATGAGGGGATTTTGGCTGGCATCAGCCTCGTGCGTCAAGGCCGCTGCCTGTTGGCGGTCTCTGCTAGGCTCCGGTCATGTCGGCAGTCCTCAAAGCGTGGTAGGTCTCAAAGCGTGGTACAGTAGCCGGCCCGCGCTGTCTTAGGATTAATCTCGCCATGCCCGAGCCGAAAGAAAACACCGGTCGCCTGCACGTCATGCGTCCCGAGGACCACGCGGTCTACAACTCGGAGAAGATGGGCAAGGCGAAGCTCTTCCAGTCGGAGAACGTGCTCGTGGGCCTCAACGCCTTCGAGCCCGGCCAGGAGCATGCGCTCCACGCTCATGAAGACATGGACAAGGTCTACTACGTGGTGTCGGGCCACGGTGTCTTCCTGCTCGAAGGCCGCGAGCTCGACATGCGTGGCGGCGAGATGCTGATCGCGCCCCAGGGCGTGCCCCACGGCATCCACAACACCGGCACCGAACGCCTACTGGTGGTCGCCGTCCTGGCCCCGGCTCCCTCTGGTTCGAAATAGGCCCAACCCCCGGCCGCCCGCAGGGGACCGGACACCGCGCTACGTGACCACGTCCCGGCGCTCGAAACGCGGGTGGTCCCAGGCGCGGGTTTCGAGGATCTCCTCGAGAGCCCGATCGCTACGGGCGCCGAGCATGCTACGATGATCGGCTCGGAAACTGATTCGCGCTTCATCAACCGGCGGCCTTCCGCGGGCTGTCCGAAATCGAGACAGGGGATCATCGATGGCTGATCAATCTTCACGCCGTTTCACCGACCAGTCCGGCACCACGTCGACGGTGATCGGCAAAGGCATCCACGTCAAGGGCGAGATCACGGGCTCGGCCCCGATCGAAGTCTGGGGATCGATCGAGGGCAAGGCGGGCACCGAGGGCTTGTTCTGGGTCCGCGAGGGCGGCAAGGTGGGTGGCGAGATCGCGGCCACCAACATCGTCGTGGAAGGCCAGGTCGACGGCACGATCTCCGCCAAGGACAAGGCGGAGCTGCGGTCGAGCTGCAAGGTGGAGGGAAACGTGACGGCCAAGACGGTGGCGATCGCCGAGGGCTCCTTCTTCGAGGGCCGCGTCCACATGGGCGGATCGAAGTCGTCGAAGCAGGTCAACTTCCAGGAGAAGCGGAAGCCCTGATCGAGAAGGTCAGCGGGGCCTTCTCCTCCAGCCCCGGAATCGCGGATTTTCCTGCCTCGACTTCCTCGGTGAAGGGGTAGCAGTCGTACGGGCTATACGGAAACTCGTGCAGGTACTCGATCCGCAGGCCGGCCGCGGCCAGCGCGGTGACGATGTCCCCGAGGCTGTGCGCCCAGGCATAGCTGGTGCCGGTGAGGTCGGCTTCCGGGTCGGCATAGCTGCCGCTCTCGACGGTGCGAATCGGCTCCGAGCTCGAAAAATACGAATGGTGGAACGCCACGCCGTCGTCGCTGAAGGTCAGGGCCGCAGGATGGAACTCGACCATATAGAAAGTGCCGCCCGGACGCAGACAGCGCGCGACGACGTCCGCCCAGGCCCCGAGATCGGGCAACCATTCGATCACCCCGTACGACGTGAAGACGACGTCGAAGGGTTCGTCTAGCTTCTCCGGCAAGTCTTCCACCGCCGAACAGACGAAGTGCGCCCGCAGATCGAGCTCCTCCGCGAGGGACTCGGCGAGACGGATCGCCCTGGGCGAGAAATCGACACCCGTGACCCTCGCGCCCAGGCGAGCCCAGGACAGGGTGTCGAGCCCGAAGTGGCATTGGAGATGGAGCAGCGTCTTGCCACGAACGTCTCCCAGCTCCTCGAGCTCGATCGGCCGCAGGCTCGTGGCGCCGGCGCGAAACGCGTCCAGGTCGTAGAAATCCGATCGTGAGTTGATCTCGGTCCAGGCGTCCCACAGGCTGCGGTTGGCTTCGCGGAAACCTTCTTCGCTCACGTCTCGGCTTCCGAGTCGTCGAGCTCCGGTTCGACGAAGTCCGAGGCCTGGGAATCGAGCAGCTGGAGAGCTTCTTCCGCGCGGTCCTCGGGAACCATGAAGCTGACCTCGGCGCCCGGCTTGCTCATCACCCTCCCGAGCAGGTCGGAGGGGAAGAGGTTCATCATCGCCTCACCGACAGTGTTGAACGGGATCTCGGCGCTCTGCAGGAGCGACTTGATCAAGGGAATGACGTTGACCTGGGAAGTCTCGAAGACCGTGACGTAGGGCGTCGCTTCGTGGTCGGTCATGTGGTCTCCTCTCAGGCGCTGTCTATCACACGCGGCCGAGCCCGCGCAGCCGCGGCAAGGCCGCCCTCATCGCCTCCGGTCCCAGGCCGAACAGGGCGCGTCAACTCGCCTGCCGGTCGCGGATGAATCCGCGGATCACTTCCCGCAGCACCGGCAGGGGCACCGAGCCGTTGGCCAGCACGGCGTCGTGGAAGGCGCGCACGTCGAAGCGGTCGCCGAGGGCCTCCTCGGCCTCGCGCCGCAGCTTCTTGATCTCGATCTCACCCAGCTTGTAGGCCAGCGCCTGCCCCGGCCAGGAGATGTAGCGGTCGGTCTCGGTACGGACCTCGTGCAGCGACAGTGCCGTGTTGCTCGCCATGTAGTCCATGGTCTGCTCGCGGGTCCAACCCTTGGCGTGGATTCCGGTGTCGACCACCAGGCGGCAGGCGCGCCACATCTCGTAGGTGAGCCGGCCGAAGTTGTCGTAGGGATCCTCGTAGATGCCAGCCTCGAGCCCCAACCACTCCGAGTACAGCCCCCAACCCTCTCCGAAGGCCGAAATGTAGGAGTAACGCCGGAAGTCCGGCAGATCCGCCAGCTCCTGCGACAGGCTGATCTGGAGGTGGTGGCCGGGCACGGCCTCGTGCAGGGTCAGCGCCGGGAGCACGTAGAGCGGCCGGTTCTCGAGCGCGTAGGTGTTGACCCAGTAGTAGCCCGGCTGGGTGCTCCCCGCCGGTGACCCGACGTAGCGGCCACTGGTGTACTTGGGCGCCAGGTGATCGGGCACCGGCGCTACGCCGTAGGGCACGCGCGGCAGGGTGCCGAACAGCGCCGGCAGCGCGGCGTCCATGCGCTTGGCGATGTACGACGCCTCGCGCAGCAGCTCTTCCGGGGTCTCGGCGTAGAACCTGGCATCGCTGCGCAGGAACTGGAGGAAGGCCGCGAAATCACCCTCGAAGCCCACCTCGTCGATAATCTCCAGCATCTCGGCGCGAATGCGCGCCACCTCCTGGAGGCCGAGCTCGTGGATCTCCTCGGCCGACAGATCGAGGGTGGTGAAATGACGGATGCGCTGGGCGTAGTAGGCTTCGCCGTTGGGCAGCTCGGAGGCGCCGAGGGTGGTGCGGGCGCCGGGGATGTACTCGCGGGCCATGAACTCCAGAAAGCTCTGGTAGCCCGGCACCACGCTCTCCATGATCGCCTCGGCACCGGCCCGGCGCAGACCGTCCCGCTCGCCCTCCACCACGCCGACGGGGAAGCTCTCGAAGGGGCGGTGAAAGACGCTGCGCTGCGCCTCGTCGACGATGTGGGACTCGATCGTCACCTCGTAGCCTTCGAGCACGATGCGCGGCATGGTGAAGCCGCGCTCGAGCCCAGTACGCATGTGCTCGACGTGCTGCGCCACGTACTCGGGGAAAGCCCGCAGCCGGCTGATGTAGGCCTCGTAGTCGGCAGCCGACGCCAGCGGCATGCTCGCCGGCAGGTGCGCGAAACCGATGTGGAAACCGTCGTCGACGGTGAGGGGGATCTGGTGGGCGCCGGCCTCGAAGTCCTCGATGAAGCTCCGGAGCTGGCCGCTGAAGATGTCGGCGCTGATCCGATCGGTCTCGTCGAGCCCGTCGCGGTCGATCGCCGGCAGCCGATCGAGGAATCCTCCCCAGGTCTCGACCCGGCGTTCGAGATCCTCGAGCGTCATCTGCGGCAGCAGGTGATCGAGCTCGTTGCGCCCGACGGAGGTGGCGAGCAGCGGGTCCTCGCGAGTGCGGAAGTCCCATTCCTCAGCGAACAGGGTATGGAGCTTCGCGGCTTCGTCCGACTCGGTGGACGGACTCTGTGTGCTGCAGCCGGCGACGAGGAAGAACGCGCTCAGCAGGATTCCGGGGCGGCGCAAGTGCATCATCGAGCTCCTGGTGCTGATCTCGGAGGGTTCCGTGGGTGCGTGATTCTACAGGGGCGGCGACTTGCACGTAGACTCCACCTCTTTCAGGAAGACAGTCAGGAGGACAGAACGATGTCGAAAACACGAACATGGACTGCCGTGCTCACCCTGGGCCTCGCCTGGCTCGCGGGGATCAGCGCAATGGCGCCCGCCGTCGCCGAGACCCCGGCCACGAGCGAGGCCGCACAGAGCGACGCCGCCGAGGAGGCTCCACCCATCTGGACGCCGGAGCTCACCATGCGCTACCGGCTGATCACCGCTACCGCCATCACCGCCGACGGCAGCCGGGTGGCCTACGTGGTGCGCCACCCCGAGATGGAAGGCGAGAAGTCCGAGCTCACGAGCCGTATCCGGGTCGCGGCGGCCGACGGCTCGAGCGACGCGCGCTACACCAGCGCCGATCGCTCGAGCGATGCGCCGGCCTTCTCCCCCGACGGCCGGCACCTGGCGTTCCTCTCCAAGCGCCCCGGAGACGAGGAGGCGAAGACCCAGGTGTGGATTATGCGCGTCGACGGCGGCGAAGCCGAGTCCCTGACCGAGGCCGAGAGCGACGTCACCGCCTTCCGCTGGTCGCCGGACGGCAAGTCCATCGCCTTCCTGGCCGCCGATCCCGAGACCGAAGACGAGGAGACCGAGAAGAAGGAGAAGCGCGACGTCATCCTGGTCCACCAGCAGTTCAAGTACAGCCACCTCTACGTCCAGGAAGTCAACTCCAGCGAGACTGCCGAGCCCACGGAAAGCGGCGAGGCGCGACGCATTACCGAGGGTGCCTTCCATGTCGACTCCTTCGACTGGTCGCCGGACAGCACGACCCTGGTCTTCTCCCATCAGGCCGATCCCCTGATCAACACCGGTTTCATCGAGCGGGATATCTCGTCTGTCCCGGCGGCGGGCGGCGAGGTGACGCCGCTCGTCGAGCGCCCGGGCGTGGACACCGGGCCCCTCTACTCGCCCGACGGCCACTGGATCGCCTTCACCTCCCACGGCGGCACCCAGCAGCCGATCGGCCTCGCTGATGTCTGGGTCATCACGGCCGACGGCACCACGGAGCCGCGCGCCCTGGCCCACACCCACGACCGCCGCGCCCAGCTCCTGGGCTGGAGCGGCGACGGCAAGGACGTACTGCTGTTCGAAGCGCGCGGCACCACCACCCAGATCGCCGCGCTGCCGGCGGACGGCGGGCCGGCCCGCGACGTCACCGACCTGGGCGGCTCGCTGTCGGCGATCTCGCTCGCCCGCGACGGCGAGCACCTCGCGTTCGCCTGGGAGACCGCGGACTTCCCGCCCGAGGTCCACGTGGCGCCGCGACAGGACTTCCAGATGCGCTGCCTCTCCACCGTCAACCAGGACGTGCCTCGGCCGCCCATGGGACAGACCGAACGGCTGGCCTGGAAGTCTTTCGACGGCCGCGAGATCGAGGGACTCATCACCTATCCCGTGGGCTACGAGAAGGGCCAACGCGTGCCCCTGGTCCTGGTCGTCCACGGCGGCCCGGCCGGGGTCTTCCGGCAACACTTCACCGGCTCGCCCGGCATCTACCAGATCCAGGTCTTCGCCCAGCAGGGCTACGCGCTGCTGCGCCCCAACCCGCGCGGCAGCACCGGCTACGGCAAGGAGTTCCGCTACGCCAACGTGCGCGATTGGGGTTACGGCGACTACGAGGATCTGATGTCGGGAGTCGACCTGGCGATCGAGCGCGGCATCGCCGATCCCGAGCAGCTCTACGTCATGGGTTGGAGCTACGGCGGCTACATGACCTCGTTCGTCGTCACCCGCACCGGCCGCTTCCGCGCCGCGAGCATGGGGGCCGGGCTGCCCAACCTGGTGAGCATGGTCCACACCACCGACATCCCCGATTATCTCGTCGGCCACATGGGGGCGGAGCTGTGGGACGACTACGAGGTCTTCGAGAAGCACTCCGCCATGTATCGCATCGGCAAAGTCGTCACACCGACCCAGGTGATCCACGGCGCCGAGGATCTCCGGGTGCCGTTCGACCAGGGGCGCGAGCTCTTCCTGGCACTCGAACGCCGCGGCATCCCGACCGAGATGGTCGTCTACCCGCGCACCCCCCACGGGCCGCGGGAGCCCAAGTACATAATGGACGTGTCGAGGCGCATCCTCGACTGGTTCGAGCGCCATCAGGGGAGGTAGAGCGCCGCCGGTGCGGCGTTAAGACGCGATTCGTCGATCAGGAATCGTTTTCTCGGCCGGTGGCCGACCGCTGCCGGACAGAAAAGACCTCCGGCCACCAGGTGGCCGACGCCTGGCGGACGCCGAACGCCGCCGGCCACCGCGTGGCCGACGGATTACGGACGCCGACCCCCTCGCGCCACCGGGTGGCCGACGTGTCGCGGACTCCGAGGCGTCCTGGCCACCAGGTGGCCGAGCGTTTTTTGCCGCCTTCGGGGCCGGCTAGGACCGCATCCCCTAAGTTCTGTCCGGGTTTCCAGCGGAGCCCACGCAATGCCAAACTACCTTGAGATGCATCGTTCTGTGGATGGAGTCACGCATGAGACAGACTCCGATCTGGAGCCCCGAAGGGGCGACGGCGATGACCCGCGCCCTCGACTGCGAACCTCGCCATCGCCCCTATGGGGCTCAGGCTGAAAGGGAGACCTCCTGACCTGGGGCTTCGCCCCAGGCTACACGCCGTCGCCCCTACGGGGCGAAACCCGGACAGAACTTCGGGGACGTAGTCTTGCCTTTCAGACCGTGCAACCGCCGACCGAGGTCTCGACCGTAGAGCGCCTCGGCCAGCACCGGGCCGAGCTTCGCGCCCACACGTTCGGCCGTGGCGCGCTTGAGCCCGGATCGAGCCCGGCAGTTTCCAGGTATCCCTCATCGGCAGGTTCACCGACCGCGACCGTCGCGGCCGGCCTTTGCGCCAGACTTCGGGTCGTGGTTTGCGGCGGATCCTGGGTTTGAGTCTGAACATCGTCGTCTTCTTCGTAGCGACTCCCGGCGCGGTTTTCGGCGTCCGGTGTCTCGACGACTCTACGGATCGGGACGGAAAAGGCAAATGAAATATGGTTTTACGGCCGCCTTCGGCGAAGATGGCCAATGCCGCGAGTATAACTATACTGAAATATACCGGGTTTAGCGATTTGTTACGAAGTCACCGGCGCGCCCGCCGCCGAACGCCTCCGGGAGCAGGATGAAGACGCACCTACCCGGCGGCAGCTCAGTTCACTGATGCCACTTTTCGCTGGACGAACGTCAAAGGTCACCGGCGCCCGTCGGGGCGTCCGGTGCACCGCCTTGTTCTGTCGCGGGTCCTGCCGATGAACCGAATCTTTCAACATTTTCGTCAAACCAATCTTGCTTGCGCATCCACTGTCCGTGATCAAAGAGAACATTTCGCAATCCGATAATCTGCCGGTGCCGCAAGAATTCGACCAGCGTTGATCGGAGTTGTTCCAGCAGTACTTCATCATGGCCTGTCGGCCTCGGTCGCTCATGCGTGTCTGCCTCACCAAGAGTCGCTGAAGCAAAGAGCCCATTCCAAGCAAGATTCTGGCCATATCCATACTTCACAGCTAGCCATTCCTTGAATCCGGCTAGAAACCCGCCATCGAGCGCGTAATCGTACCCCGAGAGATATGCAGTAACGCGATCGTAGTTCACCGCTCCGACCCACATGCCAGGACGGGTCGTCAAGTGTTCGATGAATTCGATCTGTTGGTCAGTGTTCATCGGCTCACCTGCTTATCTACGTGTCGTCTGAGCGACAGAACAGTATAATCGACGTCTCGCGGCTATATACCTGTAGACAGCGCCATCTACAGGTATATGCTTCCATATACCTGTAGATGGGTGCACGGGCCATCTACGGGTATATGGACCTTCGCCGACTCGGTACTCAAGACCGACTTCCTGGACCCGGTCGCGACGCAGCCTCCAAACCCGACACGGCCGACCCCATCTCCCACCCGCGGATTCGCGCGCCGCCGAGTCTCGATCTCTTCCCATCGGACACGAATTGGGCCGATCGTGTTGTCGCCGGGCCGCTTGGCCGCGGACCGCCTGTCCGATTCGGCGACGATCAGTTCCACCGTCTAGGATCGCTTGCCGCTCTCCGCATCGTAGCGATATCGCACACATATCAAACGCTCAATATAGCGAGCCAAGAGACTCCTGGTACCTAGTCGACCAAGCTTCGAGCTTAGCCGACTTCGCATCGTTCGCACAACCTCCTGTGATCTCGACCAACGGCCAACGCCGCGGCAGGTCGAGCGAGAAAGCGAGCGACACGCCTGGAAATGACACGAGGCCCCCACCGACCGGGCGCAGGACCGAACCCACGGGCGATGTCCCTATGAGCCAAACGAGCCGCCGATCTCCGGCGCGACGGCTCCATGAGCCGGACGAGTCGCCGATTCCACAGTAGAGGCGTCCACGGACTGTCCAAAGCGCCGAATTCCCGCGCGCTGCCGGCATGAACCGGTAGAGCCGCCAATCTCCGGCGCGACGCCGGTATGGGCCGAACGAGCCGCCGATTCCCCGGTAGAGGCGCGCACAGACTGACCAAGCCGCGATATTCCCGCGCGACGACTCCGCGGACCGAACGAGCGACGAATTCCCCGGGCGATGGCTACATGGACTGAAACGGCCACGGATTTCCGGTGAGACGCTGGCGTTGGCCGTCGGGCGCGCCGATTCGACGAGATACGCTTCCGCCAACGGTACAGTCCGCATTTTCGGTGAAAGAAGCCTCCGCCAGATTGTACGGGCCACCGAATCACCGCAAGACGCTTCCGCAAGACGCGGGAGGGACCTCGCTTCGGATCGGCGCCACCGCGCGGTCCAATCGACCGGCTCATCGCGGAAAGGCATCCCGTTCGGGTCGATCAGGGCGTCTTTCGAGAGACAGACGCTCGGCGTTAGGATCCGGAGACATGCCGATCCCGAAGACGCGCGCCGAGCTCACGGACCTCGTCACTACGACGTTCGAGAAACTCCGGACTGACCTCGACGACGCCGGCCCCGAAGCGGGCGACCTCCCCTGCGTCGACGACTGGAGCGTCAAGGACCTGCTCGCTGTCCGCGCCTGGTGGACCGAGCGCGTCGTCGACTGGATCGAGGCCGGCAGGGCCGGCGAGCATCCCGTCACCCCGGCCGCCGGCTACGGGTGGAGCGAGACCCCGCGCCTGAACGCGGACATCGTCGCGGCGGCGCGGGAAGAGTCCTTCGAGGAGATTCGCGAGCGGCTGGAGGCCGCCTACCGGCGCGTGCTGTCCACCATCGACGCGCTCGACGACCGCGAGCTGCTCGACACCGGCGTCTTCGAGTGGGCCGGCAAATGGCCGCTCGCGCGCTGGATCTCGATCAACACCGCCCGCCAGTACACCACCGCGCGCACCCACATCCGCCGCGCCCTGCGCGAGCACCCCTCCGGCGGCTGACGGCGCTGATCGTTGCCCCATCCCTCGACTGGTGCTCGAGGCGGTGCTTCGACGAAGTGTCTTGACTCCCTATTATCTGAACATTACAATCTGTCGATATTCGTCCAGCCCGCCGCCCGTAGCCCGCCCCAAGATTCAAGGAGGAATCTCATGCAGAAGTGCGCGCTCCCCGTTTTCCTGATCTGCCTTCTCGCCCTGACCGTTCCGGCCCACGCCGTGACCTTCAGCTTCGCGTCCGACGACAACCACGACGGGCCGACGTTCAATGGCCACTCCGGCGGCTCGATGCCCGACGACCTCAACGAGGCTTCGGCGTTCAGCGTCGACGGAGTCGTCAACGTCGACTTGATGGTCGATCTCAACGACGACGCGCCCGGCGGCATCGTCATCTTTCCGGCGGAGTTCTTCTTC
Organism: bacterium; assembly: GCA_024226315.1. Classification (GTDB taxonomy): domain Bacteria; phylum Acidobacteriota; class Thermoanaerobaculia; order Multivoradales; family J023; genus JAAELT01. The sequence goes on along the minus strand of JAAELT010000333.1, from coordinate 24,488 downwards.
GCCGGCTCGATCAGCAACTACACCCCGAGCGCCCGCGGCGCCAACTGGGTGCAGACCTGGGACGTCGACGGTGTCGCCACGTTCCGGCACGCGGGCACCGGGCAGAACCTGCTGCAAATCACTTTCGACGGCGCCCTGTTGACCAGCCTCTCGCCGAGCCTGGGTACTCTCGGCGAGACCGCGACTCTGCAGGACTCCGAGGGAGTCGACCCGACCATCCGTTTCCGGACGTTCCCTCTGCTCCAGGGGATCGGGGTCAACGACGGCGCCGTCGCGCTGTCCGAGGACTTCGCCTTCACCATGACCCGTATCCGCCGGACCGACACCAACGGCCTGCCGTTTCTCGATCACGGCCTTTTCCTGCGGAGCTGGATCTCGGAGGGCAGCTTCTCGGCTCACGCGACCGCTGGTTTCGTGGTCGAAGAGTTCTGATCCGTGCTGCCCTCGCTTGGTGCGTGGGCAGAGAAATAGTGTACGATAGTTGCCGAGCCCTCGGGGGTTCGAGCGCCTGCGAGCGTTCCCGAACCGAGGGCATGAATTCTTGCTGCTGGAGGGAGACCGATGCGTTCACGAAGCCATCGCGTTTTCAACACGCTACTGACGGTCGGCCTGTTGGCCGCTCCGGCCGTCGCCGGACCGAGTTGTCCGCACGACTTCGGCGGCACCGTTCTGATCGACTGCGAGAGCCTCGCGAACTGGACGGTGGAAACCCACGACGACTGCACCAGCCTGAGCCTGGAGCTGGTTCCCGGAGTCGAGGGCAACGGGATCCAGATGAACTGGGATCTGGATCTGATGATGGGCGACTGGGTGCAGATGAAGCACACCTTCGCTCCGCCGGCGGATCTCAGCGCCGCCGACGTCATCGCCTTCAGCCTCCGCGGCGGCGGGCCAAAGGAGATCGCCAACACGGTCGCCGTCATGTTCGCTGACGCCGACGGCGTCTTCTTCGGCTTCGACATGCACGGCGAGGAGAACGGCATCCACCAGATCGATCGCTGGATGCGCGACGTCGTTATTCCCAGAGAAACCTTCTATCATTTCTTCACCCACGGCCCGCCGGATGAGGAGATCGACTGGTCTCGGATCGATCGCTTCTTCGTGGTCGTCAAGCGGCCCTCGCCAAATCCATCGCCGGAGTGCGACGGCGGCACCGGTGGTGGCAGCGGCCAGCTCGCTTTCGACCACCTGGCCTACGACACGGCCGCCGACTGGCCGCGGCAGACGAGCTTCGAAAGCATCGTGCCCGACCCCGCGGCCGCAACGCTGGCGATCTCGTACCTGCTGAGCGTCCGCGACCTCACCACCGGCCTCTTCGTATCGTGGAAGGAGGAAGAGATCGAGCAGCCGCCACCGAAAGCCTGGCTCTATGACCAGGCGCTGGTACTCATCGCCCTCACGCGTGAAGGGACCTGGGAAGGGGGCACGGCCGTCGACACCGAGGCACAGGCCGCCGACCAATTGGTCGACTTTCTGCTGACGGAGCAGCAGCTCGATGGCCATTGGGCCAGGAGCTGGAACCCGCGCACCGGTGAAGTGCTGGCGGACGACGAATGGGTCGGCGACCAGGCGTGGTGCGTGCTGGCGCTGGTCGAATACGCCAACAAGACCGGAGACCCGGACGCGGAGGCGGCGGCGCAAGCGGGAGCGGCCTGGCTGGCGGCCCGCATCGACGAGGACGGCAAGCTGGACGCCTCGACGGAAGGCACCGTCGACGGCTGGTGGGCGATGACCGCTACCGGCCGGCTCGACGACGCGGCGGCCATCCGCGCCTACCTCCTGACCCAGGTGTGGGACGCCGACCTCCGCTACTGGTGGCGCGGGTTCCAAGACCCCGTCATCGCCATCGACACCGCGACCTGGTTGTCGGAGTTCGCGCGGCATCCGTCGGTCAACCGCACGGACCGCGCCCTGGCGGCCTTGAGCTTCGTCGGCAGGGCGCTCGCCACCACCAGTGAAAACGGCCTCGTCTGCGGCCTGGACGCGATGGGCCCGGTCCAGGTCTGGAACGAAGGCACCGCCCAGTACGTCTCGGCCGGTGGCGAGGAGGCCCAGACCTATCTGGATCACCTCCTCGCGCAGCAGCGGCTCGACGGGGCGATGCCCGGCTCCACCGCCGACGCGCTGAACGACACCTTCGGCTGGTGGACCACCTGGAGCGGCCTGGCGCCGACCGCATGGCTCTATTTCTCCCTCACCGGCACGCCGTTTCCGCAGGTACCGATCGTGGCGGAAATCTTCGCCGACGGGTTCGAGTCAGGGGATCTCTCGGCCTGGTAATCCATTTCTGGCATCGGTGTTGCTGACATCATGGGTAGGACCCGGTCCCGGCCAGGAAACGTTCGTTCGGGAGGACGGATGATGACCCCACGTACAGACAGCACGAGGATCGTGGCCGCGGCGGCCGCTTTCCTGGTCACGCTGGCGACAGCCGTGCCGCTCGCCGCGCTGACCGAGGAGGTCCAGATCACTCTGCCGGTCCGCGCACGGCTCGACCTCTCGGGGCACAGCTCCATAGCGCTGGCTCCCTGCATCATGGTGAGCCGGGAGCGCGAGGGGAACGTCACCGGCAGCGACGTCGACATCCAGGGTGACTTCGAACGCTACCTGAGGAAGCTCCTGCGCCGCGAGACCGACTTGAGGATGGTCCAGGTCGGGCCGCTCGACTATCCGACCCACGACCTCGAGAGGCTGGGCCAGGACCGGGACTTCTGGCGGGCGCTCGGGGAGCGCACCCAGGCGGACCTGATCCTGAGCTGCAGCCTCGACTTCGACGTCCTGGCCCGCAGCGGCTACCGCAACGAAAGCTACACCTCGCCGGTTGACGGGCAGACCCACCAGCGGCAGACCCTGGTCGAGAAAGCCGGCTTCGAGTACGACATCGTGCTGCGAGTCTACGACGGCCGCTCGGGCGAGTTGCTCGTGGCGGACAATTTCAAGGATTTCCAGGAGTCGAACCCGGACTCCGAGGAACCCCTGGCCGGCATGTTCGAGAACCTCTACGCGGTGGAAGACCGGATCGCCGGTATCTTCTCCCAGGGCAAGATCGAGGCGTCCCGGGTCCTCTTCCTGGACCTTGCTGCTACCGAAGGAGCCCCTTGACGTCGGCCACCAGGCGGGCGAGCTCGTCCTCGTCGAAGGGGTCGTAGTAGCCGCGGATCTGGTTCTCGGCGTCGATCAGCACGAAGCGGTTGCTGTGGATGATCGGATCACTTCCGGTGCTCACGTCCGCGGGAGGCGAAGCGTCGACGGCGAGCAGGAACCCCTCGCGGCAGAGAGTGTGGATCGTCGCCGCCTCGCCGGTGAGGAAGTACCACCCTTCGCCGGCGCCGTGATCGGCGGCGTAGGCGGCCAGCACCTCCGGCGTGTCGTGCTCGGGATCGACCGAGAACGACGCGATCTTGACTTGCGAGCCCTCCCCCAGGGCCTCGGTCACGCGCTTCATCTGCGCGGTCATGCGCGGACAGATCGCGGGGCAGCGGGTGAAGATGAAATCGGCGATCCAGGGGCCGCCGAGGAAGTCTTCGCGGGTGACGGTCGAGCCGTCGTGATGAGTGAGGGCAAACTCCGGCACCTGCTTGATCACCGGTAGCGGCTCCGCGCGCCACTTCCGGGACAGGAAGCCGGCGATCAGGGCAGCCACGACGACCGCGATCGAAAGCACCCAGAGCGCCCGCGCCAAGCCGGTGGAGCGTCGCGCCGGCGAGCTGTCCGCCGGGCCCGGTGCCGTCGGGCTGGTCATGGGGCGCCTAGAGCAGGGCCTGGTCGGCCACCATCAGCAGCAGCACCACCGGCAGGTAGATCACCGAGACCAGGAGCAGCCGACGTGCCGCCCGCGCGTCCTGCGTCTTGCCGAAGGCGAAGCAAAAACCGAGAAACAGCAGGCCGAGCACCAGCGCGCCCACGAAGTAGAGCGCGCCGGCATAACCGAGCACGCTCGGCAGGACGCTCACCGGAATCAGCGCAGCCGCGTACAGCACCATCTGCCGGGCCGTGCGCTGGCCGGGCAGGTGGCCGAGGGTCAGCAGCGGAAAGCCGCCGCGCTCGTAGTCGGCGCGGTACATCCAGGCGATGGCGAGGAAGTGCGGCATCTGCCAGAGGAAGAGGATGCCGAACAGGATCCAGGCCATGACGCCGAGCTCACCAGTGGCGGCGGTGACGCCCATCACCGGCGGCGCGGCGCCCGGCACCGCCCCGACGATCGTGGACAGCGAGCTGCGGCGCTTGAGCGGAGTGTAGATCAGCACGTAGGACGCCAGGGTCAGCGCGCCGATGACGGCGGTGAGCGGATTGACCAGGAAGGTCAGATAGACAACTCCCACGAGCGAGATCATCAAGCCGAAGGCGAAAGCCCTCTCGACGTCCAGCCGGCCGGCCGGAATAGGCCGGTTGGCCGTGCGCCGCATGCGGGCGTCGGTGTGCCGCTCGATCACCTGATTGAGTGCCGAGGCCCCACTCGCCACCAACGCCGTGCCCAGCATCGCATGGCAAAGCAACAGCCAGTCGATCGGCCGCGGGGCCGTCAACAGGTAACCCGCGGCGGTGGTCAGCACCACCATCAGGCTGATGCGCGGCTTTGTGAGCTCCACGAAGTCGGCCCACTGGGAGTCTCGCGGGGCCAGGGTCGTCGCCTCGACGGTCAAGAGAGTGCCCTTCGGAAGGAGTGTGGACGGCTGCGGCGCGGCGGGCGAGCACCCTCGCGCACTGCGGTGAGTCTATCGGCTCACTTGTCCATCGTCCACAGATGATCCCTGAGCGCCGCGGCCACCCGTCGCGGATCCGAGAGGTAGGCATGGAGATCTTCCTCGGATTCGAAGAGCCGGAGCAGACGGCCCCTCTCCGGGGAGTAGATCGGTGTGCTGATCGAACCGCTCAGGAAGGAAGAGTCGAGCGGCTCGCCTTCAGCGGCGCGAAAGACGGCCGGCATGGCGGTGCCCCGCGACCACGCCTCGGGATCGAGGATCCACTCGACCACCCAGTCAGGCCGCAGGCGCTCACGGGCCCGGTGATATGGCGGCGCCAGGAGCGGAGCGTCGCGGTCGTCGTCGTGACAGTCGTCGCACTGCAACATGCCGAAGACCACCTTGCCGACCGTGAGGTCCACCTCTGAAGAATCCTCGGCACGCCGAGGCACGGTGAAGAGCTCCCGGTCGTTCAGGGCCGCGAAGTAACGGACCAACGCGTTACGCTCGGCCTCGGTGAAGGCGAAGGTCGGCATGCGTACCGTCAGCCACGGCCGCATGGACGAGCGGCCCGGATCCGCGAGGTAGTCGTGGAGCCAGGGAGAGCGCAGGCGCGCTCCACTATGAGTCAGATCCGGCGGCGCCGAGCCGGCTTCGACTGTCGCCGCCGTGATCGCCCCGCCTCGGTTCTCGACCAGATGACAACCGCGGCAGTTGTAGCGCTCGATGACCCGCCGACCCGCGGCGAGAGCCCGTGATCGCCCGCCGGCTGATCGCGGGAGGGCCGGACGCGCGTGGGCGAACGTGCGGCCGAGCATGGCGACCGTCACCGCTCGCGCCTCGTCCTCTGTCAGGCTGTAGACCGGATCGTGAGCCTCGGGCCGCCAGCGCTGCCGGAGGTTCGCGGCCATCTCACCGAGACCGGGCCCGGCCACTTTCGCGTCCTCGAAGCCGGCGATCCGGTGGCAACCGTGACAGCCGCGGTTGGCGATCGTCTGTTCCCCGAGCGAGACGTTCCGCTCCCGGTCGCTCATTCGGTCGAGACGCGCCTGGCTTTCCTCCACCGTGTGGCTCTCTTCGAGATAGCCCAGCAGCAGCGCGTCGCGGACCTCGACCGTCACCTCCGGCAGCTCCAGGCTCTCCCACGCGGGGTCCCTGCGAGTCATCAGGTAGGCCACGAGGTCCGCGGCTTCCTGCTCGTCGAGGCGCAGGCTCGGCATCGGCGTGTCGTGTCGAATCCCGCTCGGGTCTCTGAGCCAGGCGAAGAGCCAGGTCGGGAAGATCTTGCTGCCGACACGCGCCAGGTTGGGTCCATGGCGCCGCTCCGACGCGCGCGGTATCGTCGACGCCGGGTCCAGCAGGTGGCAGCCCAGACAGCCGACGCTCTCAAGCAGCTCCTTGCCCCGCACGGGATCACCCTCGGGCGGCGACTCTTGCGCCGCGGAGCGAGAGCGCTCCCAGAGATAGTGGACAATCGCCCGGACCTCCGTCCTCCGGCGCGCGCGCTGCTCGGCACCGGCATCAGAGCCGGCGTCAGAGTCGAGGTCGAAGAAGTGCGGCATGCGGGCGGCCGAATCGAGCTCGGAGGGCCCCTCGATCCAGCGATAGGCCCATGCGGGGCTGGTCTTTGATGCGATTCCCAGAAGCGCCGGTCCGGCCAGCGCACCCGTGCCGCTTTCGAGAGGGTCGCCCGTGTGGCAACCGGTACAGCCGAGGGTCGAGATCAAACGCCAACCGGCGTCGTGAGTCGGGGCACGCGGTGTCCAGACCTCGGCACCGTGGCAGCTGCCGCACGCGGCCTCGGTCAGCTCGAGAGGCAGTATCGGCCGCCGGCTGGGCACCTCGCCGGGTAAGTGTCCAGCGCGGGCGTAGTCGGTCGCGCGACCGTCGCCACCGTGACAGACGGTGCAGCCGAAGCGCGCGGCCGGGTGGGGCGAGTCGGCGCCGACGAACAGATCCAGATCCGGATGCGGGCGAAACGGCGGTGGCCGACCCTCCCCGCTCGGGTCGCCGCGATCGGCGCCGAGGTGGCAGGTCACGCAACGATCCAGGCGGGTCGTCCCGTCCAGCTCGGGGAAGTCGGCGACCCTGATCTCTCGGACCGAGACCCCGGGATGGTAGAGCCCGGGAACCGCCGGCAACGGACCGGACCGGAGCTCCTCGAGACGACTCTCCAGCTCCTCGATCGGCGCCAGCAACAAGGCCTGTCGCTCCAGCGCGGCGTTCAGCAGGGAACGCGCCGCGCCCAGCTTGCCCTCGCGATCCGCCGCCAGCTCGGTGAGCGATTCGACCTCCTTGCGGGTCTCTCGCAGCCGCTCCTCGAGCACGATGACCTGCTCGGCGCCGGCCTGCTCGGCGCCGGCCTGCTCGGCGCCGGACGGCTCGCCGCGTAGCCGCCAACGGGCTTGCTCGAGATCCGACCCAATCAGACTCCGCCGCGTTTCGGCTGCCTGCAGCTTGCCGCGAAACCGCCGCAAGTCGTCCTCCAGGTCGAGGATCTCGTCGCTGCGCTCGGTCAGTCGCTGACGCTCCGCCTGGATCTCGGCCTCGACCTCGGCGAGGCCGAGAGTCGCCTGCTCCCGGGCTGCGTCGAGCCGAGCGCGAATCTGCTCGCGCTCGAGCTCGAGAAACGTGTCCTGCAACCGTTTCCAGGGCCGGGCGTTGCCGGCTATCGCCAGGGCGAGGACTGCGACCAGCAGCACGGCGACGTTGCGAAGCACCGCTCTTCCCCTAGAAGGCAAACGGCAGCTCCGGGATGTGGATCCAGTGACCGATGTCGAGCAACCAGCGGCCGTACATCTTGAGCGGCACCAGCAGCAGCGCCAGCACCGCGATCAACGCCGCTCGAAAACGCCAGGCCCCGAGGGACTCGCTGTAGCTCTCCAGCGCCCGCCGGGTCACGCCCACGCGCTGCAGGGCGAGCGGCAGCAGCAGGAAGTAACCAGCCAACAACAGCATGCCCGGCAGCTCGCGGAGCCACCAGCGCTCGGGCAGGATGCCGCCGAGCCACCCACTCCAAAAGACCTCCGAGAAGGCAAGGGGCGGCGCGGGTGGCGGGCGCGTCGCGTCCCACGCTTCGAAGGGGCCGAAAGCAATCCAATGAGGGCCGCGCAAGAAAGCCGCCGCTGCCAGAGGCAGGAGCCAGAGCAACAGCCAGCCGAAGAGAAAGAGAGAGCGGCCACCAGGTTGCGCGGTCTTCTCGTGTCCGAGCCAAGGTAACGCCAGCAACAGGCCCAGGAAGAGCAGCGGCAGCGCGAAATACGGCACCCAGGGATCGAAGTAGTGAGACAGCTCCTGCAAGGCGAGAAGAAACCAGGGGACGCGGACGAGATCCGGTGTCGAGGCCGGATCGGCCACGGGCCCGGACGCTGCCGGGAACAGCCACGCGCAGGCGACCAGCCCGAGTCCGACGATCGTGGCCGCGCCCGCGTCAGCTGACGAGAAGCCCCGATCCGGCAGCGGCTCGTCGACCGCGCCCCGACTTGTCCTGGACATCTCGAGCCACATCAGGACGCCGCTCGACAGCAGGAGCACCGTCACCGGCAGGCGCTCCGGGCGAAGCAGGTTGTGGCGGAACGTCTCGTCGGCCAGGCCGAGGGCGAGAAGCGCCGCCGCCAGCACCAGCAGCAGCGCGCCGCCGCCTCGGCTCCAGAGCCACCTCGAGCCCCGGCCCGCCAGGAACAGGATCAGGGCCAGGCTGAATAGCCAGGGTGGCGAGGCCACAAAATCGAGGAGGGCCTCGACGGCGTTCATCTCTTCTCCGCCACCCCGCGACTCCGCCGCAGGTGGGCAGCCACCAGCCCGGTCAAGAGGAGCGGCAACACGAAACAGTGCAGGACGTAGGCCCGCAGTAACGTCGAGCCGTCGACGGCCGGCGACTCGGCCGCCGTGGCCGCTTCCCCTGGCGCCCATACCGTGGCGATACCCCAGAAGGCGTCCTGGTCCCAGGGCAGCAACGTGCCGGTGGTGGCGAGCATCAGCGTCAGCACCGCCAAGACCACGCTGCTCCTCCACTCGCGGCGACGCGCGCCACTGGCCCGGCCACGAAGCGCTGCCCGGAGCAGGTGCAGCCAGATCACGATCACCGCCGCGTGCGAAGCCCAGAGATGTAGATCACGGAGGAAGCCGAAGCGGCTCACCTCACGCAGATCGATCAGATCCAGGTATCCGGCGCTGACATCTGGCCGGTAGTGGAACAACAGTCCCACACCGGTGAGTGCCAGGAAGCACAGCAGGGAAACCGCGAGATGGAGCAGGCGCATGCGCGGCCATTCTCGCACCTCTGCCGCCGAACAGGGAGATGTTATTGTGCCGGCGTACTTGGAGCGATGGAGTGGAGCGACTCGCCGGCGAAACATGCCGCCGGCCGCGGTCGTAGTATGCGGTGACGCTGGACAGACCTGGTACTGGGCAGACCTGAACAGACGAGAATGGAATCATGAGCGACAAAGGCAGATTTCCGGGATGCCTCAAATACGGCTGCGTCGGATGTTTGTCGATCCTGGCCCTGTTCGTCGTCCTGATCTTCCTCGTCAGCGCCATCCACCTCGCCTCCGAGCCCCAGGAATCGAGACCGGAGCAGCGCCAGGCGGAGCACCCGCTGCCCGAAACGCCGCTTTACCCCACGGCCCCCGACGCGCCGCAGGTCGGTGAGATCCTGCCGTTGCCGGAGCTGCCGGAGTACCCGGACCAGGAGGCCCCGGTCGGGCGAGTCGTCCTCGATCTCAGGATGGGCGAGTTCGTCATCCGGCCCGGCCCCGCCGGTGAGCCGATCCGGGTCGAGGCGGACTACGATGCCGGCACCTTCGAGCTGCGCGAGGAGTTTCAAAGCTCCGAGGACGGTGGCTGGGTTTACGAGGTGGGCTTCGGCGCTCGCCGGGGTTGGCTGGACCTGATCTTCAGTGGCGCCGGCGAGAACGTCAACAACGAGGTCGAGATCATCATCCCGCGCGGCCACCGGATCGACCTGGTCGGCGAGGTCGGGATGGGGGAATTCGAGGCTGATCTGAGCGGCTTGTGGCTGCGCAAGGTCGACCTCGAGCTGGGCACCGGTGACCACTTCGTCGAGTTCCGCGACCCGCTGCCGTTCCCGATGGAGACATTCCGCGCCGATTCTTCGATGGGCAGCGTCGAAATCCGCGGCCTGGGCGAGGCCAGCCCGGTCGCGGTGGAAGTCGCTCACAGCATGGGCGAGCTGTTCCTGGATCTCAAGGGCCACTGGCGCGACGACGCCACCGTCGAGGTCGAGCTCGGCATAGGATCATGCCGCGTCTGGCTGCCCGAGGACGCTCGCATCGACTACGAGCGGACCAGCTCGGCGTTCCAGGACACCCCGGTCGAGCGCCCGCGGGCCAGGGACCTCCCCGACGACGCGCCCACCCTGACCCTGGATCTGCGGACCACCATCGGCGAGCTCGACATCGAATACTGAGCGGCCGGTCGCCCTCGCCCGGCAGCGGCCAGGGCAACTCTCGCTGGCCCATTTCCGATGCCGTTCTCGCATTCATGATGAAGGTGTTGACAAGAACCCCGGCTCATGCCATTTTAGCATAAACAGCCGGTCGATACATGCCACGGGAATTGCGAGGAGGGCACCATGCGCGCAACGATCCATCTACGAGTCGCTTCGATCACGATCGTCCTGGCACTGGTCGGCGCCGCGGCCCACGCGGGGCTCGACGAGTGGACGGCCGAAGGGCCTTTCGGAGGCGCGATCTACACGTTGGCGATCGATCCGCAGACCCCGACCACCATCTATGCCGGGACCGGTATCGGAACGGCCGGAACGGGCATCGGGGTGTTCAAGAGCACCGACGGAGGCACTACCTGGAGCGCTGCCAACGACGGCCTCACCCAACTCACCATCATGGCCCTGGCGATCGATCCCCAGACGCCCTCCACCCTTTACGCCGCCACCTTTTCCGACGGGGTGTTCAAGAGCACCGACGGTGGCGTGACCTGGAGCCTAGCCAGCGAGGGTCTGTTCAACCGCGCGCCCAAGTCCTCGCCGCCCGTGCCCGACGTCCTGACCCTGGCGATCGATCCGCAGACCCCGGCCACTCTCTACGCCGGGCGATACGGTCTGGGGGTGTACAGGAGCACGGACGGCGGAGCCAACTGGAGCTCCGTGGGCGATTTCGAGGTCGGCATCGAGGCCCTGGTGATCGACCCCCAGACGCCGACCACCCTCTATGCCGGGACTCCCTCGGGGGTCTACAAGAGCATTACCGGCGGCGGCGTGTGGACGATCGTCAACGACGGCCTGACGGCTGTCTGGATCTCCGGCCTGGCGATCGACCCGCAGAACCCTGCCACCGTCTATGCCAGCACCTTCATGGGCGGAGTCTTCAAAACGACCAACGGAGGCGGCCTGTGGGCCGCCACGAACAGCGGCTTGCCCGACAACGACGCCTGGGGATTGGCGATCGATCCACAGACCCCCGCCAACCTCTATGCCGGCCTCGCCGGCGAGGGTGTGTTCAAGAGCACCGACGGCGGCGACACCTGGAACGCCACCGGCGGCGGCCTCCAGAACAGTCTGAACCGGGTCGTGGCGATCGACCCACAGACCCCCGCCACCCTCTATGCCGGACACTCCATCGAGGGTGTCTTCAAGAGTACCGACGGCGGTGGCCAGTGGAACGCGACCAACCAGGGAATCGTCGCGGCCCGCGTGGCCAGCCTGGCGATCGATCCGCAGGCCCCCAACATTCTCTATGCCGGAACGTTCGCGAACGTGCTCAAGAGCGTCGACCGCGGCGCCTCGTGGAGCGCCGCCAGCACCGGCCTCTCCAACGACGGAATCGAGGCCCTGGCGGTCGATCCCGAGACCCCGACCACCCTCTATGCCGCGACCACTGGCGGCGGGGTCTTCAAGAGCACCGATGCCGGCGGCCTGTGGAGCCCGACGAACGCGGGCCTGCTCGACCTCGACGTCTTCTCCCTGGCGATGGACCCGCAAGACCCCGACATCCTCTACGCCGGCACCAACCCCGGCACGTTCGGCAGCGGGGCGTTTCGCAGCATCGACGGCGGCGCCAGTTGGGAGCTCATCGACGGCGGCCTGCCCCCGTCGACCCGGGTCGGCGCCTGGGCGATCGACCCCCAGACCCCCACCACCCTCTATGCGGGCATCTTCGGCGGGGTGTACAAGAGCACCGATCGAGGCGATACCTGGAGCCCCGCCAACGACGGCCTCACCGACCACCCTGAAAGCGTCGGGGTCAATGCCATGGCGATCGATCCGCAGACTCCCACCACCCTCTATGCCGGGCTGCTCGGCGGGCTCGGCCTTGGCGGCGTCTACCGCAGCGACGACGCCGGCGCCACCTGGACGTCCCTCAACAACGGCCCGCTGAACGACTTCAGCGACGTACAGGCGCTTGCGATCGATCCCCTGACACCCACTACCGTCTATGCCGGGGGTATCAGCGATCAGTCCTTCGGCGGCGGCGACGGTTTCTATCGCAGCACCGACAGCGGCGCCACCTGGACCACCCTGGTCGACGGTCTGATTCCCGCCGCTGTCAGATCCCTTGTCATCGACCCCACGACACCCTCCACTCTGTACGCGGGAACTCGCGGCGGCGGCGTGTTCGAGAACCGCCTGGTCACCGATCAGACGGTCCTGGTGCTCCAGGGCGGCCGGTTCAAGGTGGAGGTCGAATGGCGCGATTTCATGGACGCCACCGGGCCGGGGAAGATCGCGGTCGTCCCCACCGAGACCGACGAGGGCGCCATCCTCGCCTCGCGGGACTCGGCCGCGACCGGCTTCTTCAGCCCGGGCAACTGGGAGATGACGGCCAAGGTGCTCGACGGCCGGGCGCTCAACGACCACTTCTGGGTCTTCCTGGCCTCGGCCACCAACGTCGGGTTCACCACCACCGTCACCGACACCAGGTGTGCCGAGACCCGCACGTACACCAATCCGGTGGGCGTGTCGGCGCCCGCGGTCACCGACACGACGGCCTTCGACGACTGTCCGGCGCCCGGGGCAATGCCGCCGCCCTGCGTGCCCAGCGAGACCGTCCTCTGCCTGGGTGAGGACAACCGCTTCCGAGTCGAGACCACCTGGGAGAACTTCTTCGGCGAGACTGGAACCGCCAGCGAGGTATCGATCCCCAGGGCCGGTCTGGCCAGGAGCAACGACTCGGGGCTCTTCTACTTCTTCAGCCAGGACAACTGGGAGCTGCTGGTCAAGGTGCTCGACGGCTGTGCCATCAACGAGAACTACTGGGTTTTCGCCGCCGCCACCACCAACGTCGAATACACGCTGACCGTCACCGACACCCTGAACGACCAGGTGCGAACCTACACCAACCCGCTCGGCCAGGCCGCCGACGCGATCACCGACACGAATGCTTTCGCCACCTGTCCGTAGCGGTCCCGACCGTTGAATGGGCATTACGAGAGACCGGAGGGAGTCATGCGTACAAGGAACCATCTGAGAGTCGTAGCGATCACGGCCGTCTTGGCACTGTCCGGCGGCGCCGCCGATGCCGGCCTCGACGAGTGGACGGCCGAAGGGCCGATGGGGGGCTCGATCTCGGCCCTGGCGATCGACCCGCAGACCCCCACCACCATCTATGCCGGCACGGGTACCGGAAGCAGCGGAACCGGCATCGGGGTGTTCAAGAGCGTCGACGGCGGCGCCACCTGGAGCGCCGCCTCAGGCGGCCTCACCGACCGCACGATCCTGAACCTGGTGATCGATCCGCAGAACCCCACCACGCTCTACGCCGGGACCGCCCTGCCCGACGGCTTGTTCAAGAGTACCGACGGCGGCGACACCTGGAGCGCCGCCTCAGGCGGCCTCTTCCTTCCCCTCCTGGCCGGCAAGACCTCGCCGCCGTCGCCCGGCGTCGTGGCCCTGGCGATTGATCCTCAAACTCCCACCACCCTCTACGCGGGAGCCGACGCCGGGGTATACAAGACTACCGACGGCGGCGACTCGTGGAGCCGCGCGGGCGACCCCCTCGCGCTCGACGGCTTCACCGTCTTGAAGCTGGCAGTCGATCCACAGACGCCCACCAACATCTATGCCGTCACTTTCTTCGGCGGGGTGTACAAGAGCACAGACGGCGGTGACACGTGGAACGCCGCCAACAACGGTCTCACCTCCTTGTCCATCTCGGTCCTGGCGATCGATCCGCAGACGCCCACCACCCTCTATGCCGGTACCACCGACAGCGGCGTCTTCAAGAGTATCGACGGCGGAAGCACATGGAGCACCGCCAGCACCGGTCTGCTCGACGACAACGTCGTGAACCTGGCGATCGATCCACAGACGTCCACGACCCTCTATGCCGACACTTTCTCCGGACCGATCTTCGAGAGCACAGACGGCGGCGGCACCTGGAACGACACCGGCAGCGGTCCCACGGGTGGGTACAACGGGACCCTGGTGATCGACCCGCAGACGCCCACTACGCTCTATCTCGGACACTTCGCAAACGGCGTGCTCAAAAGCATCGACGGCGGCGCCACGTGGAATGCCCTGAGCGACGGGATCGTCGCGGCCCGCGTGGACAGCCTGGCGATCGATCCCCAGACCCCCACCACCCTCTATGCCGGGATCGTGGGCGGCGGGGTCTTCAAGAGCACCGACGGTGGCGCTGCCTGGAACGCGATCAACGAGGGCCTCGACAACCTCCTAATCGCGGCCCTGGCGGTCGATCCCCTGACCCCCGACACCCTCTATGCCGGGACCGCGGGCGGCGGGGTTTTCAAGAGCACCGACGGCGGCGGCCAGTGGAACCCGGCCAACGAAGGCCTGCTCGGCCTCTTCGTCTATTCTCTGGCGGTCGACCCGCGAGATCCCGACATCCTCTACGCCGGTACGATCGTCGGCAGCTTCGGCGTCAGGGTCTTCCGGAGCGTCGACGGCGGCGCCTCCTGGGAGGCTGCCAACGCCGGTCTACCCGAGTCGATGCTGGTCGTGACCCTGGCGGTCGATCCACACACCCCGACCATCCTCTATGCCGGCGGCCGCGCGGGCCTGTTCAAGAGCACGGATCGAGGCACCACCTGGAGCCAGTCCAACAACGGCCTCACCGAGCTGCCGGACGATGCCACGGTCACTGCTCTGGCGATCGATCCACAGAACCCGAACACCGTCTATGCCGGGCTGCCCGGCGGGCTCGGCCTCGGCGGCGTCTACCGCAGCGACGACGGCGGCGACTCCTGGACCTCCCTCAACAACGACCCACTCTTCGATTTCAGCGACGTACAGACGCTGGCGATCGATCCCCTGACTCCCACCACCCTCTATGCCGGGGGTTTCGGCGACCAGGAATTCGGCGGCGGCGAAGGCCTCTATCGCAGCACCGACGGCGGCGCCACCTGGACCACTCTGGTCGACGGCCTGCTGCCCCGCGCGGTCTCCGGCCTGGTCATCGACCCGACGACGCCTTCCACTCTGTACGCGGGAACTCGCGGCGGTGGCGTGTTCGAGAACCGCCTGGTCACAGACCAGACGGCCCTGGCGCTCCAGGGCGGCCGATTCAAGGTGGAGGTCGAGTGGCGCGACTTCGTGGGCGCCACCGGGCCGGGCAAGATCGCGGTCGTTCCGACCGAGACCGAAGAGGGCGCCCTGCTCGCCTCGCGGGACTCGGCCGCGATCGGCTTCTTCAGCCCGGGCAACTGGGAGATGATGGCAAAGGTGCTCGACGGCCGAGCGCTCAACGGCCACTTCTGGGTCTTCCTCGGCTCGGCCACCAATGTCGGGCTCACCACCACCGTGACCGACACCAAGTGCTTCGAGACCCGTACGTACGCCAATCCGGTCGGCGTCTCGGCGCCCGCGGTCACCGACACGACGGCCTTCGAAGACTGTCCGGCGCCGGGGGCGATGCCGCCGCCCTGCGTGCCCAGCCAGACCGTCCTCTGCCTGGGGGAGGACGACCGCTTCCGGGTCGAGACTACCTGGGAGAACTTCTTCGGCGAGACTGGAACCGCCAGCGAGGTCTCGATCCCCAGGGCCGGCCTGGCCAAAAGCGACGACTCAGGGCTGTTCTACTTCTTCAGCCAGGACAACTGGGAGCTGCTGGTCAAGGTGCTCGACGGCTGTGCCATCAACGAGAACTACTGGGTTTTCGCCGCCGCCACCACCGACGTCGAGTACACCCTGACCGTCACCGACACCCTGAGCGACCAGGTCAAGACCTACACCAACCCGCTCGGCCAGGCCGCCGACGCGGTCACCGACACGGCGGCCTTCGCCACCTGCCCGTAGCTCCACGGGCAACGCCCGCCTTCAGGCGTGCTATCTTCTCGGTCCGCGAACAGATCGGGGAGGGCTCCTATCCTTCCTGGTGGACCAGTAACGCGATCCTCGCCCCGAAGGGGCGATAGATTCGTAGCCTGGGGTTTCAACCCCTGGGGGCTTACATGAACAGTCAGGAAATTCGTCAGAGCTTCATCGACTTCTTCGCCGACCGCGGCCACTTGCACCTGCCGAGCGCGCCGCTGGTTCCCCACGGCGATCCGACGCTGCTGTTCGTCAACGCCGGAATGGTGCAGTTCAAGGACTGGTTCCTGGGGCGCGAGAAGCCGCGCGGCCCACGAGCGGTCACGGTGCAGAAGTGCCTGCGCGTTTCGGGCAAGCACAACGACCTCGAGAACGTCGGTCCGAGCCCTCGGCACCACACTTTCTTCGAGATGCTCGGCAACTTCTCCTTCGGCGACTACTTCAAGGAAGACGCCATCCGCTTCGGCTGGGAGCTGGTGACCGAGGGCTGGGGGCTCAAGAAGGAACACCTCTACGCCACGGTCTACGAAGAGGACGACGACGCCTACGATCTGTGGCTGAAGATTGCTGGCCTGCCCGAGAGCCGGGTGCTTCGCTGCGGCAAGGCAGACAACTTCTGGGCCATGGGCGACACCGGCCCGTGCGGACCGTGCAGCGAGATCTTCGTTGATTTCCACCCCGACCGCCCACATGTCCCGTGGGAGGAAGGCACCGACAGCGGCCGCTACCTGGAGATCTGGAACCTGGTCTTCATGCAGTTCGAGCGCGACGCCGACGGCAACATGACGCCGCTTCCCAACCCCTCGATCGACACCGGCGCGGGCCTCGAACGGGTGGCGGCGGCGCTCGAACGGGTCGAGTCCAACTACGACACCGATCTCTTCCAGCCCATCCTGAGCGCCGCCGCGGACCTCTCGGGCACCGCCTACGGACGCGACGCGGAGCCCGACGTGTCGCTGCGGGTGATCGGCGACCACTTGCGCGCCGTCGCCTTTCTGCTCGCTGACGGCGTCATCCCGGCGCCCGACGGCCGCGGCTACGTGCTGCGGCGGCTGCTGCGCCGGGCGGTGCGCCACGGCATGCGGATCGGTCTGGAAGAGCCCTTCCTGCACCGCCTGGTACCGGTGCTCGACGACATCATGGGCGCCCACTACGCGGAGCTCGAGAAAGTCCGCGAGGCGTCGATCGCGACCATTCGCGAAGAAGAGGAGAAGTACCTCTCCACCCGCGCGCTCGGCGCTCGCCGGGTGCAGGAGGCGATCGACCGCGTGCATGCCGACGGACGTTCGGAGCTGGCGGGCGACGAGGTCTTCCGCCTCTATGACACCTACGGTCTGGAGCTCGAGACGGTGCGCGAGATCGCCGAGGAGGAGCAGATCACGCTCGACGAGGCAGGCTTCGAGCAGGTGCTCGAAGAGCGCCGCAAGCGATCCCGCGCCACCACGGGCGAGCTCCAGAAGCGCCTGCAGAGCCTGCACGCCGCGCTGTCCTCGGGAGAGGGTGAGGAAACCGAGACGGTCTTCGAGGGCTATGATCTCGGTGATGCATCCGAATCCAGGGTTCTCCAGGTCGCGGCCATGAACGGTGACGGCGCCGAGGCGGTCGACGGCCTCGACGCCGGGCGCAGGGGCGTCGTCGTGCTCGATCGCACGAGCTTCTACGCCGAGTCCGGAGGCCAGGTTGGCGACCAGGGACGGCTGCTGTGGGACGGCGGGCGCGCCCGGGTCACCGACACCCAGAAGGACACCTCCGGCATCTTCTTCCACTTCGTCACGGTCGAGGAAGGCCGCCTCGAGCCGGGTCAGGCCGTCCGACCCGAGGTCGACGCCGAGCGGCGCGTCCACACCGAGCGCAACCACACCGGCACTCACGTGCTGCACGCCGCGCTGCGCCAGGTTCTGGGTGAAGGCGTGCGCCAGGCCGGATCGCTGGTCGCCCCCAACCGGCTGCGCTTCGACTTCACCTACTCCAAGCCGGTGACGCCCGAGGAGTTGCGCCGAATCGAGGAGATCGCCAACCACTGGGTGCTGCGCGCCGTGCCCACCGACATCTGCTGGCGCGGACACAAGGAGGCGGTCGAGGCGGGCGCCATGGCGCTGTTCGGCGAGAAGTACGGCGAGCGCGTGCGCACGGTGGAGATCCCCGGCTTCAGCCTCGAGCTGTGCGGCGGCTGCCACGTGCGCAACTCGGGCGAGATCGGCCCGCTGTTCATCACCGCCGAGCGCGGCATCGCCTCGGGCGTGCGGCGGATCGAGGCGGTGACCGGCCTCGGCGCGCTGGAGCTGGTACGCCGGCGTCAGGAGCTGCTCGAAGGCATCGAGGCCCAACTCTCGGTGCCGGCGGAGCGCGCGGCGGGCGAGGCCGGATCGCTGAAGAACAAGCTCAAGGAGCTCGAGCGCGAGCTCGCCGAGACGCGCCGCAAGCTGGTGGCCGGCGACACCGCCGCCCAGGAAGAGATCGAGGTCGGCGGCATCCGCCTGGTGGCGCGCGAGGTACCGCAAGCGCCGACGGCTGAGCTGCGCAACCTCGCCGACACCTTGCGCGACAAGCTGGGCTCGGGCGTCGTGGTGCTGGCCGCGCGCGACGACGAGAAGGTGAGCGTCATCGCCACCGTCTCGAAAGACCTCACCTCGCGCCTGTCAGCCGGCACCCTGGTCAAGAGCCTGGCGGAAGTCGTCGGCGGCCGCGGCGGCGGACGCCCGGACTTCGCCCAGGCCGGCGGCCGCGAGCCCGACAAACTGCCGCAACTCCTCGCCGCCGTGCCCGAGATCGTCGGCGACCAGCTCGGACCGGCCTAGTCGCCGTCACCCCGGGGCATTTCATCCAGGACCGCATAGACGGACCGCGACGAGAACCCCCGCCCCGCGAGATGACGCGCCAGAGAAGCACGCTGACGCTCGGGATCCTTGCCCGGGCGCCAGCGCGTGCGGCGCCAGCGCTCGGCGGCCTGGCGGGTCAGCTCCAGGTCGTCGTCGCCCAACAGGTCGTCGAGGGTCTCGGTGACGATCTCGGACGCCACCCCGCGCTTGGCGAGCTCGGCGCGCAGCTTGTACCGGCCTTGGGGGGCGCGCGCCAGCCGGCCGCGGACGAAGCTCCGCGCCGTCTGCCTGTCGTCGAGCAGGCCCTGGCCGCGCAGGCGCTCCAGGGTCTCGGCGACCTCGGCCTCCTCATAGCCGCGCTTGGCGAGCTTGACCCGCAGCTCTTTCTCGAAGTGGGACCGCCGGCTCAGCAGATCGAGCGCCTTGCGGCCGCACGGAATCCGCTGGCGCAAGGATCAGTGGCCCACCGGCTCGATCCGCTCGATCTCGAACGGCGACTCTTCCGACATCAGGTCGCCGTCGGCGGCGCCCTGAATGGAGCTCTCCATCTCCTCGCGGGCGACGTCGGCGGTGAACTGCACGCCGGCGAGCTTGAGCTTGAACTCGTCCGGGTTGGTCGCCCGCCTGAGCGCCTCGTCGACGGTGATCAGGCCGCCCTTGTAGAGGAAAAAGAGCGACTGATCGAAGGTCTGCATGCCGTACTGGCTGGTGCCCAGCGCGATCTGCTCGCGGATGTACTTGGTCTTTTCCTTGTTCTCGATGCAGTCGCGGATGTAGGGCGTGACGATCATCGCCTCCACCGCCGGTACCCGGCCCATGCCGTCGGCGCGCGGTACCAGCCGCATCGAGATGATGGCCTTCAGCACCTGACCGAGCTGGATGCGGATCTGCTTCTGGTGGTGGGGAGGGAAGACCGAGATGATGCGGTTGATGGTCTCCGTGGCGTCGATGGTGTGCAGCGTCGAGAGCACCAGGTGACCGGTCTCGGCGGCGTGCAGCGCCGTCTCGATAGTCTCGTGGTCACGCATCTCACCGACCAGCACGACGTCGGGATCCTGGCGCATGGCCGAGCGCAGGGCCTGGGAGAAACCCCGGGTGTCGACGTCGATCTCGCGCTGGTTGACCAGTGACTTCTTGTCGCGGTGCAGGAATTCGATCGGATCCTCGATGGTGATGATGTGCTCGTTGCGCGCCGCGTTGATGTGATCGATCATCGCCGCCAGGGTGGTGGACTTGCCCGAACCGGTGGTACCGGTGCAAAGGATCATGCCGCGGGCTTCGTCCGACACGGTCTCGAGCACCGGTGGCAGCATCAGCTCGCGGATGGTCTTGATGCGCGCCGGGATGACACGCAGCACCAGCCCGACGGCGCCCCGTTGCTGGAAGATGTTGCAACGGAAACGCCCGAGCCCGGGCACCGAATAGGCCAGATCGAGATCGAGCTCCTCCTTGAACCGCTGCTTCTGGCGCGCGTTCATGATGGAGTAGCCCATGGCCAGGGTGTCCTCCTGCATCATGCGCTTGATTTCCTGCATCGGTTGCAGGTTGCCGTCGACCCGAATCATCGGATGGCTGCCGACCTTCAGGTGCAGGTCCGATGCCTTTCGTTCCACCGCCAGCTTGAGCAGGTCGTTGATGTTCATGCCAGCACCTCGAGGCGAGCCAATGGTTCTCGGTAGACGGAGAGAGCAGTTATCCTAACACAGCGAATCGTGTGCCTCATTCTGAACCCAGGGCGGGTCGTAGGAGACGTGTGGATGCGTGCAAGCTGGCGATGGTGGATTTCCTGTGTCTTGCTGGCGGCGGCCGCCGCTGCACAGCAGAGCCCCGGAGAGGAGCAGAGCCCTGAACAGATCTCTCCGGACTTCTTCGACAGACTCGAATACCGCCACATAGGTCCGCTGGGCAACCGGGTGACCGCGGTCACCGGCGTGCCCGGCGACGCCGCTGTCTACTACGTCGGCGCGGCCTCGGGCGGCATCTTCAAGACCACCGACGGCGGTGCCCACTGGCGGCCGGTGTTCGACGACCAGCCGGTCTCCTCGATCGGCGCCCTGGCAGTCGCGCCGTCAGATCCCAACGTCGTCTGGGCGGGAACCGGTGAGACGTTCATCCGTGCCAACATCTCGATCGGAAATGGCATCTACAAGTCCGAGGACGCGGGCAAAACCTGGCGCCACACGGGGCTCGACGCCACCGGCCGCATCGGCCGCGTGATCGTGCATCCCACCGACCCGCGCATCGTCTACGCGGCAGCGCTCGGCCACTGCTACGGGCCGCAGGAGGAGCGCGGCGTCTACCGCACCACCGACGGCGGCGAGACCTGGCAGCGGGTGCTCCACTCGGACCCTGGCGCCGGGGCCTCCGACCTGGTGATGGATCCCACCAACCCCAGGATCCTGTTCGCCGGCCTGTGGCAGATGAAGATCGCCACCTGGGGTCGCGAGAGCGGCGGCGAGCAGAGCGGCCTGTGGATGACCCGGGACGGCGGCGACACCTGGAAGCAGCTCGAGGGTTCCGGCCTGCCCGAGCCGCCCTGGGGCAAGATCGGCCTGACGATGTCGGCGGACGATCCCCGCCGCGTCTACGCCCTGATCGAGACCAGCTCCAACGCCGACTTCGCGCCCGTGGCCGACTCCCGGGAACTACAGATCCAGGGAGTCCTCTGGCGCTCCGACGACGGCGGCGAGAAGTGGCGCATGGTGTCGGCCGACAACGACCTGGTGCAGCGCCCGCTCTACTACTCGCGAGCGCTGGCCTCACCCGACGACGCCGACGAGATCCACTTCATGGCGACGCGCCACAGCCGCTCCCTCGACGGCGGGGCGAGCGTCGGTCACGACAACCAGGCGGGCTGGGACCATCACGACATCTGGATTGACCCGAAGGTCCCCGACCGCATGATCGTCGGCCACGACGGCGGCGTCTCGATCTCGGTCAATCGCGGCGAGAGCTGGTCCCGGCCGCAGCTGCCGATCGCCCAGATGTACCACGCAAACGTCGACGACCGGATCCCCTACTTCGTCTACGGCAACCGCCAGGACGGACCGTCGACGCGCGGGCCGTCCAACACCCTGACCGGCGGCGAGATCCCGATCGGGGCGTGGTCATCGGTGGGCGGCTGCGAGGTGGGCTTCGCGGTGCCCAGCCCGGCCGACCCGGACGTCGTGTGGACCGGCTGCTACGACGGCATCCTGGAACGTTTCGACGCCCGAACCGGTCACACTCGCGACGTCAGCGTGTGGCCGATCGGTGTCGAGAGCTGGGGCGCCGAGGAGCTGAAGTACCGCTTCCAGTGGACGTTTCCGATCGTCATCTCGCCCCATGACCCGCGGCGGGTCTACGTCGGCAGCCAGTACGTGCACCTGACCATCGACGAGGGCCAGAGCTGGAGCGTAATCAGCCCCGACCTGACCACCGACGATCCCGAGCTGCAGCGCCGCAGCGGCGGCCTGACGCTCGACGACGCCGGCCCGACCGTGGCGCCGGCCATCTTCGCCCTGGCCGAGTCGCCGCTCGAGGAGGGACTGATCTGGGCCGGCACCAACGACGGCCAGGTGCAGCTCACCCGCGATGGCGGCGGCACCTGGCACAACGTCACCGCCAACCTCCCCGGCCTTCCCTCCCGCGGCACGATCTCGAACATCGAGCCCTCGCGCCACGCCGCCGGCGTCGCCTACCTGACCGTCGACGCCCACCAGCTCGGCGACACCGCGACCTACGTCTACCGCACCGCCGACCACGGGCAGAGCTGGCGCCGCATCGACGCCGGCGTGCCGCCGAGCGTGGTCAGCTACGCCCACTGCGTGCGCGAGGACCCGAAGCGGCCCGGCCTGCTGTACCTGGGGGTCGAGAACGGCATCTACGTGTCGTTCTCGGGCGGCGAGACGTGGCATCCGATGCAGTCGAACCTGCCGCACGCGCCGGTCCACTGGCTCACCGTCCAGGAGCGCTTCGGCGACCTGGTGGTGGCCACCTACGGCCGCGGCTTCTGGATCCTCGACGACCTGTCGCCGCTGCGGCAGCTCGACACTGCCGCGCTCGATACAGTGGCACTCGGCGACGAGCCCCTGCTATTCGCGCCGCGGCCGGCCTACCGCTTCCTGCGCCGCGAAACGCCGATGATGCAGCCGGAGGATCCAGCCGCCGGCACCAACCCCACCTACGGCGCCTCGATCCACTACTATCTCGGGTCGAAGTCGGAAGCCTCGGAGGACAAGGAGGAGCCGGAGAAACCCGAGATCACCATCCTCGACGACGCCGGCCGGGAGGTGCGCACCCTCGACGACGTGCCCGACGACCCCGGCCTGCACCGCGTCCACTGGAATCTGCGCTACGACAAGACCGCGCAGGTGAAGCTGCGCACCCGGCCGATCGACAATCCCCACGTCGGCCTCTCGGACGACAGCTGGCGGCCGCTGGTCGACGGCGGCCGGTTGGAGATGCTCGCCGCCCCGGGGACCTACACCGTGCGCCTGAGCGCCGGCGGTGAGACGCTCGAGAGCGAGCTGGAAGTGCTCAAGGATCCGGGGGCCTCGGGCAGCGCCGACGACCTCGGGGTACAGATGGAGATGCTCCGCGACCTGCGCGACATGATCGAGGAATCAGCGGCGATGATCAACGAGATCGAGTGGGCCCGCAAGGGTCTCCGGGACCTGAGGGCCCGGCTGGCCGAGAGCGATCCCCAGGGCATCGAAGACGTGGACGAGGCAGGCGAGGCGCTGGCACGAGACCTGCGCCAGCTCGAAGGCCACTTCTTCGATCTACGCTTCACCCAGGCGAGGCAGGACACCCTGCGCTGGAAACGCCTGCTCTACGCCCGCTTGCTCCACCTGGCGCGTAGCGTGGCGCGGGCGGACCACCGGCCCACGGATCAGCAGGTGGAGGTCTTCCGGCAGCTCGAGGCCGACTTCGAGGCACGCCGGCAGAGCTTCGAAGAGCTCCGTGACGCCGGCATACCGGACTTCAACCGCCTACTGCGTGAGCACGGTATCCCGAACCTGATCCTCGGCCCGCTCTGAGGATCTCGGGACCGGCGGCGGGGCTGATGTCCTCGCGTTGGCTGAGGACCCGGCGGCGACCCGGTCGGGGAAGAACATGGCGCTGAACTGGCACACGGCGAGATCAATGGCGATTCCCCCAATGTGGCGCGTTCAGTGAGATGCTCTTGCCATCGGTAACGATAGACAGAAGGTCGAGCCCTTCCCTCGCCCTTTCGACTCGACCCAGACCTTGCCGTCGTGGACCTCGACGATCCGCTTGACCAGCGCCAGACCGATCCCAGTCCCCTCCGACGCCTCCGGATCGAGACGCTCGAACAGTCCGAAGACCTTCTCGTGGTACTTGGGATCGATGCCCATCCCGTTGTCGCTGACGTAGAAGGTCGGTGGCTCGCCGTCCTGCGTTGCCGCGGCGCGCATCCCCACCTCGATCCGCGGCGCTGGCTGGTCTCCCAGGTACCGCACCGCGTTGGCCAGCAGATGGCGTACAGCCTCGAGCAACCGCGCACGGTCGCCGGTGACCGCCGGCAGCCGCGCCGTCACCGCGACCTCGACCCCGCGCTCGGCGAACATCGGGGCGAGCTCCAACCGGGCTTCTCGAACCAGCTCGCCGAAGGCCACCTCCTCGGGCGGGTTGGCCTGGATGCCCACCCTTGAGCGCTCGACCAGCTCGTCGAGCGGCCGCGGCAGCTTGTGGGCCGCGGCGTCGAGGCGGTCGAGATCGCGCTCCAGACGCTCG
>JAAELT010000332.1 GCA_024226315.1 bacterium | reverse complement strand
TGTTCAGCGACAATTAGATTTGCCGGTCAGCGACAACTAGATTTGCCGGTCGCAGCCTCCTCGAGAGGAGAGAGAGATGATGCGAGTCTTGGAGGCAATCGTGTACTGGCTCGGCCTGCGTCGCTTGCCGCGTACTGCAGTGCTGGAGGCGGCTCTGGAGCTCCAGCGGCTGGATCAACGGCTGTTCGAGATCGGTGAGTCAGTGGCCTTGCCGTTCGATGTCGGGAAGATGCGACGGGATCGGGTGCCGCGGACGGTAGCGGCGGAGCTGTACAGCGTCGTGGAGCTGGTGAGGGCGGAGCCTCTGGCCGAGGCGATCGCCCACCTGCTGCGAGTCGCTCAGACGAGCGAGGCGGAGCTGCGCGAGGAGTTCTTCGAGCGGCACGGGGCCAGCGCATGAGGTCCTGGACCTGGCGGGCGATGTTGACAGCATCGGCCGATGATCACAGACCATCAAGTTCGGCTACTGAGGCAAAAGCGCATGGAAGGTAAGACACAGGAAACGGCGGCTGCGGCCGCCGAGATGAGCGTGCGCTCGGCACGCAAGTGGGAGCAAGGCCCTCTGCCGTCGGAGGTGCGCAAGCCGCGATGGTGGCGCACGCGTCCGGACCCTTATGCGGAGGTGTGGGAGCAGGACGTGGTGCCGTTGCTGGAGGCGGACCGCAAAGGCGAGCTGCAGGCGAAGACGATCTTCGAGGAGCTGGTGGAGCGCTACCCTGGCCGCTTTCAGCCAGGTCAGCGCCGGACGCTGGAGCGTCGGGTACGCGACTGGCGGGCGGTGTCGGGTCCCGAGAAGGAAGTCTACTTTCCGCAGGAGCACCCGCCGGGTCGCGAGGGGGTCTTCGACTTCACCCGTGCGAAGAAGCTGGAGGTGCGCATCGCGGGGGAGCTGCTCGTTCACCTGTTGTTCGTCTTCAAGCTCAGCTGTAGCGGCTGGACGTGGGTGCAGGTGGCGTTCGGAGAGACCTACGAGGCACTGGTGGAGGGTCTCCAAGGGGCGCTGTGGGCGCTGGGTGGGGTCCCGGAGATCGTTCGCCACGACAACCTATCGGCGGCGACACACGAGCTGAAACGCAGTGGCGGGCGGTCGTTGACGCGGCGCTTCCAAGGTGTGCTGGATCATTATGGGCTGGACTCGACGCGGATCCGCCCAGGTGAGGCGCACGAGAACGGGGTAGCGGAGAAGGGCAACGATCTGGTCAAGCAGGCGCTGACCCAGGCGCTGGTGCTGCGTGTGAGCCGAGACTTCGCCAGCGTGGCGCACTACCAGGCGTTCGTCAACGAGGTGATCGATCGAGCGATCAACCGGCCACAGGCCGCTGCGCTCGCCGTGGAGAAGTCCTACTTGCAGGCCTTGCCCTCGGCGCGGGTGCCGACGTACACGACGTACCGCCCGAAGGTGCGGCGTTGGTCGACCCTACGGATCGGCAATCGAGGGTACTCGGTGCCATCGCGGCTGATCGGTCACGAGGTCGAGGTCCGCCAGCATGCCAACCACCTCGAGGTCTACTACCGAGGCCGTCGGGTGGAGACCGTGCCTCGGTTGCGTGGCGATCGGGTGGTACGGATCGACTATCGCCACGTCATCTGGTCGCTGGTGCGCAAGCCGGGGGCGTTTGCGCGCTACCGCTTCCGCGAGGAGCTGTTTCCTTCGCTGGTGTTTCGGCGTGCCTACGACGCGCTGCGCCGCTGGCGCGGAGAGCGAGCCGACGTGGAATATGTGCGGATCCTGCACCTGGCGGCGAGCACGCTGGAGGCCGATGTCGAGCAGGCTCTGAGCTTGCTCTTGGAGGCCGGTGAGCGCTTCGACTACGCCGTGGTCAAGGAGCTGGCGAAGCCGGAGCCGGTCACGGTGCCGACGGTGCACATCCCCGAGCCGGACTTGTCGGTCTACGACGCTCGCTACTTGGGAGTCGGGCGATGAGCCGGCCAGCGATGCCAACGCCGGAGCAAGTCGGGGAGAAACTCGGTGCCCTGGCGCAGACCTTCCGGCTGGTGACGATCGCCGCGGAGCTGGTGCCGCGGGTGCAGCAGGCCGGCCAGGAGGACATACTGCCTTTGCTGCTGGAGATCTTCGAGATGGAGCAGGAAGACCGTCGGGTGCGACGTGTCGAGCGTCTGCGCCGTGCCGCGAAGCTGCCGCCGGGCAAGACCTTCGCGGCCTTCGACGATCGGCGCCTGCCCAGACCGCTGGCCCGTCAGTTGCGCGAGCTCGCCCGGGGCGCCTTCTTGGAGCAGGCCGTCAACGTGCTCGCCTTCGGCTTACCAGGGACGGGTAAGACGCATAGTGCCTGTGCTCTGGGCCATGCGCTGGTCGAGGCCGGCCACTCGGTGCTCTTTATCCCGACCTACAAGCTGGTGCAGGACCTGCTCGCGGCCAAGCGCGACCTCGAGCTGCCACGAGCTTTGCGCAAGCTTGACCGATTCGAACTGCTGATCCTCGACGATATCGGCTATGTCCGGCAGGACGCCGAGCAGGTCGAGGTGCTCTTCACCCTGATGGCCGAGCGCTACGAACGTCGATCGATGCTGATCACATCCAACCTGGTCTTCAGCCAGTGGGACCGGATCTTCAAGGACCCGATGACCACCGCGGCGGCGATCGACCGGCTCGTCCATCACTCGGCCGTCCTCGAGTTTGATGTCGAGAGCTACCGGACCCGCCAGGGCGACCAGGACACGAAGTCAGAGAACGGGCAGGCGACCTAATAATGTGCCCAGAACCCTACCGCCGGCGGTCGTCGCGGCGGCTCAAAACCGGCTGCGACAACCGGCAAAAATAATTGTCGCCAGCCGGCAAAAGTAGTTGACGCCGGACACTCTACGCATCGCCACGCGCCTCTACGCATCGCTACGCACCATGACGCACCGCTCGTCACGCCCGACTACCGCGCTGACGCACCCGAGTCAGAGGTCGAGACTCGGCGGCCCGCTTCCGCGTATTCCTCCAGCTCCTCTCGCGAATAGACCACCCGGCCGCCGAACTTGCGAAAGGGTGGTCCACCGCCGACAGACCGCCAGCGCGCGAGAGTGGAGGGGCGAAGCCGCAGGTATCTTGCGGCTTCCTGCGTGGTGAGAAAGGGCGACGTCGTCTCGGTGCGCATCGGGGACTCCTGGCTCGTTTTTCGATCCGGGCACTTTGGCCATAGCAGAGCCCGCAGCCATGTGCCGATACTTGGGGGCTCTTGCCGGAAGCACTATGCAGATTGAGGACTGCTACTGCAAACGCACTGGGAGTCCTAAAAGGCTCCTAATACCTGCGAAGGACCTACGAGCGACGGCAACGAATTCGATTATTACAAGCCTTTTGATCGACCGAGCCCCACCCGCGAGTTCTCTCGGACTGAACTGTCTCGTTCGATTCCGACTGGACTGGTCGGCCGCGGGACGCTTCGGCGACTCAGCGGATCTCGGTGAGGGTCTGGATCTCTAGAGCGATCTCTTCCAGCCGCCGGCTACCGGCCGAGCGAGGATTGAGCTCCCGATCGAGATCGGCGAGGTTGGCGCCGATCGCCTGCAGGTAGTGCAACAGCCTTGCGGCGGTGATACCCCGATCACCGCGCTCCCATCGATTCACGTAGTGCTTGCCGTTGTGACCGTAGCCCATGCGATCCGCGACCTCGGCGTCCGAGAGCGAGCTACGCCTGCGGAGCGCCCGCATCGCGGCGCCGATCTTGCGGTCGAGCTCAGGGTTCCGGGGCAGCTTCGGTCCCTTCCTCAGTCTCAGGCTCGTCGGCGCACTAGTTGCGCCACCGAAGCCTTCTCGCCGCCGCTCATGGCCGCTGCCAGCTCTGCCCCGATCCGGTCGGCCGCTTCGTGCATGGGATCGACCGCCAAGTGGGCGTAGCGCGCCGTGGTGACGGGCTGGGTGTGGCCGAGAAGCCTCCCTAGCATCGGCAACGAGAGTCCGAGACCCGCGCCAACGGCTGCGTGAGTGTGACGGAGATCATGGATCCTGACGTCCTCCAGCTGTGCCAGGATCCGGATCCGGCGCCAAGGCTTGGTCAGATCCGCCCTGGGAGCGCTCGGGTTTCGGCCTTCGACGACGTAGAGGAAACCTTCCGTCCGTGGGATGTTCGAGAGAACCTCCCGCGCTGGGGCGCTCAGGTAGACGAGCTTCGGCCCTGTCTTCGAGGACCGGAGTCTGAGCAATCTCGCCCTGAGGTCGACGTCTTCCCATCGGAGCCCGAGGATCTCCCGGAGACGACAACCCGTCAGCAGCAGCAGACGGACCGCTGCGACGGCATGCGGTCCGATTTTGCCTTCGCGCTCAACGGTCGCCAAGGCCTCGGCTAGCGATCCCAGCTCTTCGGCCGACAGGTACCTCTCTCGACGCTCCTCGCGAAATCGCTCCACATGGCGGCAGGGGTTGGAACCGTCAGCCCGGATCCCCCACTTCTCCGCCAAGCTGAACATCTTCGACAGCAGCGAGAGGACTCGGTTGGCGGCGTAGGGAGTCGCTCGCATGGCGTGATGGAGGTCGGCAATGTCGCGGCGGTCTACGTCCTCGACCTTTCGATGGCCGAGCCGCGGTATGACGTGGAGCCTGAGCATCCGCCGATCCTCTTCGACACTCTTAGGTCTCTTCTTGGGCTCTGCGTGTCTTACGAGGTAGCGCTCCGCGAGCTGAGCCACGGCCTCGGCCCGAGCCGCTTTGCGGCGATCCGCGAGGGGATCTTCCCCGTCTGAGATCTTCACCAGCTTTCGCCGCGCGCGCCGCCGAGCTTGGACCAAGGTCAGGGTCCCAAACTCGCCGATGACCAGCTGGCGCCTCCGCTGGTTCCGGGTCCTGTATTTCAGGATGAATGTCTTGCGCCCGCTAGGATGGATACGGAGCCCGAGCCCGCGCATACCGCCGTTCCCACCGTCCCATAGGATGCAGTCGCCGTGCCGCACTCGACCATCCTTCCCCGTGTAGGTCTTGCCGGCGTACTTGGCAACGTCAATGCGTGCCTTCGTGAGCTTTGCCATTCGCCGATCTCCTGTTTTTGCTGTTACCGTGCCGTGACCAGCTGTGACCATGCTGTGACCAAATTAGATCGTAGTGCATCAAAGTTCTTCGTTGAAGATCGTAAGCTAACAGACTGATTATACTAACTTTATCCAAGTTCGTCAAAGATCTTCGAAGATCTGTAAGGCTGGAGAATCCAGACTGAAAATCAGGGTGTCGGTGGTTCAATTCCGCCCCTGGGCACCACTTGAGCCTCGTTTTTTCAACAACTCACGCTCGAGCTCCCGCTGGCCGAGGTTCTACCGCGGTGAGTTGTCCTGGCCGTTGTAACGCCCGATTGCGCCGATAGGATGAAGGGAATGGCCGCCGCAGGCAAGGGATCGCAGGCCGACGATCCGGACCGGCCGTGTGTCGGGAGAAGGCGGCCAGCGCCGACGCCCTGGTCGTGATCGTTGCACACCGCTACGGCTGGGTGCCGAGCGAGAAGGAGGGCGGCGACGGCAAGATGAGCGTCACCTGGTACGAGGTCGAAGCGGCGCACGGCGCCGGCAAACCGGTGTTCGCTTTTCTCGTCGATCCGGAATATCCCTGGAGCGGCGACCGCGAAGAGCTCGGGCTCTCGGAAGCGAAGACCGATAAGCAAGTTCAGAAAGTGGTCGCCGCCGTGCGCGGGCTGACCGACTTCAAGGACTATCTCGACAGCACCTTCACGCGCGACACCTTCACCACGCCCGGGGACCTGGCCGCCAATGTCGCCACCGGCCTCTTTCCCTGGCTGGTGAGCCACGCCCCCGGCCGCATGGACAGCGAGGATGCAGGCGCGCCCGTCGACCTCGCCCCCTACCTCCAAGACCTCGTCGACCGCACCGACCACATCGCGAACCTCGCGCCCGAGTACGAGCCCAACGTCGGCTCGCCGACACCGGTCGGGGTCTATCCGTTGGGAGCCGGGCCCTTTGAGCACTGCGACCAGGCGGGGAACGTCTGGGAATGGTGTGCTGATCCGATCGGAGACCCGAAGGAGGATTTCAGGGTGCTTCGGGGCGGCTGCTGGGACTACTCCGCAGTCTACCTGCGGGCCGCTATCCGCCACAGGAGCCGCGCTTCGTACCGGCTCGTCGACATCGGCTTCCGTGTGTTGGCCGCTCCCGCGAGCACTTGACCTCTTGTTGTCTTGTTCTTCTTGGTGGGGTCCAGGGGCTCTTCGGCAGTGGGACGATCTCGGCTGCGCCTCCAGTACCACGTCAAGCGGTCAGCACGCGGACGGAGGGAAGCTTGGCAGCGGCCTTCTCGAAGGTCACGACCTCTTCGACACCCGAGCGAAGATAGTTGGCGTGGATGACCCGATCGATGAAACCAGGTTTTGCGGATTCCAGACCCGGGTTGGCGATCACCTCGGCGACCTCTCCCGTACCTTCGACACCCGAGGTCTCTAGAAAGCTCCGCAAGGCGTCGAGCGTCTCCTTCTTCGACGCCCCGTAGTGATGCTGAAGCGCGTAGTAGGTCTCCGCCAGCACCCAATCGGAGACCAGCACCCGGTCTTCCGATCCCAGCTGCTCTTGGAGGTAACGCAGGGCGACGATCGCGAGGTCTGCGGGCTCACCGGTCAGGAGGCGCACTACGACGGAAGTGTCTAGCCCTGCGATCACAGGCTACGGTCCGCTGTGATGCCTCGCGCGATGCTCTGCCGAACCGCTTCCATGTCATGCCGCCTGACCTCTTGGGCAGAGCTCCGCAGGATCCCGAACCATTCCGGTGTCGATTCGCCGTCGATCTGCTGCTGTTCCTCGGAGTCTCGACCTCCGCGCCCGGGCTCGCCGAGTCCCACGTACCGGCGGAAGAGCTCAACCGCCACTTCCCGAACCGGCCGTCCCTCCAGGGCGCTTTTCGCCTTCACTTGGCGATAGAGGTCGTCGGGGATTTCCATCGTCGCTTTCATGATCCCAGTAAACTGTATTCCTGTATTCCTGTCAAGGGCACCGATTCGATCTCGTAGTACCATCCGTCGCCCGCCCGCCCTCGCCACGCGCCGCGGATTCCCACTGCGCTTCGCTGGGAAGACTCCACTGCAGACCGTGCATCGTAGCGCCCGCTCAGCTCTACCATCCGCCGCGGGCGCCGAGGCGCTATCATTCCGCCATGGCCAGGCAGAGAAAACCGCCACCGCCGCGCGGCCCCCAACTCGGGCTCGCCGGCGAGCTCTGCGTCGCCTTCGTCAACACTGCCGGCGCACGGCCCGAGAACCGGCAGCAGGGGGTTTCGAGCTTCGCCGAGCTGGTGATCTGGAGCCGCGAGGTCGGCATCGTGTCGGCCCAGGAGGCGGAGCGCCTGCGACAGTTGGCGGCGGAGCGGCCGGCGGAGGCGGAGGTGGCGTTCGAACGCGCGGCGACGATCCGCGCCGGCCTGGCCCGGAGCTTCGTCGCCAGCCAGCTCCAGAAGCCCGCGCCCGAGGGCTACCTCGAGGCCTTCAACCACGCCGTGGCCGAGTCGTCGCTGACGCTGCGCCTGGTCGCCGCCGACGCGGGCGCCGCCTGGGGATGGGCCGGCGGTGGCGACGTGCTCGACGGCCTGCTGTCGCCGATCCTGAGCTCGGCCGTGGAGGTGATGGTCGCCGCCGGGGGCCGGCCCCACGTGCGCCAGTGCGCGGCCAAAGGCTGCCGGCTGTTCTTCGTCGATCGCTCCCCCAGCGGCTACCGCAGGTGGTGCGAGTCGAAGACCTGCGGCCACCGCACGGCCAACCTGCGCTATTGGCACCGCCGAGGCAAGAAGGAGCGGGTGTAGGTCGCGGCCAATCCCCGCCGGGGCATGCACTGCTGGAGTGAAATGAGGCTGATCCAGGTCCAGCAGAGATCTCTGCTGGACCTGGATGAAGCTCAATCTGATCCAGCGGAAATCTCTGCTGGAGGAACCTAAGGCCCATCCTCATCCAGTGACACATTGCTGCTGGATCTGGATCTGGCTCATCCCGGTCCAGCGGCCAATTCTGCTGGAGCTTGATGGCGGCCAGACTGATCCAGCGGCAAGGTCGACGGACGGGTCGAGACTCGTTTGGTTCGACTTCGTGTGCCGCCGGGCCGGGATGGGTACAATGCGCCCGTGCAGAGTCTTCGCCACCTCTTGCTCGCCGCCGTCCTGCTGAGCTTCGTCGCCCCGGCCCTGGCCTGGACGCCGGCCAGCCAGCAGGCGATCGCCGAGCACGCCGCCCGCCTGGCGCCGCCGGACCTCTACCGGCAGCTGGCACGCAACCGCCTGGCGTACCTCCAGGGAGTGCGTGACGGCTTCGCCGAGCGCGACCCCCAGGCCCACGCCAAGAACGCCGACGGTTCCGGCCGGCTCGACGCCTCGATCGCGGCTGCGGTCGACAACGCCATCCGCACCATCACCGCCCATCAGCCCTTCAACGAGGTCTCCTACCGGCTGGGCATCGTCTCCCACTTCGTGGCCGACGCCAACAACCCCTTGAACGCCGAGCAGTCCGATCCCGAGGAGGCGCGCTACTTCGCGGACTACCTCTCCTACCTCGAATCCGTGGAGCCGCGGGTGCGGATCGTCTTCTACGGCTTCGAGCCCGGCGCGGACGGCAATCTGCCCCGCCTGCTCGACACGACCCTCGAGCGCAGCCGCAAGCTCTATCCGATGGTCGGCCGCGAGTACCGGCGGGTGCGCTTTCAGTCCGGCCGCCGAGCCTTCGACGACCGCTCCACCGCCTACGCCGTCGCCGGTCTGGCCTACAGCCATGCCGTCAGTGACATCGCCCAGGTGCTGCGCTATATTTGGCTCGAAGCCGGCGGCATCGACACTCGCCGGAGAGTCCCTCTGAGGGGCCGCGACGTCATCCAGTTACCGCGCCAAGGCGCCTCACCCCGCCGCTAGCCGTCCGCTCGACAATCCATCTACTCGAGAAGCCCGTCTGCCCAACGAACCATCCTGTCTGCCGAACGAACCATGCTGCCAGCTCAACGTGCTCTGATCTCCGTCTTCGACAAGCGAGGGGTCGAGGAATTCGCCCGCGCGCTCTCCGCCATGGGGATCGAGATCCTTTCCACTGGCGGCACCCGCAAGGTCCTCGAGGCGGCCGGCGTGCCGGTGACGCCGGTGTCGCAAATCACCGGCCAAGCCGAGCTTCTCGGTGGCCGGGTGAAGACCCTGCACCCCGAAATCCACGGTGGCATCCTGGCCGATCGCGGCCAGGCCCGTCATCTCACCGAGCTGCAGGAGACCGGCATCTCGCCGATCGACCTGGTAGTGGTCAACCTCTATCCGTTCCGGGAGACCGCCGCTTCCGGCGCGTCGTTCGAGGAAGTGATCGAGATGATCGACATCGGCGGCCCGGCGATGATCCGCGGCGCCGCCAAGAACTTTCGCGGCGTGACGGTGATCGTCGATCCGGACGACTACACCCAGGTGCAGGCGGCGCTCGAAGACGGCGAGAAGCTGGTGCCCGAGCCGGTGCGCCGGGGGCTGGCGATCAAGGCCTTCCGCCACACCCAGGCCTACGACGCCGCCATCTCCGTGTGGCTGGAGCGCCAGAGCGCCGAGGCCGAGAACCGCTTCCCGCGCCACCTTCTGATCGACCTCGGCCGCGAGCTGAAGCCCCGCTACGGCGAGAACCCCCACCAGGAGGCCGCCGTCTACCGGGTGCAGGGCGAGTACGGCGTATTCGGCGGCATGGAGAAGCTGCAGGGCAAGAAGCTGTCGTTCAACAACCTTCTCGACGCTGACGCCGCGCGCAAGCTGGTGGCGCAATTCGAGCAGCCGGCGGTGGTCATCGTAAAACACAACAACCCCTGCGGCGTGGGGGTGGGGCCCGACCTCCAGACCGCCTACGAGAGAGCGCTGGCCTGCGACCCGTTGTCGGCCTTCGGCTCGGTGATCGCCGGCAACCGACCCGCGGACAGCGCGCTGGCGGCAGCCATGGCGCATCTGTTCGTGGAAGTCGTCGTGGCGCCGGGCTTCGGTGAGGAATCGCTCAACCTGTTCGCCGCCAAGAAGCGTCTGCGACTGATCCGCTGCCCGACCTATGCGCCGGCGGCCAGCGAGATCGAGCTGCGAGGGATCGATGGCGGCTTCCTGGCCCAGAGCCCCGACGCCGAAGGCGACGACCCCACCGAGTGGACCTGCGCTACCGCCCGCCAGCCGAGCGACGAGGAGCGCGAGGCGCTGGACCTCGCCTGGAAGGTGGCCCGCGGGGTCAAGTCGAACGCCATCGTGGTGGCCCGCGCCGACCGGACCCTGGGGATCGGGGCCGGGCAGATGAGCCGTGTCGACTCCTGTGAGCTGGCGGTGGGCAAAGCCCAGGAATCGGTCGAGGGAGCGGCTGCCGCCTCCGACGCGTTCTTCCCCTTTCGCGATGGCCTCGACGTGCTGGCCAAGGCCGGCGTCAAGGCGGTGGTCCAGCCCGGTGGCAGCAAGCGCGACGACGAAGTGATCGCGGCGGCCGACGAGCACGGCATCGCCATGCTGATGACCGGCAAGAGACACTTCCGTCACTGAATACGGCCGGCACTGAACACGGCCGGCACCAGGCACCATGCGAGCCCGTACCCGAGGCATGATCATGAAACGAATCGCCAGATCCCTCGTCCTGCTGGTGACCGGCCTGCTCGCCGCGCCGGCGGCCGATGCACTCAGCCCCTGGGAGCTGCTCGAGAACCTGCGCGACGACCTGCAGAAGAGCGGCCCGATCACCGGCAAGTTCCGCCAGACCTACATCCCGGCCGGCTTCAGCGACGGCGACCACGAGAGTGGGCACCTTTCGATCTGGCTCCCCGACTGTCTGAGGTGGAACTACGAGGAGCCCCAGGCCAAGAGCTTCCTGCTATGCAACGAAGAGATCTATTTCTGGAACGAGGACGAGTCGGGCGGGCGGCACTACCGGATCGAGCCGGAGGAAGAGCCCGGCCTCGACCTGCTGCTGGTGGAGGTCGCCAAGCTCAAGGAGCGCTATGTCGCCAGCAACGCAAAGCTCGACGACGGTACCTACGAGATCAACCTGGCTCTGCCGCCGGACTCTCCCCGCGGCTTCAGCGCCAAGATCCGGCTGGAGCCGGTTTCGATGCGGGTGACCGGTATGGAATACACCGACGAGGAAGGCAACCTCACCCGGTTCGAGATCACCGACTACCAACGGCTCGCGCACACGGCGCTGTTCCAACCTCCCCAGGACGTCGAATGGACAGAAGAATGAGCGCCCGAGCCACGCTGGTCACCGGCATTGCGATGCTGCTGCTCCTGATTGCGGCGGCAGCGGCCCACGGCGCCCGCTATGACAAGGGCGATCACGTCTTGATCAGCGGCCGGGTGAGCGGACCTGACGGCGCGGCGATCACCGGCGTCACCGTACTGCTCGAGCTCTCGCACACCCGCTTCAACTGGCGGAAATTCCGCCGGACGTCGACCAACACCCTGCGGATCCCGGTGACCACGACGGTCGACGGGCAGTATCTGCACGACTGGCGCTGGGACGGCTACTACAACACCTTCGCTCTGGCGGTCGGCGTGCCGGTCAAGAGGGGCGGGAAGGACGACTACGAGGTGCTGGCCCGCGCCGAAATCACCGATCAGTTGAAACGGGGCGAGCCGGCAACCGTGCCGCTTCAGGTCGAGGCCGTCAGCTATCTCGACTGGTTGCGCCGCTTCCTCGACGGCCGTGCATCAGGTGACGAGCAGCGCGTCTACCAGGACCAGGGCCGGCCCGACCGCCTCGACGCCGAGGCGGCGGACGGCAGCGGGGAATCGGCCTGGTGGTACTTCGAAGCCGGCCAGGTCTACCGTTTCGAGGACGGCAAGCTCGATCAGGTGGAGCCGTTCGACCCGGTCAAGCCGGTCGAGTGATCCTCGCGTTTCCCCAGTCCGTTCCAGACGTCTTCCTCGGTCTTGGAGTACGAGCGAGGCGGCTCGACGCCGAAGACCCCGTCGTGGTTGCCTTCGGGCAGCGCCAGCTCGCGCGCCAGGTCCGGCGGCAGGAGATCGACCTGCATCCGGCTGTAGGGCTCGACTCCGACCACCAGCACGTAGCGGAAGCGACGCGGGAAAGCGTCCTCCCAATAGCGCCTGCCGGGAACCGGGAGGATCACCTCGTCGGGCCGGCGGCCTCGCGGGTCAGGGGGCTCGAAATCGAAGTAGAGCAGCCCCGGGCGGCCGGTCGCGGCAGTCAGGTCGAAAGACAGGATGCCCTCGACCTCCTCGCCGAAATCGTAGATCTGCTGGGGCCCGATAGCCGGAATCCGGCGCCTCGACCAGTCGAGCTCCTGCCATGAATCGCTGTTGAGGAGCTGGAAGGCGAGTGGCGCGCGCCGGTCGGGGGCCGACGCTTCCTCGAACGGGATCGGGCGCCTTCGGCGGGTCTCGCCCAGGCGCCAGCGGCCGGTGGGCGAGCGCTGCCAGACCTGGGGGGCCTCGCCGCCCTCGAGCGCCGACCAGCCGCCGAGCAGGCCGGGGTCGTGGCGCCGGAAGATCCGCCATTCGTCGTCCGTCACCACCAGGCGCGGGTCGTTCCCGCTGCCGATCGCCAGCTCGGCGAGCAAGCCACCCGCCCCCCGGCTGCTGCGCAACTCCACCAGGAGCCGGTTGACGCCGACCTGCAGCAGGTGGGAGACATCGTACTCGTCGACCGGCGCTCCGGGGCGGTAGGAGCCGGCGCCCACCCGCCGGCCATTGACGTAGAGCAGGTAGGTCTCGTCGGCGACGATCGCGATCCGCGCCGGCTGGTCGGGCAGGTCCAGCCATAGGTCGCGCGCGGCGTAGAAGGCCAGCGGCCGGCCGTCACCATAGTCGCCCGCCGCCCACATCCAGCACGCTCCGTTGCCGGTCTCGAGAAAACGGGTTCGCAGGCCCGCCACGAGCCGCTCGGTGGCGGCGGCGGCGAGGGCCAGCAGCAGGACCCCGATAAAGAACCGCAGAGGGCGCGCGCGCCAGGACCAGCGATCGTGCTTCCCAGACATCAGGGCTTAACGTACAACATCTCCGCCAGGGCTTCGGCCACCAGTCGGTAGCCGGCCTCGTTGGGATGGTTGTTGGGCGCGGGATGGTAGAAGTCGTCGAGCCCTCCGGGGCTCGACGCGGCGGCGGTCCGCAGCACGGTCCCGGTATCGAGAACCCGCGCTCCGAGGCGCTCCAGCTCTTCCCTCAGGAAGACCTCGCGCCAGCCCTCGGACTCGAGCTGCCATAGCGGGTAGAAGACGACGAAGACGAGCGGCAGGTCGTGCTCCTCGGCCTCGGCGACGGCCGCTCCCAGGATCGCGCGGTTGAGCCGCATCTTCTCCGCCCGACGATAGGGGATCTCGGTCTCCGCGCCCGGCCCCATGGCCAGCCGCAGCCGCCGCTTCACAAACGCCGCCAGGTAGCTCCACAGCTCCGGCGGATGCTCACGGTGCCAGATCTCCGGCTGCGCGGGCAGCGGTGGACCGGCCAGCACCAGCTCGCCGTCTTCGACGGTGAAGTAGGG
Source organism: bacterium (assembly GCA_024226315.1). Taxonomy (GTDB): domain Bacteria; phylum Acidobacteriota; class Thermoanaerobaculia; order Multivoradales; family J023; genus JAAELT01. Next base: position 71,897 of record JAAELT010000332.1, on the reverse strand, counting down.
CTTCGGAGCATCGCGCACCGTCAGGATCGAACGATCGAGGTCGAGCGTCATCACCCCGAAAACGATGGTCGGCCGGTCGTAGTCGCCGTGGGTCTCGCGGAAGCGCAGGTAGGTCTGGCCGACGCCGTAGCCGGACACCGCGTAGTCGATCACCGGCAGCTCCGGCAGGTTCGAATCGAGCTGGCCAGCCAGCCGCATCGGCTCGGGCGTGGGCTCGACCCCGTGCGCGAACGAGTCGCCGTAGAGGAGCACGGCCCGTCCACCCGTCGCGGGCGTGCCAGTCGCCACCCAGCCGTACCGGGGGTGATGTTCGAAGCCCGACTCGGCGAGCGCCGAGCGCGTCTTCTCCTGCCAGCGGTAGCGCAGCTTCCACTGGTCGTCGTCGTCGAGCCAACCGCCATAGAGGCGCGGATCGCGCACGCTCTCGGCTCCCAGGGCGATCGCGGCGCGCAGCAGGAGCTCACCGCCCAGCAGGCCGAACACCAGGGCGCTGACGAGTGCCAGGAGCAGGTTGACCGCGATCTCCCGGCGGCGAAGCACGGAGATCGCAACGCCGGCGGCGATCAGCATCAGAGAGACGGCGCGCACCGCGTTCAAGACCACCCCCGAACGCAGCGTACCCTCCTCCGCCACCATCCGGGCCAGGAAGATCTCGTTGGTGAGGAGACCGAGGAGGATCAGCACGATGCCCGCGCCGAGCAGGAAGCGCTCCCGACCCCCGCTGACCTTGGGCGAGCTCATGGGATCGCGGATCTTAACACCCGTTGGGGTCCAGCCCACCAGACGTTGACGCGTCTCCCGTCAGGCGATACATTGAGACGTGCACCCCTCGAACCAGTCTACAGTCGTCCCGCTCGGGCGATCCCTCTGACCGTCGATCCCCTGGAAGCCTCATGCCCGCGGACTGCATCCTCGGCGCCATCCCGGCGCGCTACGCCTCCGTGCGGCTCCCCGGCAAGCCGCTGCGCCCGCTCGCCGGCCGGCCGATGATCGAGCACGTCTACCGTCGCTGCCAGCAGGCCCCGAGCCTGGCGCGGGTGGTGGTACTGACCGACGACGAGCGTGTGGCCGAGGCGGTGGCGGGCTTCGGCGGCGAGTGCGAGATGACCCCGGCCGAGTGCGCCTCGGGCACCGACCGGATCGCTCACGCCGCCCGAAGCTGGGACGCCACGGCGATCGTCAACATCCAGGGCGACGAACCGTTGATCGACCCGGGCGCGGTCGAGAAGGTCGCCCGCCACCTGCGCGAGCATCCCGACGAAGCGATGGTGACCCTCGCTTCCCCCGCCTCGGATCGGGACTTCGCGGACCCGAACGTGGTCAAGGTGGTGCGCGGCCGTGGCGGCCACGCGCTCTACTTCAGCCGCGCCGGGATCCCCCACCCGCGCCGCGAGGAGGCGGCCGAACGGCTGGCCCACGTGGGCATCTACGGCTACCGAAAGGACGTGCTGCTGCGGCTCGCTGGGCTCGAACCGACGCCGCTCGAACGCAGCGAGGCACTCGAGCAGCTGCGCGCGCTCGAGCACGGCATCCCCATCCGCGTGCTCGAAATCGACTCGGCCGAGCCGGGTGTCGACACTCCCGAGGACCTCGCCCGGGCGGAAGCCCGGATCATGGCGAGTGCACCGCCGGACCGCGCCGGTTTCCACCGGCCAAAACCGTGATCACTACAGGCAGGAATCGAGAAAATGACCACCAAATTCATCTTCGTCACCGGCGGCGTCGTCTCCTCTCTGGGCAAAGGCGTCGCCGCGGCATCGGTCGGGGCGATCCTCGAAGCGCGCGGCTTCAACGTCACCTTGATGAAGCTCGACCCCTACGTCAACGTCGACCCGGGAACCATGTCTCCGTACCAGCACGGAGAGGTGTTCGTGACCGACGACGGCGCCGAGACCGACCTCGATCTGGGCCACTACGAGCGCTTCACCCACACCGTCACCTCCAAGCGCCACAACTTCACCACCGGCAAGATCTACGAGGCGGTGATCAACAAGGAGCGGCGCGGCGACTACCTGGGTAAGACGGTGCAGGTGATCCCGCACGTCACCGACGAGATCAAGGACAGCATGCGACGCCTGGCCGATGGTCACGACGTGGTGATCGTCGAGATCGGCGGCACCGTCGGCGACATCGAATCGCTCCCCTTCCTCGAGGCCATCCGCCAGCTGCGCCAGGAGCTCGGGCGCTTCAACGCGGTCGACATCCACCTCACCCTGGTGCCCTTCATCGCCGCCGCCGACGAGCTCAAGACCAAGCCGACCCAGCACTCGGTGCGCGAGCTGCGCGCCATCGGCATCTCGCCCGACGTTCTGCTGTGCCGGGTCGACCGGCCGCTGCCCGACGAGCTGCGGCGCAAGATCGCATTGTTCTGCAATGTCGACGTCGACCAGGTGATCGCCGCGCAGGACGTCGAGTGGATCTACGAGGTGCCGCTACATTTCTGCCGCGAAGGTCTGGACGAGCGGCTGATCGAATTGCTGAACCTGCCCCACAACAACCGCGACATGTCCGAATGGGAAGACCTGGTCCGCAGGTTCAAGAACCCGCAAGACCACGTGCGGATCGGCATCGTCGGCAAGTACGTCGAGCTGGCCGACGCCTACAAGAGCCTCAACGAAGCGCTGGTTCACGGCGGCATCGCCAACGGCACCAAGACCGAGCTGGTCTACATCAGCGCCGAGGAAATCGAGGAGGGCCAGTGGCCGCACGAGATCTTCGAGGTCGACGGTATCGTGGTGCCGATCGGTTTCGGCGAGCGCGGCTCAAACGGCAAGATGCACGCCATCCGCTACGCCCGCGAGCAGAAGGTGCCGTGCTTCGGCATCTGCTGGGGCATGCAGCTGATGGTGGTCGAATACGCGCGCAACGTCTGCGGCATCCGCCACGCTGCCTCGACCGAGTTCGTGGAGTCGACCCCCGATCCGGTGATCTACAAGCTGCGCGACTTGCTCGGCGTCGACGACCTGGGCGGCACCATGCGCCTGGGCACCTACCCCTGCAGGCTCACCGAGGGCACGCGGGCGCGGGAGATCTACGACCACGAGGACATCAACGAACGCCATCGGCACCGCTACGAGGTCAACCAGAAGTACCTCCCTGCGCTGGTCGAGGGCGGCCTGATCGTCTCGGGCATGAGCCCGGACGGCAAGTTCGTCGAGATGGTCGAGCTGCCCGATCACCCGTGGTACCTCGGCTGTCAGTTCCACCCCGAGTACAAGAGCCGGCCCACCGATCCGCACCCGCTGTTCGTGTCCTACATCGGCGCCGCCCTGGAGGAGAAACGGCGCCGGCAGGAGCACCCGGAGCGTGCCAAGGAGCGGGCCGAGGTGCCGGCGGTCAAGGTGATCGCCTAGGGCATGCCGAACCCGATCGAGATCGCACCCGGCGTCGTGCTCGGTGGCGGCGAGCTGCCGGTGATCGCCGGACCCTGCGCGGTGGAGAGCGAAGAGCTGGTACTGGGCGTGGCGGCGACGGTGAAGGGCATCGGCGAGCGGCTGGGGCTGCCGATGATTTTCAAGTCGTCGTTCGACAAGGCCAATCGTTCGTCGTTCGACAGCTTCCGTGGCATCGGCTTCGAAGAGGCGCTCGGCATCCTCGAGCGCGCGAAGGAAGCGACTGACCTGCCGATCCTGACCGACGTCCACGAGCCCCACCAGTGCGCCCGGGTGGCCGAGGTGGCGGATGTGCTGCAGATCCCTGCCTTCCTCTGCCGCCAGACCGACCTGATCACCGCGGCGGCCGAGACCGGACGGACGGTGAACATCAAGAAAGGCCAGTTCCTGGCCCCTGGTGACCTGCCCCGGGCGGTGGAGAAAGCGCGCCGCGCGGGGGCTCAGCGGGTCTTCGTCACCGAGCGCGGCTACAGCTTCGGCTACAACAACCTGGTGGTCGACATGCGTGCCTTCGAGATGCTGCACCGCGAAGACATCCCGGTGGTGTTCGACGTCACCCACTCGCTGCAACTGCCCGGCGGTGGCGAGCAGACCGGCGGCGCCCGCGAGTACGCCGAGCCGCTGGCGCGTGCCGCCGTGGCCGCCGGCGCCGACGGCGTCTTCGTCGAAATCCACCCCGATCCCGAGCGCGCCCTGTCCGACGCCACCACCCAGTTGCCGCCGGCGCGTGCCGAGGCGCTGCTCGCGTCGCTGGCGGCGATTTGGCGGGCGTTGCAAATCCCCCCTCGATCCCCCCTTTTTCAAAGGGGGGAAGAAAGAGCATGAGTCGATCGCCGCGCGAGGTCGCCCGCTGGGTGCTCGGCATCGAGGCATCGGCGATCACCGGCCTGCTGCCCCAGCTCGACGAGGAATTCGACCGCGCCGTCGAGATGCTGAAAGAGGTCCGCGGACGGGTGGTGGCCACCGGCATGGGCAAAAGCGGCATCATCATGAAGAAGCTGGCGGCGACGCTGTCGTCCACCGGCACGCCGGCGCTCTTCCTGCACCCGGCCGAGGCGATCCACGGCGACCTGGGTATGATCGCCGAGGGCGACGCGGTGATCGCCGCCTCGTTCTCGGGCTCCACCGAGGAGCTGCTGCGCCTGGTGGAGATTGTCAAGCGGCTAGACGTACCGCTGATTGCGCTCACCGCCGACACTGGCTCGGCGCTGGCGCGTCACGCCGACATCCACCTGCGCACCGCCATCGACCAGGAAGCCTGCCCGCTGAACCTCGCTCCCACCGCCTCGACCACCGCCATCCTGGCCCTGGGCGACGCTCTGGCGATGGCATTGCTCGAAGCACGCGGTTTCACCCCCGAGGACTTCGCCCAGCTGCACCCCGGCGGCCGGCTGGGCAAACGCCTGCTCAAGGTCCACGAGCTGATGCACGCCGGCGACGCCCTGCCCGGCGTCACCGGCGACGCCTCGATGCGCGAGGCGATCTACCAGATGTCGAAGAAGGGCTTGGGCGTCACTGCCGTGGTCGACGACGCCGGCAAGCTCCTGGGCTGCATTTCGGACGGTGACCTCAGGCGCCTGCTCGAGAAGGGCGATGCGCTCGTCGATCGCCCGTCGGGTGAATGCATGACGCCTTCGCCGCGCACCATCGACCGCGACCAGCTCGCCTCGGCCGCGCTCAAACTGATGGAAGACCACCGCATCACCTCGCTCTTCGTCTGCGACGACGACGGCCGGCTCGAAGGCGTCGTCCACATCCACGACCTCTGGCGCCTGGAGCTGTTCTGATGCCGACCGGTGTGCTCACCGATTCCGGCGCCTTCGACCGCCGCGCCGCCGGCCTCGAATGGCTGCTGTTCGACGTCGACGGCGTGCTCACCGACGGTGGCCTCTATTACACCCGCTGGGGCGAGAAGCTCAAGCGCTTCAACGTCCAGGACGGCCTGGGATTCCGCCTCGCCCAGCGCGCCGGCCTCAAGCTCGGCCTGCTTTCCGGCCGCCGCTCCAGGCCGCTCGAGGTGCGCGCCGCCGAGCTCGATTTCGACGACGTGATCCTGGGCTCCACCGACAAGGCGGCCGCCTTCGAGCACTTCCTCGAGAAGCACCAGACCACCCCGCGGCGGGTCGCCTTCATCGGCGACGACCTGCCCGACCTCCCCGTCCTGGGACGCTGCGCCCTGTCCTTCGCCCCCGCCGACGCGGCGGAAGAGGTACGAGCCGCCGCCCACACCGTCCTCGAACGCCGCGGCGGCGACGGCGCCGCGCGAGAGATGATCGAGGCGATCCTCAAGGCGCGCGGCGACTGGGACAAGCTGATCGCCAAGTTCTCGCTGGATCTGTGAGGCGAATCACTCGCGGTATACTGACCCCGACGTGAGGTGGCAAGAATGAACGTGAAGCTCTCAGGAGATGCCGAGCGGTTCGTCCGCAGGGAAGTGACCAGCGGGCGTTACGAGTCGGCGCAGGAGGTGATCCGAGACAGCTTGCGACTCCTGCAGGAACGGGAGGTGCTCGAAGAGCGGCGGCGAGAGCGGCTCGGAGAGCAGATCGAAGTAGGTCTTGCCCAGCTGAATCGTGGCGAGGGCATCCCGGGCAAGCAGGTCTTCGAAGCCTTGAGAGACAAGAGTCGAAGGCGCCGGCATAGAGCTTCATGAACGACTTCATCGTGTCGCCGGCGGCCAGCCGGGACCTTGATGAGATCTGGGAGTACATTGCCGAGGACAGTTTCGACGCCGCCGACCGATGGCTCGACAAGCTGGAGAAGGCCATCCAGCTCCTGGCCGAGATGCCGGCGATCGGGCACATCCGTGAAGACCTGACCGACAAACCGGTACGTTTCTGGCCGGTCGGCCGGTACTTGATCATCTACCGAGGGAAGCAGAAGCCGATCGAGATCGTCCGCGTGGTCAGCGCCTACCGAGATGTCACGGCGCTGCTCTGAGATTCGGCAGAACCTCCTACTCCCCGGCCGTCACCGCCTCCGCCTCGTCCAGCTCCTCCTTCTTGCGCCCCGGCGTGAACATCCACGCCACCGCCACCCCGATCAGGTAGAGCCCGAGGGTCGGCAGGGCGAAGATGCACAGGTTCACCACGTCCGGGGTCGGGGTTATTATCGCGGCGATGGCGAAGATGATCAGCACCGCCCAGCGAAAGTGGCGCAGCAGGAAGCGGGGCGTCACCACGCCCAGCCGAGTGAGCAGGAAGATGATCGTCGGCATTTCGAACATCACGCCCAGGCCCAGGATCACGGTCATCAGGAAGCTCAGGTAGCTGGTCACCGTAATGGTGGGCTGGAACTGCTCGCCGACCGAGAGCAGGAACTCCACGGCGAACGGGAACGCGATGTAGTAACCGAAGGCACCGCCGCCCAGGAACAGCAACGTGCCGAAGAAGATGAACGGAATCGCCATCCGCTTCTCGCGCTTGTAGAGTCCCGGCGCCACGAACGCCCACAACTGGTAAAGGATCAGCGGCGAGCCCAGGAAGATGCCGGCCAGCGCCGCAACCTTGATGTAGAGGATGAACGGGTCGGTGATTCCCAGGAACACCAGTTTGGAGCCCTCGGGGAGAAAGCGGTAGATCGGGCGGGCGAGGAAAGCGTAGATCTGCTCGGAGAAAGCGAAACAAACGAGGAACGTCACGGTGAAAGCGGCGAGCGCCCGCACCAACCGCCGCCGGAGCTCGCCGAGGTGGTCCAGCAGCCCCATCCGCGGCAGATCTTCCTCCTGCCGGGAGCCGAGTCGCGGTAGATCGCTCACCGGGCCTCGGACTCGGCGACGTTGTCTGCGGCACTACCGGCTGCGGCACTACCGGCTGCGGCATCACCGGCTGTGGCACCCTCGACAACACCATCCCCGGTGGCGTCTTCGGCCGCGTCCGGGGCGGCACCGGCCTCCAGAGACCCGGCCGATCTCGCTACGCTGCCTGACGGTGCCTTGGCGGCCGGTATGCCGGCCTTGGCCGTGGGCGCCGCCGGGCGGGACGGCGCGGCCGTGTCGCTGTCGAGGATCTTGCGCGGGTCGCTCTGGCGCAGCTCTTCCTCGATCAGCTCGGTGTTCAGCGAACGCTTCAGATCGGTCGAAGCCTTGCGGAACTCGGCCAGACCGCGGCCGATGGTGCGGCCGATCTCCGGCAGCTTCCTGGGTCCGAAGATCAGGAGCGCCAGGGCGAGGATGAAGAGAAGCTCTGGAAAGCCTAGGGAGCCGAACATTTGGGGCGTTGACCTCGGCGGAACGTTGACTTCGGCGCAATGATCGGGCGGCGACCGGCGAAAGTCAAGGCGCTCGGCACCGCCCAGCGGCCGCTCGTACCGGCCTTCTGGCGCGCCATTCTCTAGATGATAAGCTGCGCCGTATGAGCAAACCATGGCGCAACCTCGCAATCGTGCTCTTCGCCGGCTCCCTCGTATTCGGAGGTACCGCAGGTGAGAAGCTTCTGGCCCTCTCCGACGAATCCGAGGCCCAGATCCAGCTCTACACCGAGATGCTCCATCTCGCTCACGAGAGCTACGGTGCCGAGGTGCCCTACAAGAACCTGGTCTACGCCTCGATCCAGGGTATGCTCCGCGGCCTCGATCCGCACACCAGCTTCCTCACCCCGGAAGCGTACGACAACATGCGCGAGCGCCAGCAGGGCAGCTTCTACGGCCTCGGCATCCTGGTCTCGAAGCGCAGCGGTGAGCTGACGGTGATCAGCCCGATCGAGGGCACTCCCGCCTGGCGCCTGGGCCTGCGCGCCGGCGACGTGATCAGCACCATCGAGGGCGAGCCCACCAACACCATGACCCTCGACGAGGCGGTGCGCAAGCTCAAGGGGCCCAAGGACACCCAGGTCAACGTCCACATCACGCGCCGGGGTCTCAAGGAACCCCTCAAGCTCGCGATCACCCGCGCCGAGATCCCACAGAACACGGTGCGCTACGCCTACATGATGACTCCCGAGACCGGCTACATCCGGCTCACCGACTTCTCCCGCTCGACCACCCGCGAGGTCAAGGAAGCGCTCGACAAGCTCGAGGGCGAGGGCATGAAGCAGCTGATCCTCGACCTGCGCTCGAACGGCGGCGGCCTGCTCGACCAGACCGTCGCGGTCTCCAGGTTCTTCGTGCCGGAGAGGAGCAGCATCGTCGAGACCCGCGGCCGGCTGCGCGATTCGCACCAGTCGTTCCTCTCCGACGAGAGCGACGAGATGCTGGACATCCCGCTGGTGGTACTGGTCAACAACGGCACCGCGTCGGCGGCCGAGATCCTCGCCGGCGCCATCCAGGACCACGACGTCGGCCTGGTGGTCGGCGAGCCGACCTGGGGCAAGGGCCTGGTGCAGACGGTCTACAACCTGTCCTACGGCACCGGCATCGCGCTCACCACGGCCAAGTACTACACCCCGTCGGGCCGCCTGATCCAGCGCGATTACTCGTCGTACTACGACTACTACTACAACCACTTCGGGGACGACGACGAGGAAGACACGCCCGAGGTGGCGCTCGACAGTCTCGAGTACCAGACCGACCTCGGCCGCAAGGTCTACGGCGGCGGCGGCATCGCGCCCGACGAGCTGGTCGAGATGCCCGACGGCCCCATCGGCCTGCAGCCGCTGTTCGCCGAGAACGCCTTCTTCGAGTTCGCCGTCGACTACCACGCCCGCGAGAAGATCGCCGAGGAGAGCTGGCAGCCGCCGGAGGGCTTCGTCGACGAGTTCCGCCAGTGGACGGTCGACGAGGAAATTCTCACCGGCGAAGAGATCGACGAGATCCTGGCGGACGAACAAGCGAGAGACTTCACCCGCCGCCAGATCCACTCCGACATCTTCACCGCCGCGTTCGGCACCGAGGCGGCCCACCAGGTGGTGGCTCGGGGTGACGTCCAGATCCAGGCGGCGCTCGATCTCTTCGGCCCGGCGGGAGAGCTGCTGGCCATGCGTCAAGAGCTGAAAGACGGCCCGCTCGACATTCCGGTGCCCACCATCGGCGGCCGGACGCTGCAGGGTCAGCGCGGCTCGGAAGAAGGCGAGCTGCCGGAGTAGAGCTCCACCAGCCGCTCGATCGCCGTTACCGCTTCGCCACGCAGGCGCCGCAGCTCGGTGACTTGTGGCTTGCCGCTGTGCATCAACCAGAAGCCGCGCAGGCGGCTCCACACCAGCCGACTGCGCAGGTAGAGGCGTAGGGCGACGCCGGCACTCCACGGGCCGAGCACCATCATCGCCAGCCCGGCCGGCAGGCTCCACAGCCAGCCGGCACCGATCGCCAGCGCCAGCCAGGTCAGGGGATAGAAGACCATCGACGCGATCACCTTGTAGGTGGCCAGCCGGTCAGCGGTCTCGGGCAGACGCCGGCCCGCCCACGAGGCAGCCTGAAACGGCAGCCAGTGGATGATCACGCCCACCAGCCCCAGCGGCAGACGGATGAGCAGCAGCCACAGATTGCCGGCGACGAAGCGCGCGACGTCGGCCGCGGAGTGGGTGACGGCGACCTGGTCGTCGCGTAAAGCGTGGCGCTCCAGCTCGGCCTCGTAGCGGCGCACCGCCGCCGCCACCTCCTCGACCTCCTCGGGCCGCTCCTCGAGCAGGCTCCGGTAGCCGGCGATGAAAGCGCGCCGTAGCGTCACCTGCTCGCTCAGGGAGATCGCCGCCCTACCGCCGCCCGGGCGCTGGTAGATCTCGGCCGCGCGCTCGATCAGCTCCGCCTCGTCCCAGGACGTGAAATTCAGCGTCAGCCCGACCAGCGCCTCGCGGATGCGCCCGATCAGCACCTTGACCGCCTGGCGGGGATGCTCACGGTACAGTTCGATCTCGGGCGCCGGATCGATCGCCTCGCCCACCTGCACCAGGACGCTCGAGCGGAACCGGCCGCGGTCCTCGAAGGTGAAACCCACCGGCACGACGCGCGTCCCCAGGCCGCCGAAACGCACTTCCGCCTGCAGCACGATGCGGCCGACACCGGTGCGCAGACGGACCAGCGACGGCTGGCTGTGGCTGGTGCCCTCGGGCAGGATGCCGATGTGGCCGCCCGCCGCCAGCACCTCGTGGCAGACGGCGAAGGTCCGCAGGTTCTTCTCGGGATCGAACCCCTCGACGTGCCGCCGGTAGATCGGGATCGCAGCCGCCCACAGCAGGAACGGCCTGAGGATCGGGATCTGCCACAGCTCGCTGGTGGCCAGAAACCGCGGCGGCGCCGGCATGTAGGCCAGCAGCAGCGCCCCATCGACCAGCGAGTTGACGTGGTTGGCGACGTACACCAGCGGCTCGTCCAGCGGGACCCGCTCGAGCCCCTGGATCTCGATCTTGCCGTAGAACACCCGCAGCAGAAACCGCGCGAGCGCCGCGACCGACGGATGCGGCCCGGCGGCCTCTGCCCTTCCCTGGTGATCCTCGGAGGTCAAGACGCGTTCTTCGCCCGCTCCAGGAACTCCCCGGCATGGCGCCAGAACTCGGGCGCCCAGTCGTGGCCGCCGTCGAAGACGCAGGCCTCGACCGTCACGCCGAGCCGACCGAAGGTCTCGAGATCCGCCGCCATCTTGTCCTCGGTATACAACGGGTCTTCCGTGCCACGCCCGAGCAGGATCGGCGGCAGGTCGTCCCCGGCCACGTCCGGCGGCACGTCGCCGGCCAGCGCGATCAGGCCGCTGCCGCGGAAGCCGCAGCGCGCCGCCGCCCGGTAGGCCATCGCCACGCCCTGGGAGAACCCCGCCCACACCAGGGTATCCGAGGGCCGGTAACGCCGGCGGACGTCGGATACCAGCCGTGAGACATACGTCACGTTGTCATCGATCGCCTGTTCGCGGCCGCGGCTGGTCATCCAGCTGTCGATGACCTCGCCGGTCTTGGTGTTGTAGAAGGGGTGGAGCGCGCCGGCGGCGCACAGCAACCAGCCGTCCACGCCCGGGATCCGGCGCAGCTTCTTCAGGTGCGCCTCGGCGTTCTCGCCGTAGCCGTGGAAGCCGACCAGGAGCGGCGCGCCCTCACCACCGCTTGCTCGATCGATCAGGTAGCGACCGTGGGTGATCGTCGTCAGCCAGTTTTCCTCGTGGTCTCTGCTCACAGGTCCCCCGCGACCCAGTCGGCGTAGAGCTCCGGCCGGCGGTCCTTCAGAAACAGGCGCCGGGCGGCCGAGTCGGCGCACTTCGCAAAATCCAGATCGGCGATCACCAGGTCCTCTTCCAGGCGTTTGCCGCGGGCGATCACCCGGCCGTCGGGGTCGACCGCGAAGGACTCGCCGGCGAAGGTCAGCTTCTCCTCCACGCCGACCCGGTTGCACAGCGCCGCGAAGTAGCCGTTCTGGAAAGCGGCGGTGCGCACCTCGGCCTCGAACAAGCCGTCGGGCCACTCGCCGAGTGCACCGGCCTGCGGGATCACCACCAGATCGGCTCCCGCCAGCGCCAGCGCCCGCATGTACTCGGGATAGTGTCGGTCGTAGCAGATCGCGACACCGATCTTGCCGGCGCGGGTTTCGAACACCGGCGCGCCGGTGTCGCCGGGGTGGTAGTAGTCCTGCTCGTGGAAGCCCTCGTAGTCGGTGATGTGGATCATCCGGCTCACCCCAAGCAGCGTGCCGTCGGCGTCGATCACCGGCGAGCTGTCGAAAGTGCGGCCGCGGTCGTCGCGCTCGTAGAGGTTGAACACCACCACCATCCCATGCTCCCGCGCCTTGGCCATGATGCTGTCGGTGGTCGGCCCCGGCACCGGCTCGGCCAGGTCGGCGGCCTTCTGGGAAGACTCGCCGCAGGGCAGCTGCGGGAAGAAACGGTCGAGCACGATCTCGGCAAAGGCCACCAGGTCGGCGCCGGCCGCGGCGGCCTCGTCCATCGCCGCCAGCGCGCGGTCGAGGTTGCGGTCGCGGTCCTCGGTGGAGACGATCTGTGCCAGGGCGATACGCATCTTCATCTCCTGAGCGGCTCGGTCAGCTCGCGGACGCGCTGCTCGACCGCGGCGGCCAGACCGTCGTCGCCGGTGCGCTCCTCGATCAGCTTCACCAGCGCGCTACCCACTACCACGCCGTCGGCGACCTTCGCCACCGACGCCACCTGCTCGGGAGTGGTGATGCCGAAGCCCACGGCCACCGGCAGGTTGACCTTGCGGCGCACCCGCCGGGTTTCCTTGACCAGCTCTTTCGGCAGCTCGCCGTGGTCGCCGGTGACGCCGGTGCGCGACACGTAGTACACGAATCCCCGGGAGTACTGGGCCACCCGCCGGACGCGTTCCCTGGTGCTGGTCGGAGCGAGCAGGAAGACGGTGTCGAGGCCGTGGCGCCGCATCGCCGGAATGAAGTCGTCGGGCGTGTTCTCGTCCGGCGGCAGATCGAGGCACAGCACGCCGTCGACGCCGGAGGCCGCCGCCTGCTCGGCGAATTCGTCCACCCCGCGCGCGTGGATCGGGTTGTAGTACGAGAAAAGCAGGATCGGCACGTCCAGGCGATCCCGGTGACGGGCCACCAGGCGCAGGATGCCGGACAACGTGGTGCCCGACGCCAGCGCCCGGGTCGAGGCGCGCTGAATCACCGGACCGTCGGCGATCGGGTCTGAGAACGGCACCCCGACCTCGATCAGGTCGGCGCCGCCGGCGGCCATCGCGTGCAGCAGGTCGGCGGTGGTCGCCAGATCCGGGTCGCCGGCGGTCAGGTACGGGATGAAAGCCGCGCGCTTCTCGGCGCGACAGCGGGCGAAAACGTCAGCGATGGCGCTCACTCGCCGCCCTCCGTGACCCACTGCCGCGCCGCCGGGTGCACCGCCACGCCGGTCCGGGCCGCTTCGGTACGCGGCTCCGCAGTCTCCGACTCTCGCTCGGCCTTCCAGCGCTGCACCGACTCGACGTCCTTGTCGCCGCGGCCGCTCAAATTGACCAGCACGATCTGGCGGCGTGACATCTGCGGCGCGATGCGGGCGGCGTGAACCAGGGCGTGGGCGGACTCGAGCGCCGGCAGGATGCCCTCGGTCCTGGCCAGCAGGTCGAAGGCGCCGATCGCCTCGACGTCGTTCGCGCGGGTGAACTCGATGCGCCCCTCGTCAGCGAGCAGGACGTGCTCGGGGCCGACGGCCGGATAGTCGAGACCGGCTGAGACGGAATGGGTGGCGGCGATCTGCCCCTCGTCGTCCTGCAGCACCAGGGTACGGGTGCCGTGGAGCACACCCAGCGAACCACCGTCACCGAAACGCGCCGCGTGCTCGCCCAGGTCGTCGCCGATGCCGCCGGCCTCGACTCCGATCAGATCCACCTTGCGATCGTCGATGAAGGCGGTGAACAGGCCGAGCGCGTTCGAGCCACCGCCGACGCAGGCGATGGCGACGTCCGGCGACACCGTACCCGCCTGCTTCTTGAGCTGACGCCGCGCCTCCTCGCCGATCACCCGGTGGAAGTCGCGCACCATGCGCGGATAGGGATCGGGGCCGAGCACCGAGCCGAGGATGTAGTGGGTGTCGCGGACGTTGGTCACCCAGTCACGCAGCGACTCGTTGATCGCGTCCTTGAGCGTGCGGGTGCCGGTGTCGACCGGCGTCACGGTGGCTCCGAGCAGCTCCATGCGATCGACGTTGAGCCGCTGGCGCACGGTGTCGAGGACCCCCATGTAGACCACGCACTCGAGCCCGAGGAGCGCCGCGGCGGTGGCGCTGGCGACCCCGTGCTGGCCGGCACCGGTCTCGGCGATCACCCGGCTCTTGCCCATGGTCCGGGCCAGCAGCGCCTGGCCGATGGCGTTGTTGAGCTTGTGGGCCCCGGTGTGGAGCAGGTCCTCGCGTTTCAGGTAGATCTGGGCGCCGCCCAGGTGCTCGGTGAGCCGCTTGGCGTGGTAGAGCGGCGTCGGCCGTCCGGCGTAGTGGGTCAACAACTCGCGCAGCTCGCGCTTGAAAGCGCGCTTGCGACTCCAACGGTCGTAGGCCCTGGCCAGCTCCTCGAGAGGCGCCATCAGGGTCTCGGGCACGTAGCGGCCACCGTAGGGGCCAAAATAGCCCTGGAGGTCAGGCCGCAGTCGAGGTCTCGCCATCTCGTATCTCCTCGAAGAGCCGCCGGAGCAGCTCGGGATCTTTCTTTCCTGGTCCGGCTTCGACTCCGGAGCACAGGTCGATGCCATAGGGACGCGCCGCGGCGATCGCGGCACCCACGTTGCCGGGCGCCAGGCCCCCGGCGATGAAGGTACGGTGCGGGAGGCCAGAGCCGGCGTCGCGTAGCGACTCGAAGCGCCAGGACTCGCCGGTGCCGCCGTAGAGGCGCGGGTGCTTGGCGTCGATCAGCACGCCCCAGAGCCCCTCGAAAGGCGCCAGCTCGGCCGCGTCGACGCGGCCGAGCACACGCAGGGCCTTGACCGCGCGCGCCGCGAACGGCCGCACGTCCTCGGGCGTCTCGTCGCCGTGGAACTGCAGCAGGTCGAGGCCCACCCGGCGGTCGATCTCCTCCACCTCTCGCCGCGGGCGATCGACGAAGACGCCCACCACCCGCGCCTTGCCACGCACCGCGTCCGCGATCTCAGCGGCCGGGGAGGGCTCCAGATAGCGAGGGCTCGGCGGGTAGAAGTTGAGCCCCACGAAGTCCGCTCCCAGGTCGGCGGCCAGCAGCGCTTCCTCCTTCGAGGTCACGCCGCAGATCTTGACTCTCGGCCTCATCGGTCAGCTGAGAAGCTCCGCCAGCTTCGCTTCCGGGTCGTCGGCGAGCAGCAGGGCCTCACCGATCAGGTAGGCGTCGAATCCGGCACCGGCGAGCGTGCCGATGGCGTCGGCCGAATGGATGCCGCTCTCCGACACCTTCATGGCACCCGGCGGCAGGCTCGGCAGGAGCGCCAGCGACGTGGTGATCTCGACTTCGAAGGTGCGGAGATTCCGGTTGTTGACGCCCACCAGCTCCCAGACGTCGTCGCCGAGCTTCATCAGGTCCGGCAGCTCGTGGGTCTCGATCAGTGGCACCATGCCGTAGCTACGCGCCAGACGAGCGTACTCCTTGAGCTCCTGGTAGCTGTAGAGCGCGGCGATCAGCAGAACGGCCGAGGCGCCGGCCCGCTTGGCCCACTGGAGCTGCAACGGATCGACGATGAAGTCCTTGGCCACGGCCGGCAGTCCGGAGGCGTCCGTACAGGCGGCCAGCAGCTCGTAACTGCCGTGGAAGAAGTCCGGTTCGACCACCACCGACAACGCCACGGCACCGTTCTCGGCATAGGCCCGGGCCTGCTGTAGCGGCTCGAAGCGACCTTCGAGCGAGCCCAGGCTCGGCGAGCCCATCTTGATCTCGGCGATCACCGCCCGGCCCCGCTGGGCCGACAACGCGGCGAGGAAGTCATTGGTGCCCGCGGTCTGGACCACGGGCCTTCGCGGCGGCTCGGTGAAGGTTTGCTTGGCGCGTGCCTCCGCCATCCGCTGCCGGCGTCTTTCGACGATCTGGACGAGGATGTCGGCGACCTGGGTAGGGCTCACGGTCTCGTTCTCCTGATCCAAGGATATCCGAAGTCAGCTCCCGAACGACCGCAGTTGCTCCAGCTTGTCGGCCGCTGCGCCCGACGCCAGCGCCTGCCGGGCGGCGGTGACGCCGGAGGCCAGGTCGCCGGCCAGGCCACCGAC
Source organism: bacterium (assembly GCA_024226315.1). Lineage (GTDB taxonomy): Bacteria > Acidobacteriota > Thermoanaerobaculia > Multivoradales > J023 > JAAELT01. The sequence continues at coordinate 55,973 of JAAELT010000332.1, read as the reverse complement.
GTAGAGCGCCGCCGCGGCGTTGACGGCGGTGACGTCCGCCAGCGGCCCCGCCGCGCCGCCGAAGACGCCGCGCAGTAGCTCGGCGTTCTCCTCCGGCGAACCGCCGAGCAGGTCGTCCGGGCGGGCGCGCTCCACACCCAGGTCGGCCGGGTCCAGGTCGTACACGCTGATCTCGCCGCGGCGAACCTCGGCGACATGGGTAACGCCGGTGGTGGTGATCTCGTCGAGCCCGTCGGCACCGTGGACCACCAGGGCGTGCTCGCAGCCGAGCTCGAGCTGCACCCGCGCGATGACCTCGACCAGGTGGGCCGCGTAGACCCCCATCACCTGGCGCCGCGCTCCCGCCGGATTGGTGAGCGGGCCCAGGACGTTGAACAGCGTGCGCACGCCCAGCTCCTTGCGCACCGGCATGACCTCTTTCATCGCCGGATGCAGCCTGGGGGCGAACAGGAAGGCGATGCCGATGTCGCCCAGCGCCCGGCCGGCCTGCTCGGGGGTGGTGTCGATCGGAACGCCGAGCGCGGCGAGCACGTCGGCTGAGCCCGAGCGGCTCGACACCGAGCGGTTGCCGTGCTTGGCGACCTTTACCCCGGCCGCAGCCGCCACCAGCGCCGCGGCGGTCGAGATGTTGAAGGTGCCCTTGCCGTCGCCGCCGGTGCCGCAGGTGTCGACGACGCGCTCGACGTCGTGCGGAATCGGAATCACCCGCTGGCGCATCGCCTGGGCGGCACCGGCGATCTCCGACGGCGCCTCGCCCTTCATTGCCAGCGCCACCAGCATGGCCGCCTTCATCGCTTCTGACAGCTCGCCGTCCATCAGAGAGCCAAAGAGCTCCGCGGTCTCCGCCCGGCTCAGGTCTTCGCGCGCCAGCCAGCAGCGCAGGGCGTCGTGGGCCTGACTCATGACGCCACCCCCGCCTGGCCCGCCGCCACCGACTGTTCCGCCGTCAGGCCGGTCTCGGGCATCCCTTTCGGTTTCAGGCCACAGATACGCATGAAGTTGCGCAGCAGGTCGGGGCCGGCGGGCGTGAGCACCGACTCGGGGTGGAACTGCACCCCCCAGTAGGGCCGCTCCCGATGACGCAAGGCCATGATCGTGCCATCCTCGCTCCAGGCGATCGCCTCGAGGTTTTCCGGCACGGTCTCTTCGCGGACCGACAGGCTGTGGTAGCGCGTCGCCTGGAACGGGTTCGGCAGCTCGTCGAAAAGCGCGTTGGGCTCGTGGCGCACCTGCGAGGTCTTGCCGTGCATGAGCACCGGCGCGCGGTCCACCACTGCGCCGTAGGCGGTCCCCAGGCACTGGTGGCCCAGGCAGACGCCGAGCACCGGCACCTCCGGCCGGCTCTCCAGCAGCGGCACGCAGACGCCGGCGTCCTCGGGCCGGCCGGGGCCCGGCGAGAGCACGATCCCGGCGGGGCCGCGGGCGAGCAGCGTGGCGGCGTCCTCGGCGTCGTTGCGCACCACCTCCACCTCGGCACCGGCTTCGAGCAGGAGCTGCACCAGGTTGTAGGTGAACGAGTCGTAGTTGTCGATCAACAGGATCACGGATCGGCCTCCAGGTGTTTGGCCAGCTCGACGGCGGCCATCAGCCCGGCCGCCTTGTTCTCGGTCTCGCGCTCCTCGGCTTCCGGATCGGAATCAGCGACGATGCCGGCGCCGGCGGTGACCGAAGTCTCGCCACCGCGCTCGACCAGGGTGCGGATGGTAATGCACGAATCGAGGTCGCCCGAGAACGAGAAATAGCCGATGGCGCCGCCGTAGGGACCGCGGGCTTCGGGCTCGAGCTCGTCGATGATCTCCATGGCGCGAATCTTGGGCGCGCCGGACAGCGTACCGGCGGGAAAGCAGGCGAGCAGCGCGTCGAGGCCGTCGTGCCGCGAGTCGAGGTCGGCTTCGACATTCGACACCAGGTGCATGACGTGGCTGTAGCGCTCCACTTCCATGAAGCTCGCCACCCGCACGGTGCCCGGCGCGCCGACCTTGCCGAGGTCGTTGCGCCCGAGGTCGACCAGCATCACGTGCTCGGCACGCTCCTTGGGATCGTTCGTCATGTCCTCGGCCAGGCGGCGGTCGCCTTCGGCGTCGGCGCCGCGCGGCCGGGTGCCGGCGATCGGGCGGGTCGCCACCTTGTAACCCTCCTTGCGCACCAGCATTTCGGGCGAGGTGCTCACCAGGGTGGCGTCGGGCAGCTCGAGCAGGACCATGTAGGGGCTCGGGTTGATCATCCGCAGGGCGCGGTAGAGGGCCAGCGGGCCAGGGGACTCGGGCAGCGTCCAGCGGCGGGCCAGGACCACCTGAAAGATATCGCCCGCCCTGATGTATTCCTTGGCGCGGCGCACCGCGGCGCGGTAGGCAGCGCCGTCGAGGCTGGCCGGCCCGGCCCGGCGGGAGCGGGAGCGCCTCTCGATCGGCATGGCCACCGCCCGGGTGCCGCCGTCGGCTGTGAGCATGCGCGACAGGCGATCAAGGTGGCGCTCAGCCGACGCCACCGTGGTCTCGCCCTCGATCTCGTTGGCGATCGCCAGCACCCGCTGCTGGGCGTGGTCGAAAACCACCAGGGTGTCGAAGCGGCCGATGACGGCGATCGGCAGATCGAACGGGTCGGGCGGCTTGGACGGCAGCTTCTCGATCAGACGGACCATGTCGTAGCCGAAGAAGCCGACGTAGCCACCGGTCATCGGTATCGGCCCGCGCTCGCTGCGGATCGAGCTCAGCACCCGCCGCAGCGCCACCAGCGGCCCGCCGGGAAGCGCCTGTCGCTGGCCGTCGCGCTCGAGCTCGAGCCGGTCGTCGTAGAGGCGCAGGAGCTCGCTCGGCCCGGCACCGAGGAAGCTGAAGCGCGACACCTGCTCGCCGCCGGTGACGCTCTCGAGCAGGAAGCGGACTGGCGAGATGTCGGCCAGGCGGCGGTAGACGGCGAGCGGCGTCAGGCTGTCGGCCAGGAACTCGCGCACGTGCACCACCGCGCGGCGGGCGCCGGCTCTCTGCTCGGTGACGGTCACTCTCCACCTCCCCCTTGATGTCGGTCGCGCAGCTCGGCCGCCAGGCGCTCCGGGCGGGCGCCGGTGGCCAGCAGCAGGACGAGCAGGTGGTAGAGCAGGTCTGCCCCCTCGGCCACCAGGGCGCCGTGATCGTCCGGCTCCGAGGTGAGCGACGCGATCACCGTCTCGACCGCCTCCTCGCCCACCTTCTGGGCGATCCGCGGCAGTCCCTCGGCCAGTAGGCGGGCGGTGTAGCTCGACTCTGCGTCTCCAGAAGCACGACGATCTTCCAGCACCCGCCACAGCCAGCCGAGCTCCAGCTTCGCGGCGTTGGGTTCGAAGCAGGTGCGGGTGCCGCGGTGGCACGCCGGGCCGGCGGGCCGCACCCTCAGCAGCAGGGTGTCGCGATCGCAGTCGGCGAGCATCTCCACCACCTCGAGGGTGTTGCCGGAGGTGCCGCCCTTCTTCCACAGCTCCTGCCGCGAGCGGCTCCAGAAGTGCGCCAGACCGGTCTCGCCCGTCAGCGTCACCGCCTCGCGGTCGGCCCAGGCCATCATCAGCACAGCGCCGGTCGCCTCGTCCTGGGCGATCACCGGCAGCAGGCCGCGGTCGTCGTAGGTCAACGAATCGGGATCGATCATCCATTCACCTCTCGCATCGGGAATCCGCGGTTTGCCAGCTCGGCCTTGACTTCGCCCACGGTGTAGGTGTTCTCGTGGAAGATCGACGCCGCCAGCACCGCCGCGGCGCCGGCTTCGAGCGCGGCGGCCAGGTGCTCGGGGCGGCCGGCGCCGCCGGAGGCGATCACCGGCACGTCGACGCGGGCGCAGACTGCTCGGAGCAGCTCGAGGTCGTAGCCGTCCAGCGTGCCGTCGCTGTCGATCGAGGTGAGCAGGATCTCGCCGGCGCCACGCTCGACGCCCTCGACGATCCACTCGACGGCGTCGAGCCCGCGCGGCCTGCGGCCGCCGTGGGTCACCACCTCCCAGCCCTCCGGCTTGCGCAGCGCGTCGACGGACAGCACCACGCACTGGCTGCCGAAGCGCCGGGCGAGCTCGTCGAGCAGCTCCGGACGGTCGATCGGCGAGGTGTTGAGCCCCACCTTGTCGGCGCCGGAGCGCAGCAGCCGCTCGGCGTCCTCCACCCGCCGTACGCCGCCGCCGACCGAGAGCGGGATGAACACCTGCTCGGCGGTGCGCCGGATCCAGTCGCGGTCCGCGTCGCGCTCCTCGTGGGAGGCGGTGACGTCGAGAAACACGATCTCGTCGGCCCCCTGCTCGGCGTAGCGCGCCGCCGCCTCCGCCGGGTCTCCGAGGTCGCGCAGGTTCTCGAACTTGACGCCCTTCACCACCCGCCCGTCCCGTACGTCGAGGCAGGGGATGACGCGGCAGGTCAATCCGGTGTTCACCTCACACCTCCCCGGCACGCGACGAGCGCCTCGCCGACGGTGAAGCGGCCTTCGTAGAGCGCCTTGCCGACGATCGCGCCGGCGATCTCGGGCACCTTCGAGGCGGCCCGCAGGTCGTCGAGCGACTGGACGCCGCCCGAGAGCAGTGACGGGATGCCGGTATCGGCCGCCATGTGGCGCGCCAACTCCAGGTTGGGGCCCTCGAGCGTGCCGTCGCGCTCGACGTCGGTGACCAGCACCGCCGGGCAGTCGAGCCCGCGCAGCCGCCGGGCGACGGACTCGGGCGACGGCCGGGCCTCCTCGCGCCAGCCGGAGATCCGCAGCTTGCCGGCCGCCACCTCGAGCGCCGGCACCACGCGGCCGGGGAAGGCGCGAACGATCTGCAGGAAGGCGTCGAAGTCGCGCGCCACGATCGACCCGAGGATCACCCGCCGGCACCCGGCCTCGAGCGCCCAGGCGACGCCCATGACGCCCGCCAGGCCGCCGCCGAGCTCGATCGCGGTCTCTCCCGCCGCCAGCTCGGCGATGAGATCCCGCTGCGGCTTCTCGCCGAAGGCGGCGTCGAGATCGACCACGTGCACGAGCCGGACGCCGGCCTCGGCGTACCCCCGCAGCACCTCGCGGGGATCGAGGCCGTAGGTCTTGCGCCGGCCGTCGTCCCCCTGGGCCAGCCGCACCACCTCGCCGTGACGGAGGTCAATTGCCGGAATCAACTGCATGAGATAGACCGAGGAAGTTGGCGAGCAGCCGCAGACCTGCCGCGCCGCTCTTTTCGGGGTGGAACTGCGTGCCCATCACTCGGTCGCGCCCGGCAACGGCGACAAAGCGGGCACCGTGTGTCGTCAGCGCCAAGGCGGTCCCGTTCGGCGCCGCCAGCGGCGCGAAGCTGTGCACGAAGTAGAAGTAGCTGCCGGCGGGCACGCCCTCGAACAGCGGATGATCGCGTTCGTCGTGGAGGGCGTTCCAGCCGATGTGCGGCAGCGGCACACCGCCCGGCAGGCGGGTGATGGTGCCCGGCAGAAGGCCCAGCCCGTCGGTGACGCCGAACTCTTCGCCGCGCTCGAACAGCAGCTGATAGCCGACGCAGATGCCGAGCAGCCAGGCGCCCCGATCGAGGGCGTGGCGCAGGGCGTCCTCGAGCGCGCCACGCAGTGCCTCGCGCGGCGGCCGGAAGGCGCCGACGCCGGGCAGCACCAGGCAGCGCGAGGTGGCGACCGTCTCGGCATCCGTGGTCACTTCGCACTCGGCGCCGACGTGACGCAGGGCGCGGGCCAGGTTGTCGAGATTGCCGATCCCGGCGTCGATGACGGTTGCCTTACTCATGCCCAGACCTTCATACCGTCAGCGTCCCCTTGGTGCTCGGCACGTCGCGCTCGCCGGCGCGCAGCGCGAAGGCCGCGCGCAACGCCAGTGCCGCGGCCTTGAAGAGTGCCTCGGCGGCATGGTGACCGTTGCGCCCGGTGAGCACCTCCAGGTGCAGGGTCAGGCGGGCGTTGTCGGCCAGGGCGTGGAAGAAGTCGACCAGGAGAGTCACCGGGAGCTCCGGGGTGATCCACATGCGCTCGACCTCCTCCGGCAGTCGGCAGGCCAGGAAGCCGCGTCCCGAGACGTCGACCACCGCCCGTGCCAGGGCCTCGTCGAGCGGCGCGTAGGCGTGGGCGAAGCGGACGATGCCGCGACGGTCGCCGAGGGCCTCGCGCAGTGCCTTCCCCAGGCAGATGCCGACGTCCTCCACAGTGTGGTGGAGGTCGACGTGGGTGTCGCCACGGGCTTCGATCTGGAGTCCCAGGCCGCCGTGGGTGGCCAGCGCGTCGAGCATGTGGCCGAAGAAGCCGTTGGGCACGTCGATGGACCTGTTGCCGCCATCCAAATCGACGGCCAGGCGGATCTTCGTCTCGGCGGTGTCGCGCACGATGCGGGCGTGTCGTCGGCTCATGAAGGCTGTTCCAGGATCATCAGGTCTCCTCCAGCATCATCGTGCCTCGTTCAGAATCCCAGCCACCGCTTGCCGGGTGGCACGCAGGGCGGCGCCGCTGCCGATCGCGATACGGAAGCAGCCGGCCAGGCCCGGGTAGTAGCTGACATCGCGCACCCGGATGCTCCGCTCCTCGAGGCCCCGGCGCAGCTCCTCGGCTCGTGCGTGGCGGACCATCAGGAAGTTGGCCTCCGACGGGAAGACCTCGAAGCCCGCCGACGCCAGCATTCGCGTCCACTGCGCGCGGCGCCCGATCACCGCCCGCACCCGCCGGTCGACGGCGGTGCTCGACGCCAGCGCCGCCTCGGCCGCCCGGGCGCTGGCGAAGCCCAGGTTGTAGGGCAGCTTGACCTTGATCAGCTCGGTCACCAGGTCGGGATCGGCGAGCAGGTAGCCGAGCCGCCAGGCCGCCATGGCCCAGGCCTTCGAAAGGGTGCGGAAGATCGCCAGGTGACGGTGGCGCGCCAGCAGCGGCCGGTAGTCGTGGCGGCAGAACTCGTCGTAGGCGTTATCGAGCAGCAGCGGCGCCTCGAGACGCTCCAGAAGCCGTTCGAGAGCTTCCGGCGTTACCGCTTCGCCGGTCGGGTTGTTGGGCGAGCACAGGATCAGCGGCCGCTCCGGGTCGCGCTCGATCTCGCGCTCCAGCTCTTCCGTCGGCATCGCCAGATCAGGCCGCGGCGCCAGAAAGCGGGGCACGGCGCCGGCCCGCAGCACCAGCAGCTTGTAGAGGCTGAAGCTCGGCAGCGTGCCGAGCACCTCGTCGCCGGCACGCGTCACCGCCTCGACGGTGAGGGCGAGCAGCTCGCCCGAGCCGTTGCCCAGCAGCACGCCCTCGGCCGGCCACCCCTGCCAGTCACCGATCACGGCGCGCAGGCGGTCGGAGTTGAAATCCGGGTAGGCGCCCCAGCAGCGGTCGGCCAGCGACTCGACCACCCGCTGCTTGACCGGCCGCGGCAGATCGAACGGCATCTCGTTCTGATCGAGCTTGAAACGGCAGGGCGTACGGTCGAGGTGGTAGGCGGAGAGCTGCCGCAGCTCCTCGCGCACCATGCGCGCCGGATCGAGCTGGGCCCTCTTTCGCACCGTGGATACCATGACGCCCTCAGCTCTCCCCGCCGAGTCGGCGACGGGCCGAGGCAGCGTGGGCCGGCAGGCCCTCGGCGTCGGCCAGGGTGGCGGCCGCGCCCGCCAGGCGACGCGCGGCACCGTCGTCGAGCCGCACCACGTGCGAGCGGCGCACGAAGTCCTCGACGCCGAGCGCCGAGCTGAAACGCGCCGTGCCGGCGGTGGGCAGCACGTGGCTCGGCCCGGCCAGGTAGTCGCCGAAGACCACCGGCGAGCCGGCACCGACGAACACCGCCGAGGCCATCGTCGCGCGCTCGGCCAGCGCCTCGGCGCCGGTGCCGATCAACTGCAGGTGCTCGGGCGCGACGCGCTGGGCGACGTCGAGCGCCTCGTCCATGTCGGCCACGAGCAGCACGGCCTCGAGCGCCTGCTTCGCCACCGCGGCGGTCGGCAGATCCGCGAGCTGGCGGTCGACCTCGGCGCTCACCTGCTTCGCCAGCTTGCGCCGGTCGGTGACCAGCAGCGCCAACGCGCGCGGGTCGTGCTCGGCCTGGGCCAGCAGGTCGGCAGCAACCAGGGCGGGATCGGCGCCACCGTCGGCGACGACCACCACCTCGCTCGGGCCGGCCAGGCCGTCGATTGCCACGTCGGCCGAGACCAGGTGCTTGGCGGCGGTCACCCAGGCGTTGCCCGGGCCGACAATCTTGTCGACCCGCCGCACGCTCTCGGTGCCATGGGCCAGGGCCGCCACCGCCTGGGCGCCGCCCATGCCCCACACCTCGGTGACGCCCAGGCGCCCGAGCACGAAGCGCAGGGCGCCCGAGGCCTCCCAGGCGAGCGGCGGCGTCACCACCACGATCTCCTCGACGCCGGCCAGCCGCGCCGGAACGACGGTCATCACCGCCGTCGATGGATAGGCCGCGCGGCCGCCCGGCACGTAGACGCCGACGCGGCCGAACGGCGCGCGCCGCTCCACCAGCTCGACGCCGTTCTCCGCCATCCAGTAGCCGGGGTGCACCTGCCGCTCGTGGAATCGCTCGACCCGGGCGATGGCGCGCTCCAGCGCCTCCTCAATGCCCGGTGCCAGCCCATCGACCTCTTCAGGCACGGCTAGGCAAAGATCGTCGATTGAGCGCGCCGGCGAGCGGTCGTAGCGCCGCACCGCCTCGAGCAACGCGCGGTCGCCACCCCGCCGCACCGAGTCGACAATCTTGCCGGCGCGACCCAGGACGTCGCCGTCGAGCAGATCGTCGCCGCGGTGGACGAGCCGCTCCAGCAGCTTGCGCCCCTGGCGTGAATCGGACCGGACGATCTTCATCTTGCTTCCCCCCTTTGGAAAAGGGGGGATCGAGGGGGGATTCTCTTCATGATTCCACCACCCCCGCCGCCTCGAAACGGTCGAGCCAGCGATTGAGCTCCCCGCGGTACAGCTGGTACGCGGAGCGGTTGACCACCAGGCAGGGCTGGACCTGACGCACCACCTCGAGCTCCACCAGGTGATTGTCGCGCAGGGTACGCCCGGTCTGCACGATGTCGAGCGCCACCTCCGCCAGGTCGAGCAACGGCCCCAGCTCCACCGAGCCGCCCAGTTTCAGCACCTCGGCGCCCCACGACCGATCGGCCAGCACCTTGCGGGCGGTGAGCGGGTACTTCGACACCAGTCGCACCTGCTCTCCCGGCCCCGGCATCGAGCCTTCGCGACCGATCAGCGACATGCGGCAGTGGCCGTCGGCGAAGCGGGCCGGGGTCAGCAGGTCGCCGTCGACCTCCTCCAGCACGTCCGAGCCCACCACGCCGCAGTCGGCGATGCCGTACTGGACGTAGAGCGGCAGGTCCCAGTCCTTGAGCAGCAGCACTTCGAGGCCGTCGTCCGGGAACTCGATGCGCAGCCGGCGGTCCTTGACCTCCAGGCCGTCGAGACCGATCCCCGCGGCGCGGAAGGCGGCAAGCGCAATCTCGAGATTGCGCCCCTTGGGCAGCGCCAGGCGAATCATCGGCCATCCTCCGCCACCAGCCCATCCCCGTCGCGAGCGATCAAGCGATCGAGGCTGAGCGAGAAACCGGCGGCTGTAACGTCGGCACCGAGCTGACGAAACAGCGTGTCGTAGCGCCCGCCGCCGCCCACCGGCTCGGCCGCGGCACCGGCAAAGGCGCGAAACATCAGACCGTCGTAGTACGACCGCGGCCCCGTGGCGTGGTGCAGCTCGCCCGCCAGCGTCTGGTCGGCGAACTCGGCCAGGTCCAGCCGCAGGTCGACCTGCGGAAAGGCCTCGTCGAGCTCGCGGCACAGCGCCTCGAGCCGCGCCAGGCGCGCCGCCGCCTCCTCACCCAGCTCACCCGGATCGTCCGGCACGCCGTGCTCCACCACCTGCAGCAGAGCGTCGCCGCCGCCGCGCACGGCACGCCGCTCACGGCGCATCACCGCCGCCGCCAACGCCGCCGGGTCGCTGCCCTCGGCCCGCTCCAGCAGCAGCCGGTCGAGGGCGCCCGCGAAGCCCATCACCACCAGCAGCCGTCGACGCTCGCCGATCGCCAGCAGCTCCAGGAACCGGCGCAGCGCCAGGCGCTCACCCTCCTCGCCCTCGAGCCCCAGGATCTCCGCCCCGAGCTGATAGGTCTCGCGCTCGCGGCCGGCGCGCTCCTCCTGGTAGCGCAACACGTCGCCGCGGTAGAAGAGGTGCAGCGGCAGCTCGAGCGCCGCCAAGCGCGGCGCGATCAGCCGTGCCAGCATGGGAGTGAAATCCGCCCGCAGCGCCAGCACCTCACCGTCGCGATCGACGAAGCGATAGAGCTCGTCACGGCGCGTCACGCTCGGGGTACCGGCGAGCATCGCCTCGTAGGGCTCGAGGTAATCGATCACCGGCAGGATCACCTCCGAGAAACCGCTCTCGAGCAACCGGGCCACGAGCTTCTCCTCCAGCTCACGGTGATGCCGGGCACTGTCGAAGAACAGCGCCGCCACGCCGGTCGGAAGTGCCGCCGAAACCTTCATCGGACTGTACCCAAAATCAAAAACCTCTTTCCGGGGATCCGAAAAGAGGCTCGAGTCGTGCGATCTGTCCTCGTCCCGGATCCTGGTCGCCGGGACGAATCCCGGCTAGGTGCCGTGATGATGCACGCCGTACCACCAGCCGCCGATGCAGCCGTGCGAAACGTTGGTGGACGGGGTTGCGATTCTCATGACGTGGCTCTCGTCGCCGAGACAGCTTACAGCAGACCGGGTGGACCGTGTCAACCTTCGGGAAGCAGCCGGCAGTTGGAGAAGTAGTAGCTGATCGGGTTGACGTCCTTCGGGTTGCGGCGCACCAGGTTGCCTTCACCGTCGGCAACCCGCAGCACCACGTGCTCGAACAGCAGGCGGTCCTCGACCTCGGCGTACCCGAGGCTGGCCGCGAAGACCTCCACCTTGCCGCCGGGCTGGGTGATCGTCGCCTCGATCTCCGACACCAGGAACCGTCCGCCGCCGCCCGGCGCCGGCAGGTTGCCTACCTTGGCCACGATCGAACCGCCGTCGGCATTGTCGATCCGCAGCTCGCGAATCGCGTGGCTCTTCTCCACCAGGAAGCTGGCCTCCCGGATCGCCTCCTTGTCGCCGCGGGCGCGCAAGCCGAAGCGCACCAGCGAGCCCTCCCGCTGCTCGTAGCCCTGATAGCGCGTGATCGCGCCCAACGCGACGGCGACGAAGAACTCCGGCAGCCGCGCCTGCAGGATCTTGAGCTCGCTTCCGAGCTTGATCTGCCACAGCCCGAGCGCCAGGTTGAACAGCGGCGCCGCCTGCGAATTGGCCAGGTCCTGGGCCTCGAGCCGCAGACCCCGCGGGTTCACCGTCATATCGATGTGCCCCGACCCCCACGCCTTGCGCGCGTTGGCGTCGAGCGACGCCACCAGCTCCGGGCTGCGCAGCTCACAGGAGTAGGAAGAGGGGTATTGCCCGAGCACGTCGGCATAGGCCGCGGCCACGTTCTTCAGACGCGTGCCGACATCGGCGGCAGCAGGTCGGGCCGTCGAGAGGGTGAGGGCGGTGAGGGTCGCGAGGGCGATGAATCTGTAGCTCATTGTCAAGAAAGTAACACAAGCCCGCAGAGCCCGCGGCCGGCTACAATTCCGCCGTGCCCAGGAAGCCCCCACCTCCCCGCGGACCCCAGCTCGAGCTCGCCGGCGCGCCGTGCGTGGCATTCGTCAACACGGCTGGGGCGCGCAAGAAGAACCGGCAGCTGGGGTTGACCGGCTACGGCGAGCTGGTGACCTGGGGCCAGCAGGCCGGCTTCGTCTCGACTCGCGAAGCCGAAGCCATGAGGCGTCGGGCGGCAAAGCACCCCGACGAGGCGGCGGCCGTCTTCGCCCGCGCCGCCGCCGTCCGCGCCGCCCTCTTCCGCATCTTCCTCGCGGTCATGGGCGAGAAGCACCTGCCGGCCGACGACTTGAAGCTGATCAGCGAAGCCTGGGCATCGGCCATGCCGGCGGTCCGTCTGGTACCGGGCGAGCCCGGCGTCGTCGTCGGCTGGGCCGGCGACGAGGACGCCCTCGACCGCATGCTCTGGCCGGTGCTGCACTCGGCGGCCGAGCTGCTGGTGTCGCTCGAAGGCCGGCCGGACGTCAAACAGTGCGCCGCCAAGGGCTGCCTGCTGTTCTTCGTCGATCGCACGCGCTCGCGAAAGCGCCTGTGGTGTCAGACCAGGGTCTGCGGCCATCGCGTCGCCTCGCTGGCTCACTACCACAGGTTCGGCAGGAAAGGCCGGCAGAGATAGGCCCCGAGACTTGATCCAAGGAGCGACTGTGCACATCAAGTCGAACTTTTCCTTGATGCACACAGTGCTCTCCTGTATCAAGTGCAAGTCTGCGCTTGATGTAATCGACTGTCGATCAGATCAAGCGGGCGGCTCGTTTGATTCGATCGAGTATCGATTCGATCAAGCTAGTTTTCTACTTGTTCTGATCGTCGACTGATCTGATCAAGCTGATCAAATACTTGATCAAAACGGTGCTCGATCGAACCAAGCGCATTGAGTACTTGTCCTGGACATCTGGCGATCTGATCAAGCTTCTTCGCATTTTGACCTGATCGAGGACGGAATCGATCGCGCGGGAGACACCGAGCGGGCGATCGCCGGCGTGCCGGCCGGACGCATGCCCTCGAGCACATGGTAGGCCCGCCGCGTTCGAGCCTGAGATCCCGCTCGCGGACGTCTTCCTGGTGCCGGGCAATCACGACGTCAACCGCGAGCGGGTGGCCCGCGCCGACACCTTCTGGCTCGAGGTATTCCCCGTCCTCAGCCTTCTCCTCGATCACCCGCACGACGTTCGGGTGTGCCAGACCCGCCATGTGGCGCGCGCCGCGAAAGAAACGCTCCTGGCGACTGGCGTCGCCGACGTGCTGGCCGTGAAGCACCTTGATCGCGACCACGGCACGGCCTTGGCTGTCGTAGGCTTTCCACACCTGGGCGAAGCCGCCGTGACCGATCGGCTCGAGAAGCTGGAAGCGGCCGTCGAGCAGATAGTCGCCAGCCTTGAGCTGAGCTCCCTGGCGCAACCGCCGCCGTATCCCCAGGATCTCCTCGACCACCTCCGTGGCGTCCCCGCCGGCGGCGCTGAGCTCGGCCTTGCGACGGTAGGCGTCGTCCAGGGTCTCGGACAGCTCGCGCGTCTCGTCGTCGGGGTAGCTGGGAGTGGGCCTCGCAGGCTCCGCCTGTCCTCCACGCTGCCGCTGGGTCTCTCTGATCACTGAGCGCAGCCCCCGCACGACGTCGAGCAAGGCCTCGTCCCGATTCGGCCATTGCGTCACAGGCCGGCCATCCCTGGGCAGGGCCTGGAGACGGGCGAAGGGCGCCGTCTGCCAGTCGGTGGGGCGCAGGATGACGGGGACGACCCGCGCCTCGCCCGCCTCGTGACGCTCCAGCGCGCGCGTCATCTCGCGGTCGAAGCAGTAGTCCGAGGCGATGAAATTCGGGCTGATCAGCAGCAGGATGAGATCCGCCGACTCCAGGTGCTCGTCGATCTCGCCCTCCCACTCCCGACCGCCGCCGATCCCACGGTCGTGCCACGGCCGGATCTCACCCTCGCGTTTCAGCAGCGCGAGGTGGGTCGCGAGGGCATCGCGCAACTCCTCGTCGCGATGAGAGTAGGAGAAGAAGACGTCGAGGGCGGCGGGCGAATCAGAGCTCATGGATCCCCTGGCAGAATCGTCGAGCAGGATCGTACCTGATTCGAACCAGCTGTTGAGATTTGCCCGACTCCGCGGGCGATCAACAAACATGGCGGGACCTGCTAGACCGATAGACCGGCTACCCGTATCCGGCTAGACCACGATCAGCCACCATCGTCGAGCCGTACTGGCGTAAATCAGCGCCGCGGTTCCATGGAGGTCGCGTAATGCGTGTGTGTACCAAGGTGCAAGCCGGTGCCGGGCCGATTGTAGATCCCAACGGCTAATGCAGAACTGGAGGCTCCGTTGACGCGGGGCTTCCTCCTCCGAATTACCTACCTATAAGGGCTCGGCCGAGACCAGGGCCGCGAGTCTCATCGATTGGCCCCGCTCCAATGATCGGCGGATCTTGGAGACCAAGGCCCGCGTCAACGCGCACTGGTGGCGAAAGAGACGGACGATAGCTTTCTCGATTTGCGGGCTCGGGCTCCGTTCCACAAGAGCGCAGAGCCCCATGGCTTCACGTTCCGCCAGCGCCTGATCGCCCAGAGCCAACGCGCACTCGATCAGCTCGATCGTCACCAATGCACAATCAGCCGGGCGAATCGGGAAGAACATGGCTTGTGCTCGCTGTAAGCCGTCCAGGCGGTCAGCCCCCTTCCCGAGGCGAGCTTCGAGCCAGCTCAGCTTGCCGTCTACCCATCCTGGGGCATCCTTGGCAAGTGCACGAGCTTGGCCAGCCTGCCTCCGACTTTCTTCGTCTTCTCCCAACTCTGCATGGCAAAACGCGACGAGTTGATGAGACGCCAGACGTTGGAGTGGGTCGTCCAAGTGGGCGAGGGCGGCCGACGCCTCACAGATGGCTTCGCGATAGGTTCTTGCGTAGTAGCGAAGCATCCCGATCGTCAGAAATCCTCTGCCCTGGCCCTCCGCATCACGCAGGCGGGCGCTGGCCAGCGTGCTCTCCTGCGCCCACCGAAGAGCGAGCGGCAGTTGCTCGCGCTCCAATGCGACGTAGGCCATGCGAATCAAGAGATCAGGCTCGGCATCTCTCGAGTCGAGGGTCCGGGCGATCTCGCGCGCTTGTCTGAGCACAAGGTCGGCACGCGCCAGATCGGACTCGACGCGAAAGGCCGAGGCGTAGAGCCCCAGCAGCAGCGGCAGCTCCTTACGACTTGCCTCAGGGAGTTCACGCACCAGGACAGTGCGTGTCTGCCGCGGTTCCGCCTGCACCGCCGCTCCGAGAGCGGCCATCCGCTCCTCACCGAGACCCGGCCCGTCGTCTCCCAATCTCTTCCAGGCAGCAACCACGATGCGTGGCGGGCGGATCTCCGGGGTGATCTCGCCGTCGAGGGCCGCCTTGACGAGATCCACGGGATCGACCTCGAGCGCCGCGCAGGTCGCCAGGAAGTCTCTGAGGCGCAGGGTGCCGCGCTGGCGGACGTTCTCGAAGAACCGGCCACGCTTGCCGATCCGATCCTCGATCGCGCGCACTCCGGCGGCGCGGAGGTGCGGCTTGAGAGCCGCGTGAACCGCCTTCATCTGCGCCTCACCGAGGATCTGGGCGAGGGGCGGATCACTCATTGGTGAGTGGCTCGACGCGCTTGAACGATCTATCCATGAGATTGAGCGTATCGTCTCGTTCAGCGAGGGGAAAACGGCGCCCCGTAGCGTCGCAAGCGGGATCGGTATCCGCGACCGATTGCTGATTCGCAGTGATCCTGAAAGAGACGTCCGCAGAATCAGGAGAGAAAGATGTGGTTGCCGTGTACCGTGAGCTACTCGACAACGGCGTCGATCGGACGGTGTGCGAAGCGGCACGGCGCGAGATCGATCTGAGAGGTTTGGGATCTGATGGCGACCGGCAACCGGGAGCTGGACTTCATCCTTGAGCGGCTCGCGGCCGAACGGCGTGGGCGACTCAAGGGGAGCGACGTCCACAGGCTTCGCCAGATCGAACGCGTCGTGCAGTCGGGCATGATGGAGTTGCGGCGTGCGGATCGCTTGCTGGGCGAGCTGGCTGAAGAGCTCCAGCAGCGGGCGCGACGCCCGACCAGACCAGGTAGGCGTTGAGGCCCCACCATCCGCTACGAGCGGCTGAACGCTGCGAGGTGAAGCGACTTCACCAAGCCGGGTCCCAGACCTCGGCGAGCTCGAGCACGAAACCAGGCATCTCGGGATCGCCCGCCACGGACGTCGGGTCCTCCAACACCTCCAGGTCGACGCCCGGTCGGTAGACGTGGAGGCGTCGCTCGGCGGGATCGACGAGCCAGCCCAGGAGCGAGCCGTTGCCGAGATACTCTTCCATCTTGGTTTGGACGCTGGCCAGCGGATCCGACGGCGACCGAAGCTCGATCACGAAGCTGGGGCACACCGGCAGGAAACGCTCCTGCTGCTCGGGCGTCAAAGCGGCGAGCTTCTCTCGTTCCACCCAGGCGGCGTCGGGAGAGCGCATGGCGCCGTTGGGAAGGGTGAAACCCGCCGACGAGTCGAAAGCGTGTCCCGTGGCGTCGCGCCGGGCCCAGTTCCTGAGCTGCGCGACGATCTCGGCGTTGCGATTGGAGGTCTTGCCTCCGGCGGGTGACATCAAGATCAATTCTCCGGCGGCGGTTCTCTCGATGCGGAGATCGCGGTTGCGGCCGCACATCTCGAAGAGCTGATCGTCGTCGATCTCTACGACCGGATCGAGCTGGATCGTGAGCGGTGGCTGCAGCGTGGACGTCGTCATGATCGGCATGGTCGGCTCCAGAGGGCATTCTACCACCGCATCAACAAGCTCCGATCACCAG
Source organism: bacterium (assembly GCA_024226315.1). Taxonomy (GTDB): domain Bacteria; phylum Acidobacteriota; class Thermoanaerobaculia; order Multivoradales; family J023; genus JAAELT01. Next base: position 39,614 of record JAAELT010000332.1, on the reverse strand, counting down.
AAACCCCGGCGCCCTTGCCGTGCACCAACGGAATCGATACCATCCGCGTATTACGAGTGTCTTATCGATGGAGTACTCATGAACACCGTCACCATCTCACCGAAGTTTCAAGTCGTCATCCCGAAAGAGATCCGCGAGAACATGAAGCTCGAACCGGGCCAGAAGGTCCAGGCGGTCGAGTACGAGAACCGGATCGAGCTCGTTCCCGTGCGGCCGACCGCCGAGATGCGAGGATTCCTCAGAGGCATCGAGACGGACGTCCCGCGCGACAAGGACCGAGTGTGAACGTCATCGACTCCTCTGCTTGGCTGGAATACTTCGCCGACGGGCCGAATGCCGGCCTCTTTGCCGCGGCGATCGAGGATCCCGGAAGCCAGATCGTCCCGACGGTCTCGCTCTACGAGGTCTTCAAGCGCATCCTGCAGCAGAGCGACGAGGGCTCGGCTCTTCAAGCCGTCGTCGTCATGCAGCAAGGGAGAGTGATCGATCTGAGCCAACCATTGGCTCTGCGTGCCGCGGTGATCAGCGCTCAGCTCCAACTGCCGATGGCGGACAGCATCATGCTCGCGACCGCGAGATCCCACGGCGCGACGCTGTGGACCCAGGATTCGGATTTCGAGCACATCGACGGCGTTCGCTACATCCCTAAGGATGCTTCGGCTCGGTAAGACCTACCAGACCCCCGGCACCAACCGCCAGCGAACCTGCTCGGCGTAGCTCCGGTATCGCTCGCGACTCATCAACAGCTCCTCCTCAGCCCGGATCCGCAGCGCGACGAGCGGCACGGCCAGCAGCAACGCCGCCACGCTGCCCGCCACCGGCCGCGCCACGACGCAGCCCGCGATCATCAGCAGCTCGCCGGCGTAGGCGGGATGGCGGACGAGGCGGTAGCTGCCGCGCACCACGACGCCGCGGAGCGCGGGCAGGATGGCGAAGCTGCGACCGAGGCAGAGGAAGGTTGCATACATGGCTGAGGCCACATGACCTCATGACGACATTAGACCCACGTCGGCGGGAAAAGGATTAGTCGCGGCCGGTTCGCAGCGCACCGATCCGCCGCAGCCGCGCTTCGAGGGCGTTCTCGACGGCACCGAGCAGGCGCGAGCCGCCGTCCGCAGGCGAGTACTCGACGAGACGGCGGACGCGGCGGATGTCCTCGTCGAGGGTGCGATCGGCGAGCATCGGCTCGGCGGCCTGGCGGATCTCGAGATAGGCGGCGCCGGTGCCGCGGCCGAGGCGGCCGGCGATGTCGCCGCGGTACTCGGCGGCGGTGCGCGCCCGGAACTCCTGGGCCTCGAGCTCGGCGCGGTCCAAAGCGTCGGTCGTGTCGCGGTAGGCGGGGTCCTCGCGGTCGAGCCGGTTGCTGCCGTTCACCGGGTCGATCCCCATGCCGATCCGCCACTCCACAGCTTGAGCCGCCACCAGCAGCTCGATCGCCAGCACCGCCTGCGCGTTGCCGACCACGGTGCGTAGCTTGCGGCCGGCGTGGGTGGCCATCGCCACGTGGTCCTCGGAGTTGGCCGAGGTCGGAATCGAGTCGACGGTGGCGGGGTGCGACAGCACTTTGTTCTCGGACACGATGCCGGCGGCACAGTACTGGATCAGCATGTAGCCGGAGTTGACGCCACGCCGGGGGATCAGGTTGGCGGGAAGATGGCGGTTGAGGGTGTGGTCGAGCATCAGCTGCACCCGGCGCTCGGAGATGTCGGCGATCTCCGACAGCGCGATGGCCAGGAAGTCGGCGGCCAGCCCCAGGGGCTGGCCATGGAAGTTACCCGCAGAGTAGGAGGCGCGGTCTCCCCCGCGATAGCCCTCGGGCCAGTTGCCTGAGAACTCCAGGTCGAAGGGCTTGGCGGCGTGCCGCTCGCCGCCCTCGCCGGGGAAGAACAGCGGGTTGTCGGTGGCCGCGTTGATCTCGCGCTCGACCACCATGCGCGCATGGGCGATCGCGTCGCGGCTGGCGCCGTGCACCTGCGGGGCGCAGCGCACGGAGTAGACGTCCTGCACGGCGCCGGCGGCCTCCACCTGCCGGCTGCCGCGCACCAGCGTCCGCATGTTGGCGGCGCTGTCGATCTGGCCTTCCAGGCCGCGGGACCGGTGGATCTGCGGGTCGAGCGCCCGGGCGCAGCCACAGACGGCCTCGAGCGCCAGCGCCGCCGCCACGTCGGCGACGTTGGCCACCGACTCGGCATCGGCCACGCCGAGCGCCAGGAGCGCGGCGCAGAAGGTGGCGCCGTTGGTCAGTGCCAGGCCCTCCTTGAGCCGCGGCTGCACCGGCTGGGCGCCCAGGTCGCCCCCGAGCTTCGATGCCGGCTCGAAGCGCCCGCGCCGGGCGCTCATGTCGCCCTCGCGCACCACGTAGTAGCGTCCCTCGCCGAGCAGCACCACGAAGAGGTGGGCCAAAGGGCACAGGTCGCCGCTGGCGCCCACCGAGCCGCGTATCGGCACGAGTGGTACAACGCCGCGATTGAGCATGCGGCCGACGCACTCGACCAGCTCGACGCGGATGCCGGAGTGGCCCTTCAGGAAGGCGTTGAGCCGGATCACGAGCACCGCGCGGATCACCTCGGCGGGAAAATAGTTGGCCGGATCGTCGGGGTCGGTGGTCTCCCCCACTCCCACCGAGTGGCTGAGCAGGATGTTGCGCTGCAGCTGCTCGAGCTCGCGTGGGCGAATCGGAATGTCCTTGAACTCGCCGAAGCCGGTGGTCACGCCGTAGTCGAGCATGGGACGCGAAGCGCCGTCGCCGCGCCAGGCGCGGTAGGCGGTTTCGTAGTCCTCGCCGATACGCTCGATCCGCTTCCAGCCGCGTTTCACCCGCTCAGTGGCCGCGGGGTCGAAGGCCACCTGGACCGCCGGGTCGCGGGCCACGCGCACCAGGTCCGTGAGCGTCAGCGAGCTGCCGTCGAGCGTGATCACCCGAGACATCAGGAATGCCGCTCCAGCAGGCTCCTCACCCCGCTCACCAGATCCTCGCGCTTCACCGACACCTGCGCCGGCTGCTCCTTCCACTTCTCGCGGTCCGTGATCTCGCGCGACAGCTTCTTCCCAAGACGCAGATCCTTGAGGGTCACCGTACCGCCCTCGAACTCGTTGCTGCCGGCGATCACCGCCACCGGCGAGTCGCGCTTGTCGGCGTACTTGAGCTGCTGGCGGAAGCCCTTCTTGCCGAGATAGAGCTCCGCGGCGATGCCGGCCGAGCGCAGGTCGCTGGCCATGCGTTGGTAGTCGGCCATGCGGTCGCGCTCGAAGATGGTGATCACCACCGGCCGCTCGGCGCGGTCGGCCTCGAGCCGGCCCAGGGCCTCGAGCGCGGCGAGCAGGCGGTCGACGCCGATCGAGGCGCCGGTGGCGGGGATCTTCTCGCCGGTGAAACGCTCCACCAGGTCGTCGTAGCGGCCGCCGCCGAGCAATGACCCGAGCTCCCGCTTCTCGCCGTCCTCCTCGACCTCGAAGGTCAGCACCGCCTCGACCACCGGCCCGGTGTAGTAGGCCAGCCCGCGCACCACGCTGGGGTCGAAGAGCACCTGGTCTGGCCCTAAGTCCATGGCGTCGAGGAGGTCGTGGATCTCCTCGAGCTCGCGCACGCCCTCCTCGCCTTCCTCGCTGCCGCCCACCAGCTCCCGCAGCCGGCCGCAGACCTCCTGGCGGTCGCTGACGCAGGCGCCGAGGTAGCCCATCACGATTTCGATCTGCTCGGCGGCGAGGCCGGCGCCGCGGGTGTAGTCGCCGGAGGCGTCCATCCGGCCCTTGCCCAGCAGCAGGCGCACGCCGTCCTCGCCCAGGCGGTCGAGCTTGTCGATCGCCCGCAGCACCGTCAGCCGGCCACCACTCTGGTCTTGGGGCAGGCCGATGGCGTCGAGCACGCCGCCCAGCACCTTGCGGTTGTTGACCTTCAGGATGTAGTCGCCGCGGCCGATGCCGAGGGCCTCGAAGCAAGTGGCAACCACGGCGCAGATCTCGGCGTCGGCGACCATCGAATCGGTGCCCACGGTGTCGAAGTCACACTGGTAGAACTCGCGAAAGCGACCCGGGCCGGGCTTCTCCTGGCGCCACACCGGGCCCACCTGGTAGCGCCTGAAGGGATTGGTGAGCCGATTGCCGTGCTGAGCGTAGAAGCGCGAAAGCGGCGCGGTGTGATCGTAGCGCAGCGCCATCCACTGCTCGTCGTCGTCGCGCAGCGCGAATACGCCGCCCGCCGGGGTGTCGCTTTCGGGCAGGAACTTGCCGAGCACGTCGAGGTACTCGAACGCCGGGGTGTCCAGGGCCTCGAAGCCGAAGCGTTCGTAGACCCCGATGATCGTCTGCACCATCTGGCGGCGAGCGGCCAGGTCGGCGGCGAACAGATCGCGAAAGCCGCGGGGAATGCGCGGTGTGGGTCGTGCGGCGTCTCGATCACTCATGTCTTGTCTCCGTGTTTCGTCTCGCGCGCCTCCGGCGCGACGGCGATGCGTTGCGTCCGCGCGCCTTCCAGGCCCAGGAGATCTCGCGCCAGGGGCTCTTCGAGCTCGCAGCTGGTCATCAGCCGGAACTGTCCGAGAGCCTGGTGCAGCAACACTTCGCGGCCGTCGACGGCGATGATGTCGCGCGCCCGCGTTTCCTTCAATAGACGCGTGTGCTCGGGCCCGTAGACCATGTCGACGAGGGCCGCGTCGGGGCGCAGGCGCGCTGGGTCGAAAGGCAGGGCGTCGTCGTCCTGGTGGCCGAGCGCGGTGGCCTGGACGACGATTTCGTAAGCGCCGGGGTCGAAATCGGCGAGCGGCTGGAACGGCAGGCGAAGCTCCATCGAAGCCTTGCGTCCGCGCTCGGCGCCGCGGTTGACCAGCGTCACCTCGGCTCCCGCCATCTGCAGGCCGACCGCCGCCGCCTTGCCGGCGCCGCCGCAGCCGACCACCACGGAGCGCGCGCCGGCCACTTTGACCCCGGCGTGCTCGAGCGCCAGCACCACCCCCTCGGGGTCGGTGGACTCCGCCTCCCACATCTCGTGCAGCACCAGCGTGTTGGCGGCGCCGATGTGCTGCGCGCGCGGGCTCGAAATGCCGGCGACCGACAACGCCACCTCTTTGTAGGGCGAGGTGACGGAGAGGCCCCAGAGCGGAATCCCGAGGCCGCCCAGGCTGCCGGACTCCACCAGGTCGAGCCAGAAGTCGCCGAACGACTCGACGTGGAAGGGCACGTAGAGACCGGGCACGCCGAGCGCACGATACGCACCGTTGTGCAGCCGCGGCGACAGCGAGTGCAGTACCGGCTTGCCGACGATGCCGAACAGCCCCTTGACCTCGTCGAGACGGGGCAGCCCGTAGTCGACGGCGAGCTTCTCGACGGTGAGCTGGCCGGGCGCCGCCGGCACCTCGCCGAGCGAGCCGTAGACCAGGGGCGAGCCCAGGCGCGGCGCCAGCAGCCGGGTCCAGGCGCCCGCGTCGCGGGAGGCGAAGGCGATCACGTCGTCGCGGCGCAGGGAGCACAGCAGGGCCAGGGGCCGGATCGCGTCGACCGTCTGCCGGGCTTCCGGGATGAGCTTGTAGAAGCGCGCATCGGTCTCCGCCATGTTCTCGAAGCGGCCGGTGAGCGCCGCGAGCGAAGCGGCCGGGCCGTGCCACGAGATCAACCGTTTGTCGGCGGGCAGGTCGCCTAAGAGGTCGTCGCCGAGGTCACGGTCGGCCTCGAGGTCGACCAGGTCATAGCGCTCGGCGGCTTCCCGGAAGCGGCCCTGCCGGCGCCGGCGACCGCCCTTGAACGAGCCGCCCTCGGCGGCGCTGCGCAGGGTGTAGATCAGCGCGCCGTCGAAGCGGTCGCGCAGCCAGTCGGGATCCAGCTCGCCCACCAGGTCGGCGCGCACCTCGAGAAAGCCGACTCCCTCGGGGAGCTGGCGGATTTCTTCACCGTCGTCGGACGGCGGCGTCGTCAGGGTGGCGACCAGCGTCGTCTGTGTCGTCGACATCGTTTCTTCAGGGAGTCTTGCAATCAGTAGTCTTCATTGCCGGGCCTCGGATGATATCTGCGGTTGGCAGGCGCGGGTAGGCCCGGGAGAGGGGGAGCCAGATAGACTGAGGAGATGTTGCCCCGGGTCCTGGCGCTGGTACTGCTCGCTTTGCCGGGGTCGGTCTGCGGGCCGACGGTGGAGAATCCGATCGAGGAGTCGCTGCGGGAGACGATCCTCGCCGAGATCCAGACGGTCCGGCGGCAGGCTGGGCTCGAGCCGCTCGAGCTGCATCCGGCGCTGTGCGAAATCGCCCGCGACGAAGTCGAGGCGGTGGCGGCGAGCGGCGGCACGCCGGGGAGCGCCGGACACATTCCGGCGACCACGCGGCGGCTGTACCGCGCCGGCTACGCCCCTCACGCCTGGACGGAGGGCTCGCTGATCGGCACTTCGGACGAGGGGATCCTCGACCAGTGGCGGCGCGCCCGTCCGGAGTGGTTCGCGGAGAACGTGGCGGGCGATTTCGAGCACGTCGGCATCGGTGTGGCACGCCACCGCGGGCGCCCCGTCGTCACCCTGGTGATGGCACTCGCCAAGCGCACCGTCGAGTGGCGGCAGGCGGCTCCCCTCGCCGACCTGCCCGCCGTCCGCGCGCTGGTGCTGGCGACCGTCAACGAGATCCGCCGCGCTCACGGCCGGGACCCGCTGACCGCCGATGGCATGCTCGACGTCGCGGCCCAGCGTCACGCCGAGGACATGCAGCGCCGCGGCTACTACGACCACGACAGCCCGGAAGGCGAGAGCAGCCGGCAGCGCGTCAAGGCGACGGGCTACAAGGGCGCCAGAACCGTGGGGGAGAACATCGCCAAGGGCCTCTTCACCCCCGACGAGGTGGTCCACCGCTGGATGAACAGCTCCGGCCACCGCCGCAACATCCTGACCAAGCGGGTCACCGAGATGGGGCTGGGGGTGGCGGTGGGAGTCAACGAGGCGGACGAGCTCGAGGTGCTGTGGGTGCAGGTGTTCGCATCGCGTTGACCCGCCCGGGAGAGGGGCTCACTCCCCCAGGCTCCAGGCGGTGCTGGTGCGGACGACGCTGGTCTTGGCCCGCAGGTAGCGGGTCACGAAACGGCCGACAGCGTCCGGGTCGCGCGAGTAGAGGCAGAGCATGATGTCCCAGTCGCCGCCCAGGAGGATGCGGATGCTGCCGAAGGAGATGTCCTCGGCGTATTCGCCGTCGGAGGTCAGCTCGGCGGCGATCTCGCGGCACAGCACGCCCTGGTAGTCGCCGCCGCTCTCGTCCCGACGGTCGAAGCGGGTGGCGATGAAGATCCAGAACTCGTGCTTGCCCGCCTCCCACTGGTCGCTGATCAGGAAACCCGGCCGCACCAGGCCCTCCTCCTCGAGCCGCCTCAGATGTTTCTGGGCCGCCTGATAGCTGACTCCCAGCTGCTGGCTGATCTCCGCGCGGCTGGCGGTGGGGTTCTGCTTCAGGAACGCGACGATTCTGCGTGGAAGGTTCGTCTTTTTTGGCATCGTTCAGCTCTCGGGATGGGAGGCGCGGCGCCCAATCCTCAGCCTCCGAAAACGCGACCCAAGGCACCGCGCGTGCTCCGGAAATCCTTCAGAGACAAGAATACTCGGCAACAGCATCCGAAACGGACTCCAATCATACAACGAAAGCGCACCAAAGAGCTCATATGAAACAACATCAATATCGACGATAAGGAGCACCAACGCGCAGAATTCGTCGAATCCATCGCATTTATTGATCTAGAAAATCCTATTGACATCCTTTTTCGGCGACTTTATGATTCTCATTCAATCGAGCAACAAACCAAGGATCAACCGCATGAAGACTCGACAACGCACCCACCTGGCCCGCGACCTGGGCCCCGACCTGATCGGCCAGCGGGTCCACCTTTGCGGCTGGGTCGAGACCCTGCGTGACCATGGCGGCCTGATCTTCCTCCACCTGCGCGACGGCTCTGACCGCTTGCAGGTAGTGCTCGACCCCGAGCGGCTGGCGGGTGGCGCCTGGCTGCTGGCGCAGAGCCTGCACGCCGAGGACTGCGTGGCAATCGAGGGCGACTACCTGCGGCGGCCCGAGGGCAAGGACCGCACCTGCCTCGACATGAAGGACACCGAGCTCGAAGCCACCGCGCTGACGGTGCTCAGCCGCTGCCATTCGCTGCCGTTCCGGCCCCAGCAGCGCGACGGCGTGGGCGAAGAGCTGCGTCTCGCCCACCGCCACCTGGACCTGCGCTCCGACGCCCTGCGCCAGACGCTGCGCACGCGCGCCGAGACCAACCACGCGATGCGCGACCACCTGCGCGAGCAGGGCTTCATGGAGGTCGAGACGCCGGTGCTGGGCCGCTCCACCCCCGAGGGCGCGCGTGACTTCCTGGTGCCCAGCCGCGGCGCGCCGGGTGAGTTCTACGCCCTGCCCCAGTCGCCGCAGATGTTCAAGCAGCTGTTGATGGTGGGCGGCGTCGACCGCTACTACCAGATCGCCCGCTGCTTTCGCGACGAGGATCAGCGCGCCAACCGCCAGGCCGAATTCACCCAGCTCGACCTCGAGATGTCGTTCGTCGATGAAGACGACGTCTTCGAGCTGGTCGAGGGCATGCTCGAACAGGTCGGAGAGGCGGTCGGGGTCGAGGTGCAGACGCCTTTCCGGCGGTTGAGCTGGGAGGAGTCGATGCGGCTCTACGGCACCGACGCGCCGGATACCCGTTTCGGCCTCGAGATCGTGCACCTCACCGACCTGTTCGACGACACCGAGTTCCAGGTCTTCCGCCGCTTCGCCGAGACCGGCGGTACCATCCAGGCGATCGCGGTACCCGCGGCCTGCGCCATGACCCGCACCGATATCGAGGCGGTGCGCGCCCATGCCGCGTCGCTCGGCGCCCGCGAACCGGCCTGGGCCAGGATCACCGGCGAGGAGACCCTCGAGAGCACGATCGCCAAGTTCTGGTCTCCGGAAGAGGCAGCCGGCGTCGCCCGGCGCATGGGCGGCCGGGCCGGCGACGTGGTGTTCTTCATGGCGGGAGCCAGCCCCGAGCGCGTCGCCCGGGTTCTCGGCGAGCTGCGCCTCTACCTGGCCGACCGCTTCGACCTGCGGCAAGACGGAGCCTTCGAATTCACCTGGGTGCACGGCTTCCCGATGTTCGAGGTCGAGCGGGCGAGCGGGCGCCTGAAGGCCGCCCACCATCCCTTCACCCGTCCCGACTCCGAGGAAGCGCTGCTGTCGGGCGACCGCGAGCAGCTCCTACAGCTCGAGGCGCGCTCCTACGACCTGGTTCTGAACGGCGTCGAGGTCGGTGGTGGCAGCCTGCGGATCTACCAGCGCGAGCTGCAGCAGAAGGTCTTCGAGATCCTGGGGCTCGCCGAGGACGTGATCGACGACCGCTTCGGCTTCTTCCTGCGCGCCCTCGACTCCGGCGCGCCGCCCCACGGTGGCATCGCCCTCGGTCTCGACCGGCTGGTGCAGCTATTCTGTGGCAAGGACTCGATCCGCGACGTCATCGCCTTCCCCAAGACCCAGTCGGGACAGTGTCTGATGACCGAGGCGCCGGGAGCGGTGGCGCCGGAGCAGCTCGAAGAGCTCGCACTGGTCTCCGCGCGGCCGAGGCTGGCCTCGTAGGGCGGCTAGACGCGCATCAACACCGAGCCGTAGTGCAGGCCCGCTCCCAGGGCGGTGAAGGCGACGAGTGAGCCCTCGGGTGCCTTGCCCGCCTGCCGCGCCTCGTGGAAGGCCAGCGGCAAGGTGGCCGATGTGGTGTTGCCGTACTTCTGGATGTTGTTGTGCACCTTGTCGTCGGGCAGACGCAGGAACTTCTGGGCCGCCTCGTTGATGCGTAGGTTGGCCTGGTGCATGATCAGGAGATCGAGATCGTCGAGCGTGTAGCCACCCACGTCGAGCACCTCGCGGGTCACCCGCGGCATGTGAGTGACCGCAAGCTTGAAGACCTTGCGGCCGTCCATGACCGGCACCGAATCGCCGCGCTCGATCATCGCCGGGTCGACGAACGGCCGGTAGGCCGAGCCGACGCCGGGCACGTAGAGGATGTCCATGTTGTCGCCGTCGGCGTAGAGCCTGGAGGCGAGAATGCCACGGTCGTCGTCCGCTTCGGAGGCGCGGAAGACCATGGCGCCGGCGGCGTCGCCGAAGAGCACGGTCAGGTGGCGGAACCGCTTGTTCCACTCCCAGTCTTCCTCGCTGACGTCGCCCTCGACCCGGCCGTGGAGCACGTCCCAGGTGTGCTTCGACCACGGGATCAGGGCGCTGTGGACGTCGGACCCGACCAGCAGCACGGTGCGCGCGGTGCCGCCGCGGATCAGGGCGTCCACGGTCTGCAGGCCGTAGGCGAAGCCGGCGCATTGCTGGCGCAGGTCGAGCGCCGGCAGCGGCGCCAGGCCGAGGCGCGACTGGATCAGCGAGCCCGTGCCCGGGAAGTAGTGATCCGGCGTCATGGTGGCGCACACCAGGTAGTCGATCTCGTCCGCGGTGACGCCGGCGTCCTCGAGTGCCGAGCGCGCCGCCGCCGCTCCCAGGTCGGCCGAGCCGGTCTCGGGATCGGCGTAGTAGCGCGTGCGGATGCCGCTGCGCTCGCGGATCCACTCGTCGTTGGTCTCCATGATCCGAGCCAACATGTGGTTCGTGACCTCGTGCGGCGCGACCGAAATGCCGCAGCCGGCCATTACCGCGTGCGGTTGTGTCATACCCGAGTTGCGTTAGAAACGGATGCGCTTGCGCTGCCGCTTCTTCGCTTCCATCTCGCTGGCGCGGTTGTTGTAGAAGACGGTCTCGTTCTCGAGCTGCAGGAACCGGTATTTCTTCTTGGGCTTCTCACCGGTGAGACCCTTGCCCGAGTCCTTGCCGTACTCCCAGGTCTCGACCGGCACGCCGTCGAGGTACTCCGAAGATTCGAAGACCGTGTCCTCGGGCTCGCCGAACAACACGTAGATGGTGCCGCGGTCGGTCAGGCGGCCGGGAAATGTGCCGCGACTGTAACGGCTGTCGGCCTTCTCGGCGCGCTGCTCGAAGATCTGCTGCGGCGTCTTCTTGAACAGCTCGGCGCCCTCGTTCTGGCGTTTCCAGAAGGCCTCGATGAAGCTCGCCGCCTCCTCGTCACTGGTCAGGCGCAGAAACTGCCCGACCTCCTGCTCGGAGGCCATCTGGTAGATCGGCCCCACCAGCCAGTGCGAGTAGTCGACGCCCAGCAGCGGATTGAACAGCTCCTCGGCGTCGATCGGTTTCTTGAGCGCGGCGGCCGGCGCGGCCAGCGCCAGGGCCAGCACCGCGACCACGACAGCGGCGGCCAGCGTCCGCCGGCTCATCTCAGTGCCTACACGGTCTCTAATGCTTACGCAGTAAATCGAGAAACTCCTCACGGATCGCTCTCTCCTTGAAGATGCCGCGGATGGCGGACGTGACGGTAAGCGCCCCGGGCTTCTTGACGCCGCGCATCTCGACGCACAGGTGGCGCGCTTCGATCACCACCATCGCGCCCTGGGGCTTCAACTTCTCCACCAGGAAGGTCACCACCTGCTCGGTGAGGCGCTCCTGGAGCTGTGGACGCTTGGCGTAGAACTCGAGGATCCGGGGCAGCTTGGACAGGCCGACAATGCAGTCGTTGGGCACGTAGGCCATGTGGGCATGACCGTAGAACGGCACCAGGTGGTGGGAGCACATGGAGTAGAACGGGATGTGCGTCTCCATCACCATGCCCGAGTAGGTCTCGTCGTTGGGGAAGGTCGTCACCCTCGGCTCGTTGCCTTCCTTCAGACCGTGGAACATCTCGGCGTACATCTTGGCAACCCGCATATCGGTGTCGACGAGGTTCGGGTCGTCCAGATCGAGATCGAGCTCGTGGAGAATGCCACGCACGTGCCCCGCGATACGATGCAGGCAGGCCTGCTCGTCGGCTTCGTAGCCCTCGATCTCGGCGTCGGGCGGCGGGTCGACCGCCACGCAGGGAGTCTCGTTGGTGAGCGTGCGGATCGGTCCGGTGGTCATCGAGCCTTGGCGGCCGGGGAACACCGATTCGGACTCCATGCCCGCGTGGCTTCCTCAGCAGCCGAATCTTACCTTAGAATCAAGCGGCGGTGTTCGAGAGCCGCGACGCCACACCCTGACGCAACAGCACCGGAGGTCAAGCACCATGCCCAGCATGCAGATCGAATATTGCGTGGTTTGAAACTACAAGCCACGAGCCGCCGGTCTGGCGGAAGAGATCGAAGAGCAGTTCGAAATCCGTCCCACCCTGGTCAAGGGCAGGAACGGCGACTTCGAGGTCACCCTCGACGGCGAGCTCATCTACTCCAAGAAGGCCAACGGCCGCTTCCCCGAGCCCGGGGAGGTCGCGCAGGAGATCAAGGGCCGGGTCGCGTGACCAACGGCGCCCGATACCAGCACTCCTGACCCGTGGTCTGGGAGACGCTGACGCCGAGCTCGGTGGCGCGAGGCACCTCGAGCACCTCGGCGAGCCGTTCCCAGACCATCTTCGCCAGCACCTCGATCGAGGTGTTGCGGCGCTCCAGCAGCAGCAGATCGCTCTCCGGGAACCGGTAGGAGCGGTCGCGGAAGGTGATGTCGACGCCGCCGTCGCGGCGTTCGACGGTCAGATGGCGGCTACGCGCCGGTACCAGAGTACGGCTGTCGAGCTCAGCGCAGAGGTCGCGGATCTGCGTCTTGACCCGGCGGAAGTCCACCAGCAGCCCTTCCTCGTCGAGCGCCCGGCCGCCTACTTCGACCGCCACCTGGTAGTTGTGCCCGTGCAGCAGCTCGGCGGTCTCGGCGTCGAAGAGCAGGAGGTGGGCGCAGGAGAACTTGAAGTCCTGCTTGGCGAGCAGGACGGTGAATGTCGCTTGGCGGTTCATCGTCTCCTCCGGTCTCGATAAGCCGGCAACCACCGACGGGAAGAGGATCTCCACCAGTGACTTCTTCGTACGGCGCCGGCCACCGAAGCCCATGAGCTCCTCGTACCGGCGCAGGATCTCGATCGCGTCGTCCACCGACGGCTTACGGCGCGCCTCGAACTCGATACAGCGCACAGAGCTCTCGCCGACGCGGGCACCGTAGAGGACGATCTCGCAATCGGGGAAGTAGTAGACCTCGATGTCCTTGTGGATCACCCCTCGCCAGACGACGTCGAGAGAGTCGAGAAAAGCCTCGACCGTCTCCTGCTGATCGCCCCGGTGCTGTCCCAGATCGAGGTTGACCTCGAGGCGCACCTCGGAGTCACGTTCCAGGGACTTGACGGACAAGTGTTGCAGCTCGCGGTCGAAGCGGTGGCGATAGATGAAACCCGGACGGCCCCTGGTCAGGTAGTAGACGTCGCGCACTTCCTGGGCGATGGTGCGCTCCGGATCGAATGCGCGGACCCGGGCACGGAAGTCCTCCAGGTCGAAGTCGTCGCCAACGATGAACTTGTGCTCGATCTCGCGGAACTCGTTCTGGCTCAAGTCTCAGACCTCGACGTGGAAAGGCGAGAAGTTGGTGTCGCGATCGTAGTAGTCCTCCTGCTCGGCGCGCTTGAGGAAACCGACGACCTTGTAGGTTACGGGCGTGAGCACCGTCTCGAGCCCGGTCTTGATCAGGTAGTTGGCGATCATCACCTGCACCACCAGCTCGTTCGTCCACACGCCGACGAAGGCCAGCGGGTAGAAGATCAGCGAGTCGACACCCTCGCCGACGATGGTCGAGCCGATGGTGCGCATCCACAGGTGGCGGCCGGCGGTCCAGATCTTCATCTTGGCGAGCACGTAGGAGTTCGAGAACTCGCCGCACCAGTAGGCGATGAACGATGCGCAGGCGATGCGAGGTGTCTGGCCGAAGATCGCCTCGACGTTCTCCTGCTGCGTCCAGCCGGGGGCCGGCGGCAGGGCGACGATCACCCAACTCATGACGGAAGCGAAGAAGAGGGCGGCAAAGCCAGCCCAGATCACCTTCCTGGAGCGCGAGTAGCCGTAGACTTCGGTGAGGATGTCACCGAAGACGTAACTGATGGGAAAGAACAAGATGCCCGCCCCGTAGGTGTAGCCGAACACCGTCGACACCTTCGGCACGCCGATCAGGTTGGAGCACAGCAGGATGGTGACGAACGCCGCCATCACCAGGTCGAAGTACTTGTAGCTCTTCCTAGGCTCCGGCACTCAGATCCTCCTCGACCTTCCTCGCCACCATCGCGCCGTCGGCCAGGGCCACGGCGATGTAACGCTCATTCGGTGACCGCACCAAATCGCCGGCCGCGAAAATCCGGCGGCACGAGGTGCGCAGCGCCTCGTCGACCCGCACGCGCCCGTCATCGAGCCGCTCGAGCGGCGGCTGGATCTCGGGCAGGGCCGGCTCGGCACCGATGCGGACGAAGCAAAAATGCGCCCGAATCCGCTCGCCGGTGGTGAGCACCACGGCTTCGAGCGCGTCACCCCCCTGGATCTCGCTCACCACCGCGCCCTCGCGGATCTCGACGGCAGGGTGGCCGCGGGCAGGATCGCCGAAAGCCGGGCGCGCGCGCAGCTTGTCGCGTACCAGCATGGTGACCGTGGCATCGGCGTCTGCCAGGTCGCGCGCCAAGGACGCCCCCTCGTCGCCGCCGCCGACCACAATCACAGACTTGCCGCGGAGCGAGCCGAGGGTCTTGCGGGGATCTTCCTCGGCGTTGGCCAGATGCTCACCACGAACCTCGAGCCGGCGATGATCGAGGCCGGTGGCGAGCAGTACCCGGCGCGCGGACAGCTCCTCCCGGGTGTCGAGCACCAACCGCAACGGGCGCTCGTCCGCCATGACGGCGCGCACACCGACGCCGGCGCGGATCCGGGCCCGCGTGCCGAGCAGATGGGCCGAGAATCGCTCGGCCAGCTCGGCACCGTCACCGGCGCTGCCGCCCAACAGATCCGGCACCGGGGCGTCGGCCCACCGCACCTGCCCACCGAGGCCGGCCGTGCGCTCGAGCACCAGTACCTCGACGCGGTTCTGGCTCGCCACCAGCGCCGCGCTCATTCCCGCCGGACCGCCGCCGACGATGACGAGCGGCCACGGCCGTTCGCCGTCCGATCCGCTCACGTCCGCGCTTCTCGGTCGACCAGCTGGGCGACGACCTCCATGTGCCCGGTCTGCGGGAACATGTCGAGCAGCGTCAGGCTCTCGATCCGGAAGCCCGAGCGCAGCTGACCGAGGTCGCGGGCCAGGGTCGCGGGATGGCAGGAGACGTAGGTCAGGCGTCGCGGACGCCGCACCAGCAGCGTCTTGCGTACATTGTGGATGAGGCCGAGACGAGGTGGATCGACCACCACGTGGGCCGCTTTCGGCGGCAGCCGGCTGATCCAGGAGTCCACCGCCCGGCGCTCGACCTCGACGCCCGCGAGCTGATTGGCGCGGGCGTTGCGGCGCGCGTAGCGGCTCGCCACGCGGTCGCCCTCGACCGCCACGACGCGCTCGTAGCGCCGGGCCAGCGGCAGGCTGAACAGACCGACGCCGGCGAACAGGTCGTACGCCGTGCCGCCGTCTTTGTCCGCCTCGCCGTCCTCGCCATCCGGCGGGCCGACCGCGTGCTCCACCAGGGCCGGAATCAACTGCCGGTGGGCCTGGAAGAAACAGCGTGCGTCGTAGGCGTAGACGAAGTCACCGACGCGGGCCTTGACCTCGCCCTGAGGCAGACCTTCGACCGGCGGCGAGACCGTCCAGCTGTCGCCGTCGCCGGCGGTCAGGTCGATCCGCTTGTGGGCGACCTCGCCCAGCAAGCCCGGCAAGCCGTCCAGGGCGCCTTCGAGCTCCGGCACCAACACCGGGCAGCTTTCCACCGCCACCAGCTCGTGACTGCCGCGGGCAAAGTACCCCGCCTCCAGGCCACGAATGCCTTCGCCCAGATGGAGCTGGGTCCGCAGCCGGTAACCCCAGGGCTTGCCCGGTACCACGGTCACCTTCGGCGGCGTCTCGATACGGCCGATCCGCAGCAGGGTTTCGCGCGTCGCTATCACCTTGGCGCGCAGCTGTGTCTCGTAGTCGAGGTGCTGTAGATCGCAGCCGCCGCAACGCTCGAAATAGGGGCACCGGGGGTCGCGCCGGCCATCGCCCGGCGACAGGATCTCGACGATCTCGGCCCGGCCGTAACCGGGCCGGTGCTCGGACAGGCACACCCGCAGCCGGTCCCCGGGGGCCGAGCGCGGCACGAAGATCGGAATGCCCTCGAACCGCGCGAATCCGTCGCCGCCCTCGATCAGCTTCTCGACGCGGACCTCGATTTCGTCGAGCTCGGCAAGTCGCTCGGCGAAGCCCTTCCCCGAACCGGGACGGAGCGGACGCTTCACTTGGTTCCTAGATCTCGGCGTAGAGCCAGCGCCGCATCGGCGTCAGCCGCCTGCTCATGCTCTCAGCGTCCGGATCGATCAACCACAGCGCGGCGGCCACCGACGACAGCAGGGAGTTGCCGTCCTGCGGCGTGAAGCAGAAGCCGTAGACCTCGCGGCCGTGCCGCACCATCAGGGTCGGCAACGACACCACCGTCTGCGACAGGATCCGGCCGCAGTAGCCATGATCGCGGCCGAAGCTGAAGATCAGGTTGGACTGGCGCTTCGAGGTGGTCGCCACCAGCAGATTCGACTTCAGGCGCCGCTCGATCTCCTCGATAGTCACGTCGCGGTTCATCTGCATGGTGAACCAGATCGAGTGCATGTACTGGGTGTTCAGCTTGACGGCGCTGGAGAAAAGGTCGAGATCCATGTCGAGCGTCTCGAACACCCGATGGGCGTCCTTGGCGTGGTGGGTGCCGAATTCCGCGCTGTCGTGCTTGCCGACGTTGGGCGCCGGAATGAAGGAATCGGCCTGGGTGATGTCGTTCGCCCGGCGCATGCAGACGAAGGTCCCGCGTTCCATGGCGTAGCCGCCGTCCTTCTCCTCGGCGAGTGTCTTGACCAGGGTCGTGATGTTGTGTGTGTTGCACGACACGATCTGCACGAACCGGTCTTCGCCGGGGATCATCGCCTCGTCGTTGACACCGCGGGCATAGGGCTTGCCGAAACCCTCCTCGCTGCCCTGGGCGAGGAAGCCCTTCGGCCCCGGTAGCGACGAGTAGAACTGCTCCTTCATCTTGTTGCCGACCGGCGTGCAGTCGATTACCACGGTCGCGCGCTCGAGCGCCTGCTCGGCGCCGTAGGTGACCGTGTGGCCGAGCGTCTCGAAATCGGCCCGGCGGTCGGCGTCGGTGGCCAGGCGGGCGCCGCGGGCGATCAGGTGGTTGATGCGGGCCCGATCGCTTTCGAGCGGCGTGCGCTTGTGAAACGTCACCTCGTCGATCTCGAGGTGGTGCTTGAAATCGGTGAACAGGCCGATCAGGGGCTCGCCGATCGTACCGGTGCCGACGACATGGATGATGTTCGCCATCTCGAACCTCTCCTGGGCTGAGCGGTTTGTCGATGCGGCGGGAGGCGGCGGAACGCCGATCCGCCGGAATCTGGTTCAGGAACGTCCGGCGGGAGCGGCACACGGCGGCCCGGAGCACCCCGCGCGAATCACTTGTCGGACTCCCGGCAGGCTAGCACACATCCGCTAGTGGCGCCACGCGCGAACGGTCCGCTATTCGGCGCCCGCGTGGATCCTGCCACCACGCCAGTCGGGGTCGCGATTGGCGAACTCGTCGAGATCGACCGGCACCTCGAGATAGGTCCGGGTCACCGCCGAATCGCAGACGTCGTTCTCACACTCATAGGTGTAGACGTTCCAGTCCTCGTCACGGCGGTGGAAGTGACTGAGGGTCTGGTAGGTGTCGCAATTGCCGCACTTGATCGACAGGTTGCGGATATTGACCGTGCTGCTCCCGACGACGGGCACGTTCGTGGGTTCGCTCATCGAGTTCTCCTGGGGAGTCGGTCCCGATCCGGATCCGATGGCGGGGAATCCTATCTCTTTTCGCACTACCTGAGTGACCGCTGACCGATCACTCGATTTCGATTCCAACTTCCCGAAAAAGAGACTGTCATGAGACTTCATACGTACCATCTCGTCTTCGCCGCGGCCGCCGCGATCCTCTTCCTGCCCTCCTCAGCTGGCGCCCATGGCTACGACCCGGCGCCAACCTGGCCGCTGTGCGGCTACGACGCCATCCCCACCGGCACCTACACTTGTACCTCCACCGATCCCGACCTGGTCAACGACACCTACGGCCCGCGCTGCATGGACTCCTACAACGCGGAGTGCGCCGGTGGCGAGCACGACTGGCACTTCGGCGTCGACCTGCACGCCGAAGAGGACCAGATGAACGTCTTCGCCAGCAGCTGCGGCAAGATCAAGACGCTGGACGAGAACGGCGGCATCGAAAACAACAAGAAGGTCATCATCGAGCACTACCGCTCATGGGTCACCTCCTACCCGACCACCGCGTGCCCGTCGACAATCCCGACATCCTTCCCGAGCTGTTCGGGCGCCAACTGCTACTACACCGTCTACAACCACCTGAGCGAGATCGACTCCTCGCTCTCCACCGGCGGCTACATCGCCAAGTCGGCCTATCTCGGTCTTTCGGGACAGAACTGCGACTCGGACTACCCCTGCTCGGATAAGTACGAGCACGTGCACTTCGAGGTGCTCGATCCCACCGGCGGCGGCATCTACACCCCTGGCTACAACTACAGCCGCTGGCAGCGTGAGGCGGTGCATCCGCTGCGCTTCCTGATCAACGCCAGCTGGGATACCGACGCCGACAACCTCGACGTGTCGTTCGTCGACGTCGATGACAGCGATCCCGAGAACCTTCAGGCGACGATCTCGGTGTCGATCGACCACACCGGCATCGACGACGAGGACCGCGAGCTCGACCTCAATCGCATCGAGGTCCGCGTCTGGGACAACAACAGCGGCGCGCTGGTCGCCGTGACCCAGCCCAACGAGGACTTCTACCCGCTGCCGACGCCCGAGACGATCTCCGGCTCCTCGGTGCTCTACGAGGTCCACCCGCCGTTCCTCGACCTGGAGCTTTTCACCCGCCAGTACTCCTACGCCGACGGCTCCACCTACCTGCAGTACACCCAGTTCATGTCCGAAGAGCACCACGGCGACGCCGCGGCCAATCACCCCTACAAAAGCCCGTTCGCCAGCCAGGTATTGGACGGCGCCACCAACCCGGTATTCGACGCCAACCTGGACCAGGACGACTACGAGTGGGGCTACCACCTGCACCTGGCGAAGTCCGGCAGCCCCGAGCTTGGCGAGTTCAACGGCGTCGAGATGCTGTCCGAGCCGTTCAACCTCAGCTACAGCACCTACGAGATGCAGATCAAGCTCACCGAGCTCGCGGGCGCTACCTGCGAAGAGGACCTGTGCCTCCAGGCGCGAGCCGAGGACGCCTATGGCAACGTCACCGATTGGGTTGACCATGGCTTCTGCGAAATCCCCGAGGCGACCGCCGGCGGCACCGTGACCGATCTGTGCAACGGCAGCTATGAGGTTTCGTGGACGCCGTCGGACCAGGCCGCCGACTACCGCATCTACCTGGCCGACCGGCCCCTCACCACCGGCGGCGACAGTGTTGCGTTTGCGCCCGTTCCGGGCGACCTGCCGCCAGCGACCGCTGTCACTACCGAGTCCCAGGGGACCATTGCCGCGCCCGCCAACTGGTTCGTCTACGTCGAGGCCTGCAACAACCTCGGCTGCAGCGACCTGACCTTCATCGGCTACACCACCGTCAACATCTGGTGCCCGCCACCGGCGCAGGATTCCTGATTCGACACCACGTCCGGTTCGAGTCCACACGGCGCGGGTCTCCCCGCGCCGTTTTTTCACTCCGGGATCTCCATCCCCAGGTGCTTGGCGGCGAAGGACCACTGGTCGGCGTAGTCCTCGATGCGCATCCAGGTGGGCTTGTTGCCGCCGTGGCCGGCGCGGGTCTCGATGCGGACCAGTACCGGGTTGGGGCAGCCCTGGCCGTGCTGGAGGGCAGCGGCAAATTTGTAGCTGTGCCAGGGGACGACCCGATCGTCGCGGTCGGCGGTGGTCAGCAGGGTCGGCGGGTAACAGGTGCCCTCGCCGACGTTGTGCGCCGGCGAGTAGGCGCGCAGGGCCTGGAACTCGTCCTCGTTCTCGCTCCAGCCGAAGTCGCTGCCCCACTGGTAGGCGTTGGCGCTGGCGCTGTGGTAGCGCAGCATGTCGAGCACGCCGACCGCCGGCAGGGCGACGCCGAAGAGGTCGGGGCGCTGGGTCATCACGGCGCCCACCAGCAGGCCGCCGTTGCTGCGCCCGTGGATGGCGAGCTTCGGCGTCTCGGTGTAGCCCTCGGAGATCAGCCATTCGGCGGCGGCGATGAAGTCGTCGAAGACGTTCTGCTTGCGGGTCTTGGTGCCCGCGTGGTGCCACTCCTCGCCGTACTCGCTGCCGCCGCGGAGATTGGCCACCGCCAATAGGCCGCCCATCTCGAGCCACATGGTCCACCGGACCTTGTACTCGGGCGTCTCGGCGACGTTGAAGCCGCCGTAGCCGTAGAGCAGGGTCGGGTTGTCGCTGTTGCGCTCCAGGCCTGGACGGTGGATGAGGAACATCGGTACGCGGGTGCCGTCCTTGCTGTTGTAGAAGACCTGCTCGGTCTCGAAGGTCTGGCCTGCATCACTGGCCTCGTCGCCGCCCTTGCCGGATTCTTCCGCGCGGCGAAAGGGGCTGGACTCTGCCGTGACCGCGTCGAAACGGAAGACCGCGGGCGGCGCGGTGAAGGTCTCGAACTGGTAGAAGGTCTCGGAGTCGTCGATCTTGCCGCCGAAGCCGAGCGCGGTCCCGATTCCAGGCAGCTCGACGTCACCGGCTTCGCTGCCGTCGAGCTCGAAGAGCCGCACCCGGCTGCGGGCGTCGACCAGGTAGCGGGCGATCACCCGGCCACCGACGATTTCGGATCCCGAGAGTACGTTCGGTCCCTCGGGCACCACCTCGCGCCAGCTGTCCGGCTCGGGATCCGCGGCGTCGATGGCGACCACCCGCCCGTTGGGAGCCTGGTTGGTGGTCTCGAAGAACAGCTCGCTGCCCCGGTTGCCACGGAAGAAATAGAGGGCGTCCCATTCGTCGAGCAGGCGCACGACAGGAGAGCCGGGCTTCGCCAGGTTCTGCACGTGCACGCCATTGGCGCTGTAACCCTCGAAGACGGTGTAGATCAAGAACCGGCCGTCGTCGGTGAGCTGGGAATAGGGATCATTGTCGGAGCCGTCATCGATGGCGTAGATCTCGGTGTCCTCGGACTGGGGACTGCCGAGACGGTGGAGGAAGACCGACACCTGTTTCGAGTCGTCGCTCTTGCCATCTGCATCCACGGGATAACGGCTGTAGTAGAAGCCGGTGGAGTCCGGAGTCCAGGAGACGCCGCTGAACTTCATGTGCCGCAGCTCGTCGGCGAGATCCTCGCCCGTCTCGACGTTGCGGACCCGCCAGATCCGCCAATCGGTGCCACCATCCGAGACGCCCCAGGCGACGTGGGAGCCGTCGGGACTGGCATCGAAGTCGGCCAGCGAGATCGTGGCGTCCTCGCGCAGGGTGTTGGGGTCGATCAGCAGACGGTGCTGGCCGCCCAAGGACTCGGCCACCATCAGCACGTCCTGACCCTGGGTGCCGTCGTTGTACTCGAAGAAGTACCGGCCGCCGCGCTTCTGTGGCAGTCCGTGGCGCTCGTACGTCCACAGCTCCGTCATCCGCTCGATGATGCGTGCGCGGGCCGGGATCGCCTCCAGGTAGGGCTGCGCAAGGGCGTTCTGCTCTTCGACGAATCTGCGCGTCGTATCCGATTCGAGCTCCTCGAACGAGCGGTACGGATCGGAGACCTCGACGCCGAAGTACTCGTCGACGTGGTCACCACGCTCGGCTTCCGGGTAGATCATTTCGGGTTCTTGCGGCGAGGCACAAGCGCCCATCATGGCGACCGTGAGCACGAGGGCCAGGGGCCGGTACGAAATCGAAGTCATGGATTGGCTCCTTGGATTGGGACGCCGCTGGCAGGGCGGTGCCCGCGGCGGCGAGCATATCGCGCGCCTGGGCCCGGCGGCTCGCCAACTATCCCGGCCCGCCGGCCTCCTGACCCGTGGCACGGGCGTAGATCTGCCGCACGGTCTCGATGGTGTCGGCCTGCTCGGCGGTCTTGTCGTCGCGGTAGTGTTCCCCGGGTTGGAACCCGGGGCTACTCTCTCTTGCCCCTGACGGGACTGCCCGGATTGAGAGGCTCGGCTCCTCTAGAATCGTGCCATGCTGCGATTTCGCGTCATGATGGTGCTCGCTTGCGGTGTTCTCTCGGCTTGCGGAGGCGTGTCCGAGCACGGGCAGCCGAAGCTTTCGGTGTTCGCCGCCGCCAGCCTGCGGGACGTGGCGATCGAGCTTGGCACGGCATTCGAGCGCCACCACGAGGTGGAGGTGGTTTTCAACTTCGCGGGCTCGAACACGTTGGCTCAACAGATCCAGGCCGCTCCCCTGGCCGACGTGTTCCTTTCGGCGGACCGGCACTGGGTGGCCAAGCTGGACGACGCGGGGCGCACGGTGCCCGAGACGCAGCGAGAGCTGTTCGGCAACCGCCTGGTGCTGATCGCCCGCCACGACGCACCGGTTCAACCCAGCCATCCCGAGGAGCTGGCGAGCGCTGGGTACCGTTTCCTCGCCCTCGCCGATCCGGAGGCGGTGCCGGCGGGCCGTTACGCCCGCGCGGCGCTGGAGGACTTGTCTTCGAACGGCACCGACGTGTGGGCCGCCGTCGCCGGGCGCGTGGCGCCGGCCCTGGACGCGCGTGCGGCGCTGGCGCTGGTCGAATCTGATCCCGAGATCCTCGGAATCGTCTACCGCACCGACGCGCTGACCTCCGAGAAGGTTAGGGTGCTCGTTGAGATCCCAGGCGTGGAGGACCAACCGATCGCCTACTGGGCGACCCAGATTGCCAACAGTCAGCGTCCCGAGCTGGGCCGTCTGTTTCTCGACTTCCTCACCGGGCCGGCAGCGGCCGAGATCGTCGAGCGGCACGGCTTTGTGCCGAAAGTACGATGAACGGCGATCTCGTCTCGATCCTGCTCCTCACCCTGCGGGTGGCGACAGTGGCGACCCTGCTCGTGATCGGCCCGGCGACCTTCCTGGGCTACGCGCTGGCGCGCTGGGACTTTCGTGGCAAACGTCTGCTGTCGGCGGCAATCGGGCTGCCCCTGGTGCTCCCGCCGACGGCGGTCGGCTTCTTGCTGTTGCGAATGCTGGCGGTCGACGGACCGCTCGGCCGGGAGACGCTGGGGTTCGATCTCGGCCTGCTCTTGACCTGGAAGGCGGCGGTGCTGGCCGCCGCCGTCATGTCGGTGCCGCTGGTGGCACGCACGGCACGCGTGGCGTTTGAAAGCGTCGAGCCCCGGCTCGAGCTGATGGGGCGGACCCTGGGCTACGGCCGGTTCGAGACCTTCTTCCGCGTCACCCTGCCGCTCGCCGGCCGCGGGCTGCTGGCCGGCGTGATCCTCGGCTTCACCCGCGCCCTCGGCGAGTTCGGCGCCACCGTGACGCTCGCCGGCAACATCCCGAACAGCACCCGCACCCTGGCCTCGGCGATCTTCAGCGCCCAGCAGGTGGGCAACCACGACCGCGCCGATCTGTTGATGCTGATCGCCCTCGCCGTGGGTTTCGTGGCAATCCTGGCCGCCGAGCTGCTGGGGCGGGACCGATCAACAAGAGGCGATTCAGCATGACGTCAACAGCGCTCGACGTCGACGTCCGGCTGGCCCTCGATCGCTTCGAGGTGACGGTGGCCTTCAGCGCCAGCAAGCCTGTCACCGGTATCTTCGGCGCCTCGGGTGCCGGCAAGACCAGCTTGCTGGAAGCGGTCGCCGGCCTGCGGCGCGGCGCGCGTGGCCGGATCCGACTCGGCGACGACGTTTGGCTCGACAGCGATGCGCGGCGTTTCGTGCCGCCGGAACGACGCTGGATCGGTTACGTGCCGCAAGACGGCCTGCTCTTCCCCCACCTGAGCGTGCGGGCGAACCTACTGGCCGGCGCGCGGCGAGCGCGGCGCGCCGGCCACAACCCAGAACGGAGTCTTAGCACGGTCGCCGAGCTGCTGGAGCTGGCAAGGCTCCTGGAGCGCGACGTCGTTACCCTCTCGGGCGGCGAGCGTCAGCGCGTCTCCCTCGGCCGCGCCCTGTGCTCGGGCGCCCGCCTGCTGCTGCTCGACGAACCGCTGGCCTCCCTGGACCTGCCGCTGCGCCGCCGGCTGCTGCCCTTCCTCCGCCGCGTCCGTGATGAGCTGACGGTGCCGATGCTGCTGGTCTCCCACGACCCGATCGAGGTGCAGGCGCTGTGTGACGAGCTGATCGTGCTGCGCGAGGGGACCGTTGTGGCGAGGGGTGAGCCACGCACCGTGCTGCGGGACCCGGAAGTCTTCCCTCTGGCCGAGAAGGAAGGCTACGAGAACGTACTATCCGGGCGCCCGGTACGTCAGCTGGCGAGCACCAGCGTCGTCCACCTCGGCGATGAGAACAGCGGCGTGGAGCTGATCGTGCCGCGTCTGGCGACCGACGGCGAGGTACTCGTCACCCTGCCGGCGAACGAGATCCTGATCGCCACCGAGAGCCCGCGGGGGATCTCCGCCCGCAACGTGTTGGCGGCAAAGGTCACTGAGATCCGCTCCCTCGGGCACCTCGGTCTGGTTACCGCCGAGCTCGGCGAGGGCGTGCCGCCACTGGTCGTCGAAGTCACCGAGACCACCCCGGCCGAGCTCGGCCTGGAGCTCGGCCAGCAGGTCTTCCTGGTCATCAAGGCCACCTCCTGCCGCCTCTACGGCGGTTCGGGCGAGCCGCGACGGTAACAAACCGCCCGGCTGACTCGTTTAAACCTCCAGCGGCCGGCGACTACCGGCCATCATCAGGAGGTCACCATGGATTCCCTGCTCCGACCGCTTCACACCGTGGTCCGCAAGCTCCTGCGGAGCCCGATGTTCACCGTCATCTCGGTGCTGACCCTGGCGATTGGCATCGGCGCCAACGCCGCCATCTTCACCGTCGTCCAGGGCGTGCTCATCCGTCCCCTTCCCTTTCCCGAGTCGGAGCGGCTCATGGGCGTGTGGCACACGGCTCCAGGGATCGAGCTGCCCCAGTTCGAGCAGTCCGACGCCACCTACTTGCTTTACCGCCGGCACAACCGCTTCTTCGAGGACATCGGGATCTACGACCCGGCCACCGTCAACCTCACCGGCGGCGAGAGGCCGGAGCGGCTGCCGTCGGCGGACGTCACCGCCTCCCTGTTCCCGCTGCTGCGAATCCCGCCGGCGCTCGGGCGGGTGTTCGACGAAGGCGACGAGCGGCCGGGGGCCGAGCCGGTGGTGCTCATCGGTCACGAGCTCTGGACGCGGCGATTCGGCGCCGAGGAGCACATCCTGGAGCAGACGATCCAGGTCGACGGCGTAGCGCGGACGGTGATAGGCGTCATGCCCGAGGGCTTCCACTTCCCTTCTCCGGAAACCCTGCTCTGGCTGCCGATGGAGATCGACCCGGCGAACGCCAACGTTGGCAACTTCAGCTTTCCCGGCATCGGTCGCCTGCGGCCGGACGCGACGCCCGCCGCCGCCGAAGCGGACCTTTCGGCGCTGATCCACCGACTGCCCGAGGAATTCCCGGATGACGACATCACGCCGGGCATGCTGAAGAACGCCGGGATCGCCGCGCTCGTCCATCCGCTGCGTGACGACGTGGTCGGCGACGTCGGCAAGGCCCTGTGGCTACTGCTCGGCGCGGTCGGCTTCATCCTGCTGATCGCCTGCGCCAATGTCGCCAACCTGTTCCTGGTGCGCGCCGAGGGCCGGCAGCGCGAAGTGGCGATCAGGACCGCGCTTGGAGCCACCCGGCGTAACGTGGTCTTGGCCTTCCTGACCGAGAGCATCGTTCTCGCGATCGCCGGCGGCGCCCTGGGGCTGGCGCTGGCGGCGGCGGGCATCCGCGTCTTCCTGGCGATCGGCCCCCAGAGCATCCCGCGCCTCGAGGCGATCGGGATCGACGGCGGTGTGCTGGCCTTCACCGTCGCGATCTCGTTCCTGGCCGCGCTGCTCTTCGGCGTCATGCCGGCACTACGCGGCGGCGCGCCACGTCCCGGCACGGTGCTCAAAGAGGGAGGGCGCGGCTCTACGACGGGGCGCGCGCGCCATCGAGCCCGTTACGCCCTGGTCGCCGCGCAGGTCGCGCTGGCGCTGATCCTGCTCGTCGGTTCGGGTCTGATGGCGCGGAGCTTCAGGGCACTGCAGGCGGTCGAGCCCGGATTCGACGCCTCGAACCTCTTGACCGTACGCTTGTCTCTGCCCATGGCGGAGTACGCCTCCGCGGAGCAGCGGGCGCACTTCTTCCAGACCACCGTCGACCGTCTGCGGACCTTGCCGGGAGTGGATACGGCGGGAGCCGTCACACGTTTGCCCCTTGGCGACGGGGGCTCCAACAGCGCGCACACATTCGAGGACTTTCCGCTCGAGCCCGACGAAGTCCCGAGGATCATCAGCACCCGCAGGGTGGCGCCGGGCTATTTCGAGACCCTCCGGATCCCGCTGATTGAAGGCCGCGTCCTCGAGCCCGCCGATCACCAGCGACAGTCACGTGTCGCGCTGGTGAGCGAAGCCCTCGCCCGGCAGATGTGGGGCGACACGAGCCCTCTCGGCAAACGGCTGACGTCGGGCATCGCCGAGCAGGGCGACTGGTTCACGATCGTCGGTGTCGTCGGCAGCATCCGCGATGACAGCCTGGTGGAAGATCCGACGGAGATCGTCTATTACCCTCTCGCCAGCCCTCCGCCGCCTGACGAGGAGGAGGCTCTCGCACCCGGCACCATGAGCCTCGTCCTGCGTACCAGCGTGCCCGCTACCTCGGTGGCCGGCGCGGTCCGGTCGGCGATCTGGGACGCTGATCCCAACCTGCCCGTCGCCAACGTCCGCACCATGGACCAGATCCTCGAGCGTTCGAGGGCACGCACGGGATTCACCATGCTGCTGCTCTCGATTGCCGCGGCGGTGGCACTACTGCTCGGCGCGGTGGGGCTCTACGGCGTCGTCTCCTACGTCGTCAGCCAGCGGACTCAGGAAATCGGGGTCCGCATCGCCCTCGGCGCCGATCGAGGCACCGTGAGCCGCATGGTGGTGCGCCAGGGCCTCGGCATGACGCTCGCCGGCGTTGTCGCAGGCCTCGCCGGAGCTTTCCTCCTCACCCGTTTCCTCGACGGCTTCCTCTACGGCGTCGACGCAACCGATCCCACGACCTTCGCCGCGGTCTCCATCCTGCTGCTCGCCATCGCCCTCTTCGCCACCTACCTGCCGGCACGGCGGGCGGCGTCGGTGGATCCGCTGACGGCTCTGCGGTACGAGTAGCCGGCTCGCCTAGCCGGCTAGCCTGCCACCCACCAGCGCTACCATTTTCTCTTGTGGAGACCATCAGAGTGCTGTAAGCTATGTACAGCACTCCGATGGAGGCCAGCGATGGCAGTTTCCGAGGTCAGGACCCAGATCTATCTCGACCACGAGCAGCACGAAGCGTTGAAGCGGGCCGCGAAAGACCGTTCAGTCAGCATGGCGCAGGTCGTGCGCGAGGCGGTCGCCGTGTATCTCACCGAAGAGATACCGCTGGTCGCTGGTTCGGAATCCGATGACGCCTACCTCGCCGATCCGGCCTGGCAGCTGTTGGAGGTCGCGGAGGAGATCGGCGGCTCGGGCTGCAGCGACGGCGCCTCCAGGCTCGAGGACGAGCTCTACGGGCCGATCGAGAGGTGATCCAGCCGCCGTTGCTCGTCGATTCCTCGGCCTGGATCGCGCTGCTCGACTCCAGCGACAGCCTTCACTCCAGAGCTCTGGAATTCTGGCGCACCTCGCTGAAAGACCGGCGGCGTTTCCTCACCAGCGACTACGTCCTCGACGAGAGCTACACCTTTCTCCGACGGCGGCGAAACGGGATGGCGATGGCGATCGCCCTCCACGACCGGGTCCTGTCGAGTCAGCTCGTCGAGGTCGCGGAGATCGACGAGGGCCTGCGGAGTCACGCCTGGGAGATCTTTGTGGGCTACGAAGACAAGGTGCTCTCGTTCACCGACTGCACTTCGTTCGCCCTGATGCGCGAGCGCAGACTGCTCGACGCCTTCACATTCGATGACGACTTCCATCGCGCGGGCTTCGTCGTGCGCCCCCGAGCTGATTGAGCTCGCCGGCTGGGACGGGCCGTCGTGACAGCGGTAGCAGTGGTCGGAATGAACTTTTCCGCCTCTGATACGTTCTTCCTACCAACCCGCCCGCTGCCACTCGGAAGAATCCGACCCGCTCACTGAGGGGACCGCCATGCTGAAGATCGAGAACCTGTCGAAGACCTATCCGGGCGGCGTGCACGCCCTCAAGAACGTGAGTCTGGAGATCCCGCGGGGGATGTTCGGCCTGTTGGGACCCAACGGCGCAGGCAAGTCGACGCTGATGCGTACCATCGCGACGCTCCAGGAAGCCGACGAGGGCACGATCTCCTTTGGAGACCTCGACGTGCTGAAGGACAAGGAGGAGGTGCGCAAGATCCTCGGCTACCTGCCGCAGGAGTTTGGGGTCTACCCGCGGATCTCGGCCGGCCGCATGCTCGATCATTTCGCGGTGCTCAAGGGCCTGACCAACGCCAAGGATCGCAAATCGGTGGTCGAGCACCTGCTCCAAATGACCAACCTCTACGAAAAGCGCAAGCAGAACCTGAGCACTTTCTCGGGCGGCATGAAACAGCGCTTCGGCATCGCCCAGGCGCTGCTCGGGGACCCGCGGTTGATCATCGTCGACGAGCCCACCGCCGGCCTCGACCCAGAGGAGCGGAACCGCTTCCTCAATCTCCTGTCGGAGATCGGCGAGAACGTGGTGGTGATCCTCTCGACCCACATCGTCGAGGACGTCTCGGACCTCTGCCAGCGGCTGGCGGTCATCTCCGACGGCACGGTGCGGCTCACCGGCGAGCCGGGCGAGATCGTCGACAAGCTCCAGGGCAAGATCTGGCGCAAGCTGATCGACAAGCACGAGCTCGAGAGCCACCATGCAGAGCTGGCGGTGATCTCGACCCGCTGGCAGGCCGGCCAGATGGAGATTCACGTGTTCTCGGACGAGGCCCTGGACTCGGGCTTCGAGCAGGTCGACGCCGATCTCAAGGACGCCTACTTCTCGACGTTGAACGTCGCGGAAGCGAACGTCGCCGAAGCGGCCTGAGCCGGAGAGGACTTCGATCATGTTCTGGGAAATCCTGCGCTTCGAGCTCCGCTATCAACTCAAGAGGCCGCTGCTGTGGCTAGTGGCCTTCTTTTTCGCCCTGATGACCTGGGGCGCCATCTCGAGCGACAGCGTGCAGATCGGTGGTGCCATCGGCAACGTCCACCGCAACGCGCCGTTCGTGATCGTCCAGATGATCGGCTTCATGAGCTCGATCGGAATCTTCATCACCACCATGTTCGTCGCCGGCGCCATCCTGCGCGACTTCGACAACAACACCCACGAGCTCTTCTTCTCGCGTCCTGTGAGCAAGCGCGACTATCTGCTGGGCCGCTTCGCCGGCGCCTTCCTGGTGTCCTGCGTGGCGTTCCTGGGCGCGCCGCTCGGGATCCTCGTCGGCAGCCTGATGCCGTGGCTCGAGCCCGAGCGGCTGGGGCCGTTCATGTTCTCGCCTTACCTCTGGGGTCTGGTCGTGCTCGGCCTGCCCACCCTGTTGTTCTCGGCCTGCGTCTTCTTCTCCCTCGCCAGCCTGAGCCGCAGCATGCTCCACACCTACATGGGGGTGGTCGGCTTCTTCGCCCTCTACTTCCTTTCCGGCGTGATGCTCCAGGACCTCGACAACCAGTACCTGGCGGCGATGGCCGATCCGTTCGGCGTCGGCGCCCTGCAGCATGCCACCAAGTATTGGACCATCGTCGAGCGCAACACCATGCTGCCACCCCTGGGCGGCGTCATACTGTACAACCGGCTGCTGTGGGTGGCCGTCGGCCTGGCGGCGCTCGCCTTGACTCTGGCGCGCTTCCGTGCCGCCGCGGTGCAGCGCGGCCGCAAGCGCGGGCTCTGGCCTTGGCGCCGACGCCGCTCGCAGACCGCGGATGCACCGGCGACCCCTTCCGGCCTGCCGGCGGTGGCCAGCGAGCACTGTCGCGCCGGAGGCGCGCCCAGATTCACGGTCGGTACCGCCTTGCGGCAATTCCTCTATCAGACCCGGGTCGAGGTCATGGGGGTGCTCAAGGGCGTACCCTTCCGCATCATCCTGGCATTCGGCGTCTTCAACCTGGTGGCCAGCTCCGGCTTCCTGGACCAGATCTTCGGCACCCCGATCTGGCCGGTGACCCACGTCATGCTGCGGGCGATCCAGGGCACCTTCGCCTTCCTGCTGATCATCATCGTCACCTTCTACTCCGGCGAGCTGATCTGGCGGGAGCGCTCGGTGAAGCTGTCGGAGATCTACGACGCCATGCCGGCGCCCAACTGGGTCTACCTGGGCGCCAAGCTGATGGGGCAGGTGGTGGTGGTGGTCGCCTTCTTGGTGGTCGGCGTGTTGGCGGCGATGGGGGTCCAAGCATACCGCGGCTACTTTCACTTCGAGCTGGGAGTCTACGCCCAAGGCTTCGTGGTGATCATCTTGCCTTTCCTGCTGATCTGTTTTCTCGCCAGCTTCCTACAGGTGGCGGCGGGCAACAAGTTCCTCGGCTACCTGCTGATGATCCTGTGGGTGATCACCACCCTGATCGTGTTCCCGGCGATGGACTATCAGCACAATCTCTACGCTTTCGCCAGCGCCCCCAACGCCGCCTACTCCGACATGAACGGCTACGGCCACTTCGTCGAGCCGATGTCCTGGTTCTTCCTCTACTGGTTCTTCGGCGCCGCGATCCTGACCGTGCTGGCGACGCTTCTCTGGGTGCGCGGCACCGACGCCGCCTGGAGGCAGCGCGTGGCGATTGCTCGCGAGCGCTTCCGCGGACCGGTGCGTACCGCGTTGGCGACCGCGGTGGTGGGCTTCGTCGCCACCGGCGCCTGGATCTTCTACAACACCAACGTGCTCAACGAATACGTGCCCGGCGACAAGGGCGAGGCACGCCAGGCCGATTACGAGAAGAAGTTCCGCCAGTACAAAGACGTGCCCCTGCCCCGGGTCACCGACGTCCAGGTGGCGGTCGACATCTTTCCCCGTGAGCGCCGCGTCGAGGCCCGCGGCCGCTACCTGCTGGTCAACCGCAACGCCGAGCCGCTTCACGACCTCCACGTCACCATCCCACCGCGGGTCACCGTCAACGCTTTGGAGCTGCCGCCCCACTCCGAGACCCTGGACGACGAGGAGCACGGCTACGCCATCTATCGCCTGGAGCAACCGCTGCAGCCCGGCGAAGAAATGGAGCTGCGTTTCAACCTGGCGGTCGAGAATCCCGGCTTCCGCAACAACGGCTCCGACACTTCGATCGTCTACAACGGCACCTTCTTCAACAACCGACAGTACTTCCCGAGCTTCGGCTACAACGAGGGAGCGCAGCTGGTGGACCGCAATCTCCGGCGCAAGTACGACCTGCCCGTGGTACACCGCATGGCCAAGGTGGACGACCTCTTCGCCCGCCGCAATACCTACATCGCGTCGGACTCGGACTGGATCGACTTCGAGACCACGGTGTCGACGAGCGCCGACCAGATCGCCATCGCTCCGGGTTACCTGCAGAAGGAGTGGACCGAGGGCGATCGGCGTTATTTCCATTACAAGATGGATGCGCCGATCCTTCATTTCTATTCCTATCTCTCGGCTGACTACCAGGTGAAACGGGACCAGTGGAACGACGTGGCGATCGAGATCTACTATCACCCGGGGCACGACTACAACCTGGACCGCATGATCGACTCGATCAAGAAGTCCCTCGACTACTTCGAGGCCAACTTCAGCCCCTACCAGCACCGCCAGATGCGGATTCTCGAGTTCCCACGCTACGCGCGCTTCGCCCAGTCGTTCCCCAACACCGTGCCGTTCTCCGAGTCGATCGGCTTCATCGCCCGGCTCGACGAAGACGACGAAGACGCCCTCGACTATCCCTTCTATGTCACTTCCCACGAGGTGGCGCACCAGTGGTGGGCGCACCAGGTGATCGGCGGCAACGTCCAGGGCTCCACGCTGATGTCGGAGACCATGTCGCAGTACTCCGCGCTGATGGTGATGGAAAAGGAATACGGCCCGGAGAAGATGCGCCGTTTCCTGAAACACGAGCTCGACAACTACCTGCGCAGCCGGTCCGGCGAGCTGGTGGAGGAGATGCCGCTGCTGCTGGTCGAGAACCAGGGCTACATCCACTACCGCAAGGGGAGCCTCGTCATGTACGCGCTGCGCGACACCATCGGCGAGGAGGCGCTCAACCGGGCGCTCGCGGCCTACACCGAGGCGGTCGCCTTCCAGCAGCCGCCCTATACCAACTCCTTGGAGCTCTTCGATTTTCTGAAGCGGGAGTGCTCGCCGGAGCAGGGGACCCTCCTGGCCGATCTGTTCGAAAACATCACCCTGTTCGAGAACCGCGTCGAGGAGGCCAGCTACGCCGAGCGCGCCGACGGCAAGTACGCCGTCACCGTCGTCGCCAAGGCCCGCAAGGTGCGCGCCGACGGCCAGGGAGTGGAGACCGAGATCCCGATCGACGACTGGATCGACGTCGGCGTCTTCGGCGAGCGGCGCAAGAACGGCGAGTCGGAGGAGACCGTCCTGTTCCTCGAGAAGCGGCGGATCACCGAGGCCAACGTGACGTTCGAGCTGGTCGTCGAAGACAAGCCGGTGCGCGCCGGCATCGACCCCTACAATAAGCTGGTCGATCGCAACTCGGACGACAACGTCAAGAAGGTGTCGGAGACGACGCTGGCGGAGCTGGGAAGCGAGAACGCCGGAGGGTGACGGTGCGTTGCCCGGCGCTCTACCGGGCGCCGGCGTCGCTGCCGCCGGGCACGTCGGGGTAGGCGTTGTGGCAGAACATGCATTTCCTACAGGACTGACTCACGCGGTGATGGTACTTCAGCGGAAGTAGCGCCAACCCTCGAGCACGTCCGATTCGGTGATGATCAGCTCGTCGCCCGCCACGCTGTGCTTGAGCGGGATCGGCCGGCAGCCGCGGCCGCCGTCGTTGAGGGTCGACAGGCGGGTCGTGGTCTCGCACTTGTTGTCGACGATCCAACCGTCCTGGTAGGAAAAGCCGCGGCCGACCTTCTGGTGGCTTCGGCCGGCGTCGAAACCGACCTGGATCACCCCCTCCTCGTCGCGCCCGACCAGGAACCTCACCTCCTGGTTGCCAGAATTGAGGAAACGGTAGAAGCGGACCTGCAGACGCTCCAGGTCGCCGATCGCGATCCGAACCATGCCGTCGTCACCGGGACGCACGCGCTCGAAGCGGTGGCCGCCGAAGGCTCCGCTGGCCAGCTGGTTGGCGAACAGGATCACGGCCATGAAGGCGGCGACCACGATCAGGGCGTGGACCGGGGTGACTCTCTTCATCGTGATCTAGTTTAGTACACCGGCCCACGGTGCGCTCAGTGTCCGTTGCTTCTCAGCCGGCCGTGAAATCGCAGCGGCGTGTGCCCCAGAAACGGCACCTTGAGCTTGGAGACCGCCGCGATCCGCTCCTCGGCCATTCGGTCGGCCGCCTTCCAGGAGGGAATGCCATCGCGCTCCGCGATCTTGAAGATGCTGCCGACGTTGTAATAGATGGTGCGGGTCATGCGGATCGCCCGCTCGCGGTCGTAGCCCTCGAGCTCGATCGAGACGTTCATCAGGCCGCCGGCGTTGGCGGCGTAGTCCGGGGCGTAGATGATGCCCCGGCGATCGATCTCGTTGCCGCAAGCCTCGTCGGCCAGCTGGTTGTTGGCGGCGCCGGCCACGATCTTGAACTTGAGACGTGGGATCGTCTCCTCGTTGATCACGGCACCCAGTGCCGACGGGCTGAAGACGTCGGCGTCGACGTCGTAGATCTCGGAGTTGCCGACCGCCTCGCAGCCGAATTCGGTCACCACCTGGTCGACCCTCTCCGGATCGACGTCGCAGACGAAGATCTTGGCGCCCTCGTCGTGCAGCAGCCGAGCGACGTGGTAGCCGACGTGACCGACACCCTGGATCGCGTAGCTGTGGCCGCCCAGCTCTTCCTGGCCGAAACGCTTCCGCAGACAGGCACGAATCGCCTGCACCACGCCGTAGGCGGTGAACGGCGACGGATCGCCCGAGCCGCCGTGCACCTGGTGCACGCCGACGCAGTGGTCGGTCTCCTGGAATACCCACTCCATGTCGTTGACGTCGGTGCCGACGTCCTCGGCGGTGATGTAGCGGCCGTTGAGCGAATTGACGAAGCGACCGAGCGACCGGAACAGCACCTCTGACTTCTGTGTCTTCGGGTCGCCAATGATCACCGCCTTGCCGCCGCCCAGGTTGAGCCCGGCGACGGCGGCCTTGTAGGACATGCCGCGCGACAGGCGCAGCACGTCTTCGAGTGCCTCGGCCTCGGTCTCGTAGGGCCACATGCGCAGCCCCCCGAGGGCCGGTCCCAGGGCGGTGTTGTGGATCGCGATGATCGCCTTGAGACCCGCCTCCGCGTTGTGACAGAAGACCACTTCCTCGTGGCCCGTGGTCTCGAGCGATTGAAATAAGTTCATGGCGGCCTCTTTTCTGTTTGTCGAGGGTTCAGGTGGTGCCGGCGGCGGCGGGAGGCCCCGCCCACCGCCGGGGCCTCCTACGCACAGACGGGAGCCGGCGCAGCGATGGGCCGAAACGTGGACGAGAAGTGCCGCAACGCCTCGGGCTGGGTGACGATCTCGACGCCCCGCACCTCCTCGCGCCGCTCGTACACCTCGAGGATCGCCTCGACCACGTAGTCGACGTGGCTCTTGGTGTAGACGCGGCGCGGGATGGCCAGGCGCAGCAGCTCGTGGGCAGCGTAGGTCTCCGCCCCGGTCTCCGGGTCCCGCTTGCCGAACATCACCGAGCCGATCTCCACCGAGCGGATGCCGCCGTGACGGAAGAGCTCGATCGCCAGCGCCTGTCCCGCGTACTGCTCTTTCGGAATGTGCGGCAGCATGGCCCCGGCGTCGATGTAGATCGCATGGCCGCCCGGCGGCTGCACGATCGGCACCGAGCCGGCGGTCAGGTGCTTGCCCAGGTAACCGGTCGAGGCGTGCCGGTACTGCTGGTATTCCGGATCCAGGGCCTCGTAGAGGCCCACCGCGATCGCCTCCAGATCGCGCCCGGCGAGCCCGCCGTAGGTCGGGAACCCCTCGGTCAGGATCAGCAGCTCCTCCTCGTGCCGGGCGACGGCGGCGTCGTTGGTGCACAGGAAGCCGCCGATGTTGGCCATGCCGTCCTTCTTGGCGCTCATGGTGCAGCCGTCGGCGAGGGAGAACATCTCGCGGGCGATGTCGATCAGCGACGTCTCGGCGTACTCGGGAGTCCGCTTCTGGATGAAGAAGGCGTTCTCGGCGAAGCGGCAGGCGTCCAAGTAGAACCGCACACCGTGACGGTGAGCGATCTCGGCGGCGGCGCGAATGTTGGCCATCGACACCGGTTGACCGCCGCCGCCGTTGTTGGTGACGGTGATCATCACGAAGGGCACCTTGCCGGAGTTCTCCTCCAGTACCCGCTCCACCGCCTCGAGGTCGATGTCGCCCTTGAACGGATGCACCGCCGCCAGGTCGGCGGACTCGCGGCAGGGCAGGTCGAGGGCGGTGGCACCCGTGGCCTCGATGTTGGCGCGGGTGGTGTCGAAGTGGGTGTTGTTGGGCACCACGTCGCCGGGCCCGCACAGGGTGGCGGCCAGGATCCGCTCCGCCGCCCGCCCCTGGTGGGTCGGGATCACGTGGCGGAAGCCGAAGATGTCCTTGACGGCGCTCTCGAAGCGCTGCCAGCTGGTGCTGCCGGCGTAGGACTCGTCGCCGCGCATCATCGCCGCCCACTGCTCGGCGCTCATCGCGCCGGTGCCGCTGTCGGTCAAGAGATCGATGACGATGGTGTCGGCTGGGATCCGGAAGAGGTTGTAGCCGGCATGGGCGAGGATCTCCTCGCGCTCGGCCACCGTGGTCATCCGGATCGGCTCGACCATCTTGATCCGAAAGGGCTCGATAATCGTCTTCATAGCAGTGTCGCCTCGCAGGGTCGCGCCGAAAGGCGCGGTGGTTGTCAGGTCGCGCCAGAGGCGCGCGGTGGTTACGGTGCGCCAGAGGCGCGCGGTGGTTACGGTGCGCCAGAGGCGCGTGGTGGTCAATTGGCAGGCTCGTCGAAGGGCTCGTCGAAGGCCATGGCTCCGCGCCGGAACGCCTCTTCGTTGAGCACCGCCATCTCACAGTCGTCGGGCATGGAGCGGCGCAGGGCCTCCAGGAAGCTGTCGGCCGGAAACAGCCGGGTCGCCGCCTGGAACGCACCGAGCGCCACGGTGTTCTTGACCTTGACCTTACCCAGGTCGGCGGCGATGCCGGTGAACGGCACGCCCACCATCTGGACGCTCGGGTCCAGGCGCGGCGCCTCGGGCGTCACCGTCTGGTCGTAGAGCACCAGGCCGCCGGGACGCACGCACGGGCCGAACTTCTCCAGGCTCGGCGGATTGAACGCCACCAGCACGTGCGGCTCGGGCGCCGCCGGCGACAGCACCTCGCGGCGGGCGACGTGGACGTCGGCGTAGGAGGTGCCGCCGCGCGACTCCGGCCCGTAGCTCGGAATGTAAGTGGCGTCGAAGCCCTCGTTGATGCCGCTCTTGGCGGTGAGCCGGGCGATGGTCTGCGCGCCGTCGCCGCCGGCGCCGGCGAACTTGATCGCCACGTCGTGCTCGTCGACGTGGGCCGGGAAGCCGTCGCCGAAGCGCGGCGCCGGCTCGGTGCTGGCGTGGATCGTGCGAGTCAGCCGACGGGCGTCGAAGCTCGGTGCCTCGGGGGTGAACCAGGGCTCGGCGGTGAGATCCTTCTTCACCCCCAGGGGGAACACCGGCACCATCTTCTCCTGGACCCAGCGTTCGGCCTCGATCGGCGTCATGTGCAGCTGGGTCGGGCATTCGGCCAGCACTTCCACGAACCCCAGGCCGCGGTTCTCCACCTGCAGCCTCAGTGCCTTGGCGATCGCCCTCTTGGCACGCGTGCGCTGCTTGCGGTCGAACAGCGCCACCCGCTCGACGTAGATCGGACCGTCGAGCCCGGCGATCATCTCGGCGACCCTCAGGGTCTGGCCGGTGAACCGGTCCCGGCCGTGGGGCGAAGTGGTGGTGGTCTGCCCCATGAGCGTGGTGGGCGCCATCTGGCCGCCGGTCATGCCGTAGATGGCGTTGTTGATGAACACGAAGGTCATCGGCAGGCCCATCTGCACCACCTGGAGGATCTCGGCCAGACCGATCGAGGCCAGGTCGCCGTCGCCCTGATAGCTGACGACGATCGAGCTCGGGTTGGCCAGCTTGTGACCCAGCGCCACGGCCGGCGCCCGGCCGTGGGCCGCCTGGGTGTTGCCGACGTCGAAGTAGTAGTAGAGGAAGACGGCGCAGCCCACCGGCGAGATGGCCACCGTGCGGTCCTGCACGTCGAGCTCGGTGATCGCCTCGGCCAGGTACTTGTGGGCCAGCCCGTGACCGCAGCCCGGGCAGTAGTGGGTGGCGTGACCCTTCAGGCCGGCGCCATGGCCGTGGCGTGCGAAGTGGTCGTAGAAGGCGCTGTGCATGATGGATCTCCGTGGGCCAGAGCGATGACTTTGTCGACGATGTCCTGCCCTTG
The DNA here is from genome assembly GCA_024226315.1 of bacterium. Classification (GTDB taxonomy): domain Bacteria; phylum Acidobacteriota; class Thermoanaerobaculia; order Multivoradales; family J023; genus JAAELT01. The sequence goes on along the minus strand of JAAELT010000332.1, from coordinate 2,012 downwards.
CGGCAGCATGCCGCCGAAGCGGCGCAGGTTCTCGATCCGCGTACCGGGCGCGCCGGCGTGGCTGAGGGCCAGCCGCAGCTCGTCCTCGAGCTGGCCGCTGCCGGCCTCGACCACCAGCAGGCCGCGGGCGCGGTCGAGCAACGGCAGCAGGTCGCCTGAAGGGAAGGGCCAGAGCGTCACCGGCCGGAACAGGCCGACGCTGGCGCCCTGAGCCCGCAGCGACTCGACCGCTCCCTTGGCCATCCGTGCAGGCGTGTTGCAGGCTACGACCAGCCAGTCGGCGTCGTCGCAGCGATACAGCTCGGCGCGCTGCTCGCGCTCGATCATCCGGCGGTACTTGTCGTTCAGGTGGACGTTGTGCGCTTCGAGGTCGGCCTCGGCGATCTGGATCGAGGACAGCAGGTTGCCGCGGTGCGTCTCGTCGCCGTGGACCGCCCATTCGGGGATGCCCGGCCGCACCATCTCGCACGGCAGCTCCACCCGGCCCATGATCTGCCCGAGATAGCCGTCGCCCACCAGGACCACCGGGTTGCGGTAACGGAACGCCAGCTCGAAGGCGAGCATGGTGAGATCGAGCATCTCCTGGGGCGTCGACGGGGCGAGCACCACGGCGTGGGTGTTGCCGTGCCCGAGGCCGCGGCACACCAGCTTGATGTCGGCCTGCTCGGGACCGATGTTGCCCAGCCCGGGGCCGCCGCGCATGACGTTGACGAAGACCCCGGGGATCTCCGCGCCGATCATGTAGGAAATGCCCTCGAGCATCAGGCTGAAGCCCGGCGACGACGTGAAGGTCATCGAGGGCAGCCCGGCACCGCCGCAGCCGTATATCATGTTGACCGCCGCGACCTCGCTGACCGCCTGCACGAAAAAGCCGTCGAGCTCGGGCAGCAGCCGCGCCATCAGCTCCGCGCCTTCGGTCGAGGGCGTGATCGGGTAGCCGAAGAAGTGGCGACACCCGGCCAGCAGCGCGCCGACCGCCGAGGCGTGGGTGCCCTTGAGCACCATGGGCTCGAACGACGGCAGCGGAACCCGGGTGTCGGGAATGGTCTCGGGAACGGGAGCGGTCGACGGGCGCGGCCCGAAGAAGACCGACGGATCGACCTCCCCGGCTCCGAGTCCTTCGGGCCGGGGCAGCAGCCCGTGGGGCTCGGGGCAGGCGGTGAAACAGAGGCCGCAGGCGTTGCACACCTCGAGATCGATCACCACCGGCGTCAGGCCCGTGACCGGATCGATCTCGGTGCTCATCTCGATGCAATCCTTGGGGCAGGCCTCGATACACCTGCCGCAGGCTTTGCAGAAGGTGGGGAACAGAAACGGTTTCGCGCGCATGGTGACGGGCATGGGCTCCCTCCTCAAAATCATTTTGCTCGCGCGGCGGCCGCGAGGAAACACCCCGGTGGGTGGGAAAAATCCGCTTCTTCAGGTAGGAGACTTACGACCAGCGTTGCAGCAGGATCGGGGCTGTAGAGGACATCCCTTGAAGGAGACCGAAATGCCCCAATCCATCGACGATTTCATGCAGCACGTCATCGCCAAGAACCCCGCCGAGCGGGAGTTCCACCAGGCGGTCCGCGAGGTCGCCGAGTCGATCTGGCCGGTGATCGAGCGCCATCCCCGCTACCGCAACGGCAAGGTCCTGGAACGCATCGTCGAGCCGGAACGGGTGATCATGTTCCGGGTGCCCTGGATGGACGACGCCGGCGAGGTCCACGTCAACCGCGGCTTCCGCATCGAGATGAACAGCGCCATCGGCCCCTACAAGGGCGGTCTGCGCTTCCACCCCAGCGTCAACCTCGGCATCCTCAAGTTCCTAGCCTTCGAGCAGGTGTTCAAGAACAGCCTGACCACGCTACCGATGGGCGGCGGCAAGGGCGGCTCCGACTTCGACCCCAAGGACAAGAGCGACGCCGAGTTTATGCGATTCTCCCAGGCCTCCATGGCGTAGCCGCTCCCCCACCTCGGCCCCCCGCCCGACGCCCCGGCCGCCGACATCGGCGGCGGCGGCCGCGAGA
>JAAELT010000331.1 GCA_024226315.1 bacterium | reverse complement strand
ACCTGGGAGTCGATGTCGCCATCGACCCGCGAGCCGCTGATCCGGATCCCGCCGACCTGAGCCAGCACGTTGGTGCCCGCGGCAAGCACCGCACCGTTGATCTCGGTGCGGGTGGTCAGGTCGCCCTCGACCCGGCTGCCGCTGCCGCCGGGCAGCACCTGCGCCTGGGCTCCGGTGGCTACGATCAGAAGGATCGCGGCCAGAATCAGGTTTCTCGTGGCTTTCTTCATGGGGTTCTCCCTTCTCGTCCGGTTTTTGCTTCCGGCGCCTCCGTGACGCCGTTCTCATCCAGGTCTACCCGCGGCCGGAGCCAGGCGTTACATCTGGATGGTTATCTGTTGATAAACAACAACTTCTGAATTCACTGACTGCTCCGTCCAGCTGTGCCCAGAGCGCGATCGGCGGCCGGAGCGGCGACGCGGCGCGAGCGCCGCGCTGCCGCCAGACCGGACATCACGGTCGTGAGCAGGCCGGCCAGGCCCGAACCGGTTCCCTGGGATCAGTCGAGCCGGAGCCCTCCCACCTGGACCTCGGCGTCGGTGCCAGCGGCCAGCATCGCGCCGTTGACCTCGGTGCGGGAGTCGAGGTCACCGGTTAACCGGGAGCCCTCGATCCACACGGTGCCGACGTGGGCGGTGACGCCGGTGCCGGCGGCCAGCACCGCGCCGTTGACCCGCGTGCGTTCGGTGATGTCACCTTCCACCCGCGAGCCGACGATCCCTACGCCGCCCACCACGGCGGTGGCGTCCTCACCTGCGGCGAGTACCGCACCGTTGACTCGCACGTCGGTGTCGATGTCGCCATCGACCCGCGAGCCGCTGATCCGGCCTCCACCGACCTGAACGAGCACTCCGTCGCCGGCTCCCAGCACCGCGCCGTTGACCTCGGTGCGGGTGTTCAGGTCACCCTCGACCCGGCTGCCGCCGCCGCTGGGCAGCACCTGCGCCTGGGCTCCGATGGCCGCCATCAGAAGGACGGCGGCCAGCATCAGATTCTTTGTGGCTTTCTTCATTGGGTTCTCCTTTCCAATCCGGATTCTGGTTTCCAGCGCCCCCATGACGCCGTCTTCGTAAAGAGATACTCGCGGCCCGGCCAAAGCGTTACGCCGAGGCCGTAAGAGAGAACAGCTTCCGGACTCGCAAGCCATCGCCTCGACGAGGTGATCCGGTACCGCACGCTTCGTCGGCCGATCGATCGCGCCGCCTGGCGGGAAGAAGCGAGAAGCGAGCTACTCGACCGTCGCGCTGGCGACGGTGATGTGCAGGTCCTCCGCCACTACCAGCTTGATTGTCACGCTCACTCGCTGTGACGGGCGCTGCCTGGTATCCGGGATCGCCAGGATTGGCGAAATCGTGGTAGCATGAGTCGTTTTCACCATTAATAGTGGCATCCTGCGATTGTTCGTACCGGGAAAGCAGAGAAGAGTTGACAAAGACCCAAATCGAGTTTTTGAGTGATGTGGAGCCGGCGCTCCGCCGAGCGTTGGAGCCTAAGCCCCATCGCTGGACGGCTTACTACAATCTAGGCGCCAGCTTGGCTGCGACTGTCAAAAGAGAGTCTGCGTTGCAGCACTTGGAGTGCTCTACGGAACTCGGGATCGCCGCCAGACTCTCGGAGACCCAGAAACAGAGTCTCCGAAGGGATCCGGCTGCCAGCCGCTGGCTTGAGTCGCTATGCCACTTGCCTGGTTTCGAGGCGCTGCTACGGCAGCCAGCCTTGGAGACGCAGAGGGCCTGATGTGAACAAGGCACTGATCTCGGCCCTGGTTCTTGCTCTGGGCGTCACTCCCTCTCCGGGCGCCGCAGTGAGTGCCAAGTGTGAGCAAGCGCAGGCGATGGTTGACAAGATCGAGCGCCGGCTCCCGGAGAGCCCGCCGGACAAGGCGACCCTTGAGCCCCTCCTGCTCAGGCTCGAGACGGCCCGAAACCTCTGCCCAGAGCTCGGCGTCGCGTGGAAGCACTCGTACTGCATCGCCAAGGTGCTCGGCGAGACCGAGCGTGCTCGCTACTTCCGCGATCGAGCCGTATTCAGTGGAGTCGATGATCTGGAGTGCTCGTTCACGGTCGACGACCCAGCAGAGATAGCCGAGCAGTCACAGGCCGCCACCGCGATGCAGGCGGATCCGTCACTTCCGCCGGCACCGCCGCCGGCACCGCCGCCGGGCCCGGTTCGAGAGAAGCACGCGCTGATCATCGGAATCGGTCGCTTCCAGGACACCAGAATCCCGCAGCTCGAGTTCACCGCCAAAGACGCTCAGGATCTGTACGCGACCCTGGTGGACCCTCGCTACGGACGCTTCCACCCGGATAATGTCCAGCTCCTCGTAGACGAGGATGCGACCCGAGAGCGTATCCTGGTCGGGTTACAAAGATTGCATGAGGATGCTGGCGAAGACGATCTGGTGCTCATCTACGTCAGCAGCCATGGTTCGGACCAACAGGCCGGTGTGGGTCTTCAGGGTGTGGGCCACATCATCACTCACGACACCCAGGCCGACCAGCTATACGTCGACGCTCTGCCCATGGAGGACTTCGCCGACAATGTCGCGACAATCTCGGCCCGGCGCAAAGTGACCTTCCTCGACACCTGCTACAGCGGCCAAGCGTTCGCCGACGGCAGCAAGAGGCTCTCTATCGAGCCGTTGGGCGTCTCCGCGCAGGCGGCGAAGCTGTTCCTCTCCGGCGAGGGAACCTACGTCATCGCATCGAGTACCGACACGCAGCGCTCGTGGGAAAGTCGCCGTCTTCAGAACGGCTACTTCACCTACTACCTGATCGAGGCGCTTCGAGCCAGCAGCACACCGCTCACCCTTCGAGAGCTCTTCGAGAGGCTTGCGACCAACGTGACTCGGGCTGTGGGCCAGGAGAGGGGGCAAAGCCAGGAGCCGCAGTTCCATCCGCCCAGCGGCGCGGGCGACCTGAGGATCGCCGTTGAGCCGAGTTGGCAGCAGCACCCTTCAAGCCAGGGAGGTCGCCAATGATCCATTCTCGAGTCCACCGTGCCCTCGTGTTCGCCATCGTAGCTCTGATGCTGCCCTTGCCGGCGACCGCGGCAAAAGAAGGGTTCGGCAAGAAGCGCAAGATACTCCAGCTCTCACGAATCAACCCACCGAGGGTGCTGATTCGGGGCGAGCGCGTTGCAGTCGAGGTCAACGCCGCCGATCGGAGCTACCACGACGTTGCCCAACGGTTCCGCGCCCAACTCGCCTCGGAGCTGGTCGGCAGCGACACCAGGTTCCAGCTCGACTCCGACAGGCCGGAAACGTTGGTGAAGGTCGAGGTCCTGCAGGATGAGTTCCAGACGTACAAGGAGCATCGTCAGGGGACCCAGCGCCGAAAGGTCGGCGAGGATCGAAACGGCAAGGCGATCTATCGCGACGAGAAGGTGACCATCACCTACACGACCCTGAAGCACCACCTTCGATTCGCATACACCGTAACCGAAGCGCGCGACGACGCTACGCTGCTCGCCGACTCGTCGCAGGTCGACTACAGCAATGTGGTTCGGGAGGGCGCCACCTTGCCCACCCAGGCGGAGATCGAGGGCAGCTCTCTCGAGAAGGCGGTGAACGAGATCGTGCGCCTGCTTGCGCCGACCCGCGAGATGATCGAGGTGCTGCTGCCCAAAGGCACCCTCGCCGAGCAGATCAGCTTCGCCGAGGCCGGCCTCTGGAATCGCTATTCCGAGAGCCTGGAGACCATGCCGCCGCTGCCCGCCGCACAGGACGACTCCTACAGGCAGTACGGCATTGGCCTCGCCTACGAGGCGCTGGGCTACGGCGCCGAAAGCCCGGAAACGACCCTCCGCTACCTGGAGAAGGCAGCCGAGCAGTACAACCTGGCGCTCAATGCCAATCCCGGAGAGAAGTACTTCTCCCAGCCCTTCGAGGGTTCGTTCTTCGGCATCCTTGGCCGCAAGACGCTCGGCAGCCTGAGCCGCGCGCTCGGCGGCAGGGGCGAATCGACGGCAGACCAGTCGACCTCGCGCAGGTCGATCCCGCCGCCGGTTCAGCGTGTCGAGACGTCACTGGCCAAATACCGGGCTTTGTTCGACCAGAGCAAGGAGCTCCAGGTCTCGTCGGCCGGTGGCGCGAGGTCGATGGCCGGAGAAGAGAACAACGAGAACGCGGTCACCAACGAACTGGTGATCGAGATGGTCGAGGCGGAGCTGGACGAAGCGATCATTATGACCGCCATCGAGGATGCTCTGGGCTGTGCTTTCGATCAGTCGCCGATGGGCCTGATTCAGCTCAAGAAAGCAGGCGTGCCGAGCTCGATCATCAGCAAGATCCAGTCGTCGGAGTGTGATTCGTGAAACGCCTCGCGCCTGCCGCCATCGGGATGGCTCTGACAATAGCCGTCCCGGTAATCGAAGCGACGGAGCCTGGCGAGCCGCTCAGCGCCAAGAGCCTGTTCGAAGGGACCGACTCCGACTTCAACGCCCGCGCCATCGAGGAGGACGTCGTGTACGGCCCTCCCGACGGCGCCGCGAGCGTGATCCGGATCAGGAAGAGTCCCACGGGTCTGCGCTACCGGATCAAGCTGCTCGAGAACGGAGATTCTCTCCTGGTCCCGAACACTCGGGTGTTCCGTTCAGGCGAGCAGATCCAACTGTTGCTGACCTCCAACGTCGACGCCTATCTGGCCATCTTGCAGATCGCCGAAGACAGCTCGATGGACCTGCTCTATCCCGACTCTGACCTTGGTCTCGTCAAGAACCGAGTTCAAGCGCACAGGGAGGTGGTGTTCCCGGGCCCGGCACACGGCTTCCGTTTCGTCGACGAACCGGGCACCGAGCGCTTGTTGGTAGTCCTGGCCCAGAGCAAGCACCAGTTGGATCAGCTCAAGCTCGAGACCCGTATCGCCAGCACCGAAGGGACCAAGCTCTTGGATGAAGCAGAGAAGCTCGCGGCCAACAGGCGGCAACAGGTCGTCGAAGTGGCCCGGTCCGACGTGGCGACCTACGCCGTGAACATCGGTGGCGGCTACGTGCTGCAGGAAATTCGCCTGACACACCGCTGAGGTCTTCGCCGCTCAGCAGGACAATCCGAGCGTTTCGCAACAGAAAGGACCGGAGTTCGCATCAGGTAGCCGTCCGCGCCTCGGTCGGGCAGGCCGCGGCCTCCGGGCTCGGTTACGCCTTTTCGTGTCATCGCGGCGGCCGCAACTTGCCCACTCTACGCCGGTTCTTCCTGAGTTGTCTCGACGTACGTCGATCATGGCGCCTCGTGGCCGAACCGGATCACGTGCCGCAGGCGCCCGGAGTCGTCGGTACCTTCGATTCGAGCCAACGCTTCGGTCACTGCCTCTTCGGCGGGACGCCGTGGGACTATCCGCTGGCCGCGCGAGCCAAGCTCCCGGATCACGTCCGCGGGAGCGGCGTCGGGGATAGCCAGCAGCCGTTCCAACTCGGCGATCGGCTCAGCGCTGGCGACCAGATGGATGTTCTCGTCGATCCGACGCTCACCGGTCAGAGGCGCCAGCCGGAACGAACGGTCCGGAGCCGGGATCCAGAAGTCGGAGGTCGGCAGCGGGTTGCTGCCGAGCGAGTCGTCGCGTGGGAAGAGCCAAGCCCCTTCACCGTTCGAATCGATCTGGTAGATATACACGTAAGTCACGATGTCGGGCCTCACGTAGATCCGGTACTCGTCGCCGGAGCGCAGCCTCGCCGTGCCGTCGTGAGCGATGAGCCGCATCTGGCCGGAGTTGGTCCGGAAGACGCCCCACTCGATGGCGATTCGCCGAGTGGCGCCGTTGTCGACCACCTGCGGCTCGATGGCCCGCCGATTCGCCGGCGATGCGACCGGCGCCTGATCCCGACTCGGGGCGTGGCCACCGAGGAGCCGGATCTCGACCCGACGGTTGGCCGCATGCTCGGGCTCGGTTCGAGCTTTCGGGATCTTCGGCTGGGATTCGCCGTAGCCGAGGCCGACGACTCGGCCGTGCGCGATCTGGTGCGTCGCCGACAGGTAGTAGACCGCGCTCGTGACCCTCCGCTCGGAGAGCCGGAGGTTGTACCGCTCGGACCCGCGCTCGTCGCAGTGGCCCGCCAGCTCGATCCGCCGGTCGCCGACCTCCTTCAGCGCGTCGGCCAGCAGATCGAGCTGGCGGCGACCGAGGGGCGTCAGGTCCGCCCGGTCGAAGTCGAACGTCACCGTGATCCGCAAAGGATCCGCCGGCGCTGCCACGCCGCCGAACGCCCGCATCCCGGTGCTCGGCTGCCGCAGGTATTCAACCAGTTCCTCGTAGCTGACCGGCTCCTGATCGGGGACGGCCTGTTCCTGGGCCTCGGCGACCGGCGATACGGCGAGCAGGATCAGGAACCCCCAAGGCTGCCAGCGCCGCCACCGGTTTTCGACCGCGGTCAACCAAATCGTGCTCCGTTCGATCATCCGCTCCTCCATGGGGTTCTTCGCGCAATGCACTCGCGTCACCTCTCAACTAGTCAGCCAGCGACGAAGGGCGAAACGCCTCGTTCTGCAAGAGAGATTGCCCGGCGGGCTCCAGTTCGGGCCGCGCGACCAAGCCCGCCGGACGGGGTGGTGTGGCTCGTGTTGTGCGGCCGCGATCACCTCCTCGAGCTCCGCAGCCGGCACCTGGCTCGCGACGTCCAACGACCAGGTGTCGCCGCGCCCCTCCTGAACGAAATAACGCATGTTGCGCGGCACTCTACCACGCCAGGTTGTCCCGCTCAAGCCCGAGTCGCAACGGAGGCATCTTTCCGCAAGTCGTTAATTGGCTGACTTATCGGCGGTTAGCGCCTCGACACCTACCTGGCCCGGCGTCAGGACGTGCCAAGGATTTGTCTCTGACTGAGATTGCGTAGATTCCGGAAAGATTATGAGTGATCTCGACGTATTTGATTCAACTGCCGGCAATAAAATGCCGATCATCGCTTGAAGACACCTATCTGAAGACACTCTTGTCCAAGACAGCATTTAGATCCTGCGTTGGCTAAAAACTATATTTCACGCCCATTGAGGACATGCATTCGTTGCGCTGCGATAGCGCCTCACGCGGTCCGGAACGGGCAGCGCAGCGGCTGCTGACGCTGGT
>JAAELT010000330.1 GCA_024226315.1 bacterium | reverse complement strand
GGAGCTGGCCCTGGGCACCGTCCTCGACGCCCAGTTCGGACCGCTGGTGATGGTGGCCGCCGGCGGCGTCTGGGTCGAGATCCTCGAAGACCGGGCGTTCGCCCTGCCGCCGCTCGACAAGGTGCGGGCCGAGAGGCTGCTCGCGGAGCTCGCCGTGGGCAAGCTGCTCCCAGGGGTGCGCGGCGCCGAGCCGGCCGACGTCGGCGCGATCGTCGACGCCATCGTGCGCTTGTCCGTGCTGGCCCTCGATCTGGGAGACCGGCTGGCGGCGCTGGACGTCAACCCGCTGATCGCGAGCTCCGCGGGCTGCATGGCGGTGGACGCGCTGGTGGTGCCGCACGACTGACCAGAGGAGGATGAATGCCGCCGCGTCGTACGCCCGGCAGGAAGCGAGGAGCTCATGCAGGACGAAACCGTGAATAGTGACACGATCGAGCAACAGATCAGCAACCTGGAAAAGGGCGTGCTCGAGCTTCGCGTCGCCGTCGAGAAGCTCAGCGGCGACGCCTATCTCGGCGCCCTCGGCAACTGGACGCCACGTGACGTCGTCGCGCATCTGGTCGGCTGGAATCGCTTTACCGCCCAGGGAGCGAAGCAACTCCTCGAAGGCGAGCTGCCGTTCTACGAGGCCGACCCTGGCGAGGACTACAGCCGGGTCAATGCCCGCCTGGTCGCCGAGTACGCGTCCGAGGATCGCGTCGAGCTCCTGGCAGAGCTCGACAAGGCGGCCGGCGAGCTGGCCGAGCTCCTGCGTTCACTCTCCGAGGAGCAGTGGCGTGGCGGTACCGGTGTGCTGGCGGAGGGGGAAGAGATGACCATTCGGCAAAACGTCGACTGGCTCATCGAGGACCATCACCACCACGGCGAACAGATCCGCGACCTGTCGAAGGGTGGCGGCTGAAAGGTCGGAGCGCTGCTGGTACCCCTGGTCGCGGGGTGCTGGCCCGGGGCCGGCCAGGCGCCGTGTTAAGCTGTCCGCTTAGGCTGTTGCAGACAGCTTAACACCGTGGAGGATGAAGCGATGCCGGAAGCTGTAGCACAGCCACGCTACCTGGTAGATGACGACGGGAAGCAGGTCGCGGTTCTCGTCGACATCGAGCAGTATCGCGTGCTCCTCGAAGCCGCTGAGGCGCTCGACGCGATCCGCGCCTACGACGAGGCCAAAGCGAGCGGCGCCGAAGCTATCCCTTTTGAGC
>JAAELT010000329.1 GCA_024226315.1 bacterium | reverse complement strand
TCTACCGTAGATGCAGGGGGGGGTGCATCAATGGTAGGTCCTCGGATTTCCCATATCTGGGTATGTATACGTATAATAACACCCAGCTACTATAGATGCAGGGGGGGGTGCATCTATGGTAGGTTTTTTGAAAATTTGAAAGTTCTCCCGCAATGTATACTCCACCCAGATACTATTTTATAGCGACTTTTTGCACAGACCCGACCCACCCGGCGGCCTCGGGGACCTCCGAACCGGGGTCCCGGCAAAATTCCGCCGGCCGGCCGGGCAGGCCCAGCCGCCGCCAGCAGCCCTGGGGGACCCCCGTTTTGGTGGATTTCAATGGATTTCAAAGGATTTTGGTGGATTTTGGTGGATTTTGGTGGATTTTGGTGGTCCCAGATGGATTTAGGTGCATTTTGGATGGTTTTTGATGCGTTTTGGATGGGTTTTGTTGCATTTTTGATGATTTTTGGGGGATTTTGGGTGGTTTTTGGTGGATTTTGGTGGATTTTAGTGGATTTTAGGTGGATTTTGGTTGGATTTTAGTGGATTTTAGTTGATTTTAGGTGGATTTTGGTGGATTTTGGATGGATTTTATTGGATTTTAGGTGGATTTTAGTGGATTTTGGGTGGATTTTGGTGGATTTTAGTGGATTTTAGCTGTATTTTGGTGGATTTTGGGTGGATTTTGTTGGATTTTGGAGGATTTTAGTGGATTTTAGGT
>JAAELT010000328.1 GCA_024226315.1 bacterium | reverse complement strand
GGCGCTTCTCGGGGCGCTAGCTCAACAACAACCGTAGATCCTCCGCCGTCAGATCTCGCATCATCCCGCCGCTCGCCGAGAGGATGGCGTCGGCCAGCTCGCGCTTGGATTCCTGGAGCTCGAGGATCTTCTCCTCCACCGTTTCCGACGCGATCAGCCGGTAGGCGAAGACCGGGCGGTTCTGGCCGATGCGATGGGCGCGATCGACCGCCTGGGCCTCGACCGCCGGGTTCCACCAGGGATCGAGGATGAAGACGTAGTCGGCGGCGGTGAGGTTGAGGCCCAGGCCGCCGGCCTTGAGACTGATCAGGAACAGCTTGCAGTCGGCGTCGTTCTGGAAGCGGTCGATGCGGGCCTGGCGGTCGCGGGTCTTCCCGTCGAGGTATTCGAAAGTCGTCTTGCGCCGCTCCAGACGCCGCTTGACGATCTGCAGCAGGCGCACGAACTGCGAGAACACCAGGGCCTTGTGGCCGCCCTCGATGACCTCTTCGAGTTGTTCCAGGAGGGTCTCGAGCTTGGCGCTCGGAGAATTCTCGCGCGCCTGGTCGAGCAGTGCCGGGTGGCAGGCCGCCTGCCGCAGGCGCAGCAGAGCTTCGAGCACGTGGATCTTCGCCCGCTCGAGACCGATGTCCTCGATACGTTCGTCGAGCGACGCCCGGTAGTGATCGCGGAGCTCTTGGTAGAGCTTCATCTGTGCGTTTCCGAGCTCGCAGTAGAGAGTCTGCTCGGTCTTCGCCGGCAGGTCTTTCAGCACCTCCTCCTTGGTGCGGCGGAGGACGAAGGGGCGGATGGCGCGCCTGAGCGAGCCCAGCGTCTCGCCGTCGGGCGAACGTGTCTGTGCCAGGGTCTTGAAGGCCGGCAAGCCGCCCAGCATGCCGGGGTTCAGGAATTCGAAGATCGACCACAGCTCGCCGAGGTGGTTCTCCACCGGCGTGCCGGTGAGCGCCAGTCGGTGGTCTGCCCGTATCAGGCGGCAGGCCTTGGCCGACTGCGAAGAAGAGTTCTTGATCGCCTGGGCCTCGTCGAGGATGGCGTAGTCGAAGACGACGTCGCGGAGCTTCGTCACGTCGCGGCGCACCAGCCCGTAGGTGGTGACCACCAGGTCGTGCTCGGTGAGCCGGGGCAGCAGATCGTCGCGACGTGGCCCGGTGTAGGAGAGCGCCCTCAGGCGTGGGGTGAAGCGGGCGGTTTCTTCGATCCAGTTGTGGATCAGGCTGCGGGGCGCGACGATCAGCGACGGCCGCCGCGGCGTGCCCTTCCGCCGGCGCAGCCGCCGAGCCTGCAGCAGCGCCAGCACCTGCACGGTCTTGCCCAGGCCCATGTCGTCCGCCAGACAGCCGCCGAGCCCGAGGTCTTCGAGGAACCGAAGCCAGCCCAGGCCGTCGCGCTGGTAGGCCCTCAGCTCGCCGTGGAAGCCGCGCGGCTCGGTCAGCGGCTCGACTCCTCTCGCTTGCCCGCCTCCGGCGGGACTCTCAAACGAGCGGATGCGCTCGCGCAGCCCGGCGAATCGGCGGTCGACGTCGACGCTCGGCTCGGCTTCGAGCAATGTGTCGAGCAGTGCCGCCTGGGAAGGCAGATAGCGCACCGCGTCACCCTCGGAGCCGTGGGCCAGCCGGGCGAGTGGGCCGTAACGCTCGATCCACTCTTCGGGCAGCATGCCGCGGGTGCCGTCGTCGAGGCGGATCATGCGCTCGCCGCGTCGCACCGCCCGCAGCAGGCGTGGCAGGGCGACACTCGTGCTCTCGAACTCGACGTCGCCGCGCAGCTCGAACCAGTCGATGTCGCTGGCGACGCTCAACCGGACCTCGCCCGGCGGCCGCACCAGCCGCCCTTCGGCCTCGACCACCCAGCCCTCGCTCAGCAGCGGCTCGATGGCTCGAAGCAGCGCCTTCTCGGAGAGCTGCACGTCGCAGACGACGGGGCGATACCTCGAGGGAGACTTCATCCCCAGGCTCGACAACCGTTCGAACGCCGCGTGCTCGGCGGCCGGGTCGCGGTGCACCACCCGCCGCCGTGCGCGATCGAAGACGCGCGGCGCATGCGTCCGGGCGGGCACGACACAGCCTTCGTAGTCGAAGCCGACGTCGCCTTCGAGCATGGTGGATCCACGGACGACCGTCGGCCGCAGGCTGAGGCGTGGCCTCGGCGTCGGACGCGCTTCTTGCCAACGCCACTCCGCCGGCATCTCGAGCTCGGGCAGCTCCGGCAGGCTGGCGAGGTCCTCGAGCAGCAGGTCGAGCTCCGCCAGCGGCGCGCGGATCTCGCCAGCCTGCCGGAGCACCGAGACCCAGGGGAAGGCCTCGGACTTTTCCAGCCGGGAGATCCGATCGTTCCAGACCACGGCGCCGTTGGCCAGCAGCAGCACCGGCTCGGAGAGCGGCTTGGATTCCTCATCACGCCGCAGCAGGCCGACGATGCGCACCCCGGCGTTTTCGTCATCATCGTCACTGCGCTCCAGGCGGAGGACGAAACGCCAGACCGGCCCGGCGTCCCAGGCCAGCTCCGGCGCGGCGCTGAGGTCGGCCGAGGAGTTGCGGACCCAGCCCAGACGCCGGGTGGCGCACAGCCGAGGGAGCACGCTCGCATAGAGCCGAGGAGGCACGATGCCGCGGGTTTGGCTGTGGCTCGCGTAGTAACGGCCGCCGTAGGGATCGGCACCGGGGGTCGGGTTGGCCTGGAACAGCCGCAGGAGCTCCTGATCGAGCTCCGAGAAGTGATCGAGCGGCTCGCGGACCATGTTCAGCTTCGCCGGCTTGCCGAGCTCGCCGCTCTTCCTGGCCTTGCGCTGGTAGATGTCGACGACCATCTCGTCGTGCTTGAAACAGCTCGCGATGTTGAGCCGGTAGCAGACCTCGCGCCGCTGTGACCAGCGCGCGCCGCCGACCGGCCGTCGCGCTTCGGCCAGCGCCGCGCGTATCGACCCGAGCTGGCGCTGCCAGCCGGATTCGGACCTGTGCGGGTAGCCGGTGTCGCGGAAGAACGGATCGAGAGACTGCGGCAGCTGGGGCAACAGATCCGCGATGCGCGCGGCCGTCGCCGTCGCCGTCGCCGCCGTCTCGGTGTGATTCGAAGACTCGAGCTCCAGCCGGCCGGTCCCAGGCACGGGCTCGGTGAACTGGGCGCGATCGAAAGCGACGATCGTTGCCCAGACGTGCTTGCAGAACGCCACTTCGAAGCGCGGACAGGTGCAGGAGACGCCGAGCACCTTCTCGAGCTCGGCCCGCGACCAGTCGAGTCGCACCTCGTAGACGTTGGCACCGGAACCCTCGACCGTGGCGGCGATACCGTCGTGCTCTTTCGCCCCCAGCGACACCCGCCGTTGGTGAAAGTAGCCGGCACCCCGCTCACGGTCCCGCGGCTGGACCTCGTTCAGACAGCGTTTTTGTAGCGACAACTCAGATCCTCAGCAAGCCCCGTCCCATCGAGCCCCCTCGGCTCGTTCGGACCGGAGTCTACTAGCGCTTCATCTTCACCTCCAGCTCGGCCGACACGGATGGCGGCGGCAGGGCACCGGCGAGCAGCAGCAGCTTGCCCGACTCCGGGATGTCCACCGCCAGCGGCTTGACGCCGCCGACCAGCCCCTGACCGAGCGCCACGAGCTCTTGGCGCGCGGCGTCTTTCATCTGCTGCTGTTCGAGCTCTGTCTGGTAGGTCGTTGTCGTGAACGAGGTTGCACCGAGGGTCTGGACCGTCGAGGTGACGATGATCTCCTCGGCGATCGCGGCAATCTGCATGCTCAGCGCGACATGGGTCGTGAGCCCAGGAGCGACCCTGCTCTTCTGCACGAGGGTCGTGAAACCCTCGAGCTCGGCGGTGATCTCGTAGGCTCCGCCGGCCAGGCCGACGAACCGTACGCGCCCCTGGGAATCGGTGAGGAGCACCATCGCTCGACGGCCCGGAGTTTCGGCCGTGACCGTGACTCCCGGCAGTGCCGATCCGCTCTCGTCGGCCACTTTGACGACGATGCCAGAGTCCCCGGCACCAAAGTTCTTGACACGAGAGCCTCCGGCTCTAGATTCTCCAATCGAGTCGATGACGCTTGCGACGGGCGTGGCGCGGTGCGTCAGCTCCGACACCGGAGCCCGGCGCAGGTCGCTGGCGGCCAGCCGGTAACGGTGCTGCTCGGGCAGCAGGATCCGCCACTGGTGCTCCAGCACCGGCAGATCGACGCGCGTCAGCTCGATCGGCAGGCGTGAGGCGCCCCGCGTCAGGGTGCGCTGTTCGACCGCCACCAGCTCGACCTCCGTCGAGCCCTCGGCCTTGTAGAGCAGCGGTATGGCGAGCGCGGCACCGCGCTCCACCGTGCTACGTTCTACCGGCCGCACCGCCTGACCGTCGATGCGCACCGACCACAGGGTCGCGCCGGTGGGCAGTGAGAGCTCGAGCGCCGCGCCCGGGTGCTCGAGGGTGAGCTCCTCGCGATGAACCAGCGAGCCGTCCATGGTCAGCAGGGTGGTGGTGGAGCGCTTGCGCACGACTCCCGCCAGCTGCTCGACTTCGGAGAACAACGTCGTGCGCAGGCGCGGCTCGCCGGCGTCGTCCGTCAGGCGCCAGACGGCGTTGGGGCCGAGAGCGGCGATCTCGTCGCCTATGGACCCGGGGAGGTCCTCGATGTCGACCCGGCTCCAGCCGTCCCTTGGCAGCGGCTCGACGTCGGCGGCGCGGTCCGATGCCAGCACCAGGTAGCGAGAGCGAACCGGCACGCGTGGCAGGATCAGCGGCAGGGGTACCTCACCCTGTGCGTCCGGAGATCTTGACTGAAGCTCGATCGCCAGGTGGCCCAGGCCGGAGAGGCGGTGCTCGCGCTCGACCACCAGCCGGCCGCCCTCGAGCAGCGGCAGGGCCGTGCCCTCGTCGGTTTCGGTGTGCGCGACCTCGAGGGGCGCCGGCACGTCGACCTCGAAGCGGCCGAGCTCGCCGCGCTCGACCTCGTACAGCACCACGTCCCGTCGCTCGACGCCTCGCTCGGCGACTCTCGCCACCGTGACCACGACAGCGCGCGCGCGAGCCTGCTCCTCGGCCGCTCCGGTCACGCGCCGCTTGAGAGTGAAAGCCGGTGCGGAATCCGGCTTGGGCGCCAGACGGAGCTGCCGGCGCGCCACCGACGTGCTCTCTTCGACCAGGACGGCGTCGGCGCAGGTCCAGCTCAGGTCTTCGGGCAGGTCGAGGTCCAGGCTCGACACCGGGGCGCTGAACTTCGCGAACAACAGACGCGAGACGCCGCCGTCCAGATCGAGCGCCACCCTGGAGCGGATGGTGACGGTGTAGCTCCCCGGCAAGGGGGCCACCAGCACAACGTTCTTCTTGGCGCGGTGGAGCGCCGTTCCGGTCGAAGGCTCCACGGAGAAGGACTCCGGCAGACCGGTGACGGGCAGGACGACCGGCGAGGTCGGCCGGCCACGCAGCTCGACCCGGTAGGTCGTATGCAGGTCAGCGACGTCGCCCGTCACCGTCGCCCTCGTGGCCTGGGCCGTCAGCGCGGCGATCGGCGTTTCGGGTTCCTCCCCGTCGGCCTCCGCCGCGCGTTCGATCCGCTCGACCAGGTCCAGGTAGTCGTTCAAAGGCAGGGTGACAGTGCCGTCGGTGGCACCGTTGGCCATGGCAGCGGGTGCCCAGAAGAGGGCCAGCGCGGCGAACAGGACGGGAACCAGCGTGCGGTACATCAGAACCACCCTCTCTTGTCGGAGTCCTTCGAAACCCGGATCTCGAGCGCCGTGGGGTTCGTTGAGAGCGCGCTCCAAGATGCCTCGATGAGGCTGAATCCCGGCGGTCGCGGAAACAGCTCCGCGGCGGCACCCGCGGAGCCATTGGCCGCGCCTCCGAGCGCCTTCGCAAGGCGGCCGGCCTTGCCCGCGTTGGGTGTGGCCGGCGGCTCGCCAACCACGCCCCGGCGGCCTCTTTCGGTGAGCTCGTAGCGGCGCTCTCCGGGGAGTGCGACGCGCACTTCCAGGCGGCTCGCGGGTGCCGAGAGCCCGGGCAAGGGCAGCTCGAACCGGCCCTCCTCGGACGGCATGTCGAGAGGTACTACGCTTGCCAGGTAGATCACCTGGCGCTCGCCGTGGACGGCCAGCGGCACCGTCCAGGCGTTGCCGTCGCGTCCCGGCACGAGCCGGTGCCCGTCGCGGCTGCCGGCGATCATCTCGGCCGCCGCGGGCAGCTCGAAGGTCAGGCGCGCCGCGCCGCGGTTCCGCACCTCGGCCCACAGCTGGTAGGCGGTCTCGCCGGCTTCGCCGACCACCGCGTCGATCAGCAGGCGATCGATCTGCGCCGCCAGCACCTCCGTGCTTTCCGACCAGCTCACCTGCCAGCGCGGCGGCGAGCCGCCCGCGGGCAGCACCAGGGTCAGGCCTTCACCGCTGCGCAGCGGTGCCGGCAGCTCGGCGCGCCGGCGCGAATCGGGCTGGCGGCCGTCACCGGTGTCGACCAGGTCCAGCAGACCGTCGCCGGAGAGAAGCACCCGAGTGGCGGCACGGGTCGTCGCGGCTCCCTCGGGCAACAGCAGCGGACTGGCGAATTCCGTCGCCTCGGCAGCGACCAGCTGGATGTCGAGATCGAGACTGTCGGTGACGGCGGCGAGCGGCGTGACGATCAGACGGTCGTCCTCGACGTCCCAGCCGGCGATGGCACCGTCGACCGCCAGCACCTCGTAGCCTTCGGGAACCGCTGCCTCGACGCGCTCCAGGCTTCCCTGGGCGACCCGGATCTCGAGCCAGGCGCGGCATCGCCGCCGGCTGCGCGCCACCTCGAGCAGGCTCGCCGAGCTCGCCTCGAAGCGCAGGGGCAGGCCGGCGCGCTCGGGAATCGCGGCGGTGCCGCGCAGCGACAGCGCGATCTCGCCGCCGGGCCTGGCCACGAACGACCAGCGCCCGTTGGCCTCCGTGACGATCGCGCCCTCGGCTTCCACGTCTTCCACCCCGGGCGGCGCCTCGATCACGCCGTGGACCATCGCCGCCGCGGGCAGGCCGAGTTTCAGCCTCCAGGTCGGGCGGGTGGTCGTCTCGTCGAGCTCCACCGGTACCACCGAGTCGAGCCGGATCCGGTGCCGCCCGGCGCCCCGGATCTCGATCGAGCCGCCGTTCAGCCGGCCCTCGGCGCCGCCCAAGTCTGCGTCGATGAAGGTGCCGGCCTTTCCCAGCGCTGCCCGGTGCCAGTCGTCGCCGTAGAGCGCCACGGTCAGGTTCTGAGTGATCCGGGCGCTGGTCTCGCCGACCGAGATCGTGAGCGCCGCCTCCTCGAAGGCGACCAGAGCCGGAGGTTCCGGCTCCGGCTCGGGCTCGGGCTCGGCGAGGGCGCGGAGCTCGTCATAGCGCGCCAGCGGCAAGGTCACCTCCTGGGCAGCGAGAGGTGAAAGGGGTACGGCCTGTGCCAGCAGGATGCCGGCGACGGCCGCGGTGAGGGTTCTCATGATGGCCTCCTTCTCGGGGCCTCCTCTCGACCCCGCGTCTCGGGTGCTCGGGGACCTCAGGATCCGGAATCTTGGATCAGATTTTCAATCCGGCGGATTCCAGTCCCGAAAACCGAGCAGCACGTCCCAAGGGACGGACCCTTCGTCTCGTCCTTACCGGACTTCGATTGCAAGGCGTGTACCGACCCGCCGGGGTCTGGGGCATTTTCATAGACCTCGGCGGGCCGCCCGTCGGGGTCTGGGGCATTTGCCAGGTACCGTGGCTCTGCGGGTCGCCTCCTCAGCCGCGAATCGCATCGCGAACGCGGAACGGCTTCCTGAGTCTCATGTGACCTTTCCGCGAACGCGCAACGGCTGCCTGAGACTCATGTGACCTTTTCCGCGAACGCGGAACGGCTTCCTGAGACTCATGTGACCCTTTCCGCGAACGCGGAACGGCTTCCTGGCACTCAGGTCGGGGTTTCCGCGAACGCGGAAGAGCTTCCTGAGACTCATCTGGCTTTTCTGCGGACGCCGAACCGCTGCCTGAGACTCATTCAGGGTTTCCGCGAACGCGGGAATAGCTGCCTGACGCTCAGGTCAGGGTTTCCGCGAACGCGCAGCGGCTGCCTGACACTCAGGTAGAGGTTTCCGCGAACGCGGAACCGCCGACCTGATTCTCAGGTGAGGTTTTCCGCGTTTGCCCAAATCCGGCTGAGAGTCATGGGACGTTTCCGCGGCCGCGGAAACGCCGACTGGCGCTCAGGTGGAATCTTCGCGGTCGCGAGAGGTGCGGGGGGGCGTCACGGGCCGCTCTCGCGGCGGTGGCGCAACTTCATCTTGGGGATATCGAGGGTCGCGAGGCATACGTCAGGCTCGCTCATCTCCTCGCCGAGTCGGCGTTCGACGCCAACGACGAGGAGATCGAGGAGGAGATGGTGGAGCTCGGCGAGGAGCTGCGTGCGCTCGATGACCTCATGGACCCGGAGGACGGCGAGGAGTGAAACCCCCGGCCGAGCGCTGGTTCGACCCCGCGAAGCTGCTCGAAGACATGGCGATCCTCCACCCGGAGGAGATCGACGTGGAGGCGATCGCCGAGTTCGTGGGCGCGACGGTGGTCTACGAGGATCTGCGCGGCTGCTGCGGCGGCCTGACGGCGCGCGGCGACCGGGCGATCATCACCGCCGACCGCGGGGTGCCGCGCGCGGACCAGCGCATGGCGGTGGCCCACGAGATCGCCCACTGGCTCCTGGACCGTGGCGAGTGCGGCCTGGTGCCCTCGGATCCCTGGGGCGCGCGGGTGACCTGGTGGGACCAGGACGGGGAAGAGGACGACGACGTGACGCCGGAGCACCGCGCCGACGAGTGGGCGGCCGAGCTATTGTTGCCGGGAAGGATGCTCGAGCTCGACCTGCAGTTGGACACGTCGGTGACGTTCGACACGGTCCGCGATCTCTGCTGCCGCTTCGAGACGCCGCTCCTGCCCACGGTGCAGCGCCTGATATGGCTGTGCCCCGAGAAGTCGGCGCTGGTCCGCAGTCGGCAGGGCGAGAAGTCTGAGTGTCTGCGGCGCAACGACCAGCTGTTCGAGAACTGGCTCCGCAAGCGCCCAGGCGAGGGCACGGTGGCGCACGAGCTGCTGCACGGCTCGCGACAGGAGGCTCCAGGCGCAACGCTGATGGGGTCGGACGCCTGGCTGGAGTTCGAGCCGGCGTGGTGGTGCACGATGTCGGAGGACTCGCTGCTGATGGATGACGGCGAGGTGCTGTCGCTCTTGTGGTGGCCGGGGGATGCGCTGGAGGCGATGCTGCTGGCGGGGCCAGACGAGGATCTGTTGCCGCCGGAGCCGGGGCGGGAGGCGCTCAGGTGGCTGGCGCGGAGTATGGGGCGCGACTGGGGGTATTACCCGGTCGCGTGGGAGGACGGTGAGCTGGTGATGGGAACGCGGGAGTCGACCGTGCAGCGGGTGGTGATCCCTCGGGTGGCGGAGGTGGATCGTGCGGGGATCCGGGAGTTGGTGGCGGAGGTGGCTCGGCAGAAGGAGGAGCGGGCGGACCAGGTTTTGTTCTCGATGATGGATTGAGGGCGACAGGGGGGAATGTCTCTTTAAGTCAAAGGAGGCAAGTCAGGGCTCTTGAGCGGCCAAGATTGGCCGGATGCGAGATCGGGGTGGCGCGGTTCACCCGTCGGCCTGCCATGCCTGCCATGCTCCAGACGCCATTTCTCGATTTGACCGAGAAGCATGAAGGCGGACTTCCGTCGTTTCTCGTCCTCGATCGCCATTCTAAAAAGTTGGGCGCGCAGATCGTTTGACGCTCGCGCGTGTTCCGTGAAGACGTTGGGTCTTTGCCCGTAAGGTCTCCGCTCGACGAAAGCGGTTTCGAGTTGGTCCAAGAGCCCTTGCGGAACCGGCGAGGGCTTGGCGTCATCGATCAGGTTCAGACTTGCGGCGAAGGCTTCGGGCGTTTCGAGCGAGGCCATGATTCTCGAGAGAACGTGTCGATTTAGTTCCGGTAGGTCACGTTCGCATAATTCCCGCAACCGGGCGGCAGCCGCCGGCGGGCGTAACCGGCCGCGCGCGGTCTGATTCATGCTGCGATCGGCCATTCGGCAGCTTCTGTCTGGTCAGCGTTTGGGTATAAGCGGGCTACTTCGTTCTTGATCCGATAGGCCTGATACTCATCCCATTGATGACTCAAATGAATGGTTCGCAGATCGAGCATGGCCTGGGCCCCCTCGAACACCCATTGCATGCCGGCTCTCTCCAAGCGATCCTTGACGACGTGGCGACAAG
>JAAELT010000327.1 GCA_024226315.1 bacterium | reverse complement strand
GTCGCCAACCAGGGCTAGATATCTCCCTACGGTCTTCATGCCAAGGCCCAGCTGACTCTTGACCCACGGGCCGAGTGGGTGTGCTGCCATGCCCTTCTCCAGAGTCTTGACAGCAGTCTTCTCCATCAACTTAAGACCGTCGATAGACGCTTCAATCATCACCACCTCATCGGGTCCAGGCAAAACACCCTTGCCCCAATCCTCCTGGCTGGTTAGTGACCGATAGCGGTTCTCATTGGCGATGCGGACCTTCTCCAGGTCGTCTACACAATCAGCCAAGAGAACGAGTGTGGCCCAGTGGCCGTGGCCTGGGTGGTCTTCCGCTCGTGACTCGGGCTTGTCGCAATCTAGTTGGTTTTCCGGGCCTGCAACGGACATCTTAATTTCCTCCATGCGACGACGCTACTTTGGTTTTCCGCTGACCGTTAGGTCGCGTAAATTATGGTTCTCCGCGTATCACACGGACTCGTTGAAATGTTCGTCAAGCGTGGCCTTCGGGAGCCGAGACACCTTGCATCGCTTGCTCTCGCAAGCCTCCTGGAGCTTGCCCCAGAACACAGCCCTAGCCTGATGCGT
>JAAELT010000326.1 GCA_024226315.1 bacterium | reverse complement strand
GACCGCTTCTTGCCCGACAAGGCGATCGACCTGATCGACGAGGCCTGCGCGATGATCCGCACCGAGATCGACTCGATGCCGGCGGAGCTCGACGAGGTCACCCGGCGGGTGATGCAGCTCGAGATCGAAGAGGCGGCGCTGAAGAAGGAGCGAGACAAGGCGTCGAAGGCGCGGCTCAAGAACCTGCGCCGGGAGCTGGCCGACTTCAAGGCCCAGGCAGACCTCATGCGTGCCCAGTGGGAGAGCGAAAAAGCGGCGATCGATCGCGTCAACAAGCTGCGCGAGGAGATCGAGAAGGTGCGCCGGCAGATCGAGGTCGCCGAGCGCGAGTACGATCTCAACCGCGCCGCCCAGCTCAAGTACGGCCAGCTCGCCGAGCTCGAGCAGAAGTTGGCGGCGGAGGAGCAGAACATCGACGAGCAGCCCGCGGCCGAGGGCCGCCTGCTGCGCGAGGAAGTCACCGACAACGAGATCGCCGACATCGTCTCGAAGTGGACGGGCATTCCGGTGACGAGGCTGGTCGAGGGCGAGCGCGAGAAGCTGCTCAAGCTCGACGAGATCCTGCACCGGCGGGTGATCGGCCAGGACGAGGCCGTTCAGCTGGTGGCCGACGCCGTCATCCGGGCGCGCTCGGGCATCAAGGACCCGCGGCGCCCGATCGGCTCGTTCATCTTCCTCGGCCCCACCGGCGTCGGCAAGACCGAGCTCGGCAAGACGTTGGCCGAAGCGCTGTTCGACTCCGAGGACAACATGGTGCGCATCGACATGTCGGAGTACATGGAGAGGCACGCCGTCTCGCGCCTGATCGGCGCCCCCCCGGGCTACATCGGCTACGACGAGGGCGGCCAGCTCACCGAGGCGGTGCGGCGCAAGCCCTACTCGGTGATCCTCTTCGACGAGATCGAGAAGGCCCACCACGACGTCTTCAATGTGTTGCTCCAGATCCTCGACGACGGCCGCGCCACTGACGCCCAGGGCCGCACCGTGGACTTCAAGAACACCGTGGTCATCATGACCTCCAACATCGGCTCTCCGCACTTGCTCGAAGGCGTCACCGACCGCGGCGAGCTGCGCGAGGAGGCACGCGAGGCGGTGACGCGCGAGATGCGCAAGCACTTCCGTCCCGAGTTCTTGAACCGGGTGGACGACATCGTGCTCTTCAAGCCGCTGATGCTCGCCGAGATCAAGCAGATCGTCGGCCTCTTGACCCGCGACCTGAGCCACCGCCTCGCCGAGCGCGGCGTCAAGCTCGAGCTCACGGAGGCTGCTCGCGAGCACATCGCCCGCGAGGGTTACGATCCCGTCTACGGCGCGCGGCCGCTCAAGCGCTACCTCCAGCACCAGCTCGAAACCCGTATCGGCCGGGCGCTGATCGCCGGCGAGGTCTCAGAAGGCGCGGTGATCGACGTCGGGCTCATGGACGGCGGGCTGGCGGTCGAGATCCGGGAGCCTGAAGCTCTGGCGCTGCCGGGGAGCTGAATCTCGCCAGGGGAGCATCGCGGGTCTCAGAAAACTCCGGCTTTGAGCAATTTCGGAGAAGAATTTTTCTGTTCAAGCACTATGCTAGGTACAAGTTACGGCGCGGCGCCCACGATCTGAAGTCATCGGGTTTGGTCAAGGAACGGATCAGATTCCGATATCTAGTGTCCGTTTACCCAAAGGAGACTTGATTGATGAAAGCACTACCCCTGACTTGTCTGACTCTTTGCTTGCTGCTCT
>JAAELT010000325.1 GCA_024226315.1 bacterium | reverse complement strand
TGGAATTAGGAGATTAAATGCAGGTAATACAGAAACATTGTTACCTAAATGCATTAACTAAACTTGACAAATAATGAACAAATAATTAACAAATAATTAACAAATAAATGAAAGAACTAAACTAACGCAACGATAGTTGCTCCCGAAACATATATTGTTAGTGAACTTGGCAACCTTGATCACACCTTAATACGAGGACTTAATTCACTACACAATTGATGACCTAATTAAGCATTTAATCTACAACAAATTGTTCCTACTAAAAATACAATCATGATAACAACATAAAATCTTAATAAATAGCAGTAAGTTCAATGTTACATCAATAGAAGATTTAAAATGTAATAAAAATGCATTAGGAAGAACTAAATTAAGTTGATTGTTAATTAATCCTGCTAAATAACTAAAAGGTCAATTAATTTCCCCTTAAAATGCAGTGTAATCAATAATAAACCTAATCAATAATAAACCGTTTTAGGAAAGACAAACAATAATAAGAGGAGGGAATATTACAGATAATAATGTAATGGAAATATAATGTAACAATTTAATTAAACCATAAAGTATAGAAATTAAAGGAACGATTAATGTAAAAACAATAATTAATTGAGGAAGATAGTATTAACTATAATATAATAAGGAAAGTATAGAAATTAAAGTACAGTGAACCTAGTATGAATTGAGGTAATGTAATTAAGGTAATATTGGTTTCGTTATTTTTAGGTCTTAAATGAATAAGTGATAACTTGAATAAAACTGTATTATTTAACTCTTTTTATTTAGCTAATTTATTGAGGTAATACAAAGGGATTTTAGGTAATTAATTCTTTTAATACTCGTTATTAAATAAATTTAACTTAAATGCAAAAGATGGTATCACCCC
Organism: bacterium; assembly: GCA_024226315.1. Classification (GTDB taxonomy): domain Bacteria; phylum Acidobacteriota; class Thermoanaerobaculia; order Multivoradales; family J023; genus JAAELT01. The sequence goes on along the minus strand of JAAELT010000325.1, from coordinate 1,584 downwards.
TAATTGTAGTAATTGTAGTAATTGTAGTAATTGAATTACCCTATTTTATATTTAATTATATTTTTATTATTTAATTAGTACACCTTAAGGCCTGAATTATTAACTGGATTATTTAGTCTTTACACTGCTTATTTAGGATATTATATAAGTTTAGTTCTTATTACTGTTATTAGTGCTAGTTTCATGATAAATTAAATGACGAATTATGTTATGAATTTCAAGAATTTAACTAGTTCCGATTAACTTAAATTAGTATTGTTCATATCTTATTTTATCGTTTTCCATATTATATTAGTGGTAGGTTTATTTAATCATTTCTTATGTTTCTTTATCATTTCTTTTGTTTTAATCATTAAGGATTGTTTTTTAAGCTTTAGTTATATGTCCTATTAATTTATTACATTATTAGTTGATTGATTTTCTCTTCACTTATTTATTTCACTTAAATTATTCTTCTTTTCTTTTTACTTAATTTATATTTAGTTTAAAGTCTTTAATTTATATTTAGTTTAAAGTGCATATTATTTACTAATTTATTTGCCGTATTATGTGATCTTTATTTAGGTTGATTGCCTCTTAATTCTTCCTGCTAGAACAATGTTTCCTTTTAATGGTCCTTTTGGTTGAACGATTATTTTATTATTACTTTACGTTAATAGTTTAATTAATTACACATTAAATAGTTCCTCTTAAAGAAGCATTAATTGTAACATTAATTGTTGTGGCTCTTTTGCAGTATTTAGTATTTAGTATTTAGTATTTATTACTAGTATTAGTATATCAATATCTCTTTGCATTAATTTAATACCACTACCATTATATTTAGGAAGTGCATAATGCTCGGTTTTTAGATTTATTTCGGATTTATTTAGTTCCTTCTTTCATTCCTTCTAATAGTTTATTACGTTCTTTTGTTGTTTATTTGGTTTATTTGGTTCTTTTTGTTTGTTTATTACGTTCTTTATTCCTTTGTGAAACTAATAATACGTTAATTAATTCGGTTATTCAGGTAACCTCAATTTTAACTAGCATTGTAATATTGGCTACTTTATTTAGTAATTAATCTCTTTAATTGCCTTGTTTACTATTTTAACTACCTCTTTCAATTCCTTTAATAGGATTATTTAATTAATAGGATTAATAAGGTGGTTAAGTTCTGTATAATTAGGTTATTTTGGATTAATTTATTGCTTAAATAAGTACATCTTAAATAACTGTGTATAATAGCCCTAATATTAACTGGTATTATTATTGAATAGTGTAATTAAGGCTGTGAAATTCCAGTAAAACGGTTTTAGTGGTTAAATGCTCTGTTTTCTTATTTTAACGTCATATTTTATGTAATTGGTTTTCTTATTTTAACGGAAAAACCTCGTATTATGTAGTTATTGTAACTAAAAACCTCTTTTTAATGCTTTTCTCCCTAAATATAGTTTCTACACCTGATTATTTAATGCATTAAGGCCTTAGGCCTCGATACACAGACTATTTTAACGGAAACATATATTGTTAGTGAACTTGGCAACCCCATTAAGCCCTTCGGCCTTTCCCTTAATAGATCATATATTGTAAGGGATTACTACT
>JAAELT010000324.1 GCA_024226315.1 bacterium | reverse complement strand
GACCTTCGTCCCGTTGCTGCCCAGCGGGATCACGGTCAACCTGCTCGTCGACTACACCAACAAAACCACGACCTGGGACGAAGTGGCCTCCGGCTCACTGACCACCACGACGGGCGGTTTGCGTTTCGTGGCCGACAATCCAAAGGGCACCAATCGAGATATCTTCCTGCCTAAAGTCGAACTAAGCCCTGACGGAGAGCAGGCACTGATCACCGGCGACGATTGGGCCGCGATGACGTTCGCGGTCGCGGTCCTCACGAAGGACTCTTCGACACAGCAGGTCTACATCGACGGGCGCGGCGTCTGATCGCGACGCGCCCGCCGGCCCGAGGCTAGACGAATGGCGAAAAACCGCCTGGTCGAGTTCGTCCTCGCCGTCAGGGACAAGGCCAGCGGCGCGCTGGCCACCGCCAGCGCGCGCCTCGGCGACTTCGCCGGAAAATCCGACGAAACAGCCGCCCGGGTGGAAACCGCCAACCGACGCACCAAAAAATCGTTCCTTGGCGTCGCCGGCGCGGTCTCCACCCTCGGCCTCGCCTACAACGCCATCGCCGGCGCCATTGGAGGCGCCCTCGGCTTCGTGCGCGAGTGGATCGACGCCGCAGCAGTACAAGAGCGGTCGATCACCAAGTTGACCGCGCTCACCGAGTCGATGAACGCAGGGACGCGCGACCAGGTGAAGGCCCTAATCGACCAGGCCGCCGCGCTCCAGAGCGTCACCGGCTGGGCCGACGAGCTGACCATCGCAGCCCAGGCGCAACTGGTGACATTCGGGCTCAACCTGGACCAGGTCCGCCAGCTCACCCCCGCATTGCAGGACATGGCCGAGGTCGCCTCCACGGCGACCGGAGCCCAGGTGGACCTGGAGTCCGTCGCCAAGGCCATCGGAAAAGCCTACTCGACAACATCGGGCGCGCTTCAAGAATACGGGATCGTTCTCACCGACGCGCAGAAAAAGGCCTACGACCTGGCCGACGGCCAGGAGCGGGTCAACGTGATGTTGGACATCTTGAATTCCAACGCCGAGGGCGCAGCCGCAGCGGTCGGCGCGTCGCTCACCGGCGCGCTTCGCCGCGCCGACGGAGCGTTCGGCGACTTCAAGGAAGTGCTTGGCGCGGCCATCACCGATTCGGCCGCCGTCCGCCAGTTCATTGAAGACATCGCAACCGGGTTCAGTAACCTGGCCACCGTAATCGCCGAAAACAAAGGCTCGATAAATACGGCGTTCACAACCATCATCAGCGTTTTTAAAATCTTTGCCGGAGCGGCGGAACTGGCGTTCGGCCAGGCCAAGATTGCGTACGGGTCATTCCTGGTCGCTGTCCAGGTTGGCGCTGAGAAAATAAACCGAGGACTGGCGGCGATTACATGGGGCACCCTCTCCGATGGTTTTGAGAGGGCAGCGACCGCCGCCGCCGTGTCGTCTGAGTCCCTGAAGAACAAGGTAGGCGCCGATTTCGATGATGTCGGCAAGACGCTCGATGACCTGATCCTGCGCGTAAGAGAACTTGCAGGGGAAGTCCCCGAAGCCGAAGCCCCGCTCCGAAGCCTGGCGGGCGGGATGGACGATCTCGTCAATGCCTCCCTCGACGCAGGCAACGCACTCGCCAGCGTCGTGGAAGGGAAAGCGGAAGATTTCAGGGAAATGTTCAGAGCCGCGCGCAGTACGTACGTCGCGTTGCGGGACTCGGGCACTACTTCCTTGGAGGCGCTGGAAAAGGCTTGGGACGACTACAAGGGAGCGGCGTTTTCGGCCAACGTCACCGTAGACGAAAGCCTTCGGTCGGTTGGCGCCGCAGCGCGCGACACCGCCGACGCTGTCTACGGACTCGCCGACGCGCAACGGCGCAGCGCAGAGAGTGCAGACGACGCGGCAGACGCAGCCGAAGGCGCGGCCAAAAACGTTCGTTCGTCCACCAAGAGGACGCTCAATTTCCTCGAAGGGATGATGTCCCGGTTCTCCGGCACGCTGGCACTCGCGTCGGATGCCGCTGCCGAGGCGTTCGAAACCCTGGCGCGGGATTTCTGGAAGACGTTCACGCCAGGGAACATCGCAGGCATCATCGCCACCTGGGACGAATTCGCGCGGATTTCCCGGCGCGTAACCAACGAGCTCGAAGTCCAGTCAGAGGCATTTGAGCGCGTCGCTCGCGGCGTCCGAGAATCCGCCTACACGAACGAGGAGCTTGATCGCCTCGACCGCGCGTCCCGGTCATGGAAATTGATCGAGGAGACGGACCTTGAAAACCTCCGGCGCCAGATCGACGCAGCGCGCCAGGCAAACGAAGCCTTCAACGACAGCATCGACCGCAGCGTTGACGGGCTGCGGGACGAACTCGACCGAATGCTCGGAAACCAGGAAGCCATCGAACAGAGGCGCTTCGAACAGCGCCGCATCGAGCTCCAAGAGCAGCTTGCCGAGGCCCAGCGACAAGGGAATCAGGAGAACATCGCAGGCATCCTTGAGGGCCTGCGCCTGCTTGAAGAAATCCACCGACGCAGGATCAAGCAAATTCATGACGAAGCCGCCGAACGCGAGAAGGCCGACGCCGAAGACGCGGCCCGCGACCGCGACAGCAGCGGCCAGCCCGCGCCCGGCCCCGGCCCGGTCGACCGTCTCGCCCCGGGCCGCCCTGCCCCGCCGACCGGCGTGCCGGGTGGCGTGCCGGGTGGCGTGCCGGGTGGCGTCGGGTTCGGCGCCATGGCAGGAACCGTGAATTTGACCGTCAACTTCCCGACCCTTGACCTCAACAGCCCCTCCGATCGCGAACGGCTCGCCCGCCAGCTCGCCGACGACATTGACCAAATCACTTTGAGGCAAAGTTGAAATGACATGCGTGCAGCGTTTCCTTGCCAACGACCGCAACGCGGTCGCCTCCGGCTCGATCACGGCCACAGAGGTAAAGGAGTCCGCGCAAAGCGTCCACCGCGGCACTGTCACGCGCACCGGCAACGGCGTGGTCGCCCTCACCGGCAGCTACACCGGCGCCGACGACGCCACGTTCGAGGTTGAAATCACCGCAGGCGGCACCACAAAACGCGTCTCGGAACCGACATGGGCAGGCGCCGGCCTCGGCACGCTGGCGACCCCGACCGCCACCAACGCAGTCGCGGCCCAGACCTTCACGGTCACCCTAATCGACAGGGGCACTGACACGCTCCATGCCAAGACCCAGATCGCAGGGGTCGAAATCCAGGCGATCACCGCCGGAGCTGGCGGCAACGCCATCACGCTCACCGTCGACGCCTCCGGCCTTTCCCGCGCGGCGACCGACTACTCGACCCTCTCCAGCTGGGGCACCGGCGAAGATTCCAAGGTCGG
>JAAELT010000323.1 GCA_024226315.1 bacterium | reverse complement strand
ATTTTATCATTTATTATTATTTATGAGTTATTATCATTAATTTTGTTGTTGCAATTAATACTTTTAATATTCTCTTATTATAGGATTAGGTCTTCATTTTTCTTTTTTATTATTTCTATATTTGGTAGTTTATTTTTTATTAAATCTTCTATTTTATTCATTATTTCATTGTTTGATTTAATTATTATTATTATTATTCCGTTTTTAATTAAAGTTCCTTGTTTCCTTTTTATTATTGATTACCTGAAGTACATTGTGAAGCCAATACTAGTATATCATTAATATTAGCGGGATTATTACTTAAATTATCTCTTTATGGATTTTCAAGATTTATTATTATTTCATTCTTTTATATTTTATTCTTTTTAATTAATTTAATTATTGAATGTGTATTAATTGGTTATTTAATTATTTGTTGTTCATTTCTTCGTTTTATTGATTTAAAGAAAATAATAGCATTCTCTTCAATTATTCATTTAAATATAATATTGATAGCAATATCCTCATTTAATTGTATTGGATTATTATCACTATTTATTATTTTATTATCACATAGTCTATCTTCTATTGGATTATTCTTCATTATTGGTAATATTATTGATAAGACATACTCTCGTTATATTGATTCTATTTATCTTATTACATTAATTATTTCTTTCTTATTATTTATTACAATATTAATGAATTTAAATTTTCCTGGTTCAATAAATTTTATTACAGAAATTATTACATTAATAGCTATTTATTCAATAGGTTTATTAATTGTTCTTTTTATCCTTCTATTTTCATTTTTTGAATCTTTCACATGATTTATTATTATTAATAAAAAAACTCCTTTTCATTCTTCCTTCTCTTTATTATTTAATCATTTTATCATATCATTACTTATTATTATTATCTCTTATTTCTTAGGTTTTAATGTTTTAATTAATTAATTATTATTCATCACTAAAACATCTTAATACCTGATTTTTTTAAGTTCAATTAATTACTTCTTTTATATTATTGACATTATGGTATTTAATACTTATATTATCAGTTGTTACGTATTTATTTATTATTTATTGATATCATTATTTGTTTTTATTAATTAATTCTGCTTCTTTAACATTTAATGTCTTAAACACCTATTATCTTATTTATTATCCTCTTTTCTATTTATTCTATATTTATTAGTTGATTATTACTCTTATTCATTTATTTAAACACATTTAATTATTCTCTCTTTATTATGTAATCAATTTTATCTCTTTAACTGAATTAATGCTAAAAAGCATGGGTAACAATTAGAATTCTAGTTCTTAATGCTATTGATATTGCCTTTGATTGCTATTTTAGGTAATTAAATGCATTTAGTTTCTTTATTATTGACTATTATATAACTATATTAATTACTGTATTATTATTTGTTAAGTATTATTATTGATCTATTTAATTTAATAGAAACTGAGCTAAAAACAAAGAATTCATTAAGGATTAATTTATTTTACAAACCACTTTTCATTAATTATTACGGCAATTGTTGCATAAAAAGCAGATTAAATTCCTTTAAAAAGATCTTTGTCCACTTTTTCTTTTATTAGATGTTTTATTATTACCTTAAAATACATTATTCATCTTTTCTATTATCTTTTTTCTTTTCTTCCATTGCATTTCTGTTTTACAATTATTAACTCTAATTCAATTATTTATTGTTATTACCTAAATT
>JAAELT010000322.1 GCA_024226315.1 bacterium | reverse complement strand
CCGGGTTGGGACCAAAGGCGTGGCCGTAGGCTGCCACGTAGACAATATCCGGGTCGGTCGGATGAATCCTGATCTGGGCGATGTGGTGGGTTTCTTCCAGGCCCAGGTGCGTCCAGGTCTCACCGCCATCCACGGATTTGTAGACACCGTCACCCCAACTGACGTTGTTACGCATCTGCGGCTCACCCATGCCGACATACATGATGCTCGGGTTGGACAACGAGATTTCCATGGCGCCCACGGAACTGGTGCCAAACTGGCCATCACCTACTGGAATCCAGGTCTGCCCGGCATCCGGGGTCTTCCACAGCCCCCCGGACGCCCCGTGGTAGAACACGCTGGTCTCGGTCGGGTGACCCAGCACCACCGAGCCCCTGGTACCGGTCATGGGGCCGATGAAGCGCCAGATCATGGCATTGGTATTCGGTACCTGCTTTTGGGGCGCCGCGACCCTGGGGACCGCCTGGATGTCGGCGTCGGACTGCGCCAGCGCCGTCGTGGCCGTGCCCGCGGCCAGGAACGCAACACAAAGGATCCACTTCGATCTCATGATTCTCTCCTTGCTTGTTCGAGATGTCTCGAGCGTCTTCTTCCATGGCCCCGCCGGCCTCTCAGGCATGCCGAGGGGTCCGCCTCCGCGTCACTCGTCCGTTCCGGTCCGGTGAGACACTGCGCCGACAGGATCGGCAGGTGCAGCTCGAGCAGCGTGTTGAACACTCCGTGGAGCGCCGACTGATCGATCAACTCGCCGGTCAGGGTGGTGACCGGCGACGAGGCCGACTGGTCGGTCTCGATCATCATGCCCGCCAGGCGGTCCGACCACGACGGATCCAGGCGACCCTGGACGCGGATCTGGTAGAGGGCGGGCTCGGCTATCGTCATGGGCGCTCCGCTCGCGGCCGGGCATGCGCCCGCCGCGTCTTTCGTTCGATGAGCTGTGAGCAGCCTACGGAGACCCTGCTCGCGGCGCATGGCCCGAAAAGTTGTAAAAAAGTCCCATCTGGCCCGCGGGCGTGGCCGAGCCGCGGTCAGCCGGGGCTCAGGAGGCCGAGGTCGCGCGCCTTCACCACCGCCTGGCGGCGGCGCCTGACGTGGAGCTTCTGGAAGATGTTGGAGTTGTGGCGCTTGACCGTGGCCGGCGACAGGTAGAGCTCAGCGGCGATCTCCTTGTTGCTCAGCCGCTCGGCGAGCAGACCGAGCACGTCGAGCTCGCGGTCGCTCAGCTCCTCGACCGGCGAAGGCGCAGCCGCGGACGCGGCGGCGGACGGAGCCTGGGGCGGGCTCGGCACCGCCGCCAGCAGCGCCCGGCGCAGGGATGCCGCCGGCTCGGAGTCGAGCCGCCCCAGGAGGCTGATCAGGTCGGGTCCGAGATCGAGCAGCGGCCGCATCAGGCCGCGCGGCTCGGCGATCTCGACGGCGCGGCGCAGGTCGTCCAGAGCCGCGCGCCTCCTACCCTCCCGATCCGCCAGCAGCGCCTGCAGGCACAGCACCTCGACCAGGACCCGCCGGTTGTGATTCGCCGACAGGCTCTCCCGCAGACGCCCGAGCAGCTCGCCGGCGCGCTGACGGCAGCCGTCCGAGCCCTCGGCCAGGAGCACCTTGACCGCCGTCAGCTCGGGCACGAAGAAGCGGTGCCGCGGAACGCCTACCACCGGCCGGTGGGAGCGCGCCCACAGCGCGGCCTCTCGCACGCGGCCCCGGCGCAGCGCCAGCTCCGCCTCGAAGGCCTCGGCCAGGGTCAGCAGCTCGGGGTTCTGGAGCTCGAGCGCCCGCGCCGCCACCTTCGACGCGATCTCCCGGGCCTGCCCGGCGTCGCCGGCCGCCAGGCGCGTCAGCGCCAGCACGAAGGCGGCGTGCGCCCAGTTCTGGATGTTTGGCTGCGACCGGCGCTCCACCAGCGGCGCCAGCGCCGCCTCGGCGGCCTCCAGGTCGCCGCGCTCGTAGCTGCCGACGCCCAGGAAATAGCGGCCGAAGGCTTTCGACTCGTCGAGGCCGAGCCGCTCGCCCCGGGCGATCAGCTCGCGGGCGGTGCGAATCACCCGCGCCACGTCGCCGTCCATCCAGTAGACCAGGCACAGGCCGATGAGGATCCGGGTGTGGTAGGTGTCGCCGTGGCCCGGGTCCCCGAGGGCCGCCAGCGCCACCGACTCGGCGCGCTCGAGGTCGCCGTTCATCTGGTGGGCCAGGCAGCTCACCACCAGGGCGAAGCCCCGCTCGCTCGGGTGCTCCGCCGGGATGGCGGCCAGCGCGCGGTCGCTGGCCGCCACCGACCGCGGCGCGTCACAGGCGATGTAGTGGCGGCCGCCCGCCAGTGCGTCGATCTCGCCACGCAGGCTCGCGGGCACCTCGTCGGCGGGGGCGCGGGCCTCGATCTCGTCCAGGATCTCCCACAACTCGGCATAGCGGAACCGGTTCTCGCACAACCAGGCCCGCGTCACCAGGAGCTCGACGTCGACGCGCACCAGCTCCTCGGTCAGCGCTTCGAGCCAGCGTCCCAGCCGGTTCCACTCCTCGTCGCGGGTCAGCTGGTGCCGGTGGCGCTTGACCAGATCGGCGGCCGCGGCCTCGTCCCGGCAGCTCCCGTACTGCGTCATCGCCTCTTCCAGGTGACCCCTGGCCTCGAGCCAGCCGGCCGCCCGCCGGCGGAGACCGTCGATCTCGCCGGCATCGGCGTCGTGACGCAGCTGCTCCAACAGCAGCTTGCGGAACAGGTGATGGAAGCGGAACCACTGGTGGCGGGCATCGAGCGCGATCAGGAACAGACCGCTCCGCTCGAGCCACTCGATGAAGTCCTCGCCGCCCCGCACCGGCTCCGATTCGTCGCCGGTGTCGCGGAACAGCTCGTCCAGGAGACCGGCGCAAAACGGCTGCACCAGCGACGCCCGGAGCAGGCTTCGCCGCAGCTCGGCGGGCTGTCGCTCCAGCACCTCGGAGACGAAGTACTGCTGCAACTGTTCCGGGGTGCCGTCGAGCCGGGCCAGAAAGGCGTCGAGATCGTCCTGCCCGGCGCCGAGCAGGGCCGCCAGCCGCATGCCCACCACCCAGCCCTCGGTTAGCTGCTCCAGCCGCGCCAGGGTCCGTGCTCCGGGCACCTCGCCGAGAGCACTGTCGAAGAAGGCCCTCGACTCCTCGTCCGTGAAGCGCAGGTCGTGGGCACGGATCTCGCTCACCTGACCGTGGGCGCGCAGCGTATGCAGCGGCAGCGGCGGGTCGAAACGTGCCAGGATCTCGAGGTGGAGGCGGCGGGGCGGGTAGCGCAGCAGGTGGCTGATCAGCTCGTGTACAGCGGTGCCGTGGATCAGGTGGTAGTCGTCGAGCACCAGGACGAGGTCGTCGGTCAGGTCCCCGGCCAGCGCTTCCAGCTCGTTGACCAGGCAGGCGCCGACCACGGTCGGCCGTGGGTCCGGCGCCGCCGCCATGGCCAGGGTCTCGGCACAAGCGCCGGGAGCGACGCCCCGGACGGCGGGCACATTGTGTATCGCCACAACCAGGTACTCCACGAACAGCGACAGGTCGCTGTCGGCCTCGTCGAGCGACAGCCAGGCGAAGGGGTGCTGGTGCGCCGGACCGCCGGAATCCTCGAGCCAGCTCGCCACCAGCGTGCTCTTGCCGTAGCCGGCGGGCGCGCAGGTCAGCCCAAGTGGCAGCCGCCGGCCGCGCTCCAGCCGTTCCACCAGCCGCGGCCGGCCGACCACACCGGCCGCCAGCCGCGGCGGATTCAACTTTGCCCTGATCAGTGACGAGCGGTGGCGATCACCCATCGAGAAGCTCCCCGAGCACCTGTCTTCTCTCGACCTTTCTGATACGGCCCGGATGTCGGACGATTCCTACGCACAGTGTCCTATAGATACGCTGAGACGTCAAACAGGATTCTTCGCCATGCGGAACCCGCCTGGATTCAGTCGGCGCGCGCCGCAGGAATCCCACTGCGTTCGAGAGGATCCCCGCTCAGACGCCGCGATGCAGCACCGCTGGCGGCTCGATGCCGTCCTCGCGGAAGGCGGCCAGCGCCCGCTCGGTGACGTCGGTCTCGAAGGCCTTCTCGTAGCGCACGTCGAGCACGTAGGCCTTGGCCCGCAGGCGCACGGCGAAGTAGCTCTCCTGGATCACCTCGCTGGCGGTCACCGACCACTTCTGGTTCAGATTGACGTAGCGGCTGGTGGTGAGCACCTCGGTGAGCAGCCGCCGGGCCTCGGCCAGGTCCTGATCGATGCCGATGAAGAGGTCGGTCTGGATCATCATGTCGACCGCGCCGGCGTTGCCCGAGGCCACCGCCTCGGTGAGGAACTTGTTGTTGGGGATGGTGACCTGGGTGTCGTCGAGCGTCATCAGCCGCACCGAGCGCAGGCCGACGGCCACGATGTCGCCGTAGTAGCCCTCGAAGGTCACCCGGTCGCCGACCTGGAACGGCCGGTCGACGAGGATGATGATGCCGGCGAGCACCGACGCCGCCAGGTCCTTGGCGGCGAAGCCGAAGGCCACCGCGAAGGTGCCGCCGATGCCCAGCAGCAGCTCTTTCTCGAGCTTGAAGAGGGTCAGCGCGGCGCCGGTGAAGCCGCTCAGGAAGACCACGAAGCGCACCAGGGCGCCGGTCTGCTGGATCACCAGCCGGCGATCGGCGAAGCGCTCGCCGAGCCGCTCGTAGCTGCGGCGCACGAAGCCGGCGGCCAGCGCGGTGACGACCAGGATCGCCACGGCATAGGGAATGCCGCTCGGTTCGAAGAACTCAAGCCAGCTCATCGCTCCATCGGGCATCGCGGCGGCTCCTCCGGTCTCAAGACACCAGGACGTTGCGCCGGCGCAGCAGACGGAACACCGTCGGCTGCCAGTGGCTGGTGACGCGATAGCGCTCGCCGTCGGCGGCCAGGGCGCCGAGGTCCAAGAGCCGGGTGAGGAGGATGCCGGCCAGCGCCGGCGGGTAGCCGGAGACGCTCGACGCCTCCTCCAGGGTCAGGTTGCCGTGGCGAGCGACGGCGGCGAGCAGGAAGAAGGCCTCGGTGCGCATGTCGGCGAGCTGGCTCTCGGGCGGCGGCCGGAACGGGCGCACGGTGAGCTCCGCGCGCGAGCCGTTACCGCCCGGCACCAGCGAGCGCAGGAAGTAGTGCAGCGCCACCTGGGGATTGCCGTCCGCGAAGTCGGACAGCAGGCTGATGAAGGCGGTCTCGCCCTCGCGCCTTCGCGCCTCGGCGTCCTCGCCGGAGCCGGCCGCGCCCAACAGCTCCGCCCAGTTGGCGGTGAAACCGCCGGCGGCCAGACGCCGCAGCAGCAGCTCCCGGATCCGCTTCTCCGGCCAGTCCGGCAGCTCCGCCACGTGGCCCAGGTAGGTCAGCTCTTTGGCCGTCGCCCGCAGGTGGTTGAACGCCAGACCCTCCATCGACAGCATCCAGAACACCTCGAGCCGTGTCTCGCCGGCCAGCGCCGCCATCTCGGCGAGCGCGCGGTAGCCGTCGACGCGGGCGAGAAAGAGGTTCTCGGCGCCCTCGAGGACGACGATCGAGCGCTCGCCGGCGCCCAGGCGCTCGGCCAGCTCGGACCGGCTGGCGACGGTCTCGCCCTCGCCGAGGAGATGGCGCGCCAGCCAGTCGATCAGCTCCCGCGGCTCGGTCAGGCGCCGGTCGAGCCGCAGCCGAGCCGCCACCGGCTCCCGGGCGCAGAAGCGATCGATCCAGGCGCGCTTGCCGATGCCCTGCTCACCGGCGAGCAGGAAGGCGCCGCCGCCCTCGCCCCGGCGCCACTGCGCCACCGATCGGCACGCCGCCTCGAGACCCGGGATGGTGTCGGCGGCGACGGCGTCTCCCGGGCGCACCCGCTCGTCGAGCGCTTCGACGAGGCCCGCCGGCAGGCTGTCGATCGAGACGTCGGCGTAGCCCCGCTCCTCGGCCTCTTTCTCGATCCGCCGCCGCGCCAGGTAGGTAGTGGCGAGCCGGGTGCCGGCATAGCCCGACGCGATCTCCTGACCCAGCGCCCACAGGCCACGGCCGGCCAGCCACAGGAACGAGAAGGGCGCCAGCAGGACCCCGAACGGGCGGTCGCGGGTGCGGCGTTGCAAGTTGGCCCAACCGCCGGCCGAGCGCATCGCCAGGCAGGCGTCGGCGAGCTCGCGGCGCCAGGTCGCCAGCTCCACCAGGGTTGCGGCCAGTACCACCCACCGAGCGATCTCGCGCAGAGCATCGTAGAGCACCCCGCCCTCGAGCCGGTAGAAATAGAAGGCGGGCAACAGGAACATCACCACCGCCACGATCAGCACCCGGCGGACGCTGCGGCCCAGACGCCGGCGCCGCTCGGGGGTGACCTCGAACGCGGTGTGCTCGGCGCCGGCCAGGAGCACGCCCACAACCAGGTCGTCGGCCAGGCGAAAGGCGCCGTAGATCGCGGCCAGGACGAAGATCAACGGGCCGATGATCGGTAGGTCCGAGAGCTTGGGGCCGAGCGCCCAGTGCAGCGCCGCCAGGCCGAGCAGGAAAATGCCCCACGGCGCCGCCGCCGCGACCAGCTCCGCGGCCACCCGCGCTCGGGGATGATCGGCGGCCCGCCGCCGCAGGCGTTCCAGGACCCCCGGCCGCCGGCGCTGGGCCCACCGCCACAGCAGCACCACCAGCATCACGCGAAACAGCGCGCCGCCGACGGTGACGGCGGCGAAGAAATCGCGGAGCAACGAGGGCAGATCGGCGATCATCTTGCGCAGCCGGAACCATTGCACCTCCGCCACCAGGCGCGCGACGTCGAAGTCGTACAGGATTTCGTCCCAGCGTTCGCGGGTGAGCGAAGACAGCCGGTCGCGGCGCTCGTCGGGCAGCTGCTCCAGCGAATCCAGGCCCAACTGCCACAGGCGGCTGGCATAGGCACCGTGGCGCTCCCGCGACTCCTCCTGGAGCCGCGCCTCGAGCTCCTCGAGCTTGCGGGTCTTCTCCTCCCGCAGCTCATAGAGCTCTTCGAGCCGCGCCAGCTCGGCGCTCGACACCGCGCCCCCGGTGGCCGGCCTGTCGGTTGTCGCGAAGGCCGCCAGGCCCTCGGCCAGGCGCCGCCCGAAGTCCGGCACCGCCGACGGCGCTTCGGCGCGGCCGATCGCGGCCCGCAGGTCGGCGACGGCACCGACCACCAGTTCCTTGGCGCGGTCGAAGACGTTGCCCGCCTCCTCGCTGCCCGGCTCGGCCTCGGCGAGCTGCTCCTCGAGAGCGGCGACCTCCTCCAGCCGGCCGGACGCGATCTCCTCATCGGCAGCCGCGGCTTCGCGCAGCTCCTGCTCGAGCGCCGCCAGCTGCTCGAGCGCCGCCTCGTCCTCGGCAATCTGCTTCTGCGCCGGGGTGGCGCGGGCCGGTGCCGTGGGAGCGCCTTCCCGCGCCGGAGGTGCTCCCTGCCGCGCACGGGCAACGCCGGGGCCGGCGGCGGTCCACAGGGCAGCCGCCAGGATGAGCACCGCGCCACGGCGGCCTGCACACGTCTCAATCATGATCCGGTGCCTGATCCTACCGGACCTTCACGAAAAGGAAAGGGACGAGCCGTAGATGGCTCGTCCCTCGTTCGTGACACAAGCAGGGCTAGACTTCTACGGGCCCTTGCTCTCCTCGACCACCGTGCGCTGCAGCAGCGCCTCATCGAGGCCCGGGACGTGCTCGGCGCCGGTCGGCACCTCGATCGAGGAGCCCTCGAAGTCGTCGCCGATGGGCTCGAAGCGGCCGCCCAGGTGCTCGGCGAAGAAGGCCTCGGCGACGGCGTTGAACGACAGGCTGTTCTCCGGCCGGCGGAAACCGTGCCCTTCGTCGGAATAGAGCACGTAGGTGACCGGCAGCTCCTTCTCGAGCATCGCCTCGACGATCTGGTCGCTCTCGACCTGGGTGACCCGCGGGTCGTTGGCGCCCTGGCCGATCAGCAGCGGCCGCACGATCTCCTCGACGTGGGTGAGCGGCGAGATCGAGCGCAGGTAGCGGCGGCCCTCGACGGTATTGGGATCGCCCACGCGCTGGGTCATCGCCGGCAGGAACGGCCGCCAGTAGGGCGGTACGTTCTCGAGCAGGGTGATCATGCTCGACGGGCCGACGATGTCGACGCCGCAGGCGAAGCGCTCGGGGGTGAAGGTCATGCCCACCAGGGTGGCGTAGCCGCCGTAGGAGCCGCCGCCAATGGCGACCCGCTCGGGATCGGCGATGCCCTCCGCGATCGCCCAGTCGACGGCATCGATCAGGTCGTCGTGCATCTTGCCCGACCACTCCATGTTGGCGGCGTTCAGGAAGTCCTTGCCGAAGCCGGAAGAACCGCGGTAGTTGACCGACAGCACGGCGTAGCCGCGATTGGACAGCCACTGGTGCCAGGGGTTGTAGCCCCAGCGGTCGCGCGCCCACGGCCCGCCGTGGACGAACAGCACCATCGGCAGCGCCTCGGCCGGCTTGCCGTCGGCGTCGACGTCGGTGCCCTGAGGCAGGGTGAGATAGCTCACCAGGTCGAGACCGTCGCGCGATTTCAGCACCCGCGGATGCATCTTCGCCAGCTCGACGCCGTCGAGCGCCTTGCGGTTGCTGAACAGGTAGTCGGCCTTCTTCGCCTCGCGGTCGTAGTGGTAGTACTGCACCGGACCCGCGTCCTCGAAGAAGATTACGATCCACTCCTGGTCGTCGAGGGTGCGCGAGCCGATCACGAAGTCGCCGTCGTTGACCGTCTTCAGGTAGTCGAAGTCACCCTGGATCGAGTCGTCGAGGATCTTCCACTCGGCACGGGTGTAATCGACGCGAACCGCCTGCACGGTGTTCTCGGTCGGGTGCATCAGCGCCTGGCCGACGTCGGCGCGGCCGTCCTCGGCGATCACCTTCGCCTCACCGGTAGCCATGTCGATGCCCTTGAGCGCCGACGTGTTGCGATCCCTGGAATCGCGCAGGTAGAGCGTCGATCCCGTCTTGTCGAAGCCCACCGGGCCGGTGGTCATGTTGTCCTCGGTGCCGATCTCGAGGAAGGGCTCCCAGCCGTCGCCGCCCTTGCGCTCCATGTGCATGGCGCCGGTCTGATCGACCTTGGCCGCCAGCTTGAGGTTGTAGTCGTCGTCCGAGACGAAGCCCAGGTAGCCGTCGTTCTGCTGCACCAGGGTGCGCTCGCCGCTGGCGAGGTTGATGCGATAGAGGTCGTGGTAGCGCTTGTCGCGGTCGTTGAGGCCGACCAGGATCTCGCCGGGGATCTTGTGGCTGACGCCGTTGATGTTGGCGCGCACGCCTTCGAGCGGGGTCAGATCTTTCTCCTCGCCGCTCTTCAGATTGACCACGTAGGCGCGCCAGTTCTCGTCGCCGTCCTTGTCCTGGAGGTAGATCACATCGTCGCCGGTGTAGGCCCAGAAGTAGATGCGGATGCCGCGCTTGGTGTCGTTGGTCACCGGCTTGGCGGCCGACGGATCGTCCATCGGGCCGACCCAGACGTTGAGCACCCCGTCGACGGCGGAGAGGTAGGAAATGTTCTTGCCGTTCGGGCTGATGCGCACGCCGGCGCGGTCGGGGTTGCCGAACAGCACTTCACGCGGAATCAGGTCCGGCATGGCGGCTTCGCTGGCGGCGAGCCCCGTGGTCTTGCTGTGTTGCTCGGCCAGGGCGGCACCCGCGGGCGCGAGCAGCAGCACGGTCAGAAACAGGACGAGGCCAGATCGGGTTCGGGTCATTCTCTCTCTCCTTTGGCGGTTGGGGTCTTCGGGCCGGCGCATGAAAGAGCCGGCCGATACCGGACATATCTGAAAGGGTGGCCGCGCTTCGCGGCATTCACGTGCTCCGGGCGCCGCACGTGCCAGTTCTGCAGTTCTCCTGCTACTACGGGGAAAAGCGGCCAGAGTTTAGCTCACCGGCGGCCGGCGGATCAGGAACCGGAGTCCTGATCGCGGAGAAACGTCGCCAACTCCCGCCACACCACTTGCCGCGCCAGCAGGTCGTTGTGGCCGGCGCCCGGCACCTCGACGAAGCGGCACTTCTCACCCAGCGCATCGGCGAGCTGGCGGCCTTGGCCGATGGGGATGATCTGATCGATGGCGCCGTGAGCCATCAGGATCGGCGCCCGCACCCCTCGCGCCGCGGCCACCGAGTCGTACTTGTCTTTCAAGCCGAGCCCCACCAGCCAGCTGGGATAGTGGATCGCCGCCAGGCTCGGAAGATCGGACCAGGCGGACAGCAGCACCAGACCGTCGACGCTTTCCGCATTGTCGGCCGCGATGCGGGTCGCCACCGCCGCGCCCAGCGACCAGCCGAGGACGAACTTGCGGGAGTCCGGGTGGCGGCGCCCCAGCCATTCGAAGCCGGCCTGCCCCGCCGCCGTCAAGCTCGCCTCGCTCGGCTCGCCGGAGCTCGAGCCGTAGCCCGGATAATCCACCGCCAGCACGTGCACGCCGAGCGCCGCCATCTGCTCGAACAGCCCGGAGAGGCGCATCGTCTCCAGGTTCTCGCCGTTGCCGTGGAAGAACACCACCGCCGGGCTCGCGGGATCCGAGTAGGCAGCCGCCCACGCCGTCACCCGCTCCCCCGCCGGCAGCTCCAGCGTCACCTCCTCCAGCGGCGGCGGAGGCGGCGACGGCACCGGGATCGGCGGCGCCGGATACAGCATCTGGCGAATCAGTGGGTCGAGCATCAGGGCGGCGACGGCGATGACGATCAGGAAGGTGAGGGCGATCGAAAGAAGTTTCCTCACGGGCGGGCTCCAGAACGGACTGACGCCACGATGATACCGAAAGCCTTCGAAACCGACCGCCTCCTACCCGCATCCGAGGAATTGCCGCGGGCGTAAGAATCCGTGGAGCGCGGCCCATGGCCCGCGCGAGACACGGGCCGCTCGTTGCTATACTTCCCCACGCTCGGCACGCCGTCCGGCGAACCGAGCCGACGATCCGCTGACCCTCCTCCCCTCCCGGGGAGCTTCAGGAGAACCCGACAACATGTCCCAGTCATCCAACGGCGACGGCACCAGCCATCACCGGCTGCTGATCATCGGCACCGGCCCGGCCGGTCTGACCGCCGCGCTCTATGCCTCGCGCGCCAATCTCGAGCCGCTGATCCTCGAAGGCAATCAGCCCGGCGGCCAGCTGACCATCACCACCGACGTCGAGAACTACCCCGGCTTCCCGGAGGGCATCCTCGGGCCCGAGCTGGTGGACAAGATGCGCGAGCAGGCGCGGCGCTTCGGCTCCACCGTGAAGTTCGAGGAAGCCACCGAGGTCGACCTCTCCGAACATCCCTTCAAGGTGACCTCCGACGAGGCCGGCTACACCTGCGACGCCCTGGTGGTGGCCACCGGCGCCACCGCCAAGCTGCTCGGCCTGGAGTCGGAATCGCACTTGATGGGCTACGGCGTGTCGGCCTGCGCCACCTGCGACGGCTTCTTCTTCAAGGACAAAGAGGTGGTGGTCATCGGCGGCGGTGACTCGGCGATGGAAGAGGCGACCTATCTGACCCGCTTCTGCAGCAAGGTGACCGTGGTGCACCGGCGCGACGAGCTGCGCGCCTCGAAGATCATGCAGGATCGCGCGCTCAAGAACGACAAGATCGAGTTCCAATGGAACCAGGGGATGGTGGAGGTACTGGGCACGCGCGAGAAGGGCGTGCACGGTGTGCGCCTGCAGAGCACCCAGACCGGCGAGGAGACCGAGTACCCCTGCCAGGGCGTGTTCCTGGCCATCGGCCACAAACCGAACACCGACCTGTTTCGCGACAGCCTCGACATGGACGACGCCGGCTACCTGACGGTGCGCTGTCCGTCGACGTATACCAATGTCGACGGCGTGTTCGCCGCCGGTGACGTGATGGACCCCAACTACCGCCAGGCGGTGACCGCCGCCGGCAGCGGCTGCCAGGCGGCGATCGACGCCGAACGCTGGCTGGAGGCGCGAGGAGCATGAGGGAAAGGCCCGAGACCCTGGGCGCGCTGAAGAAAACCGGCTACCGCTCCGAGACCGTGCGCGAGGAAATGCGGCGCAATCTGCGCGCCAAGCTGCAGGGCGGCGAACGCCTCTTCCCCGGCATCCTGGGCTACGAGCGGACGGTGATCCCCGGCGTCGTCAACGCCGTACTCGCCGGCCACGACCTGATCCTCTTAGGGCTGCGAGGACAGGCCAAGACCCGCCTGCTGCGCGCCCTCACCGACCTGCTCGACGCCGAGATCCCGGTGATCCGCGGCAGCGAGCTCAACGACGATCCGCTGGCGCCGGTGTCGGTGCCGGGCCAGAAGCTGGTCGAGGCGGCGGGTGATGACACGCCCCTGGACTGGCTGCCCCGCGAGCTGCGCTACAACGAGAAACTGGCGACGCCCGACGTCTCGATCGCCGACCTGCTGGGCGACATCGACCCGATCAAGGCCGCGACCCACAAGCTCACCTACGCCGACCCGGAAGTGATCCACTTCGGCATCATCCCGCGCACCAACCGCGGCATCTTCGCGATCAACGAGCTGCCGGACCTGGCGCCCCGGATCCAGGTGGGCCTGCTCAACATCCTGGAGGAGCGCGACCTGCAGATCCGCGGCTTCCCGGTGCGCGTGCCGCTCGACATCCTGCTGACCTTCTCGGCCAACCCGGAGGACTACACCAACCGCGGCTCGATCATCACGCCGCTCAAGGACCGCATCTCGTCGCAGATCCTGACCCACTACCCCGACGACGCGAAGACGGCGGCCGCGATCACCCTCCAGGAAGCCTGGTTGGATCGCCACGAAGCCACCGACGGCGAGCCCGAGATCGTGATCCCCGAGAGCATCCGCCTGCTGATCGAGGAGATCGCCATGGTGGCTCGCGACAGCGAGCTGGTCGACCAGACTTCGGGGGTGAGCGCCCGCATGGCCATCTCGGCGGTCGAAGTCCTGCATTCCAACCTCGAGCGTCGCGCCCTGATCACCGGTGACGACCCGGTGTATCCACGGCTGTGCGATCTGCCGATGGTGCTGCCGGCGATCACCGGCAAGATCGAGATGGTCTACGAGGGCGAGCAGCAGGGCTCCGAGGCGGTGGCGATGAAGCTTATCGGCCAGGCCGTCAGACGTGTGTTCGAGAGCCGCCTGCCGGCGGTCAACAAGGAGCTCGGCAGCGGCAGCGAGGAGGACCGGGGTCCCTACAGCGACATCGTGCGCTGGTTCGCGGCGGGCAACTCGGTGACCCTTTCGGACGAACAGAGATTCGCCGACTACGCCGCCTCGCTCCAGACGGTCCCCGGGCTCATGGAGCTGGCGTCGGAGCACGGCAACGGCCGACCCGAGGAGCTGACGCTCACCGCCGAGATGATCCTCGAGGGCCTGCACCAGCACCTCAAGCTGGCGCGGGAGGACCTGGACAGCCAGGTGAGCTACAAGGAGATGGTCAAGTTTCAGCTCCTGCGCCCCGAGCGCCGGCGGCGCGGCGGCGGGCCGGACGTGAACTGACCACGTATAGAGGTCCATGCGCCACCGCTACCGTCATCTAGATCCGCGCCTGCTCCAGGCCCTGCTCGACGGCCTCAATCTGCAGCGGGTGTTCAACCAGCTGCTGCTGGCCTCGGGCGGCGATCCGCAGCAGGCGATGGAGTGGATGCGCTACCTGCAGGAGCAGGGCTATCTGCCGGAGAGCCTCGATCTGGATGCGTTCTTCGACTCGCTGGAAGACCAGCAGGTGATGGCGCGCGACACCGACGGCGCGTTCCAGCTCACCGGCATCGGTGAGCGGCGCATCCGGCGCAGCGCCTTCGAGGAGATCTTCTCCTCGCTCGATCGCGGCAGCTCGGGCTACCACCCGATCCGGGCGTCCGGCGACGGCGTGGAGAAGCTGCCGGAGACCCGGCCCTACCGCTTCGGCGACGAGCTGCACCACATCGATATGGGCCGCTCTCTTCACAACTCGCTGAAACGCAACTTCGGCACCCTGCAGCTGACGGAAGACGATCTGGAAGTGCACGAGACCGAGCACCTGACCACCTGTGCCACCATCGTCGCGATCGACATCAGTCATTCGATGATCCTCTACGGCGAGGACCGCATCACACCGGCCAAGAAGGTGGCGCTGGCACTCACCGAGCTGATCCAGACCAAGTACCCGAAGGACCACCTGGGCGTGATCCTGTTCGGCGACCGGGCCGAGCCGATCTTCCTCTCCGAGCTGCCCTACATCGAGGCCGGGCCCTACCACACCAACACCCGCGAGGCGCTGCAGCTCGCGCGCCAGCTGCTGGCGCGGCAGAAGCAGCCCAACAAGCAGATCTTCCTGATCACCGACGGCAAGCCCTCGGCGATCACCGAGGGCGACCGGATCTACAAGAATCCCTTTGGCCTCGACATGAAGATCGTCAACCTCACTCTCGAGGAGGCAGACCTCTGCCGCCGCCAGAAAATCGTCGTCACCACGTTCATGATCGCCACCGACCCGACGCTGAAGTCGTTCGTCGAGAAGCTGACGCAGATCAACCGCGGGCGGGCGTTTTTCGCCTCCCCGGACAACCTCGGCGAGTTCATCCTCGCCGATTACATCCGCAACCGCCGCAAGCGGGTGCGGTAATCGGAGCAGTTCTTATGCACGTCTGCAGTTCAACGCGAGCCCTTCGCTGCCTCGTTCTCGCCGCGATCTCGACCGTCCCGCTGGCCGGCGCCGCCTCCGCCGAGTATGTCGAGGTGCGCAGCCTGAAGCAGGACCTGGCACCGGGCGATGCCCACGGCATCGACTTCACCCTGTGGGTCGGCGACCTCACCATCGAGGGCACCGACGGACCCAACGTCGAGGTCGAGCTGGCGCTCGACTGCAACCGGCAGGACATGGACAAGTGCAAGCGCCGCGCCGACCGCGTGCGGTTGGCTCCACGGATGAAGGCCGGCGAGCTGAAGGTGCGCCTGAAGCGCACACCCCGCGCCCGCCTGCGCGGCGTCAAAGCGCGCATGAAGGTGCGGATGCCGCGCCACCTGCCGATCGAAGTCGACCTCACCCGCGGCGACGTCTACGTCTCGGGCCTGACCTCGCGCATCAACATCAACAGCGGCGGCGGCGACGTCGACGTGCTCGGCGAGCGCGACCACTTCCGCCACGTCGACGTCGACGTCGGCTTCGGCAGTGCCAACCTGTGGCTGGAGGAGAGCCGGGTCAAGGGCACCGGCTGGCCCAAGAAGATCAACTGGAAGGGATCTGGCGACAAGAAGATCGAGATCGACGTCCTGGGCGACGGCGACGTGTCGGTTCGGCTCGAATAGCGTGCCGAGCGGGCCATGAGCCACCGGCTGCACGTGGCGCTGGTGGCGCCCGAAATCCACTGGAACACCGGCAACATCGGCCGCACCTGCCTGGCGACGGGAGCCTCGTTGCACCTGATCCGCCCCCTGGGGTTCTCGCTCGACGACCGCTACCTGAAGCGCGCCGGCCTCGACTACTGGCGCCACGTCGAGCCGCGGATCTGGCCTGGTTGGCAGGCCTTCGAAGCCAACCTGCCCGAGCTAGGTGAGCCCTTCTTCTTCTCCGCCGAGGCGGATCGCGATCTGTGGAGCGTCCGCTTCCCGCCCGGCGCGGTGCTGATCTTCGGCAGCGAGACCTCGGGCCTGCCCGCCGAGATCCGGCAGCACCACGCGGACCGGCTGCTAGCGATCCCGATGGTGGACGGGCCGGTCCGCTCCCTCAACCTCTCGACCTCGGCCGCCATCGCCATCTATGAAGCGCGCCGGCAGCTGCGCGAGGGCGAGCGATGAAGCTGGCGGTCGTTCACGAGCCGGCCTAAACACGTTTTGTCAAGTCGTGTTTTGTCAAGTCGTGTTTTGATGAAGCCGCGGTAACCATCGTCGCCCACTATCGGGGACCACGTCGGATCGAGGAAAATCAGGCGACGTGAGATTCGCCCGCGAAATGATCCCCGCGACCCTGCTGCGCCGCTACAAGCGCTTCCTCGCCGATGTCGAGCTCTCCGACGGCACGGTGCTGACGGTGCACTGCCCGAATCCCGGACGGATGACCAGCTGCGGCGAGCCCGGCCGGCCGGTGTGGATCTCGGACTCGAGCAACCCCCGGCGCAAGCTGCGCCACACCCTCGAGATGATCCGCATGGGCCGGACCTGGGTCGGGGTCAACACCGCCAACCCCAACCCGGCGGTGACCGGCTTCATTCGCCGGGGCCGGATCCCGGAGCTCGCTGGCTACGACGAGCTCGAGACCGAAGTCCGCACCGGCGATAGCCGGATCGACCTGCGCCTGTGCGACGCGCCCGGCCGCCGGCCGCACTGTTGGGTAGAGATCAAGAGCTCGACCCTGCGCGCTGGCGAGCACGCGGCGTTTCCCGACGCGGTCTCAGAGCGCGGCCGCAAGCACCTCGACGAGCTCGCCGCTCGGGTCGCCGCCGGCGACCGCGGAGTGATCTTCTTCTTCGTCGGCCGCGCCGACTGCCGCCGCTTCCGCCCCGCCGACGAGGTCGACCCGGCCTATGGCGAGACCTTGCGCCGAGTGGTCGCCGCCGGCGTCGAGGCGCTCGCCTACCGCATGCGCTTCAGCCGGCGAGGCATAGAGCTGGTCGACCGGCTGCCGGTCGATCTGTGAGCTCGGCGGTCTCGTCCAAGCTCCACGCTGATACCATCACCGTCCAGTCCTTGTCCCTCGGCGCGGAGAGGCACCAGCGGCGGCCTACAGGCGTGCCAAGATCGCGTTGAGAGCGAGCCAGACTCCGCGCCCGCCGAGCACCACGGCAACCGCCACCACCAGCCCCATCACCACGTTGGACCGGCGGCCGTTGACCGCGTCACCCAACAGCTCGCGGTCGTTCATCACCAACCACAGGAAGACCGCCACCACCGGCAGCAGGATGCCGTTGAGCGCCTGGGCGGCGATGATCGCGGGCACCGGGCTGACCTCGGCGAGACCGAAGGCCGCGCCGACGGCCAGCACACCGAGCCACACGGAGCGGTAGCGCCAGGATCTCTCGTTCCAGCTCTCGTCCTCCGGGCCGGCGGCGAACAGGCTGCGCGCTGTGATCGCGGCGGCCAACGGCGCCGTGACCGCCGAGGAGAAGCCGGCGGCGAACAGCCCCAGGGCGAACAGCCAGGCTGCCCAGGCGCCGAGTTGGGAGGCCAGCACCGCACCGACTTCCGGGTAGCTGAAGGCGCCCTCGACGGCGTTGCCCACCAGCATCACGGCCATCGAGATCAGGCCGCCGAGGCAGATCGCCACGGCCAGCCCGAGGCGCGCCTCGCCGAGGCGCTGGCCGCGAGCGATGCCGGAGCCGAGGAAGAGGTTGTAAGGCACCACGGTGGTGCCCACCAGGCCGAGCACCAGCAGGCCCGCGTCGGGCGGCACCGACGGCACGAAGAGGCCGCTCAGCACCTCGCCGGGCGGCGGCTTCAGCAGCAGGCCGGTGAGCAGGAAGGCGCCGCCCATGATCGCCACCAGGGCGCCGAGTATTGTGACCACCACCCGGATCGAGCCGAGCCACAGCAGCAGACCGGCCAGGGCCACCGAGACGGTCGTCAGCAGGGGCCGCGACAGTCCGGTCGCCAGGCTGGCGCCTTCGACGCCGCCCAGGATGTTGCCGGCCTCGTAGGCGGCGCAGCCCAGAACGATGGCGCCGAGCACCAGCCACAGCATGAGCAGAGCGCCGACGCCGCGGTGAAAACGGCGGCGCAGCGCCTCGCCGAGGTTGTGGCCCGAGGCGATGGTCAGACGGGCGCAGGCCTCCTGCAGCACCAGGCAGGCAACGGTGGCGAAGAGCAACGCCCACAGCAAACCGAGACCGTGCGCGGCGCCGGCTCGCGCGGCGGTGGTGATGGTGCCCGGTCCCAGGAAGGCGGCGGCGATCACCGAGCCGACGAGGATCGGGAGCAGGCGCTTCATCCGGGGTCGGCTCTCAGTGCACGCGGCCGGGCGTCGGCTCGGCCGCGGCTTCGGCTTCGTAGCCGTGGGTGAGCACGAAGAAGAAGGCGCTGACGCGGTCCGTCTCGGTTTCCGAGATCAGCTCGAAGACGTGCTCTTCTTCGCGCTGGCCCTGGACACCCTGCACGTAGGTGATCGGCTCCGGCTCCACCAGCATCTCCCCCATCAGCCGCTTGCCGCGCAGCACCTGGACCAGCATGGTGGTCGCGCCTTCGGCGGCGAAGTTCCAGTGCAGGTCGTCGTCGTCGTAGAGCACGGCCTCCGGCGTGCCCACCCGCAGGATGCAGTTCGGGTGGGCGATCAACCAGTTCCAGAAGGTCTCGAAGGGCAGCGTGAAGGGCGGATCCATGATCGTGGGGTCTCTTGGAGACGCGGGGTCGTTGGAGGCGCTATCCTATCTTTTTTCCCCAGCCGCCACCGCCCGGGGTCTCGAGGATCAGTCGATCGCCGGGCTCGACCTCGGCCTGATCGCAGCCGTCCAGCTCGACGACTTCGCCGTCGGCGCGCACCAGGCGTTGACGGCCGCACGCTCCGGGCTCGCCGCCGGCCATGCCATAGGGCGCCTCGACGCGATGCTGCGACAGCACCGACAGCGCCACCGGCTCTCTGAAGACGAGCTCTCGCACCACCCCTTCGCCGCCATGGAAGCGACCGGCGCCTCCCGAGCCGCGGCGGACCTGAAAACGCTCCAGCCGCACCGGATAGCGCACCTCGAGCACCTCGGGGTCGGTGATCCGCGTGTTCGTCATGTGGGTGTGGATGGCGCTGGCACCGTCGAAGCCCTCGCCGGCGCCGGCGCCGCCGCAGACCGTCTCGTAGTAGCCGAAACGCTGGTTGCCGAACAGCACGTTGTTCATCGTCCCCTGGCTGCAAGCGACCAGCCCGAGGGCCTGGAGCAGGGTGTCGACCAGCCGTTGACTGGTTTCGACGTTGCCCCCCACCACCGCCGGCGCCCGCGCGGGGTCGCCACGGAAGTCCGGGTTGAGCAGCCCGGGAGGAATCTCCAGCTCGACCGGTTCGAGCAGACCTTCGTTGAGCGGCAGGGGCTGGTCGATCAAGAGCCGCAGGACGTAGAGCACCGCGCTCGCCACGATCGCCGGGGTGGCGTTGAGGTTGCCGGCGTGAACTCCGCCGGTGCCGCCGAAGTCGACGCGTGCCCGGCCGGCCTCGACCGTGATCGTCACCCCGATCGGCGTGCCGTCGTCGAGCCGCTGGAGCGCCGAGCAGCTCTTCGTGCCGAGCCGCTCGAAAGCCGCCGTCATCCGCTCCGCCGCCTGGCTCCGCAACGCCCGCATGTAGTGCCGGACGGTCTCGACACCGGAGCGGCGGGTCAGCGCGACGAGCGAGCGCACACCGCGCTGACCGGCGGCCAGCGCGGCGTCGAGGTCGGCGAGGTTCTCCTCGACAGCGCGGGACGGCAAGGGGCCTCCCTCGAGCAACCGGCGGATCGGGTCCCAGCGCGGCTCGCCACGACGCACCAGGTGGGTGGGCGCGATGACCACGCCCTCCTCGGCCAGGTGGCGTGCGTCCGGCGGCATCGAGCCCGGTCGGCTGCCGCCGATCTCGGCATGGTGGGCGCGGCTCGCCACGTAGCCCAGAAGGGCGTCTTCCAGATAAGCCGGCGTGATCACGGTGACGTCGGGCAGGTGCGAGCCGCCGAAACCCGGGTGGTTGGTCACCACGGAGTCTCCGGGCGCCAGCTCGATGACGTCACGCACCGCGCGCACGCACATTCCCAGGGCGCCGAGGTGTACCGGGATGTGGGGAGCGTTGACCACCAGCTGGCCGCCGTCGTCGAGCACCGCGCAGGAGAAATCCAGGCGGTCACGGACGTTGGTCGACAGCGCGGTGCGGCGCAGCATCTCCCCCATCTCGCCGGCGATCGCCGCAAACCGGTGGGTGAAGAGCTCGAGCTCGACCGCCTCCGGCCGGGTGGATGAACGATCGGGACCTCTCACGGGGATCTCTCGCGGACTTCAGTCGAGTAAGATAGCCGGATTCGTTGCAGAGGGCCGGCGGATTTCTACCGACGGCGCCAACGATAGCAGCACCGAGCCGGAGGCGAGCTTGAAGCTCACTTGCAAGAAGTGCAAAACCGTCATCGAGATCCCCGACGACGTCACCCGCGCTACCGGCGCGCGGCCCGCCGAGGTTCGTCTCATCTGCCCGGGTTGCCAGACCCGGTACCGGCTGCGACCGCGCAAGACCGTGACACCGCAAGCTAAGGCGCCCCCGGCTGAGGCGCCCCGAGCCGCGGTGCCGGGAGCGACTCCACCGAGTGCCGCTGCAGGCTTGCCCTCGCACCCGAGCCTGACCCCCGCCACGCCGATGCCGACGCAGGCTCCCCTACAGGCGCCGCTCGCCGCATCCACCCAGCCCGACATCTACGACCAGCCGACGGTGGCGGCCAGGCGTCCGCTCGCGCCCTCGGGGCCGGTCTTCCAGGACGGCGAGCTGCTCTCCGGGCGCTACCGGATCGTGCGTTTCCTGGCCCGCGGCGGCATGGGTGAGGTCTACGAGGCCGAAGACCTCGAGCTGCGTCAGCACGTGGCGCTGAAGACCATCAGCGCGCACGCCGGCGAGGCCGACGAAGCCGCGGTGGAGCGGTTCAAGCGCGAGATCGCGCTGGCACGCTCGGTCACCCACCCCAACGTCTGCCGCATCTTCGATCTCGGCCGACACCGCCCCGCGTCGGCCGATCCCGACGGCCCGAAGACACCACCCGTCACCTTCCTGACCATGGAGCTGCTCGAGGGCGAGACGCTGTCGGCCTGCCTGATACGCCGGGGCCGCCTGTCGACGGCCGAGGCCCTGCCGCTGGTGGAGCAGATGGCGGCGGCCCTGGCGGCGGCACATCGGGCTCAGGTGGTCCATCGAGACTTCAAGAGCGAGAACGTCTTCCTGGTACCCGAGGACGCGGGGACAGGCGGCGATCCGAGGCGCAGGCGGGTCGCGGTCACCGACTTCGGCGTCGCGCGCGGCGGCGCCGACGATCGCTTCGCCGCCCAGGTGACCGGCACCGGCATCGTCGGCACGCCGGCCTACATGGCGCCCGAGCAGGTCGAGGGCGGCGCCATCACCCCGGCGACCGATATCTATGCCCTCGGCATCGTGATCTACGAGATGGTCACCGGCCGGCTGCCCTTCGACGGACCCAACCCGCTTTCGACCGCGGTCAAACGCCTCCAGGAGCCGCCGCCGCCCCCCCATGTCTACGTTCTGGACCTGGAGGCCTGGTGGGAGCGCGCGATCCTGCGTTGCCTCAAGCGCGATCCGGCCGAACGCTTCGCCACGGCAGACGAGCTGATCGCGGCGTTGCAACCGCCTGTGCGGCGGCCCGGGGCAGCACGCCCCGAGACCGCCCCGGCGCCGGCACCTCCGCGCCCGGCACCGGCACCCGGAATGGCAGCGGCAGCGGCGGCCCCTGCCTCCAACCGCCGCAGCCTGGTTCTCGGCCTGGTGCTGATGGCGGTGATCGTCGCCTCGGCCGCGCTCTACATCTTCAACCGGGACCGCGAGCTCGACCGCAGCCGCGTCGTTCCGCGGCGCTCGGTGGCGGTGCTCGGCTTCAAGAACCTCACCGGCCAGGATCAGGACGCCTGGCTGGGAACCGCCCTGGCCGAGATGCTCACCACCGAGCTGGCGCGCGGCGAGGCACTGCGCACCATCCCGGGCGAGAACGTCGCCCGCATGTGGCAGCAGCTCGGGCTCGAGGCCTCGCCCAGCCTCGACGGTGCTGATCTCGAGCGGGTACGCTCGCTGCTCGGCAGCGATTTTCTGGTAGTGGGCAGTTACGCCGCGATCGGCGAGGCCGAGACCCGTGAGCTGCGTCTCGATCTGCGGCTGCAGGACGCCGCCCTCGGCAGCACCGTGGTGTCGCTGGCGCGCGACGGGCGGCAGGAGGAGCTCTTCCGCCTCATCAGTGAGCTCGGCGGCGAGCTCCGCAACCAGCTCGGGGTCGACGAAGCCGGAGGCGCTGACGATCCCCTGGCCGGCCTGCCGTCCGAGCCGGAGGCCGCGCGCCTTTACGCACAGGCGGTCGACGAGCTGCGGGATTCCAGACCCCGGGCGGCCCGCGAGCTGCTCGAGTCGGCGGCTCGGCTAGCGCCACAGAACGCCCTGGTGCACTCGGCGCTGTCGCAGGCCTGGGAGGGCGAGGGCTTCGGCGGACGCGCGGCGGAGGCCGCCGAGCGCGCCTTCGAGCTGTCCTCGGGGCTGTCGCGCGAGGATCGGCTGGCGGTCGAGGGGCGCTACCGCGAGGTGACCGGTGACTGGCCGGCGGCGGTCGAGGTCTACGGCGAGCTCTGTGAATACTTTCCCGACGACCTCGAGTACGGCCTGCGGTTGGTTGCGGCGCACAATTCGGGGCGCGATCCCAAGAGCGCGCTACGAACCATCGACGACCTCAGGCGTCTGCCGGCGCCGATCTCTGAAGATCCGCGCATCGACCTGGCGGAGGCCTCGGCCGCCGGGCTCGACTCCGATTTCACCCGTCAGCTGGAAGCCGCGGGCCGCGCCGCCGACGGCGCGGCCCAGATCGACGCCGGACTGCTGGTGGCTCAGGCCAGGCTGGCCGAAGCACAGGCCCACCGCGTGCTCGGCCGACTGTCCGAAGCCGAGATCGCGGCCCGCGAGGCCAGCCGGCTCTATGCCGATCTGGGGCACCTGTCGGGCGCGGCCCAGGCGCTCACCGCGCTGGGCAACGTGCATTTCGATCGTGGCGAGTTCGACGAGGCCGCCGACTGCTACCGGCAGGTGACCGACGACTATCGGCGCCTCGGCGATCAGGATGGCACCGCCTCGGGCCTCAACAACCTCGCCCTGGTGCTCAAGAAACGCGGCGACCTCGACGGCGCCCGCGCTCTCTACACGGAAGCCACCGCCATCTTCGAAACCACCGGCGACGACCTCGCGATGACCTTCGCGCTCAACAATCTCGGCGTGCTGCTGGTCGAGGGCGACCGCCTGAGCGAGGCCGGCAGCATGTTCGAGCGCGCGCGCGCGATCTGGCAGGATCTTGGCAACAAGCGCGGTCTAGCCTACAGCCTCAACAACATCGCCGCGGTCCGTCACCTCATGGGAGAGCTCGCCGCCAGCCGCGACCAGCACGAGCAAGCGCTCGAGATCCGGCGAGAGATCGGCGAGAAAACCGGCGAGGCGACCTCTCTCACCAATCTGGCGGACGCGCTCTACGACCTCGGCGAGATCAAGCCAGCCAGCGAGCACCTGGAGCGCGCACTCGAGCTGACCGCGGAGATCGGCGATCGTTCGGCGCGCGCCCACACCTTGCACGTCCTCGGCCGCGTACGGCTTCAGCGCGATGCCTTGGCCGAGGCCCGCGACGCGCTCGGGGAATCCCTCGAGCTGCGTCGCGAGCTGGCGGAGAGCCGGCGGGTGACCGACACACGAATCTCTCTCGCCCGGTTGGCACTCGAAGCCGGCGACCCGGCGGCGGCCGAGACCGAGAGCCTCGAGGCGATCCTGGAGTGCCGCGAGCAGGACCGTCTGTCCGAGGAGTCGCGGGCGACGACCATTCTGGCGCGGGCATTGTTGGCTCAGCACCGCCTGAAGGAGAGCCGCGAGGCAGCCGAAGGCGCGCTGCGACTCGCCGAGCCCAGTGAGCAGCCGGCGATCCGGCTGCGCGCCACCATCGTCGCCAGCCGCGTCCGGGCGGCGGCCGGCGAAGTGGAAAGCGCGCTCGAGTCCCTGGAAGAGGTCGAGGACAAGAGCCTCGCCGCCGGCTATGGCGTGCTGCACCTGGAGGCCAAGCTCGCCTGGGCGGAGCTGGGCCTGATGGCCGGCCGTGAAACGGAGGCGCGCGAGCGCCTGCTGAGCATCGAAAGCGATGCCGCGGTGCGCGGGCTCGGCCTCCTGGCGCGCAAGGCGGGGGCCGTCTCGCCGACTCCCTGAGGTCCGGAGATCAGATCGAGCTCGGCGGTTCGGGCAACGGCAGACGGGTCCAGATCGGCATGTGGTCGCTGAACCTGAAATCGTACCGCTTCACGAAGTCGTTGGTCTCCTCACCCAGCTCCCAATAGCTCTTGCCCTTCAGCGCCTGGCTGAACAGGTCGCTGAAGTTGAACACCCCGTAGTCGGCGAAGGTACCCCAGACCTCACCGTTGACGTGCCCCGCGGGCAGGGTCTTCCCCCGTGACTGCTCGGACGTGACCCGCGTCGAAACTCCCTTCAGACGCTGGTCGTTGAAGAACGCTCCGAGCTGGTCGAAGGTCTGGTTGAGCTTGGCATTGGTCCGAAACACGGAGCCCTCTGGCACCACGCGCTGCTTCGGCCTCGGATGCGGGAACAGGAAAGGCATGACGATCTCGACCTTCTTGAGCCCGGCCCTCTTGGCTGCGTCGTGCACGCTTTCGGCGATCCGTGGGAGGTCTTTCCTCGGGTTCTTGAAGACCAGGTTGAGGTCACCGAAGAGAACGACGTTGAGGTTGTTCTTCTTGCCCGTCTTGACCTTGCCCAGCATCCACTCGGTCAAAGCTCGCCCCTCCCAGATCCGGTCCCAGTCGGAATCACCGTAGTTGAGGTGCGCGTTGACCGCCAGGAACTCGTACGGTTCCGAGTCCGGGTGACCACGCACGCGGAACCCGGCGGCGAACGGCGTGCGCACGAAGGTCAGGAAGCCCGGCAGCCGGATGCCGCTCATCGACGGCTCCCTGGGTCGCGCACCACCCTGGTCGAGGTACTTCTCCAGCTTGTTGCCGTACACCTTACGCTTCCCAGCCAGCCCCTCGAGCACTTTGTGCAGCTCGTCGTTGTGATCGGCGATCCTCTTGACCACCTCGGTGCGGTCGTAGGTGACGTCGCTGACCATCTCGGAACGCTCCACCAGCGAGCGGTTGTAGATGTAGGCCAGCCGCTCGGCGTTGCCCGGCCGCCCGGGAAAGGCGCCGGTGACGTCCGAGTGGACGATGCCGTATTCGGGCCCCATCTGGCGCTTCAGCTCCAGCAGGCCTTCGGTATCCGACATCACTTCCTGGACCGCCAGCAGATCGAAGTGCCGGCAGACATCGGCCATGAAATCGAAGGTCGCCTCGTCGCGCTCGTGGACGTTGCCGGTCTTGATCCGGCCGAGCTTGCGGATGTTGAATGACGCGAACACCACCGAGCCGTACTGCCGTGTCGGCAGGCCGAACTTCTCGGGCTCCGCTCTGAGCGTCTCCCGAATCTTGGCCCATTCTTCGGGTTCGAAGGCGGAATGCCTGCCGACCTCGGCTTTCTTGGCCATCGTGCGTCCTCCGTCGAGCCGGCCGGTTTGAGGGTATCGCTGCCCGCAGCCTATCAGCTCTCCGCAGGTAGCGATCTCGGCCGGCGGCGGTCCGGCAGGGTCGACCGACCCGCTAAAGACAGTCTGATAGCCTTGGCTGTGCGGAGAGACAATGTTGACGTAGCATTGAGGGGCAAGTATACTTCCCATGTTCCGTTGATCGGAATCAGGGGTATGTTTATTCACCATGGTCGATTGCTTCGACGCAACCTCGACCGAAGGACTTTCGTATTGACCGAAGCGGCCAGCTGCAGACTACATGACGGCGCTGTCATGCTGAGCGGCTGCTCTGCAAGCAAGTCCAGGGAATCGTTGAGGCTCGATCAATGAGTTCTGCTTTGGAAGAACACCTGCTCGGCAGCAGGCCGTCGAAGACTGCAGCAAGTCTCGAGAGCATGCTGGACCGCGCCGCTCTCGGCCGGCGAGCCCGCTCGGACCACTCGCTTCAGGAGGTGCCGCTCCGGCTGGAGCGCAGAGAGGAAGACATTCCGTTTTTGGGGGATACGTCGTCCGACGCCGCTTTCGACCCTGATCTCTGAACTCGAATTCTTATCCGTTCCTTTTCAACTGGGGGTGTTGACTCATTCGAGTTCGGCAGCTCTTGGGTGCCGATGAATTCATCTGGCACCGCCAGCGAGCCTTACGGGCTGCCCGCAAGGGCCGGCTGCTCTTTGTCCTCGGAGCAGGAATCAGCCGGCCTTTCGGGCTTCCTGACTGGGATGGCCTGATCGACCGGCTCTTGAGCTCGTCGGCCGCACTGAGACCCGGGCGGAATCTCGACGACCGGCCGACCTCGCTGACCGGCGTGCTTGCCGGTCTCACGTCCGATCCCCTGTTTCAGGGAGCGGTGGCCCGAGCGGCGCATCCCCGCAGAAGATGGCTCGCAGCCCTCCATCAGGCATTGTGGGATGGGCACCGAGCCGGGCGGCGCTTGTCCGGCGGCGCGGAAGAGGCGGCGTTGACGGCAGTCGCCGACATCCTGCTGGCGCAAGCTCGGCGCCACCCGGGCAAGCACATCCCAGTGATCACATTCAACTACGACGACCTGTTACAGCAGATCCTCGCCGACCGCCTCCCGTCCATGCCTCGGCCCGTCAGGGTTCAGCAAATCCGTGGCGAAAGCGAATACCGGAGCCACGGCCGAAGACCCGGCCCGGGGATCGTCATCTACCATCTCCACGGATTCATGCCCGAGGTCTCGCCGGCTAGGGAGCTTCGGGAAGTCATCTTCGACGGCCGCTCTTACGCGGACATCCTGGCCGACCCCGCGGAGCACTGGACCTGGGACTGCTTGACCCGAGCGCTGGGCGACTCTCCGACCGCCCAGGGCAGGCTGGGACTTCTGCTGGGATTGTCCCTGCTCGACCCCAGTCTGCGCTTGTGGCTCGAAGTCCGGGCCAGGGCTCGCTCACGTCCCTGCGACCTCTTCGTGAGCGGCCCGTTGCCGCGTCTGAACCCCTCACTCGAAGGCCCGGATCTCTTGCGCGCCACTGAAATCCAGTCGCGCCTGGTGACGCTCGTGAACCGGGTTCTCATGGAGCTGCGGCTGGTTCCATTCCGCATGCGGACCTGGGAGAATCTGGCACCCAGCCTACGCCGACTCGAATCGGAGATCTCGCGCTCCGGTCCACCCGCACTGTCCTCATGACGAGGAACGAGATGACGAGATGACGACAAGGACTTCGGCCCCGGTTCGATCCGAGGTCTCGACGGAGAGCGCCCCCTACTGTTTCCGCAGCGCCGTCTGGGCACAGGGCCTGCAGATCGACTACCTGCGGGTCGCCTGCGGCAACGAAAGCACGTTCTCAGACGCCTGGCGCCGCAAGACGCGAGGAAAGACGAGAAGAAAGACACCGCGCGGCATCGCCTATCTCGCGCTGGGGGAATGGGACGTCGTGACTCTCCAGGTCTGCTCGACCCTCTGGGGCAGCGATCACATGTCGATCGTCCAGGGCAGTGAATTCGCCGACAGCGTCCTCGGTTGTTCAGGGTTCGTCAACTACCTGTGGCGGCAACCGATCAACACTCGCTGGCAGCGACGCCTGACGCAGCCCGCGGAGGGCAGGCCGACTCTGCTGGCCAGTCTCCGATTCCGCCACTGGAGTCGGCAGGCGCTGGGCCTGGGCCTCGAGCTTCTCCTTTGCGAGTATCTCGAGCGGCGGGCAGCGGCCACGCAGTGCGACATCATCCTGGCCAACGGGCTCGGCTGGTACGACGCCACCGTGGTCGTGCGGCCGGAAGCGGATCACGCGAAAGCGCTTCTCGAGATTCTGAGCTCACTCAGATACCTCACCCTGGCCGATCTTCTCGAACACCGGCGGCTCGATCGACTCGAAACCCATTTCCCCGATAGATGGATGCGCCGCTCGATCTTCGCAGCGACCTACTCCCAGCTCCTCACGGATCTCGAAGACTACGCCGACAATCGGTTCGAGTGGGGCGACCTGCTCGAGAGCTTCGATTCCGCCCGTGTGCTCGTGCGGTCGGATCCGGTGGCCGAGGTCGAAATCCGCGAGCACTTCTCGGCAGACGACATCGAAACGTTGAGCGAGTTCGGGCGCTACAGCATGTCCTCCGCCATGCGATCCGCAGGCAACGGCGGTGGCGCGGAGTCCAAAGCTACTCGTTCCCCGGAGATCTCCGACATTTTCCGCGTGCGGAAGCAGATCGCCGACGCCGTTCCAACGGACGCGTCCAACTTCACCGAAACCTGCACCGTGCTCCGTTTCGAGCCGATCGACCCACCCGGCCGCGACGTCGGGCCGGAGCCGCCACCCGAGTCCGACGAGCTGGGGAGCTACCAGGACAGAATCAGGCTGCTGCTCGACCAACTGTCGAAGGAAGATCTTTTCGAAGACGCGTCGGAGATGACGCGTTATCGATTCGCCGCCGTCCTCTTCAGTCTCGTTTCGCATCTCGGCGACCCTGTCCGGGGGCCGGTGGCCCGTCATATCGCCAGCTTCGTTTCAACACGGCTCGCCAGCCTCTCGAACCAGCTGAGCCGGCGGGAACAAGAAGACCTTTGCCATCTTCTCGAGTACGCCTTGAGTCAGGCGACTGACGGTCTCATCCAGTTCCAGCACGATGCGCCCTCGGCAGGATTGACGGGTCGCGGCGGATACAGCCGTCTCATCGACAGCATCTGGCTATACGTGCGCGACTTCGGCGACTTCACCAGCCTGCCGGCGGTCCACGAACCCCTCCTGACGTTCGGCCTGACGAGCGGGCACGAAGGAAGCGCCAGCCAGTACCGCATCGACGTCCCGTTCAGCGTGACCAACGTCGTCAGCCGTTGGTTCATCATCCTGCACGAGCTCGGTCATATCGCCTGGCAGGCCGTGATCGGCGATTACAACGAGAGCCTGGCCCGCTATCGCGCCTATTCTCGAGAGATTCACCTGAAAGTAACTCCCGATCGACCTGATCGACCTGCCGCGGATGGATCTGAGGCCCGACATCAGGCTCTCAGGTTCTTGCGCGTTCGAGCGATCCTCGATGAGATCTATCCCCAATACCTGGTCGCGGCTCTCGTCTACGAGGGCGATCTCGGCGAGTGCCTGCGGATGATCCTGCGCAACGGGCTCCGCGAGACGGAAGGGCAGAACTTCAATCGCAAGCTGTTGACCGCCTGCGTCACCGGCGCCATCTTGAAAGTCTGGCTGGGCTTTGCGCGCCGGGTCTTTGCGCCCGGCTATCTGGCGGTCCTCGACGATGTCGGTGCCGAGGAAGAAGATCGAGCCCCGCAATCGGTTCTGCTCCGCAGCGTCGCCCTTTATGGTCGACGTATCCTGACGCTGGCCTGGTGGCAGCAATGGCTGGAGCCCCGTTCGCTCGCGGAGCTCGAGGAGCTGAGGACCTCAGCCGTCGACATGCTGGTCCACGAGTTGCCGCGCGCCGGCGAAGAGCTGGGGTGGGACGACGACGGATGGCGCGTCCAGTACTGGATCGACATCATCGAGGAGAGCTATTACAAGGACAAGGTTCTGGAAACTCTGGGCCGGTGTCTGGCCGCGCAGCGAGCTTTGGCGCGCGAGCAGTGGGACGCCTTCCGCTTCGTGCCCGAGGGGTTGCGCACCAAACCATCGTTCAGAGCCACGTTCCGCCAGCTCTGGAGCAGTGAAGGATCTCGCCTGCGGCGAGAGATCGAAGCGATCGTCCACTTGCAGGCCGACCGGAGGGCCGAGGAGCTTCTCGCCGGCCTGGCCGCAGCCGAGACCGGCCCGGATCTCGTCGAGGCGGTCTTCGGCCTCGCCGCGGAGTTGTTGGTCAGCCAGCCGAAAGCCGCAACCGGCGGCGTGAGGGCGAGTTTGGCACAGGCCCTGGGAGGGGTATCGAACGCACTCACCGCGGCTTTCGACGGCAACCCCGAGCAGCTCGACAGCGCTTGGCGCCTCGTTGCCGGAGTCGAGCGATTCCGGTCGGATTCTCAAAAGGGTTTTTCAGAGGCGGCCGGCTGGTCGCCGCAGTGGCTGGCCAACCTGTTCCGGGAGGGCGAGGTCATGGCGAACTGCCCGCTCGGGCCGAGCCTGTCGATGCTCATGCAACGCAGCCGGCAGGTGCTGCGTGCCGACGGCAAGAACGACCGTTTCAAGATGCGCGTTCAGCTGACGGCCCTTCTCTCCATGTGGCATCGTTCGACCGTCTCGCTCCACAGACCCGAGGACAGAAAAGCGGTCTTGGAACGACTTCTGGCCTTGGATCTCGTCAAACGCAAGAAGCCTGGCGGACAGCCTCGGCGGACTCGTACCTGACAGCCGAGCAACCGTCGAGGCAACTCTCACGATCCGATGAGCGAGCCCGCGCCAGCCGACGAGCCCCGGGGAGTCCGGCTGTGGCTCTTCCGGCTTCTCGCCGCGACCCTGGTGCCGGCGCTCTTCCTGGTGGTCGCCGAGGGCGGGCTGCGGCTTTTCGGCGTCGGCTACCCCACCGACTTCCTGGTGCGCCGTGACGGCGGCGGATGGACCACCAATCACCGGTTCGGCTGGCGCTTCTTTCCGCGGCGTCTGGCCAGGACGCCGGTGCCGGTCGAGATTCCCGACCCCAAGGGCGACGCCTACCGGATCTTCGTGCTCGGCGGCTCGGCGGCGCGCGGCACCCCGGACTCGGCCTACAGCTTCGGCCGCATGCTGGAGGTGCTGCTCGAAGCCAGATATCCGGCGACGCGATTCGAGGTGGTGAATGCCGCCATGACCGCCATCAACTCTCACGTGGCGCGCGTGATCGCCCGCGACCTCGCCGGCCACGAGCCGGACCTGTTCGTCGTCTACCTGGGAAACAACGAGGTGGTGGGCCCTTTCGGCGCCGGCACGGTCTTCGGCGACTTCTCGCCCAGCCTGACAGTGATCCGCGGCTCGGTAGCGCTTGGCGGCACGCGTCTAGGACAGCTGCTCGACGGAGCTCTCGGTGGTGCCCGGCGCGACGCCCGGCACGCCGAGTGGCGTGGCATGGAGATGTTCCTGGAGCAGCGCGTCGCCGCGGACGATCTCCGTCTGGCGAAGGTCTACGAGCATTTCCATGCCAACCTGAGCGACCTCGTCGACGCGGCCCACGGCCAGCGGGCGCGGACTCTGCTGGTCACCGTCGCCACCAACCTGCGCGACCAGCCGCCATTCGCCTCGCTCCATCGACCAGATCTCACCGCCACGGAGGAGGAGAGCTGGAGATCTCTGTTCGAGGCCGGAGCGGCGGCAGCGGATCGCGGCGACCACGAGGCCGCGCTGGGCCACTGGCGAGACGCGGAGTTGATCGACGATCGGCACGCCGAGTTGCACTTCCGCGCCGGCCGCTCGCTGCTCGCCACCGGGCGAGTGGACGACGCCCGCGACCGGCTCGTCCGCGCCCGCGATCTAGACGCCCTGCGCTTCCGGGCCGACTCGAGGATCAATGACACGATCCGGCGCCTGGCGGCGGAGAGGACGCGGCAAGGCGTGACCCTGGTGGACGCCGAACGACTCTTCATCGACGGGCTCGCGGGGGGTACGCCCCTGCCCGGCCGGCAGTTGTTCCACGAGCACGTGCACCTGAGCTTCGACGGCAATATGGCGCTCGCATCCGCGGTCTTCGAGCACCTCGAGCCGCTCTTGCCACAACCCTTCCGCGAAGGTGCAGATGGGATCCGCCTCGATCGCACCGCCGTCGCCGAGCGGTTGGCGTACACCCCGTTCGACCGCCTCGAGCTCGAAGACGACATCCTGCAAATCGTCTCGCGGCCGCCTTTCGACAGCCAGCCCGGACAGGCCGTGGACCTCGAGGCACGCCGCCAGCAGCTGGCGCAGCTGCGCCAGCTGAGCCCCGAAACATGGCAGGAGGCCGAAGACCTCTACCGGCGACGGCTCGAGAGCGACGGCGACGACCTGGAGATCCGACGCCGGTTCGCTTCGCTGCTCCAGGCACGCGGCGACCACGGCGAGGCAGCCGAGCAATGGCGCCTGCTCACGGACCGCCTGAGTGAGATCGAGAGCTGGCGGGCCTCGCTGGCTATCTCCCTGACCGACGCTGGCAGGCCGGACGAAGCCTTCGCCGAGCTCGAGCGTCTGCGCCTGATCGAGGGTGACACGGCGGGGCTGCACGTCAACCTCGGCACCGTCCACGAGAGCCGCGGAGACGCCGATGCGGCCGAGGCGGAGTACCGCCGGGCGATCGAGATCGAGCCGGACAACGTGCCAGCGCGCTTCAACCTGGCGACCACCCTCATGCGCCGTAACGATCTCGACCAGGCGATGAAACTCTACCGCCAGCTGCTCGAAGGCCGCGGCGACTTCGCACCCGCCCACCACAACCTGGGCCTTTGTCTGGAGCAGCGGAACCGCCTGGAGGAGGCGATCCAGGCCTACGAGCGCGCCATCGACGCCGATCCGGGGCTCGCTTCCGCGCGCAACAGCCTCGGCCTGGCGCTCGAAAAACAGGGCAACTGGCAAACCGCGCTGTCCGAGTACCGCCGGGCGCTGAGCTACCGACCCGACTACGCTCTCGCGCACTTCAACCTCGGCGACCTGCTGCTCTCTCGTGGCGATGCCGCGGCCGCGGAAGACCACTACCAGCAAGGCCTGAGCCGGTACCCGGACAACGTCCAGGCGCGAGCCAACCGCGCGCTGGCGCTGCGGATCCTCGGCCGCGCCAGCGAAGCCGCCGAGGAGCTCGAGAAAGTACGCGACGCACGGCCCGATCTGGCGAGACAACTCGAGCAGCAGCTCGAGAGCCTGCGCTGAAGCTGGAGTCCGTCCGAAGGATTCGGACTGACTCCAGTCCGGTGGGGATGGGCCGAGAAGCCGAACGTCGAAGACTTCGGGTTCTCGGGGCGGCCGTCAGAGGATACCTACAAGCCGGTATACTCGCGGGGATGCCTTCAGGACGACGCTGCCGCCGTGACTCCTTCGTGATCTCGTGGGCCGTCTGTGCCCTGCTCGGCTTGCCGCTCACTGCTCGCGCCCAGACGGACGACGTGCCGGATCCCACCGACGGCAAGTGGGCTCTGACCACTCTCGCCCTGCTCGAATACAACCGCGAGTTGTGCGACGGCATCGCCGGCAAGGTGCTCGCCTACTGGAGCGGTCTGTCGGCCGGGCCTGACGCCCAGCTGGACAGCGTGCGCCGGTACGTCGTCGATCGCGAGCTGTCGAACCTCGCCATCGGCCGCGCTGCCTCGGACCTCGTCTACGATTTCCTCCCAGACGTGGCGGCAGAGGCCGGCAGCGAGACCGGATCGACGCTCACGCGCCTGTACGGTCTACAAGTGCAGTTGTGCGACAGCGTCGCGTATCCCAAGTCCGGTCGCGACGAGTTCGAAGCCGAGGTGCGCCGGCTCCTCGACCGGATCGAACGGGAGGGAGCGGAGCTCGGCCGACTGCTGGTAGCGCCCGAAGATGTGTTGGACGACGCGCTCTTACCATATCTGGGACACGTGCAGATGGCCGGAGTCGAGGCTGAGGGCGAGTACCGCGACTACCTGGAGAGCCTCAAGCCGCCGCCCGCGCTGCCCACTCTCCAGGATCTCATGCAGGCCTGGCACCGCTCGTACGCACGGGCAGTCGGCCCGACCAAGCAAGCGCTGGCACGGTACCTTCAAGGGCGCCAGAAAAACGACGGCCCACTGATCCGCACCGCCTGCCGCGAATTGTCCGCGGCGGTGATCCCCCTGCTCCGCAACGAGCGCGTGTTCGAAGCGCCGGCGGACGGCGTGCACGAGCCCCTGCAACGAGCCTTCGTGGAGATCAAGCTTCTGGCCAGCGAATGCAGCGCCGGACGCTCACGCGAGATGGAGACCCACTACGGTGCCATGCAGCAGCAACTCGGTGCGGCGTCCCGCGTGCTGGCGGAGTTCTCGCTGAGACCCTAATCCCCTACCGCCTCGGCCAGCGCCTCGGACTGGATCGACCAGTGGCTGGCGTGCCAGGCGACCTCGCCGCCGCGGACAAAGAGCGCTTGAGGCGACTCGTGGCGTACGCCGGTCCGCTCGGCGAGATCGCTCGACAGCTCGCGGGCGTTCTGGATCTCGATCAACGTGTAGGTCGTCAGGTCGCCCTCTGGGCGATCGGCGAGAAAGCTCTCGTATTGGCGCAGCGCGGCTCTCGAGATCGGACACGTAAGGCTGTGCTTGAAGAACAGCACCGGCGTCTCGCCGGATTTCTCGATCAGCTCGTCGATCTCGGAGATGGACTGCAGGCGGAAGTAGTCGGACATGCGCAGCCTCCTGATTTCGGGCCCGGGGGAGACCGAGTCTATACCGCCGGCTCGACTTCCCTCGGCCCCGCTTGTTCGATACGCTCTGCCAGCCCCGCCACGGCGGTCCACGACCCGGAACAGACCCCACGCACGATCCGGAAACAGCCCCTCAGCAGGACTCGAGTCAACCATGTACAAAAGTCTTCCCTTGATCCTCGCCACCGTCATCCTGGCATCGTGCTCGGGCGACGAGACGGCTCCCCCGCCCCAGGCACCGCAGGACCCGGCGACCCCGCCTGTCGACCTGACCGGGACACCGGCCGCTGGAACGCCCGCCGCCGGCGCGCCGGCCACCGACCCAGCCCTCGCCCCCATCACGTCGCGCGAGGTCGTCACCACCGGCGCGCCGATCGCCGCTCCCGGAGCGCAGTTCACCCTGCCAGAATCCTGGATCCCGGAGACCCCGAGCTCCAGCATGCGGCTGGCGCAGGCCAGGATCCCGGGTGATGCCGGCGAAGGCCAGCTCACAGTGTTCTACTTCGGAGCCGGTGGCGGCGGCGGTGTCGAGTCGAACCTACAGCGCTGGGTCGGCCAGGTGGAGATCGATCCCGATAGCCAGGCGTCACGCGACTCCTTCAGCTTCGGTGACTTCCGGGCCACCTGGGTCGACGTGGAAGGCACGATCAAGCCCAGCACCATGGGCACGGGCCCGACCACCCCGCAGACAGGCTCCCGCTTGCTGGCCGCGGTCGTGGAAGGTCCCCAGGGCCCCTGGTTCTTCAAGGCCACCGGACCCACGGAGACCCTGGCGGCGCAACGCGAGGCTTTCCTCGCGATGTTGCGGAGCGCCGTCCCACATGGCTGAGGCGGGGCCCGGTGGCCTTCCGCGTCGTTCGCCGCTGCCTCTTCTCGTCACGCTCGGCATGCTGGCCGGCCTCCTGGTGGGGACCGCTTCAGCGGACGAGCGCGCTACCACCGCCGCGCTCCCCACGACTGAAACCGCGGGCGCCACTGAAGCTGCGGGCGCCGACGAGATCACACTCGAGCTGATCATGTCCGATCCCGACTGGATCGGGAACACGGCGAAGGATCCCTACTGGGCCGACGACGGCGACGCCGTCTATTTCCACCGCAAGCGTGTCGGCGAGCAGATCGAGGACCTGATTCGGCTCGATCTCGCCACCGGCGAGGAGAGGGTGATCGCCGACGAGGAACGCGGTGCGGTCGACTCTCCGGGCGGCCGGCTGAGCCGCGACCGCCGGTTCAGAGTCTACTCCCGCCACGGCGATCTGTACCTGAAGAACCTCGAGACCGGCACCCTCACGCAACTCACCCGCACCGCCGCTGACGAGACCCGCCCGCGCTTCATGGCCGACGACCGGGGCATCTCGTTTCATCGCGGCGACCAGGTCTACGTCCGCGACCTCGAGACCGGCCTGGAGTACCAGTCGGCCGACGTGCGCCTGGAGGAAGACCCGGACGACGACAAGCCCAAAGACGACTTTCTGAGCGCGCAACAACAGCGCTTGTTCGATGTCCTGAAGCAGCGAAAAGACCGGCGGGAGGCGGCCAGCGAGCGTGCCGAGAGCGAACAGGCCGCCGACCCGACGCGCCCCCCGCTGCCCTTTTACCTTGGTGAGGAAATCGAGATCCGACAAGCCGCCCTGTCGGGCGCGGGTGACGCCATGATCCTGGTGGTGAGAGACGCTGAGCGCGACCCCGGCAAGAAAGACCAGATGCCAGCCTGGGTCACGGACAGCGGCTACGTCACCTCACAAGAAGTGCGGCCCAAAGTCGGCACCGGGGACGGCTCCGGCGAACGCCTGATCTACCTCGACCTCGAGGCCCACGAACATCGGGAGCTCGCCCTCTCGGTGCTCCCCGGGATCGCCGAGGATCCCCTGGCCGAGCTGAAGCGGCAGACCGAAGAGACCAAGAAAGCAGAAGCGGCCAGCGAGGACGGCGAGAACGAGGAAGAGCCGGCCGACGATGACGAGGAGAAGGACGCGGGCGACGAGAAGGACGAGGCAGCGGATGCCGAGCCCGAGCCTCGAGCCGTGCGTTTCGAGGAGCCCGTGGCCTGGAGCCCCGACGGCCTGCAGCTCGCCGTGCAGGCGCACTCGGTGGACAACAAGGACCGCTGGATCGCGCTCGTCGACCGCGACGAGAAGTCCCTGCGGCCGATCCACCGGCTGAGTAACGAGGCCTGGATCAACTGGATCTTCAACGACTTCGGCTGGTTCTCAGACAGCAGGCGGCTCTGGTTCCTATCCGAGGAGAGCGGCTACTCCCAGCTCTATGTGTACTCCCTCGACGACGGCGAAACCAGCCGGCTGACCGGCGGCGACTACGTGGTGTCGGGCGTCGAGCTTTCGCCAGCGGAGGACTTCTTCTACTTCACCGCCAACCCGACTCATCCCGGCGTCTACGACACCTACCGTGTGGCCACCGGCGGCGGAGCGGTCGAGCGCATGACCCGGCTCGGGGGCAGGACCTCCTCGATCCTCTCCCCCGACGGCGAGCTGCTGCTGGTCACCCACTCCATCACGACCCGCCCTCCCGAGCTCTACGTCCAGGCGACCCGCGCGGGCTCGCAAGTACGGCAGATCACCCGCCACGCAACCGAAGGGTTCCTATCCCTGCCGTGGGTGGAGCCGGAGATCGTCGCCGTGCCGTCGACCCACCACGAGCGGCCGATCCACTCGCGCTATTACGAAGGCGAGGCCGAGGCCGGCGAGAGGGGGCGCCCGGCGGTGGTCTTCGTGCACGGCGCCGGCTATCTGCAGAACGCGCACCAGGGCTGGTCGGGTTACTTCCGCGAGTTCATGTTCCACACCCTTCTGACCCGGCACGGCTACGTCGTGCTCGACATGGACTACCGCGCCTCGGCGGGCTACGGCGCCGACTGGCGCACGGCCATCTACCGCCAGATGGGAACGCCCGAGCTCGAGGACCTGGCCGACGGCGTCGCCTGGCTGGTGGCCGAGCACGGTGTCGACCCCGATCGCGTCGGTGTGTACGGCGGCTCCTATGGTGGCTTCATGACTATGATGGCGCTGTTCACGGCGCCCGACCTCTTCGCCTGCGGCGCGGCTCTGCGGCCGGTGACCGACTGGGCCCACTACAACCATCCCTACACCTCGAACAT
>JAAELT010000321.1 GCA_024226315.1 bacterium | reverse complement strand
GAGGTGCGGGTGATCGTCGACTCCAACAAGATCACGGACGAAGCCGCCATCTGGCTGTCGAAGAACATCGCCAAGAAGGTCGAGAGCGAGCTCACCTATCCGGGCGAAATCAAGGTCACGGTCATCCGTGAGACGCGGTCGATCGAGTATGCGCGATGACGGCGGAGCGCAGCGAATCGGTTGGCGACCCGTCGGGCGACCCCTCGGCCAGCTTCATCAAGCTGCTCTTCGTCGGCGACGTCATAGGCCGGCCCGGCCGCCGGGTGCTGCAGCGCCTGCTGCCGTCCCTGCGCGATCGACTGGCGCTGGATTATGTAGTGGTCAACATCGAGAACGCCGCCGGCGGTTTCGGCGTCACCCCGGCGATCCTGGACGAGCTCGATGTCCTCGACATCGACTGCTACACCAGCGGCAACCACATCTGGGACAAGAAAGAGGTGTTGCCGTTGCTCGAGAGGGAGCCGCGGCTACTGCGCCCGGCCAACTACCCGGAGGGCAATCCCGGCACGGGGGTGTATGTCGGCGAGACAGCGGCCGGCGTCCCGGTGGCGACGCTCAATCTCGAGGGGCAGGTGTTCATGAAGAACGTCGACTCGCCCTTTCGAGTCGCGGACCGGCTGTTGGCCGAGCTGCCGGAGGAGGTCAAGGTCGTGCTGGTCGACTTCCACGGCGAAGCGACGAGCGAGAAGCAGGCCATGGGTCTCTATCTCGACGGCCGGGTCAGCGCCGTCTTC
Source organism: bacterium (assembly GCA_024226315.1). Lineage (GTDB taxonomy): Bacteria > Acidobacteriota > Thermoanaerobaculia > Multivoradales > J023 > JAAELT01. Next base: position 14,577 of record JAAELT010000321.1, on the reverse strand, counting down.
GGAACCCACACCCACGTACCCACCGCCGACGAGCGCATCCTGCCCGACGGCACCGCGTTCATCACCGATGTCGGCATGACCGGCGCCTACGAGGGCGTCATCGGATTCAAGGCACCCAAGGTGCTGAAGCGCTTCGCGCTGCAGCGCAACATCCCGTTCGAAGTCGCCAAGCGCGATCCGCGTTTGGCCGCGGCGGCGGTCGAGATCGACGTCGAGACCGGCAGGGCAAGCAGCCTGGAGCGGCTGCTGTTACCCTTGGCGGGCTGAACCGGAGACGGCACGGCTTTCGGCTCGAGACACCAAGGAGGTAGATATGGCAAGCAACCAATCATCGGCGGCCCGCCGAATGCGAGAAAGAATGCGCCAGCGCAAGCGTCGCGAGAAGCTGATGGAGCGCCAGGCGCGCCGCGCGGAGAAGGCGGAGAAGGAGACCGTGGTGGTCGACGACCCGATGGACGACCCGAGCATCGACTGGGGCGAGGCGGTGCGCGAGTCCAAGCTCGACCCGGACGACCCGGAGGTCCCGGAGGTCCCGCAAGACTGAGCGCGGCCGGCGCACGACCCCTGGCGCCGGCACCTCGGAAGCGAACCGGTGGTAGGAACTTCCGCCCTTCTCGACGGGTAGCCGAGGCGAGAGAATCCCGATGTTCAACGCCGGTACCTTGACGTTCCAGGAGTTCCTGATGCAGGAACCGTTGCCGCTGGCCACCATCCAGCAAGCCGTGCTGGAGTTCCTACGCGGCCGCGAAGATGCCGTGGTGTTCGGCGCCCAGGCGGTGAACGCCTATGTGGGCGAGCCCCGCATGACCCAGGACATCGATCTCTTGTCTTCGCGGGCCGAGAGTCTGATTCAGGAGCTGCGAGAGCACCTGAGCGAGAGGTTTCACATCGCCTAGAGAAGAGCCTTGATCGAATCGATTGGAGACCGATAGCCGCCCTGGATCATTCTCGTGAGGAGGTCATCTGCTTCATCGAGGGTCAACTGATTGCCGCGTGTCAGTTGGGCCAGGACGCCCAGAGTACCGCTCACTCCTACGCCGGCCTGCCGAGCGAGCTTGCGGGCGTCGCGATCATCGGTCAGGACACGGGCGGATCGGCGACTCGCTACGGCCAGGCAAGCTGCCTCTCCAGCATTCAGATGCCGCAGCAAGCGCCGGTAGACTGCCTCTTCCTCTGCTTCGACGTGGAGTGTGCTCAGCCACTCTATCTCGAGCGTCGGTAGCCGGCCCAACTCCACGCCGGCTCGAAACTCGGCCATGACCTGTGGAGTGGTGGCAGCGGACTCTCCGAGCGCAAGTTGAAGCAGGTCCAAGCGCTCGACGAGCGCGAAGTTCGACAAGACAGTGTTGTCGACGAGTAGGATCACGAACCAGCGGGCTGCGGCTTGTGGCTGAGCCACGCCTCGAGAGCGCCGGCTTCTGCCCGCGCCTCTTCGAGATTCGCCGGCCCGGTGCGGAGAGGAACGCCGAGCTCGATGAACCGGTCTCGGAGCTCGAGCTCATGAAGCCCGAGGAGCTCGGCAGACTTGCCGAGGTTGATCTCGCCGTCCAGGTAGGCGCTGAGGACGACGGACCAGAGAAGCTCCGAATCTTCGTCCAATAACCGCGCAACGGCCCGATCGACTAGCTCCGGCTGAGCTTCACGGAGCTTGACCAGGTATCTTGCCGCCCAGGGTAGAACCGTCATCTGCGAGCTCCTGTCACATGGTCCAGTGTGGTGGAGGCCATCCAAATCGATACTGGCCTCTCTCTCAGAGTAGCACAACGGAGCAGAATGCCCGCTGGGCACAAAAAACCCCGGACGGCCCGAAGGCCGCCCGGGCCACGTCCGCCCCGGCGGCTCCACCTTCGAAATCACCACCCGCTGTCTGCAGGGCCGCCGGCACCGAGGGATCGAGGTCTGTCCGAGGCCGATGTGCCGAGGCCGATGTGCCTGGCACCCCGATCGCGCCGGAAGGCCTCGTCGCCGAGGGAGGCACGAGAGCCCTCGGCGTCGGCAAAGAGCTTCTCGGCGAGGAAGACGCCGGGTACCGGCGTTTCGGGGTGCAGCTGGCGGACGTATTCGGCGTAGCGGCCGAGGATGGCGGACTCCATGCTCTTGGCGCCGATCATGCGGAAGGGGACGAGGAGGAATTTGCGGCCCGGCGCTATTCCACGAAGCGGGCGACTTCGACCGGCCGTTGGATGGCACCAACTGGTGCCGATGCCAAGTGGAACTCGAGGTCGTTACGCCACTGGAGGAGCCAGGCTTCGGGGGCGTCACCGCGGCTCGGGAGCTCGCTCAGGGACTCGATGCGATCCAGAATCCGCTCGACCATCGTCACCGCGCGACGCGGAGAGTCTCTTGCGATGACATCGTAGATCTCGAACAGATCGCCTTCGGCCCGCCGAAGCACGCGAACTGTGAAGGTCACTGCCGCAGGCGCTGCCGGATGGACGCGACCGAGACACCACGATCGCCGTTCTGGAAGTCGGCTTCTGCCTCGTCCAGCAGTCGATAGAGCTCCAGCCGTGCTTGTCCCCGCTCGTAGGTCTCGAGACTCATGACGACGAGGTCTTGGTCGCCATCATCTGTGATGCGCACGGGCTCGCCGGATTCCTGGCACAAGCGTGCGATCTCCTGCGCGTTGTGACCGAGCTCTGCAATGGTTCGGGTGACTGGCATGGCAATTCCTTCCGCCCATCATGGGGTCTTGGGACTGTGGCCTCCGAGCTGTGGCCCTCCCGATCGGCGCCAATGCCAGGATACCACGGGATGTGGGTGACTACCGGGAAGAGCGGGCCGCCGAATGTCTCCGCAGCGCGGAGACAGTTCCAGCACCATGCTGTGATCGCTGGCAGCCTAGGTCAGCGTGGAAGCTCGTGATGGCGCTCTTCTCGGGGGGTCTACGCCGTGCCGGGCACTTCGCCGGAGCGATTGCCTATCATCGCCGTCGAGGGCAGCCGAAATCGGGAACGGACTGGCGCGACCTGGCGATGCTGTTGCTCAGATTTCCGGACCTCAAGAGCGAATCCGGCGCGGTGGCCGAGCGCCTTCGGGCCGTCGGCGCCGGGGAGGACGTCTTGAGTGTCTGGGCGGATCTCGCGAGCCAGGAGATCCAGCGCGAAGGCGACAGAGAAGACTTCTAGCAGATCCTTGGAGCGATTCGACCTGTCCGAGGCCGATGTGCCTGGCACCGAGGGCGATGTGCCTGGCACCCCGATCGCGCTGGGCCCGAAGCGGTGCCGGGGCTTGAGGAACTGGTCGAGGGTGGCACCAAAGCCAACGTCATCCGTCAGGCGTTCCAGAGGGCTCTGTAGCGCGACTCTCGCCCGGACCCTGGCCAGAGGTCCGGACGATAGCGAATCTCGGGGCTCTACGTCATCTCGGTACGAAGAACACGTCGAACCACGTCCCGCACACGTTGCCAGTTAGGTCGTAACAGGTGGCGTGAGATTCAAACGGGAAAACGTTCCCGCATCTGTCTTTCTTGTCGGTCTTTCCGACGTCACTCAGGGAGTCGATCCCGAGATCTCGGAATTCCAAGATCTCATCAGGGGCGATGACGCCATCGCCGCTGCGGTCGGCCCACACATGCAGGGATAACCCACACTCCGCAAGGTCCATTGTCTTCCCATGCCAGAGGATCGGCTTGCCCCTCTTCTCGGTAAAGTCGATCTTCGAAGTGGAGGCGGGATCGAGACCACAGAAATCGGCCAGGGCCTCGAATCCGTGGGCGTAGGGGTAGCCACCACCTGGCCCTATCGTGATGTTGCCGAAGAAATGGCGCCAAGGTTCTGCGGGAACGAGCAGCCCATCGGCAAGGTCGAGCAGGTCATCGTCACTCAGTGCGACGATAAAGGCGATCTCACTATCCAGGGCCATCCAACCGGTACAAGTTGCCTCCCCATTACCCAACCAATCGAGACAAACCGTTGGTACCTCTGGACCGCAAAAGCCATCTTCCCACCAGTCCGGATCCGCTCCACTGGTCGAGAAGTAGTCCGGGAGATGAAGGACCAGCGGGCTTTGTAACAAAATGCACTGACAGAATAGACAAGCCCAAATCCCCGTTCCGGTTCCTGGCAACCCGTCGCAGTCCGAAGAAAACGAGCACTCGCAGTCAGGAGGGAATGGCGTGATGTCCAGGTCCTCATGATGTGTCAGCCAAAAATCATCAACGGCCGAGCATTCCTCTGCCTTGGGAACGTTCCCCGCAATATCCTGGGCAGGGAAATGCATGATGTTGTCGGAGCATGGGCTGTGATCAAGCCCGTATGCATGCCCGATCTCGTGGGCCACGATTTCGTCTACATACGGCCGGCAGTCAATCCCGCTGCGCGTTCGTTCGAATATCGATATCGTCGCGCTCCCCATCTCAGCCCCAGACGCGGAAATAGGGACTGACGCGCAGGCCACAAAACCGGGTGGGACGGGGAGATTGTAGTTGCCCTTCATAAACTTGACCGTGAATGTGACGGCGCCCGACCCCGTCTTGCTCAATCTTGGAACGTCCTTGTGATTGCATGCGGCGTTCCATCGGCTGATGGCTCGATTTAGGGCCTGGGTGGCGCTGGCGGACGTGTGATTGTTTCCCGTCGGTACCACACGGATAGAAGAGAGTGGAGTGCTGCCGGCGGCCTGGGGTTTCGGCTTGGGGCAAGCCGACTCGGCTGGCCCAGCGACCGAGAAAACCACTGCCACCACGGCGACCAGAGTGAGCCGTCTCACTGCTCGCCCCTCGTCGTCGCGAGTAGCTGTTCCAACTGCCGCGCCAACTCCTCTGGCGAATCAGCGGCCGACCGATCGAGCAGATTGCCATAGTACGAGCCATCGGCGGCGACCAGTGCAGCGGAATCGAGGGGGAAAACCGATTCGGACGAGCCGAGAGTCGGATAGGTGATGGTCAGGAACAGGACGAACTCCCCGCGCGGAACTTGGCGTATTCCGAGGCAAATGGCGCGCCCGTCGATGACCATACGCGCATAGAAATCAAACATGTAGAAGGAATCGGGTATCGCGGGCGCCGGGCCAAGAATGGCATAGTGCAGGGCATCGATCTTCCCGTCCCGGTTGCTCCCGCAGTCTATTTGCGGTGCCACTGGCGGCGGGTTCTCGATCAGCTCACGGGCCAGGGGCTTTACATCTTCGAGAACCTCTACCACCTCGAGCTCGAGCAGCTCTCCGGGATAACTACCGGAAGCAAAGCCCTGTCTCGAATCCACAACCCGCACCAACGCGATAGTCCGCGAGAGCTCGACAAGGCCCGGTATGTCTGTCGCCTGATCGCCGCAGTGATAACTCAGCCATTTCGGCTCACAGATGAGGGCTCCGCCCGGAGCTATCTCGAACTCGTTCGGGCCTAGAGACCAGGACAGCTCTACCTCCTGGTCGCCGGAATCCCGGAACAGGTGCGCGACAGATTGAAGACGTGAGCCTTCCGGTTCATTCTGTTCGGCCATGGCTCGCTTCAGGGCCTCTTCTGAGAGCCAGGCGACCGGCACGTACTCATTCCTCGACACGTACTCATTCCCGACGTTTTCCATCCTGTCGGGGACTTCCGCTGCTGTGCTCACAGCCAATAAGCCCAACAGCAGCACGGCGACGACAGCTCGTCTCGGTGGCAGTTCGAATCGACGCATAGGTGGAAACTCCCTTCCGATTGTGCGGCCCACTGATGGGGGCCAGGGGCCACGGTGCGAATGTTACTCGACCGCAGTACAAAAAATCCGATCTCACCGGTCGTTTTCACATTCCGCGCGGTCGGTGGATTCAGCGGGTTCTGGTGTAGCCGGGGGTCGAGGAACAATGGACCGAAAACGCACCTTAACGCTGTAAGCGAGTGGAAAATCGTTGGCGGGCCGCGACGCCGCTCGGCCCATGGCACAATGGTATTCGGGTATCCGAGGCCGATGTGCCTGGCACCCCGCTCGCGCGGTGCTCGACGCCACCCCTCGTCAGCTCATCACTCTGTCTCGGGTCCCTCTCCGAGCAACTCCTGGATGTTGGCCTGTTGAGGCGACCTGACCATTGTTGGATAGCCCAGATTCCCATAGGCGCGATCAAGGAACTTCTGCGATTCCCGATGGTCGGACGCATGGACCATGAAGTAGTGAATCCTGCTGGATTCAGACTGGAGGCGTTCCATGAAGTACCAAGCCGATGAGTAGGTGTAACCCAACTCATTCTTGAAGCGCTCGACGAGCCAAAGAGCCCGATCCGATGCTCCGAGGTCACGCAGGCAGTCCCAATCTGATCGCCCCCACCAACGCTCTGCAGTACCGGGATCGTTAAGGTTGGCGAGAGCTCGATTCAGCCAAGAATTGGCAAGAAGGTAGAAGATCTCACACTTATAGCCGGATGGCCGAGAGGCCGCGATCCTCTCTAGCGTCTTCCACTCACATTCGAATGTCCGCTGGTCAAGAAGCACGAACGTCGCCTCTCGATGCCCTATTGCGCCAGATTCAAGCAGTTCGGGCAGCAGCACATTGGAGTCGCCTTGTTTCGTTCGGACATTGAAACTCGGCGGATCATGGAAACGTCGCCGAAGATCTTCGATCCGGGAGAACTGGCGCGGGCTCCGTTCGAAAAGGTAGAAATTCCTGAGGTGAGGCTGTTGTTTATCTTTTATCAGCTTGTCCCTAGCGAGACGTTGCGATTCGAGCACCTGCAGGGCAGACCAGTGCTCGGTGCAATCCTCCTCTGTTTGCGGACCTGCAAAAGCATCGACATAAGTGCCATGCCTAGTCACCTTGACGAATAGTCGGAGGTACTCCTTCACCATTATCGGCTTCTGGGTGGTCGAGACGTTAGTCCGATTCGACCGGAGCCGAGGTGCTCTCGTCGTTCTCTGGAAGAGATCGTCAGAGAAAGGCAGTCGTAGGATTCCCGACTTCTTGCTGTTCGCCATTACAGCGATCCTTCAAATCTAAGGAGATGGAAACTGGTCCCAGGTCTGGCCATCGAGCAAGCGCCCCGCAGCCTTCTTACCTTGTCTCAACAACACCTCTCCGGACGACGAGACCCATGTTTGGTGGCTGGAGGAATCGAGTGTTCTCGGCGCCCAGGCTCCCCATTGCTTGAAATGGAATGGTATCCGGGAGTCGATAGCCATATCCCGGAGATCGCGAAACCACCTAGGATCGCCGGGGCGAGCCTTGGGGCCCGATTCGCCGCCGGCAATGATCCACTCGATGCTATCGATCCAGTTTGAGAGATCTAGAGCGCCTAGGAGCGGCTCGCAGGAAAGAAACCGGACTATAGCTGCGCAGTCGCTGAGGTGTGGGAGACGGGTTTGGGCCTCTTTCTGGTTCTCGACAGTTGTGCCGACCCAGACGTTGGCTGGCCAACTGCGGTCCCAGGGCGCCATCTGCGAGATGTTCTCTGGTCGTTTAGTCAGGAGCAACCAGTCGAGGTTTGAAGTCTCGTCGATTAGTGCCCAGAGTCGCTCGCGCCAAGGATCGAGGTCTGAGCGGTCCTCGAAGACATCCGCCATCGAAGCGCAGAAGACCCTGGATCTGGTGCCGGCCTTGCTGGCTTGAGCGTCCCAACGTAGAGGCTCTGACCAATGGCGCTCGCCAAAGAAGCGACGGTTACCAGAACCCCATACGTCGTGCCCAGTACGCCGAGCCCAGGCTTCAGCATAGCAGTGCTTGCAGGCCTGCGAGACCTTCACGCAACCCCACCAAGGATTGAAGGTATGGTGAGTCCATTCTATGGAAGAGTTGATGCCCATGATTGCAGATTTTTGGCGTCGGTGCCCTACCCAAGGCCGTCGCTGAACCCACGTGCTGGCCCTTCGATCCTGCGCCTCGCAGTATATCGTCTGCACAGCAGGCTGTGCTTAGGATCGGCAATCTCGGCGCCGACAGCAACCCATATGTCGACTTGATTCAGCCGACCGGTCGGTCGAACGATCGGGATCCCTCCTCGTGCCTCGGCGGCCACGCTTCCGTGTATCCTTCTGCACGGAGGGCACCTGCTGAGTGGACTACGACCTCTTCATTAGCCACGCGAGCGAAGACAAGGCCGACTTCGTCGAGCCTCTGGTGGGACCGCTCCAAGATCGCGGCCTCCGCGTCTGGTACGACAGCCGCGAGATCACTCTCGGTGACGATTTCCGGGCCAAGATGGACGAGGGTCTCGCTTCGTCCCGCTTTGGCGTCGTCGTCATCAGCCCCAGCTTCCGGAAGTACTGGCCCGGAGCAGAGCTGAGCGCGCTCTTCACCCAGGAGCGGATTCTCGAGGAGAAGCGGATCCTGCCAGTGGTGCATGCGATGACTGCGAAGCAGGTGACTCGTGCCTGGCCATTACTCGCTGCCCGGGCGGCTGCTTACTCCTCAGAGGGAGTCGACGTCGTCGCAGAGAAAATCGCGGCTAGCGTCGGCCAGGTCGGCGGCCTTGGTGGAGGAGCCCAGTTTGGTGGAGGCCCCAGTCGCCTCTATGGAGTCCCCGGAACGCGATCCGTCCATTTCGTCGGCCGCGACCAGGAGCTGTCTCAACTACGCGAGCTTCTGCGCCGAAGAGGCTCGGTCCGGATCGCCGCGTCAGTGGAGGGACTTGCCGGGATCGGCAAGACCGAGCTCGCGCTGCAGCTGGTCCACCAGCTGGCAGGCGAAGGCGCCTTCGCAGGCGGCATCTTCTGGTTCGATGCGGAAAGCCCTGACCTCACGTTGACCTGGGGTGACGTCGTTGCCGATGACCTCGGAATCCCGGAAGGGTCGGTGGTCGAGCGTTCGTCTCAGGGGGTTCGCCAAGTCAGCCGGCTGAAGGTTCCTGTACTGATCGTGCTCGACAACGTCACGCACTGGAGCGGCGACGACCGGCCCGCTCCGCTGCCTAAAGGACCTCACCTGCGCTATCTGGTCACGACCCGACAACGCAGCCTGGGCGGCTCTCAGTTTCAGCACCTGAGCGTCGGCTTTCTCGAACCGGACTTCGCCCGCGACCTTCTCACGTCAGTGGCTGGTCGCGATCTCGCGGGCACACCCGGTCGCGACGACCTGCTCGCCCACCTGGGCGGACATGCCCTTGCGGTGGAGTTGGCAGGTGCTTTCCTCGCCGAGTTTCCAGAGGCCACGCCGGCGAGCTACCTCGCCGAGCTCCAGGCTGGCGTCGAGGTGCAGCAGGAGGTCAGTGACCTAGTGCGCTACAGACGTACCGTCACCCAGGCGTTCGAAACGATCTGGAAGCGTTTGGAGGAGGACACACGTGGCGCCTGGCGCCTGGCAGCTTGTTTCGAGGCGGAAATCGTGAGCCTCGAGTTGTCCGCCGCTGTCGGTCTCGACGCTACGAGACGCCGCCAACTCCGGCGGCTTCATCTGATCGAGAGCGATGCCGAAGGGCGCTGGCGCATGCACAGGTTGACGCGAGAGTTTGGTCGGCGGGCAGGAACCGAGCAGGAGTTGCTGGACGCGCGTACGGCGTTCGTCACCGGCTGTGCCGACTTTGCCAATCAGATTGACATTGCGACCGGCTTCAGAATCTACCTTCCGAATCGATTCCATCTGGAAGCGGCTTTCATGGAAGCGCCAACGGTTCTAAGTGAGGATCGGTGGATAGCTTTTCTGAATTGCATTGGTCTAGCACTTCAGTCTTCTGCCGGTCTGCCGGCCGCGGGCTTGGGCCCATTCGACGAGAGTCGTCCGACCCTGGCGAAGATCCTTGTGAATCTCGCCAGAGTGCATGAGAATCTGGGCGATCTCTCGGCGGCGCACGATCTGCTGGAGAAGGCCGTGGCGTGTCCTTTGGAAGATGAAGACCCTTCGCCGTGGAAAGTGCATATGGACTTCGCCGCCTTCTACCATCGTCGAGGTAATCTGTCGGCCGAGCGTGGCCTGCTGGAGCAGGCTCTAGAATCGGCCTCCGATTTCTATCGGCCGGGCTGGAGCCCGCCGTGGCAGCATCCGAGCAGCCACATCCGTCACCACCTCGTGCTTGTGCTGAAGGCTCAGGGGGACCTGCCGGCTGCGCGCGTGCTACTGGGGCAAGAGCTGGAGTGGAATCTCTCCGCCTTCCCTGCCGACGATTCTCGGGTCGTGTCGTCCAGCTCGGATCTCGCCTTGGTGCTGAATGGCCTTGGAGAAACAGCGTCGGCGAAATCTATGATCGAGGTGGCGCTCAGAGCAGTAAGTGGCGAACCCGAGGACTCGCACTACCGGATGAAAGTGGAGCGGATCGCCGCGCAGATTCTCGACGAGGCGGAAGCCGAATCCTGAAGACCTGCCACTCGTCACCACCAACCGCCTCGAATACGTATTGACTCAAGGCAGGCGCCTGCTAAGATCTTTGCGATTAGAGAGCCTTCGAGTTGTTGCCGGATAAGATTTATTATGTGAACTAGAGATTTCGAGCGGGCTTGGATTCGGAAAGTCGCTTCTAACAGCCACCTGCTGAAGTACTCGTCCCATTTTCGTGATCCGCTATCACCTTTCGGAGATTAAGGTAGTTCTCGCGAACCGTGGCGACGAGGGGATGATCCTCACCCAACACCGCTTCTCGGATCTTGATGGCGCGCTCAAACAACGGCGCCGCCTTCGCGTACTCACCACGCACCTCGTAGAGCAGCGCGAGATTGTTCAGGCTCGTAGCGACGTGAGGGTGCTTCTCGCCCAGCACCTTCTCAAGAATCTGCAGGGAACGCTCGAACAGCGGCGTCGCCTTCTCATACTCGCCCTGGGCCTGGTGGGCCATCGCAAGATTGCTCAGGCTTATGGCGACATCGGGGTGATCCTCGCCCAGCACCTTCTCGTAGACCCGAACGGAGCGCTCGAACAGCGGCGCCGCCTTCGCGTACTCGCGCTGGTACAAGTGGAGACTCGCGAGATTGTTCAGGCTCTGAGCTACAAGGTTGTGCTTCTCGCCTAGCACCTCCTCACGGATCTGCAGGGAGCGCTCCAACAGCGGCGCCGCCTTCTCATACTCACCTCGGGCCTGGTGGAGCAGAGCGAGATTGTTCAGGCTCGTGGCGATGTCGGGGTGCTCGTTGTCCAGCACCTTCTCACGGATCTGCAGGGAGCGCTCGAACAGCGGCGCCGCCTTCTCATACTCGCCTCGGGCCTGGTGGAGCAGAGCGAGATTGTTCAGGCTTGCGGCGACCTCAGGGTGCTCTTCGCCCAGCGCCTTCTCGTAGATCTCGAGCCCGCGCTCGAACAGCGGTACTGCCTTCGCGTACTCGCCCCGCGCTTTGAGGAGGGTTGCGAGATTGTTCAGGCTCTGAGCAACGAGGTGGTGCCTCTCGCCCAGCACCGTCTCGCGGATCTGTAGGGAGCGCTCCAACAACGGCATTGCCTTCGCGTACTCGCCCCGGTCGTCGTAAAGAACACCGAGATTGTTCAAGCTCTGAGCGACTTCGGGGTGCTCCCCGCCTAGCACTTTCTCGCGGATCTGCAGAGAGCGCTCGAACAGCAGCACCGCCTTCGCGTACTCGCCCTGGTCCTGGTGGAGAGTCGCGAGATTGTTCAGGCTCGTGGCGACGTGGGGATGCTCCTCGCCCAGCGCCTTCTCGCGGATCTGCAGCGAGCGCTCGAACAGCGGCGCTGCCTTTGCGTACTCGCCCTGGTCCTGGTGGAGCAACGCAAGATAGCCAAGGGCGGTGGCGATGTCGGGGTGCTTCTCACCGAACACGCTCTCAAAGATCTTGAGCGCGCGCTCGAACAGCGGCGCCGCCTTCGCGTACTCACCCCGCGCCTGGTGGACCCTTGCCAGATTGCCTAGGCCTGTAGCGACTAGGGGATGTTCCTCGCCCAGCACCTCCTCCCGGATCTGCAGGGAGCGCTCGAACAGCGGCGCTGCCTTCGCGTAGTCGCCCCGCGCCACGTGGAGACTCGCGAGATTGTTCAGGCTTTGAGCGACGATGGGGTGCTCCTCGCCCAGCACCTTCTTGCGGATCTGCAGGGAGCGCTCGAACAGCGGTGCCGCGGTCGCATAGTCGCCCTGGACATGGTGGAGCAGCGCGAGATTGTTCAGGCTCGCGGCGACGGAGGGGTGGTCCTCGGCCAGCACCTTCTCGAGGATCTCGAGCGAGCGCTCAGCCAGCGGCGTCGCCTCGGCATAACGCCCTCGCTCATAAGCGTAGAGTCCCGCCTGGCTCAGGAGCATCCCAGCTGCCTCGGAGATTACTTCCTCCTGAGCAACCGCCTCACAGACCTCTCGCCAATGAGGCACCAGGCGGTCACACAACGGCCATGCGCTGAACTCTGGCCCCGGATATGCCTGAACCAAGGCTCCTACGATGCGCACTGTGACTCTTCGTCGCCTCGCCTCACCGAGGCTCTGCTTGACCACCTCTTGCACCATTCGATGGACGCTGAACGTCCCTATCTCCGGATTGCGCTCGATCAGCGAGTACTGGCTCAAGGGCTGCAGGAGTTCGTCGAGGAGGAGCGGATCCTCCGCGGCGCCTTGCAGGGCTTCGGACAGGACCGAACCCAACTCCGCGGCACCCTTGATCAGCAGTTCCATGGGAATCTGATCCGGACTCAGAAGCACGCTGAGTCTCAGGATCTCGGCGGCCGCTTCAGATGCCGCCGCCACCTGATCGAAGTTCAGCGACCAGGTTGTGGCCACGGGCTCACGATAGTCCCGTACAGACCCTTTCGACAGCAGGTTGAGCCGCCGGCGGCGGTAGCTCGCCAGATACGCGTCGAACCGCGATGCATGCTTCCGAATGTAGGCGGCAGCCTGCTCGAGGGTGAGTGGTAGGTAGCCCAGCTTCTCGGCCAGCTCCTCGGCGGCCTTCAGCTCCGCGGCCGACGGATCCTCGCGTCGTGTCCGCTTCAGTAGCAGCGTTCGCGCGTCTTCAGCCGGCAGAACCTCGAGCTTGAGAGGTGCCACCTCGAGCACATCGAAGTTGTCCGCTCGTGAGGTCAGCAGCACGTGCCCGCCGGGTGAAGTGGGCAGAAACGGTTTGAGCATCTCCGGTGTGTCCGCGTTGTCGAGCACCAGCAGCCACGCATCGTTCTCTCCCAACCACCTCTTCACCGCCTGAACTGCCTGATCCTGCTCCTGAGCGTTCTTCTCCGGCAGCTCGAGCACACGAGCGATCTCGACTAGTCCCTGGACGAGCTCAGACTCCGTCTCTGCTCGCGCCCACAGGACCGCCTGGTACTCGTCCCGGTAGCGGTAGCAGTACTCCACTGCGGTCTGCGTCTTGCCGATTCCGCCCAGGCCGCTGATCGCCTGGCCGAGCGCGGCTTGCCCCTCGTCGTGGAGGGCCTCGTGAAGGTTCTCGATGACGGTGTCTCGGCCTGTGAAGAACTGATTGCGCGGAACCGGGACGTTCCAGAGCCTGGCTGGGGTCTTCATCCGGAGTTGCTCGGCCGCCACGCCTCGAATTCCGGCAACCAACTGTCGTAGAGCCTCCTCCCCCACCCTACCGCTGGCGTCGACCCAGGTGCGGCGTCGAAGGAACGCCGGAAGCTTCTTCTTATCCGGCTTGGACCCACCGGGCAGTAGCACGGGGATGACCCGCGCGCTCCGGTCTTCCACGCCGTTCTCGAGCGCGGCACGCATCTCTTCGTTCTGCCACGGGCTGATGCCGCCGGGCCCGATGAAGACCGCACAGGTCGCACTCGCCTCGAGCGCTTCCTCGAGCGCTTCCTGCCAGGGATTGCCGGGGATCAGGTGCCACTTGTCGAGGAAGACCTCGATCCCTTCGGCGCGCAGGCGCTCGGCGATCGCCTCCACCGCCGGGTTGTCGGCGCTGCTGTGACTCAGGAAGACGTCATAGCGATGGACCTGATCCGACGGCATCTCAACACCCGCGTCCGAGTCTACACGCCCGCGGCCGCGCGGCCTTCCGGTCCGTGGCGCGAGTCCCTGCCTTTAGTGCATGATAAAATAGGCTATCTTGCACCAAAGGCGAGCTGCTGAAACCGCCGTTGTCCACGCCCAAGCGTGGCGCTACCACCTGATGCACGAGCGACACACAGCACTCTTGGCTGCCCGAGCCAGTTGTTAGCGTTCCAACCGTGTGAGATCCCGGCGTCCGTGCCACACCCGGAGCAGGACGACCTTGTCCCCGGCCAGCTCACACACGATTCGATACGGGGTGACGATGACCTCGCGGTACCTGCCGTCGGGGACCTCGGGCACCGGTCGACCCGAGTGGGGATGGTCCCGCAATCTCAGGACGGCATCACGAATCTTCCCCGCGAGGCGCTTGGCGGCTTCGGGCCTGCCTTCGGCGGCGACATAGTCTCGGATCGGTCTGAGATCGGCGAGTGCCGGCCCTGTCCAGAAGATCTCGTAGCGTCGCGGCAACTCAATCCCCGAACGAGTCCAGGATCTTCATCGCCTCGTCGTTCGGGTGCAGGTCACCTGCTCTGGCGGCCGCCGCGCCCTCCCCGACCGCTGTGACGAACGCCGCGCGGTCACTCAGGGTCTCGAATTCCTCGACGTCGAGAAGCACGGCGACCCCCCGCCCCCGCCGGGTGAGCAGCACCGGCCGGCGCGTCTTGCGTGCGTGATCGACGATCTCGGCAGCTCTCTGCTTCAAGTCGGTGATGGGGCGGACGTCTTCGGTGAATCTTGTGGCTTGCATGGTACCTCCACAGGGGCCTTCTATGGACCCAGTCAAGGGTACCCTAGCTGGTCCAT
>JAAELT010000320.1 GCA_024226315.1 bacterium | reverse complement strand
TCTGTTTGCCGTTTTCCTGCGCAAGCCTAATCAGTAATTTAAGTTAAACAAAATCAGTAGTTTAAGTTATACCCAAACTTCTGTTTGCCGTTTTCCTGCGTAAGCCAATCAGTAATTTAAGTTAAACAAAATCAGTAGTTTAAGTTGTACCCAACCTTCTGTTTGCCGTTTTCCTGCGCAAGCCTAATCAGTAATTTAAGTTAAACAAAATCAGCAATTTAAGTTATTCCCAAACTTCTATTTGTCATTTTCCGGCGCAAGCCAATCAGCAGTTTAAGTTTTTGTCAAACTTCGATTACATTGGGTTTTTTAGCTTTTAAATCGTTCGTAAATATTTTGCGCTTATAAATCGGTTCTGTGCCAAAACTTAAAATCATTCCGACTTCAATTTTACTATTTCTAAGATATTGACTTACATATATTTCTTCTGAAAAACTAATTTTATCCAGAATGAATATTTTAACGATAACTTTTTGATTTACAATTAAATCTACTGCAATTTCTCCAACTTCAACATTTTCGTAAATTATTCTTACCACTCCGTTCTGTTCACAATTCAGTCCAAGTCGTTCAAATTCAACTCGCAAGGCATTTTTATAAATTTCCAAACTCATATGTTTCCCCAAAGTGTTATATACTTTGACAAAGCCTTGAAGTATTAAATTCGTAATCTCACTATGCAAATATTTGTTATCGACCATTTTAAATAATTTTTCCTCGCAAACTTAATAACACTGAACATAACGAAAACGGCTATTGAGGCGGCAGCTTGGGTGGCTTGCGTAGTGGAGTGCGCGAAGCGCACGGAACGGAGC
>JAAELT010000319.1 GCA_024226315.1 bacterium | reverse complement strand
TGGTCAGGTTTATGCAAAATTGAGGCCTTTTTTTAAAGCATGATTGGAATATTTAGGGCAAGATCAGGGCAACAATGAAAATCAACTAGAAATGCAGCGATCAAAATGTGTGTGTGTGTGTGTGTGTGTGTGTGTCTGTGTCTGAATGCGTTGTGTGTTGTGGTGGTATGTGCTTGTGCGTGGTGCGCGCGTGTGCGTTTCTGTGTGTGCGTGGTGTACGGGTGTGGTGTGTGGTATGTGCGTGTACGTGAGCGAGGTGTGAAGCCGCGTGCGTGTCCGTGTGTTGTCTGTGTGTTGTGTGTGAGTTGTATGGTGCGTGGGTGCGTGTGTGCGGTGTTGTGTGTGCGTGTCTGTGATGTGTGTCGTGTGTGCGTCCGGCGTGCGTGTGCCGTGCGTCTGGAGTGTCTGCGTGTCTGTGTGTGTTCTGTGCCAGTTTGCGTTGAATGTGCGTGGTGCGCGTGGTGTTGTGTGTGCTGTGTGCGCGGGTGTGTGTGTGTGTGTGTGTGTGTGTGTGTGTGTGTGTGACGTGTGGCGCGCGCGCCTGTGTGTGTGTTGTGTGTGTGTGCGTGTGTTGTGTGTGTGTGTGTGTTGCAGCGTGTGTACCTGTGTAGTGTGTGTGT
>JAAELT010000318.1 GCA_024226315.1 bacterium | reverse complement strand
TAGTTAGCATGGCTTGTAACGTCGTTAGTAAGTCAGTTAGCTAGTTACCTAACTAGTAAGTTAACTAGATGACTTGTAAGTATGTTAGTTAGTTATTTAGTTAGTTAGTTAGCATGTTAGTAGGCTTGTTAGTTAGACAGTAAGAATGCCTTGTAAGGTTGTTAGTAAGTAAGTTAGTTAGTTACCTAACTAGTTAGTTCACTAGATAGTGTGCAAACATGTTAGTTAAGTAGTTAGTTAGTTAGTTAGCCTGTTCGTTAGCTTGTTAGTTAGTTAGTTACTTAGTTAGCATGGCTTGTAACGTTGTTAGTAAGTCAGTTAGTTTGCTACCTAACTAGTTAGTTCACTAAACAGTTTGTAAGCATGTTAGTTAGATAGTTCGTTAATTAGTTAACTTGTTAGTTTGCTTGTTAGTTAGTTAGTTAGCATGGTTTGTAACGTTGTTAGTAAGTAAGTTAGTTTGTAACCTAACTAGTTAGTTCACTAGATAGTTTGTAAGCAGATC
>JAAELT010000317.1 GCA_024226315.1 bacterium | reverse complement strand
TGATTATTTAATGCATTAAGGCCTTAGGCCTCGATACACAGACTATTTTAACGGAAACATATATTGTTAGTGAACTTGGCAACCTCTTTAGTTACCATATTTATTTAACACGAAACATTTAATCTGCAACAAACAGTTTTATCGAGTAATTAGTTTCTTTATGTTTTATTGAAAAGGACTTAATGAACCCTGTAACATGCTTTTTAGGAAACTACCTAAAGTACAACTGCATATCACGTGGTAATTAAACTAGTTCCTGTAGTAGGATGTCTTATTTAATAGGTTCTTTTGCTTTAATCTTTAATCAAATTATATTGGATTGTATTTAAATTATTATATTACTAGTTTATTGGTTTTACGGAAAACGGTTTTGTTCTCCTAATTGCATGATTATTGCATCTTCAATTAAATTTGTATCATATTTTAGTTGTAATAATATTAGTAGGTTATAATGGGGTATATTTCAGTTTTATCTAATTCATATATTATTCTTATTTATTATTATCTCTGAATTATATTTATTGGAGATTATTTGTGTTGTTTAAGTAAAATAGGGATTAATTAGAGTTTTATGTGAGATTATTAGTGTTGGTGAATTATGGAGTGTGCAGTGTAACCTTGGTAATTAAATGCAAACTACTTAATATTAATACGAGAATTATATTATTATTAATTATTATTAGTTCAATGCATGTTTTGAAGACTTATTGAGGCATTAGTTGTTCCTCTATTTCAGTATTTCATTTCTACCAATTATCTAGTTTTCAAGTGGTGATATATCTTTAGGACAGAGTTTATTAAATGCAAGACTTATTGAGTTATTAATTAGGACTGATAATATTATTAATTTGTATTATTCCATTGTAATTGAGTTATTAATTCATATTATTTAATTGTAATATCTTAATTGTAATATCTTTATTGTAATATCTTTATTTACTACTATTATATTCAATTGTAATATCTTTATTTACTAATATTATATTAATACTGTTTACTAATATTATATTCATACTAGGATTATCCATTCTCTAATTATCTTCTTTCTTTTTTAAGTTTCTATATTTCACGTACTATTCCCTCTCTTAATACAATTAATTAGTTGTTAATCTTATTCATTGATTCACTTTTTCACTCCTGTTATTAATTATGTATGTTTATTTAGTTCTTTATTTATCTTTTTCCATTTATTTATCTTTAATTTATTCTTTTTCAAGGCTTATTTTATTGAATTGTTATTTTTAGTGTATTATTATATTATATCATTATTATTTACGAGGAATTTAATTGAATTACACGTTGTATTATTATATTATATCATACTTAATCATACTTATTTACGATCTTGTATTAGTTACTATTTAATTGATTTATATCACCATTACCCTTAAACCGATTTTAATAGATTATTCCTTTTATTTATTGTGTTTTATTTTTTAAGCTTTTTATTTCAACTCCATTATTTTAGTTTAACACTAGCATTATTGGCTCTTTTATTGAATATATTATTTACTCTGCTTTATTTATTTAGTTGATTATTTCATTTTTATCACAATTATTTCTACATAAATTACATAAAATACCAAATAGTGCAACGGCTTGTTTAATATTATGAATTACACACAAACTATTTTAGCACCAATTTTAATCCTTCATTCCTTAGGTTATTTACTTTAACAGGATGCAGTATATTCACGTTATTAAATAAATTTAACTTAAATGCATACTATGTGATTATTTAATGCATTAAGGCCTTAGGCCTCGATACACAGACTATTTTAACGGAAACATATATTGTTAGTGAACTTGGCAACGATGTT
>JAAELT010000316.1 GCA_024226315.1 bacterium | reverse complement strand
TAGTTAACTAACTAACGTACTTACTAACAAACTTACAAGCCGTGCAATATAACTAACTAACCAACTAACTTACATGCTTACTAACTATTTAGTTGACTAACTAGTTAAATAAATAATTAAGTAACTAGTTAACTAACTAACGTACTTACTAACAAACTTACCAGCCGTGCAAGCTAACTAACTAACTATCAAACTAACTAACTAACTAACATGCTTACTAGCTAACTAGTTAACTAACTAGTTAACTAAATAGTTAAGTAACTAGCTAACTAGCTAACCTACTTACTAACAAACTTACGAGCCGTGCAAACTAACTAGCTAGCTATCAAACTAACAAACTAACTATCATGCTTACTAACTAACTATTTAAGTAACTAGTTAACTAAATAGTTAAGTAACTAGTTAAGTAACTAACTTTCTTACCACCAAACTTACAAGCGGTGCAAACTAACTAACTAACTATCAAATTAACGAAGTAACTAACATGCTTACTAACCAACTAGTTAACTAACTAGTTAACTAAATAGTTAAGTAACTAGTTAACTAAACAGCTTACTTACTAACAAACTTACCAGCCGTGCAACTAACTAACTAACTATCAAACTAGCCAACTAACTAACATGCTTATTAACTAACTAGGTAACTAACTAGTTAACTTAATTGTTAAGTAACTAGTTAGCTAGCTTAGCTAACTTACTTACTAAAAACTTTTAAGCAGCGCAAACTAACTAACTCACTATCAAACTAATCAACTAACTAACATGCTTACTAACTAACTAGTTAACTAACTAGTTAACAACATAGTTAAGTAACTAGTTAACTAACTAATGTACTTAATAGCTAATGTAACTTACAAGCCGTGCAAACTACCTAACTG
>JAAELT010000315.1 GCA_024226315.1 bacterium | reverse complement strand
TCGATCTCGTTCCGGGCCTGCGCCGCATTCTGAGCGACCTCTGGCGGGAGCTGAGGCGGGTCCATCGACGTCACCTTGCGGCCGCGCTTGATGTCGTACACCGCTCCGGGCTGAAGGATGAAGTTGTCGCTGTCGATCCCGGACCCGTCCTCAACGAAGATCGCCGGCTGGCCGAATACGTTCTGGAACTCGGTCATCTTGCCGCGCGCCGCGTTGTACTGGAACTGCGCGCTCATCGCCTGCTCGGCGAGACCGAAGCCGAGGTACCGGCCCGGCATCTTGTTCCAGTCGTACTTGGTGAACGGGAGCCCGTCCGCTGCGTCGCGGTAGGGGTTGTCCTGATTCAGGATGATCTGCTCGCCAACCCTGACGATGTACAGCCCCTTGGGGTACTTCCGGGTCGGTCGGTGATAGAACACCGTCAGCAGCGCGCGGCCTGTTCGCTCCTGCTGGCGCGGCTTGTAGCCGAACCCGATCACCTGGCGCGTGCCGGACGTCATGAAGGCCAGGGCCTCGTCGTACACCGCCGAGCCGGGCACCTGCGCGGTGTCCGGGATGTCGTCCTCCTTGAGGTCGAAGTGCTCGGCGATCGTGGGAATGCTCGTGAGCGTGTGCTCTGCCATCCACATGCATTCCTTGACGCCCTTGCGCGAGTTCCAGTCGTTGTGGACCGTGAACGGGCCCATGTCCTTGAACTCGACGTCCCCCATCGAGAGGTCCTCGAACAGACCTTGGCGCTCGAGCTCGATCGCCTCGTCGGCGTTCGCCGGCAAGACTTCGCGCCCGCTACTGTCCTCGTAGTAGCGCTGCGAATCCCCGATCTTGGGGTTCCACGTCGTGCGCACGTAGCCGCTTCCGACGATCGCCGCCCACTTGAGCGCCATCTCCCGCGCGTCGTCGTATCCGCCTTCGAGGTTGATGTGCTCGAGGACCTTGTCGGACAGCTTCGCCTTGCGTCTCGCGCGCGGGCTCCCGTCTGCTGGTGCGACCCGCATGTCGCCCGACGCTGCCATCACCTTTGAAACTGCCCGCTCGATGGCGGGCATGATCAGGTTGGCGCGGTACATCACCTCGTTCTCGTTCTCGGGCGGCAGCTCGTACAGCGTCGCCCCGTTCTGGATGAAGTGCTGCTTTCCGCAGTAGAACGCCATCGACCTGAGCATCACCTCCTCTTGCGCCGCGCGCTCCGGCTGGTACCCCAGGGGGTTGACCAGCTGGTTCAGCATGTCAAGCGCTTGCGCGTTCGTGAGGCTCGTCGGGGACACGGTCTACGCTCCTGCGGCTCTGGGGCGGCGAGCCCTGATCTTCTCCACCTGGCCCTGATGGGCGAGCTTGTCTTGCGCCTCGGCGTCGGCCCGAATCGATGCGAGCTGGGCCGCGGAGTTGTCCTTGCTGAGAGCCAGGACGGCGGTCAGGAGCTCGGAGTTTTCGCGGTGGGTGTTCCGCGTGTTGCGCCAGATCAGGTACAGGCACGGGACAAAGACGCAGCCGACCGTCGCCACAAGGATTGCCAGCGACAGGACGAGGCTGGGGGTGATGTCAATATCCGGCATTTCTCCTACGCCTGGGTTGCAAGAGCTTCTCTCGGTCCTTGGCCGCCTTCCAGGCCCATTCCTGGAGGGTGGCGGGGGCCCTCTCAACCGTACGCTCCTGCTGGGGCCTTGTGTAGTGGGAATCGCGCACGCAGAGGGCGATGCCGTAGGCGTCGTGGAGGTCGTCGTGCTCCCTGGTGACGGCCTTCATGTTCCGCGCGCCGGCCGTTCGGACCTCCTTGATGACCTCCCAGCGGATGCTTTTCATCTCCGAAAGCAGGGCCTCGGACCGGATCAGATGGTCGTCCGCTAGGGCCTGCCGAACCCTCTCCATCATCATCGGGTGCGTCTTCGTGTCCGTCGCCCAGCCCAGTTTCTCGGTGATCGCCTTGGTGATGACATCCGGAACCTGGCGGAGGTAGATGTTGTCGTATCCGAGGTCGAGCGCCGCCTCGCAAGACGGCAGCCCGAACGCCGAGGGGTAGGTCTCGAATGCGAGAAGTCCGGTGTTGTAGTACCAGCCCAGGTAGGCAGCGATCTCGCCCCAGATTTTGGCCGCAACGTGCCCACGCGCTTCGGCGACCTGAGCGCAGTCCGATCCCTTGACGACCTCGACCGTGCACCAGTCGCCCGATTTGATCCCCTCGGCCGTGTCGATCCCGAGGAAGTAGTCCTCTCCCTCGACGGGCTCTTCCCAGACCGTGATCAGACCGTCGTTGTTGGGGACCATCGACGCGGCGCCGTCGAGGAAGTCTCGTTGTTTCATCCCACCCGCCTTCGAATCACGATGTCGGCCCGGAAGAGCGGCTCGCTATTGCGCGCGGCCTCCATCAGGTTCGAGATCCTCTGCGCGTTGTACGCCGGGGATCCCGATGCGATGAACGCCTGCTCCGGACGCGCCGGGTACTGCTCGTTGAACACTCCGATGTCGCCTTTGCACTCGTCCTGGATGCAGAGCCGGCGCCAGATCAGCTGGTCGACGTCGACCTTCACGACGCCGCGCTTGCGGACGAAGTAGGTCTGCTTCAGGAGCCACTCCTCTTCCTCGTCCAAGGTCGACATGACCTCGTCGACCATGTCCTGCGGTAGGTCCATCCCGTACCCGGTCGTGAGCGACCAGCGGTATTCGTACTGGTGGAACCACGGGAAGAAGAGCGAGACCCAGATCGTCGTTCGGTTCGCCGCGCGGATGGTCTTGTGGCGCTGGTTCCATGCCTCCCAGAACGAGTCGCGGAAGTATCCCTCGTCGCCGTTGGCCGTCGACTCGTTGAAGCACATGGTCCCCGGGCGCTTGGGGATCACTTGCATGATGCCCTTGATCTTGGTCAGAGCGTCGGACCAGCGCGACGTCTCGGACATGTGGACCATCTGGCACGTGTCGCCGTGACCGGGCTCCGCGACTTCCGCGGACGTGACCTCGAGCTCGCAGTGGTACGGAGCCGTCCAGCGCAGCTTCGACTGTCGCTTGGAGTCGAGCTTGAAGTTCCACTCCTTGCCGTTGTCCTGCTTGTGCTCGCGGAGCATCGTGCCCGCCATCTTCAGGAGCAGCTGCGACGTCTCCTTGCGGTGCGCGACGATGAGCGCTCGCATGTTCGACTTGCGCAGGACGCGCTCGTAGAACATCGCCTGCACGAGCGTCGAGAATCCCATCTGACGCGCCTTCAGGATGATGACGCGGATCGGAACGCCTGCTCGCTCGAGCTTGAGGACCAGTGCGAGCAGCCGGCGCTGGGCGGTGTTCAGGATCAGCGGGACGATGTTGGCGTCTTTGTCGCGAATCCTCACGTAGCGCTCGATCCACTGCCGCCGGCTCATCTTCCGGTAGTAGCCGTCCTCGACCGAGTACAGCTTCCAGTGCGCGTGATTCGCCTTCACGCGCGGGTCGTAGATCCCCTTCTCGTTCTTCTCGTGGTCGGCGACGTACGCGGCGATGTCGAGTAGGACCTCGTCGCTGGGGGGCGGAGCGATCAAATCTCGCCCTCGACGAACACCTTCAGTCGATCGAGGATGTCGTCGTAGTCCTCGGTGACCTCTCCGCGCTTGGGAAGGTACGGGACAAGCGCAACGACGATCGATCCGATCTCGTCCATTGCGTCCGAGCGCAACTTGAGCTCCTTCTCGACCATCGCGTCGCGCTTGCTGATCCAGTCCGTGACGACCTTCAGCGCAGCGTTTGCGTTGGGCGCTTTGGAGATCGCGAACACGAGCGCTCGCGCGACCTTGAGCTGCGCCCGCCGCCTTCGGACCTTGGGTGTGACCTTCATACGAATTGCCCCTGTGTTGCCATGTCAGGCTCCCAGCTGGTGAACTGCGCGAATCTTGGAACGCGGCGGAGGCTCGCAGTTCCGAGCGACCCGTTGCGGTTCTTGGTCGTGGTGATGTCGGTACGCAGGCCGGGCCAGTCCTTCTGGCGCCACAGGAACGACACGATGCTAGCGTCGTGACCGAGCGCCGCAGAGTAGCGCAGGTCGTCGGTCTGCGGCTCCTTGTCTCCGCGCTGCTGTACGGCGCGGTTCACCTGGCAGGTCAGAACGATCGGGATGTCCAGGTCGACGGCCAGGTCCGAGAGCTCCTGCGAGACCTGGGCGACCTGCTGCTCGCGGCTGTCGATCCTGCCCTCGTGTCGGATGTGCGTGACCAGGTCGACGACGAGCAGATCGAGCTTGCCGGCGCGCTTCTCGGATCGCGCCATGCGCATCACGCGCCCGATGCTGACCTTGCCTCGAGCGTCGATCTGCAGCGGAAGGTCCCGCATCCAGTCGGCCGCGTCGCGCGCCGCTGTGCGCTCCGATTCGTCGAGCCTGCCATCACGGACCCGGCTCATGTCGATGTTGCCGCGGAGCGCGATCAGGCGCTTGGCGACGTCGGGCAACCGCATCTCGGTGCAGACGAGCATCGTGTTCGCGCGGCGCCAGCCGAGCCACTCCCATTCGGTGCCCGCAGCCGACAGAACGAGGTTCGCCGCGAACAGGCTCTTTCCGAGTCCGGTCGC
>JAAELT010000314.1 GCA_024226315.1 bacterium | reverse complement strand
GAGCAGGACGAGACCAAGGAGCATCGCTCGGTAGGGCTCGGTCGTGGCCACTCGAAACCTCCAAACGATCCAGAAGAGCGCGCCGGCAAAGGCGAAGCCAACGATCGTATTGCGATGTCGCAGGCGAATCGTTTCGCGACTGATCTGAAAGGTTCGCTCTCTCGGAGCCTGAGGTATCTCCGCGTTCACACTCGTTTCGTTGCCTCCTCCCGCACCATACAGGACAACCGTCATTATAAGATTCTTGATCCGTCGTCAGCTACGAATGTGCCGGCCGGCACACAGCGGACGATTTAAGCGAGATCGGCCCGGGCCAAAGCCTCGTGATCGAGGATCTCGATCGAGCCCCGGCCGAGCCGGAGAAGACCCTGATCCCTGAGCAGACCCAGGACCCGAGAAACGTTCTCCCGGTTGGAGCCCACCTGGGCGGCCAGGTCCTGGTGGGTCGTGCGGATCTCCCGGAGACCGGCGCCGTGGGTCTGGAGCCACCGGATGACGCGCTGGCCGATGGTCTCGAACTTGATGGCTTCCAGCTGGTCGGAGAGGGCCCTGACCCGGCCCGCCAGCACCGACGCCAATCTCATGGCGAGCTCCGGCCGTGCCGCCACGAGCTCGCGGAAGCGCGCGGCAGGCAAACGCAGGAGCCGAGACCTGCTGGCCGCTGTCGCGCCGATCGAGTGACAGCCGGCTTCGATCGCCGACATCTGGCCGAGGACTTCGCCGGGCTCGCACACGCGCAGCACCAACTCGTGGCCCGACCGGGTCAGGCGCCAGAGACGCACCTGGCCGTGGAGCAGCACCAGGATGTCATCGGTTGGGTCGCCCGCGAAGAACAGGACCGTGTCTTTCTCGGCGGTCTGGACGCGCCCGGCTTCGACCAGCTCCTGCCGGGCACCCTCGTCCAGGATGCCGAGGAGCGCAGACCTCTCGAGAGCCCGCAGCGCTTCAGCCGACATGGCCACAAGCTAGCAGACTGTTGCGCATGGCAACAGTCTGCTAGCTTGTGGCCCTATTCCGCTGAGACTCCGCTCCCCAGTTTGCAAACCGAGCCGCCGGCCTGCTGCTTGGTGCCGCATTCGGCCAGGGTCAACCCTTCCGGCGGGCTGTGGATGGAGCCTTTCCAGGTGCCGTCCTTGGCATAAGCGATCTCGAGATAGCCGAAGGCCGGCAGCGCTTTGCCGCCCGATTCCACCTGGGCGCCGGTGGTCAGGCTGTCCGCGGCCTCACCGCCCACCGGGACGTCCAGCTTGCCCAGCGGCTGGCTGGGGTCCAGCGCCACGCCGCCGGTGCCGACGACCACCACCGGCGGGCGGCCGTCGTCGAAGGTGACGGACTGGAAGCGGTGCATGTGACCGGCCAGGTTGAGGCGCACCGAGGTCGGGAAGGCGCCGTCCAGGCCGTCCTGGAGCGCCGCCTGGAGGGTCTGGTTGATGCAGCCCCACTTGTCGTGATCGGTGCAGCCGGTGCTCTCCTTGGAGCTGAAGCTGGTCACCCCCCAGATAGGCCGGTGGGTCATCATCCAGGCGTGGCCGCCCGACGGCGCCAGCTCGCCCAGGGCGCTCATCTGCTCGGCATAGGCGGCGGTGTAGGCCGGGTCGGTGAAGCTGTCGCAGGCGTTGGCCGAGTCGAGCACCAGCAGGGTCAGCGTGCCGAGGTCGACGGCGTAGGGCTGGCTCAGCACGACGTTGAGGCTCTCGACGTCGAGCCGGGCGCCGAGCGCGGGGTCGGGCACCGGGCAGCTCAACTGCTGGCCCGTGAGGTTGGAGTGGGGATCGAGGAAGTAGAACCAGCCCGGGCCGGCGCGGCTGCACAGCTCGTGGTTGCCGCGGGCGAAGACCCACGGCGCCGTGGGCAGCAGGTCGCGGGCGGCGGTGAAGAAGTCGTCGCGCCAGGCCTCCCAGGTATCGGGGGCGTTGGAGTTGGCGGCGTTCTGGCTCCAGAAGCGGGTCTTGACCTTCTTGCCCTTCTCGACCGTCCACTCCCCCTGAAGGCAGCCCTCGTCCTCCTTGGTGCTGTCGCCGGCGTCGTAGCTCCACTGTGGGACCTGTGCCGCCTGGCCCCCCTCCCCGACAGTGAACAGCACGCGGCTGCCGGTACCCCGGTAGTTGTAATCGCCCATGTGGAGGATCACGTCGGGCGCCGGCCCGACGGCGGCGGCGGACGCCAGCGAGGCGAACGGCTGGGCCGGGGTGCCGGGGGCGCAGCCGGTGTTGGACTTGGCGCTGTAGCGTTTGCAGCCGGTGTCCCCGAAGGCCACGATGCGCGAGGGGTTCTCGCGCACCGTCGGCAGTGCCAGGCTGCGGTCCTGCAGCTCGATCGCCAGCGTCTGGTCGAAGCCGACCACTGCCTCGCAGACGATCACCGGAAAGAGGTGCGGATTGTCGCGCGAGGTCATCTGGACGTCCTTCGGGCCGCCAGTGATCCGCGGGCAGGCATAGCCGCCGTCCATCACCAGGCGCGCGTAGGGCACCGTCTCGCCGCCGGCGGCGCCGAGCACCACGAAGTGCCCATGGGTGGCACTCGACGGCGGAATCGTCGGTTCCGAGGCCGGCAGCACGCCGGCCAGGAGCATGGCGGCGATGGAGATGACGGAAGACTTCAGGCGCAGGTGGGGCATCGCGTGCTCCTTGTTCCGCGAGGTCGGACGGTGGTCCTCGTGGCGGCTCGTGGCGGTTGAATGGATCGGGGGAGTATAGCTCGGCCAGACCGGCGCGCAGGGTCAGCGAGGCGGTAGGGTACAATGCCAATGGCTCGAACCGACTCGGACCGGAGTGACCATGACGATTCAACTGCCCACCGATCTCGAAGAGCAGGTTTCTGCTCTCGCCCAGTCCGGGGTCTATGAGAGCCCTGACGCGATCGTCAGAGATGCTCTGCAGACCCTCCTGGCGGCACGTCCTGATCTCCGTGAGACCGTGGCCTGCATCCTGTATCAAAGGGAGGTCTTCTCCCTGGGTCGAGCGGTCGAGTGGAGCGGTCTCTCCATCGAGGCCCTGAAGGCAGCGCTCGCGAGACGCGGAATCACGCGCGAGGCGCCCGAATCGGTCGCCGAAATCGAGAGAATGGCTCGCGAGACCATGGCCCGCGCTGGTCGTCCCCCGGCGTGAGTGCTTTCGTCGTTCTGGACTCGGATTTCCTCAGCGCTTTCTTGAAGATCCAGCGCTTGGATCTCGTCCGAGCCGAAGTGAGGTCCGTACACCCGTAATGAGAGTCTTGGTCGCACCGGGTCCTGATCGACGCGCCCGAGCGAGAATGAAGGAGCGGAGACCCGCCGACTCATACTCGGAGGGATCATCCCCCAAAGCAGCGAGGAGCTTGGCAGCACTTCGGCAATAGTGATACTGAGTCGATTCGGCGGCATTCTTGTGCTGTTGGAGCCAGTGGCGAAAGGATGCGACAACAGCCGGCTCGTGGTCCTCGCCCGCTCTTTCAGCGGCCTGAGTGGCGACGCCGATGCCGGACAGATACTCGACGAAGGCTCTTGCCCCGAGGGCACTGTCTTTCGTGGTCCCGCCGTTGGCCAGTGGACACTCACATCTGGGGAAGTGCTGGCGGGAAGCCACCAGAATGGCCTCATCCACCGTGCGAAGGTCCCTGGCTTCGGTTTCCAGAAACCGGCCCAGGTGAGCTGCACAGCGAAGGTAACGGCGAGAGGTCCACCAAGAATAGCCCTTGCCCTTCAGGTACTGGGCAAAGCCATCAATGAATCGCCCTGACGGCCCGAGACGCAAGCGTTTGAGGGTAAACGAGGCTTCGAAGAAGGTCTCCAACATAGCGTCCTCCATGAGGCCGGATGACCCGACCCTCTCCTGCGGGGAACGCTACTCTTATGGAGAGTGAACTTCTGGACTCTCTACGACCAAACCGCCTGAAGCCGTCACTTCTGTCAAACCGGCACCCTCCCACTCCCCATAACCATTCGCTCCCCATAAGCTGGGATCTGTGCGGGGGCCGGGGGGCGACCCTCGGTCCTACCGCGACCCGCTTTCTGGGGCGCCGGCGTCGAAGGTCGGTCCGCGGGCTTGATCTCTTGCCCAAAGGGTCCGACGACCGACGTTTCGCCGGTTTCCGGATCGATCGTCACCAACTGTTGAGCCTCGTGGTCGCCGCCAAAAAGAAGCCCACCAGGGGACAACGCCTAAGCGCGGACTCTGAGGCTCGGCGTCAGAGGCGCGATCGCCTCCATCTCACCGGTTGGAAGATCCCAGGTCCAAAGCGCCTGCCCACCCCCGGGCGGGTCCGAGCGTATAGGCGGTCTGCGGGCTCGCGGGCAGCACCACCAGAGCTGCGCCTACCATCCAGAGGAATACCAGAAGTCGAATCTTCACATCTCCACTCCTGCAGGCGGTCGCAATCGTTTCTCGTCTGCCTCAGGGGTCGAAGTAGGGGAAGTTGAGATTCGCCTGGCGATCCCCAGTTGGACCTGATACTTTCCTCGTCCACGTGCCAGACACAACTAAGCTGGATTCGAATGGCGAAGAAGAAGACGAGAGAAGACACCCCCCGGAAGTAGTGCCAGACACCACTTCCGGGGCTCTCCGCGGTCGGTCTGACGGTGAATCGGGGTCGGGACGCAGCGAAACGGCACCGTCCGTTGCGGGCCTTGATTTCCTTGCTAAGATGAAGGGAAGCAGTCATGAGTGAGAAAATCAAGGCTCCGGTCAAAGAGTCGGGGAAGTCCTCGTTTGCACCGCAGAGCGGGAAAGGGGCTTTTGCGCCGCGGGGTTTCGCGGTGCAGCGGAAAGAGGCGGTGGTGCAGGGTGCGGAGCAGGGGAGGGGGGATTTGTTGGATGCTTACCTTGAGAGGGAGGCGAGGGTGGAGGCGGCTCGCGGGGCGACGGGGGTTGGGGCTGAGGTGGAGGGGGTGTTGAAGGGGCGATTTGTCGGTGATGATGGTGATGCGGCGATGCAGTTGAGGAAGAGGGATGACGGGGGGGAGGTGGAGAACCGTACCGGGATGCCGGATCGGTTGAAGGCTCCGATACAAATGCATAGAGTTGGCACGCCGATCGGGGCCGAATTCGGTGATATGCCTAACGGAAAACTAGATGCTAGTTACGACGATCTCCAGGGCTATCTGGGCGATACGTTCGCTATGAATGCAACTTTTGATCCTGATCAAACCGATGCAGGCGGGTGGGGTGAATACAGGCAGTATGTAAAAGGCTATGTAAAAGCAGACGATCGCGTCATTCAACATGAGATAGGAGACGGTTCGTTTCTGGCAGAAGATAGCTGGAAAGAAGATTCAGCAACCAATAATGGCGTGTGGGAGACATATGGCAATCGGGCGCTAGAAGGCTCTGCAGGCAATAGATATATAGATGACGATGAGGGCGGGAGCCGATTCGAGGGGTCGGACTCTCCAGGGCTCCATTGGAGGGTATTAGAGGACGGAGAAGATAAACTGGAAATCAACATGAAATTCAAGGCTGAGCTCATTGATACCGATACTCCAGATAGTGCAATCAAGACAAAACTATGGTCAGTCGAGGGCGAAGAAGCCGGGTTCGCGGAGGATGAATAGGGTGAGAGGCCACGCGTCTATGCACGGAGACTGGGGTCACGGGCCCTGATATCGCCTGCCAGACTCGTTGATGGAGGCGCACTTGGTGCGCTCTACCCATACAAACCGGCTACCTGCGGGTCGACCGCCCGCAGCGCACCTCGTCGCAGCCGCCGGCCCTCTATGGCTTCATCCCCCCAGACCTTCTGCGGCGAGCGCCTGCGTGCCCTGTCGCCGAAGAAGGGCGACGGCGATCCGCTCGACGTGTGCGTGATCTGCGAGCGGCCGATCAACCGCTCGGAGGTGATCCTGGTGGCGCGACGGGTCCGGGCATCACAGCTCGGCCATCTTGAGTCTATTACCTGGCCAGCCCCTGCCCGCCGGGGTGGCCTCTCGCTACCCGCCGGGACGTTGCGCGGGACTCGCCCTGGCGTTATGCAGATAAGTGCTGAGCGGGCCAGGCAGGGCTCTTGGAGAGCCCGCGGCCGCGAATCGCGGCCGACCGGAAGGCCGGCCAGCAGGAGAATCGTCATGACGCGTCCATACCCCTACTCTTTCGAGGCCATGGCCTTCAGCGTGATCATGTTGCTCGCCGCCGGCGTGACCTGGGTCGGCCTCACGGCCCCGGGAGGAGGTCTGAAGGCCTCGACGACCGGCATCATCATGCTCGTCGTTTCGCCGTTTTTCATCGCGCAGGGCCTGCGCAGGAAGGCAGTGGTCAAGACTGAGCGACTCGATGGCAAAGCGTGGTATTGGTTCGGCCTGTGCTGCTTCTGGGCCCTACTCGCTGGAGTCGCCAGCAGCTCCCTCGAGACCGTACAGACTTTGTCTCGGCTCATCTTTTTCGTGCTCGCCATGTTCTGCCTGGTCATGGCGATCGACCTGGAGCGCTCGAAGGCACGACCGGAGCAGCGGTAGCTCGCCGGGCCAAAGAGCGGCCTGCTCCTCCGGGTAGCTCGTCTTCCATCCCCTGGGGTATGTCCCGTCTTCGTCGAAGGGATCAAGATTGTGGTCCGCGCAGGTCACCCGAGAAAGGGGGGCTCATGAGATCTCCGGCCGTGTCCACCTGCTGCCTGGCGCTGGCGCTGGCGTCCACTCCGGCCTTGGCGCGTCTGCCCTTCGAAGGGCAGGCGGCGGTCGAATTCATGGCGACCGCGGACGTCGTCGCCATGAAGCCGCTGCCGTTTGGCGTCACCAAGCCGTTCAAGGTCACCCTCGACGACGGCGAGCGCACCGCGCACGCGGTGTGGAAGACGATCGACGCCGTCAATCCCCACCATCGCCACTTCTCGACCGACCGGGCGGAGACCTACTTTCGCGACAGCTACCGCCACGAGATCGCGGCCTACGAGCTCGACGAGCTCCTCGGCCTGGGCCTGATACCGCCGACGATCGAACGGCAGATCGACGGCCAGCGGGGATCGCTGCAGCTCTGGGTGGAGAACTCGATTACGGAGGCGAAGCGCCTGAAGCTCGAGCGCTTGCCTCCCGACTCTCGACGCTGGAGCGAGCAGAGGTACGCCGTGCGGCTGCTTCATCAGCTGACCGGCGACACCGACGCCAGCAACGTCAGCAACATCCTGGTCGATCCCGACTTCCGCCTCTATGTCATCGATTCCTCGCGCGCTTTTCACCTCCGTGGCGCCCTGCATCGGGCCGAAGGCCTGCGGCGCTTTCCGAAGCCGGTACTCGAACGCCTGCGGGCGCTGACGCCGGAGATCCTGGATGAAAAGCTCGGTCCCTGGCTCACCCGCGGCCAACTGAAAGCCCTGATCGCACGCCGTGACCGGCTGGTCGAGCTCGCTGCACGGCTGATCGCCGATCAGGGAGAAAAGGCTGCTCTCTTCGCATGGCGCAAGCCCTCACCCGGCCCGACCGTGCTGCCCGAATGACGCCGGGCGGCTTCTCCATGAAGAGGAGCCTCGACCGAGGTTCGAGTTCCCATGGAATGGGCCGGCGATCCTGAAGTGCAGCCCACCCGTACCTCTCTGCTCAGCCTCCGGAGTCCTTCATGCTTCCGACCCCTCGTGCGGTTCGCCAGTCCCCGTCCGTCCACGGCCTCATGGCCTGGGGCGGTGTTTTTCTCGTCGTGCTCGCGACGGCCTCCGGTCCGGCCGGGGCGGGCGGCAACGGCACGTTCTCCGACCAGACCGCGGCCTCTCAGGTGGTGGCCTCCTACTCCGGATCGGACGTCCACAGCTTTCATGGCGGCGGAGTGGTGGGCGATTTCAATGGCGACGGTTGGCAGGACATCTTCTTTCCCGGCGGAGGAGGCAGCGGCGACAAGCTGTTCATCAACGACGGCGGCGGCACTTTCACCGAGGCCAGAACCGTCAGTTGATGGCCTGAGCCCGGCCCAGCCCGGCCGCGCCGCCCGAGTGGCGCCGGGCGGCTTCCACCATCGCGGTGAAGTAGCCGGGCACGTATCCCGTGTAGATCCGTTCCCCGTCTTTCTCCGTGAAGAGGAGCATGGTGTGGTCGGCGTCTGGATAGACGGTGAGCTCGTAGGGCTTGCCGGCGGCCCGCAGCCGCTCCAGTGCCGGCCGGGTCAGCTCGATGGGCGCGCTCTCGTCGGCCTCGGCCAGGAGCCAGACCATGGGGACGTCGAGCCGGGTCAACAACTCGGTCGAGTCGTAGTACCAGGGCATGTCCCGCGGTGCGGTGCGCGGCCCGATGAGCTCGATCGCCCAGCGGGGGTAGCGGACGAACTTGCCGACGGTACCCGAGAGCTGGTCCATCCAGGGCTCGTGCCGGTACCGCTCCTCGATCTCTCGAAACTCGGCCCAGCCGTCGCGAAAGCCGGTCGAGACGACCTTGACCGCGGCGAGTGTCAGCTCGTCCACCTGCTCGAGAGACTCCTCGTCGACGCCGCGCCGGCGTAGCTCGTTGCGCGTCTCCACCCGGGCCTCTTCCGCCGGCGAGGCGATCAAGCCGTAATTGACGATGACGTACCGGAGGTCGGTGGTCATGGAGGCCGCCAGAGGCGCCACCCAGGCGCCCTGACTGTAGCCAGACAGACCGATCCTGCGACCGTCGACGTCAGAGCGTGAGCGCAAGTAGTCGACCGCCGCCACGACGTCCCGGGCCAGTTGGTGGAAGTCGAAGGTGTAAATGCCCTCCGACCGCCCGGTGCCTCGTTTGTCGAACGTCAAGGTCGCGATCCCGTGGGCGGCGAAGAAGTCGCCGTAGCAGTAGAAGTCGGTCGCCGCGTCGTCACCAGATCCGTGGACCAGCACGATCGCCGGGTGAGGGCCAGGGCTCTCGGGTAGATCGAGCCTGCCTCCGAGGGTCACTTCGCCACTGCGGAGCTCCACGTCCTCGGCCCGTCCCAGGCGCCGCCCGGAGAGGGCTGGCATGCCGCTCTCCTCCCAGGTCAGCCGAGACGCGGCACCGGTCTCGTCGAGCTCGAACTCGACGACGAGCTCTTCCGGCGACTTGACCGCGAAGCCGGGCCCGCTGATGTAGTGGAGACCTTTCTCGGGGTAGAGCCTGCGACTCTCGCCCGAGCTGTAGACCCGGGCGCGAAGGGTGTCGTCGGTGCTCTTGCGAATGCTGATCAGCCGTCCGTCTTCGAGGACATAGGCGCCCATCAGTCCGGGCGGCGTTTGCCCGGCACACCCGAGATGGATCGCGGCCTGGGCCAGGGCGATGAGTAGGACTGCCTTCCGCTTGATGTGCGAACGTCGGCTCACGGTTCCCTCCTGGGGATTGCGGTTCGCGAGCCACCATAAGAGCCGTCCGGCCCGGGATTCGGGGGAAAGTGATCAAGCGGCCGATCGGCGTGACGAGCGGGATCAGGTCCGCGGCTCGAGATGTCTCAGCTGCTCGCGGTAGGTCCGACTGACCTTGAGCTCGTGACCGTCGCGCAGCACCAGGATGGCCTCCCCGTGGGACAGTCGGCGGAGGGCGCTGACCCGAGCCAGGTTCACGATC
Source organism: bacterium (assembly GCA_024226315.1). Lineage (GTDB taxonomy): Bacteria > Acidobacteriota > Thermoanaerobaculia > Multivoradales > J023 > JAAELT01. Next base: position 10,774 of record JAAELT010000314.1, on the reverse strand, counting down.
GCCGATCGATGGACACGGGCGAACCGCCGGGCTCCGAGCTCCGCGGCCAGTGAAGCGAGGGTCCGGCGCAGCAGAACCGACCGGCTCCCGAGGTGCAGCTTGGCGTAGTTGCCGCAGCCCTCGATCCAGCTCACCTCGTCCGGATCGATTCGTTCCACTTTGCCGATGGAGCGAGCGATCAGCGGTTCCGGGCCAGGAGCATCCGGCGCTGTCAGCGCCGCGTCGCCACTGCGTCGCTTGGCGAGGTAGGCGCGCCAGGTCGAGCTCGCCATGTGAATCGCGCCATAGAGCAGGACCCCGGTGAGGAAGTAGCGGCCCAGCTTCTCGGCATACTCGCTCGCCAGGGCGTTGGCGCCGAGAGGCCAGTCGTAGCCGTCGAGATAGAGCGCGTGGAACAGCGCCAGATAGAGCAGGAAGCCGGCGGAGACGATGGCGGCGAGCCCCAGGTGCAACAGCAGGTTGCGACTCGACCTGGGCCCGGACACCGGGAACCTGCGCTCCATCCAGAGGGCGAGAGGCGCGATCAGGAGCCAGGGCAGCCATGCGAGAGCGTTGGCCAGCAGCACCTCGGACCATGCCGGGCTATAACCGCGGGAGCGCTCGCGGAAGTAGATCTGGATCGCGGACAGGAGCGCCGCCAGACTCCATAGACCGATCACCGAGAGGCCCAGCTTGCGGTCCACGATGGCGGCGAATCGATCTTGCATGGGTCTGCGGATAGAGTCGATCACGACGAAGAGAATAACGCTCGGGCCATCGGTGAGCAAAATGAGGCCGGCGTGGTCGATAGAATGATCCGCTGGAGGATTCGAATGGCGCAGAAGAAGACGAAAGAAGACACCCCCTCGCAGCAGGCGAGCGGCTTTACCACGAGGATTCGTGAAGCTGTCTCCCGCATCGTGGATAGCCTGCCCGCGGACGCGCCGCTCGAGGCGGCACAAGCGGCGCAGCGGAAGCTCAAGCGCAAGGAAGGCACGCGCATCATCGCGAGTGCGCTCGAGCGTCACTTCGCCAAGGCCGAGCTCATCCCCTTTCAGGCGGAGCTCATCAAGCTGTTGCAGCATCTCGAGATCACGGGCAGGAAGATCATCATCCTCTTCGACGGCAGAGATGCTTCGGGCAAGGGCGGCACCATCCGCCGGGTGGTTCGGTACCTGAACGAGAAGCACTACCGCGTCGTGGCGCTGGGCAAGCCCACCGACGAGCAGAAGACCGAGCTCCACATGAAGCGGTACATCGAGCAGTTCCCACACGCCGGCGAGATCGTGCTGTTCGACCGCAGCTGGTACAACCGCTCCATGGTGGAGCCGGTGATGGGCTTCTGTACGCAGCGTCAGTATCGCGACTTCATGCGCCGGGTCGTCGGCTACGAGGAGCGGATCCTGGCGGACGGCACCACCAACCTGATCAAGCTCTATTTCTCGGTCTCCAAAGACGAGCAGCAACGCCGCTTCGAGCGCCGCCGCAACGATCCACTGAGACAGTGGAAGCTCAGCGAGGTGGATCTCCAGGCTCAGGCCCTGTGGGACGAATTCACCGAGAAGAAGTACCGGCTGCTGCGGAAGACCCACACGGCCAAGTCGCCCTGGTGGATCGTGCGCTCCGACGACAAACATCTCGCTCGCCGCGAGACGATCAAGCTGATTCTCAAGCTGAACCACTATCGTGGGCGCAGCCGGTCGATCGATTTCGAGCCCGACCCCGAGATCGTGATTCCGGGCGATCGTGAGCTCAAGATCATGAAGGCCCAGCGCAAGAAGCACGGGCGCTTCCTGGGTTAGCTTCCACGTTTCGAAACGCGATGGAAGCGGAGCGCTGGCAACGCGTCGACCGGGTGTTCGCTGAGGCGCTCGAGCGCGGCGTGGAGGAGCGGCCCGGCTTTCTCGACGCGGCCTGCGGCGAGGATCGGGAGCTGAGAGTCGAGGTCGAGGCGCTGCTGGACGCCGACAAGGCGTCCGACGAGTTCCTGGAGACCCCGCCCCTCGTCGAGCTCGCCAGCTCGCCCGGGAGCGGGGCCGTAGACGCTTCCGGCCCTCGCTCCGACCTCGGTCGCGGCGGGGCCATCGGCCACTACCGGATCGAGCGCGAGATCGGCCGCGGCGGCATGGCGATCGTCTATCTGGCCACGCGGGCCGACCAGGCGTTCGACCGGCGGGTGGCGATCAAGCTGGTCGATCCCGGGTTGATGTCGGAAGGTCTGGTGAAGCGATTCCAGAGCGAGCGGCAGATCCTGGCCGGGCTCGATCACCCCCACATCGCCCGCCTGCTCGACGGCGGCGCCACCGGCGACGGCCGGCCGTATCTGGTGATGGAGTACATCGACGGCATACCCGTCGACGAGTACTGTGACCGTCATCGGCTTTCCGTGCGTCGGCGCCTGGAGCTCTTTCGTCGAGTCTGTTCTGCGGTGCACTACGCTCACCAGCACCTGGTGGTGCACCGCGACATCAAGCCGAGCAACATTCTGGTGACCGAGGAAGGCGCGCCCCACCTGCTCGATTTCGGTATCGCCAAGCTGCTCGATCCGGAGGCATTCCCGATCACCGTCGAGGCCACGGCTACCGGCCTGCGCCCCATGACGCCACTCTACGCCAGCCCCGAGCAGGTTTGCGGTGAGAAGATCTCGACTGCCTCGGACGTCTACTCCCTTGGCGTGCTGCTCTACAAGCTGCTCGCCGGCAGGCTCCCGCATGATCTCGAGGGCAAGCCGCGGCGCGAGATCGAGCGCATCTTGAGCGAGGAGGAACCGCCGAGGCCGAGCGAGGTGGTGGCGCCCGACGAAGCTCGGGAGTTGGAGGCCGAGCTGACGGAGGTGGCCGAGCGGCGGGGCCTGCGGCCCTGGAATCTGCGCCGCCGGCTGGCCGGCGACCTCGACAACATCGTGCTCATGGCACTGCGCAAGGAGCCACACCGGCGCTACTTTTCCGCGGAGCAACTGTCGCAGGACCTACGCCGCCACCTCGAGAATCTGCCGGTGGTCGCACGGCAGGACACTTTCGGCTACCTGATGGGCTCTTTCGTGCGCCGGCACAAGCTGTGGATCGGCGTCGCCGCGACCGTGTTCGTGCTGATCGTCGCCTTCGCCCTGGCCATGGCCCGGCAGGCGACCCAGATCGCACGTCAGCGCGATCGGGCGGAGCTGGAGCGCGTGCGCGCCAGTGAGGCGCAGGAGCGCGCCGAGACGGTGTCGCACTTCCTGATCGACCTGATCGAGGAGACCGATCCCTGGGGTGCCGGCACCGAAACGATCATCGCCCAGCAGTTGCTCGATCGCGGTGCCGCCAAGATCGAGCGCGAGCTCCAGGGGCAGCCGTTGGTGCGAGCCAGCCTGCTCGACGCCATCGGCACCGTCTACGGCCACCTCGGGTTCTACGACGAGGCCGCCCGGCATCTCGAAACCGCGCTCGGAATCCGCCGGCAGCTGCTGGGCGAAGGTCACCTCGACGTAGCCGAGAGCCTGTTCAACAGCGCCGGCCTGCACCTGCTCCAGGGCCACTACCCGGAGGCGGAAGAGCTCTTCGCGGAGTCGCTGGAGATCCGGCGCGAGCAGCTGGGGCCGGGCGATCCCGAGGTGGCGAAAGTCCTGCGGGAGCAGTCGAACCTGTTCCGGGTGCAGGGGCGCTACGCCGAGTCCGAGCAGGTGGGCCGAGAGTCTCTCGAGATTTTCGAACAGGCCCTGGGGCCGAAACATCCGGAGGTCTCCCTGACCCTTCGGGCACTGGCCGGTGCCCAGGCGCGGCAAGGCGACAACGCGGAAGCCGAGCGCCTGCTCGAGTCGGCTCTGGCCATCGACGAGGCGTTCTACGGCGAGTTCCACTGGCGGACCGCCGCCAACCTCGCCAACCTGGGGTTTCTTCACTCCGCTCGGGCGGACTACCCCGAAGCCGAGCGGCTGATCAGGCGCTCGCTCGGGATCTTCGAGGAGATCCTCTCGGAGAACCATCCGCAGATCGCCGACATGCTGGTGATCCTGGCCAACACGCTACGCTCGCAGGAGCGCTACGGCGAGGCGGAGCCGCTGTACCGGCGGGCGTTGGGCACCTACGAGCTGGCGTTGGCGGAAGATCATTTCCTGACCGCCAACTGTCTCTACGAGCTGGGGCACGTGGTCGCACTGCAGGGCAGGCTGGCGGAAGCGGAGCCGCTGCTGCAACGATCGCTCTCGATCCGCCGCAAGGTGCTGGACGACGGCCACCCTTTCGTAGGCGAGAGCCTGCGTGGTCTCGCGGATTTGCGGCGGGAGCAGGGCCGGCTGCAGGAAGCCGAGGCCCTCTACCTACGAGCCATGGAGTTCTGGGAAGAGCATCCGGGCAACGAGGGCACGGCGGCGATCCCCGGCGCCTACGCCACCCTGCTGCGCGCCACCGGCCGAGACGACGAGGCCGCCCGGCTCATGGAGCGGGTAGAGGCGGTGCGGGATCGAGAGGCCGCCGAGTGAAGAGCCGACTTCGTGACCTGACGGGCTAGCCTGAAGCGTGGGTGCCGGAGCCACCGAGGGTGAAGCAAAAGGTCGAACCCTTCTCCTGTCCATCCGACTCGACCCAGATCCGGCCGCCGTGGCTCTCGACGATGCGCTTGACCAGCGCCAGACCCACGCCGGTGCCGGCGACGTCTGTCTCCAGACGACTGAATAGATCGAAGACGGTTGCTTGATACCGGGGGTCGATGCCGAGCCCGTTGTCGCGGACAAAGTAGACGTTTTCGCCGCCCCGGCGGCGCCGTGAGACCTCGATGCGAGGGTCACTCTGGGATCCCATGTACTTGACGGCGTTCTCGATCAGGTTCTGGAAAACCTGCACCAGCCGTACCCGGTCACCGACCACCACCGGCAGATCGGAGGAGATCACCAGCTCCACCCCGCGATCCGAGATCTCGGCGGTGAGCCGCTCCTCGGCTTCGGCAGCCACCGAGCACAACGAGACCTCCTCGCTCCGATTGACCACCCGGCCGATCCTGGAGAGCTCCAGCAGCTCGTCGACCAACCGACCCATGTTCCGTGCCGCGTTGCTGATCCTCTCGATGTCAGCCTGGACGCGATTTGGCTTTCCCGCGGCGACGTCCTTCTCCAGCATGCCCAGGAAGCCCTGGACGGTGACCAGCGGCGCTTTCAGGTCATGGGATACGGCGTAGGTAAAGCGTTCCATCTCTTCGTTCTTCGCCTGCAGCTCGACCAGGAACCGCTTGCGCTCCCTGGCCAGCTGACGGTTCTGAAGCAGCGCGATCACACCGAGCAGCGGCGTCCAGATCAGGACGAAGGTCTCGCGAGTGGACCTGAAGTCCGGGTCCAGCAGGCCGAATCTGTAGATGGCGAGGTCGAGCAGCGGCAGGGTGAGGGTGTAGATCACGGTCTGCCAGCTGCGGTCCGAACGATGCTCGAAGGGTTCCGTCGGCTCGGCCGCGGCGGCGTCAGGCTCATGGAGTCGCGAGCGCGCCGCGAGGACGATGAAAATCATCGAAGCGGCATAGAAGTAGTTGGCCACGGCGAACGAGGAGGCGCTACCGACGAGGTCGCCCGCCAGCATGGTGGCGGTGGTCGTCATCAGCAGCGAGTAGAGCAGCCGCCACAGCGGCGAACGGGCCGCTCGAGCGAGGAAGAAGAGCCGGATCGTCAGCAGGGCGTCCAGGGTGGCGTAGAGGTAGACCGACGGCAGCAACAAGCTCTGCTGCTCACCGCGAAACAGCACACCGGGAATCAGCCAGAAGTAGGTCAGAAGGCCGAAGACGAAGACCACGATGGCGGCCAGGTTCAGTCGCTGAGTGAGCTCGGAGGCGAGCCCGCCTTGACGGTCTGGCTGGCTCTCCACCGCGCGCACGAACAGCACGTAGAACACCGCGGTGCCGATCTCGATCGCGAGTCGGGCCGACGTTCCGCTGAACACGGACCACAGCAAGAGCAGGGCGATCACCAACCACAGGCAATAGGCGGTCATGAGATCCCGCCAAAACCCGCGCTCCCCGGCGCCGGGTCGGCAAGCCCGCGCCGCGAGAAGCGCCAGGGCCGAGAACACGGCCGTCACTGAGACCGCACCGAAGGACGCGCGCTGTGCCGCCGGGAGATAGGAGAGAACAAGGACAGCGACGATCGCCGATGCTAGCGACAGCCAAGCCGTCCGGTCTCCTACGAGGGTAGCGCGCAAGATCGCGAGAGCAGTCGCCGGCCGATTCTCGGATGGTTCCATGATCAGAGCTCCGCCTACCTCAGAGCACCGCCTAGTCTATTGAACCGGCCGCGCTCGCGGCGGTCGTGCGTTGGCCGCAGCGTGCAGGGTGCCGCCCTGGCCGACGGCCAGGGCTTCCAGAGCCCGGCGGCGATCCGCCAATTGCTGGTCGACACCGGTACGCCGCAGGTCCCACACGCCAAGAACATCGGACCTCTGCCCGATCTGCGATCGGCACTCGACGAGCTGATCGCCAACCAGCCGCCGGTGGCCGTCGACGATTGGTTCGGCACGATCTGGGAGATGCCGCTCGACATTTCCTTCGCCAGCCTGCTGGCCAACGACAGCGACCCCGACGGCGATCCGCTGCAGGTGTGCGGTGCCCGTCTTCCCAATGAGGCTGTGAGACTGCATCCGGCAAGCCGCTCCGGATGCAATACGATTCGCGGGCGATGGCGGTCCTGTCACTCCCGAACGCGTTGCGGCGTCTCTCCGTTCCGGCTCTGCTGCTGGCGGCTCTCCCCGTCTTGCCGGCGGCCGGGGAGGGCAGCCTGCGCTTCGACCGCCTGTCGGTCGAGCACGGGTTGTCCCACAGCTCGGTGTGGATCATCCACCAGGACTCGCGGGGTTTCCTGTGGCTCGGCACCCAGGAGGGGCTGAACCGCTACGACGGTTACGGCTTCGAGGTCTACCGGCACGATCCCGAGAATCCCGACTCGCTGTCGGAGAGCGAGGTCGTGGCGATCCACGAGGACAGCCGGGAGAACCTGTGGATCGGCACTCGCGGCGGCGGGCTCGACCGGTTCGTACGTGCCGAGGAACGCTTCGAGCACTTCCGGCATGATCCCGAGAATCCCCGGAGCCTGAACCACGACGTGGTCGAGCAGGTGCTCGAGGACCACACCGGCGAGCTGTGGCTCGGTACCGGCGACGGGCTCAGCCGTCTCGACCGCGCCTCCGGCACGTTCACCCGCTACCAGGACGATTCCGGGGAAGGTGAGCAGGCCGAGGGCACCGGCCTCTCAGGTCGCAACGTCACCGGCCTCTCAGGCCGCAATGTATGGGTCCTCTACGAGGACCGTGACGGCACTCTGTGGATCGGCACCGACCGCGGGCTGAACCGCTACGACCGGAGCACCGACGGTTTCACGCGCTTTCGCCACGATCCGGCGGATCCGGCGAGCTTGTCGAGCGACTCCGTGGGAGCCATCGTCGAGGACTCGGAGGGTGCGCTATGGGTTGGTACCGGCGTCGGCCTCGATCGGCTCGATCGGCGCAGCGGGACGTTCACGCACTACCGTCACGATTCGGAGGATGCGGCGAGCCTGGGTCCGGGATCGGTGCTCGCCCTCCACGAAGGCCGTGGCGGCGAGCTGTGGATCGGCACCCACCCCGGCGGCCTCTCACGGCTCGCTCAGGGAGACCGGGATGCCGGCCGCTTCCTGCGCGACCGTCATGACCCGGCGGATCCGGCGAGCCTGTCGAGCGATTCGATCTACTCGATCATCGAGGACGCGACCGGCATCCAGTGGCTCGGTACCCGCGACGGCGCCAGCCGCTACGACCGCCTTGCCGAGCGGTTTGTCACAACCCGGGCGCGGCCGGGGCGTGGGCCGGCCCTTTCGAGTGATCGCGTGCGGGCGATCCTCGAGGACCGCTCGGGCACGCTGTGGCTCGGCACCCACGACGGCGGTCTCGAACGGTTGGAGCGCGTCGCGCCGCCTGTGGACGAACCGGGGCCGACGGCGCCGAAGTCCGGAAGCATGCGATGGGGAAACGTAACCCATTACCGGGCAGGTGAAGGCGGCCTGCGTCACGATACCGTGACCGCCCTGTCGGAAGATCGCTCGGGCGCGCTGTGGATCGGCACCTGGGGCGGACTCAGCCGCCTGGACGCCGCGCGTCGCCGGCTGGTTCATTACCGGCACGACCCGGCCGACCCTCGCAGTCTGCCGCACGACGTGGTCCTGTGCCTGCGCGAGGACTCAGCCGGCCGATTATGGGTCGGCACCAGCCAGGGGCTCGGCCACCTCGAGGCTGCCGCTGACCTGAGCAATCCGGATGCCGCCCGGTTCGTTCGCTATGTAGGCTCGGGCGATGCCTCAGTGCCGGGGCCGGAGATCTTTCGAGCGATTACCGAGGACCGCTCGGGCGCCATGTGGTTCGGAACTCTGGCAGCCGGTCTGTACCGGCTCGGCGAGGACGGGCGCTTCGTACGCTTCCGTCACGATTCTACCGATCCGGCGAGCCTCGGCAGCGACAAGATCGCCGCCCTTTATGAAGACCGCTCCGGTGTGCTCTGGGTAGGGACCCACGGCGCCGGCCTCCACCGGCTCGATCGGGTCGAGCCGGCAAGCTCTCCGGCGCGGGCCCGTTTCACGCGCTTTCGTCAGCAGGAGGGTCTGGTCAACGACACGGTGCTGGGTATTCTCGAGGACGAGGAGGGCAACCTCTGGCTCGGCACCAACCGGGGCCTGAGCCGCTTCGACCCGCGGGCGGAGACCCTTTGGAGCTTCGATCTGGAGCACGACCTCGATGGCAACGTGTTCTTCGGCGGATCCTGCTTCAGGAGTGCTTCGGGCGAGATGTTCTTTGGCGGCACCCGGGGATTCACCGCCTTCGTTCCGGGCCATGTCGCTCTCGATCCTCACCCGCCGCCGGTAGTGATCACCGATCTGCGGCTATTCAACGAGCCAGCGGCCCTGGCCCGCCGTGATCCGCAATCCCCCCTCTCGCGGTCGGTCGGCGAGACCGAGGAGCTGGTGCTCTCCCACCGACACAACGTCTTCTCCTTCGACTTCGCCGCCCTGCACTTCGCCAGCCCGCGCGAGAATCGCTACGCCTACCGCCTGGAGGCCTTCGATCGCGACTGGGTGGAGACCGCCGCCACGCGGCGGTCCGCGCACTACTCCAACCTGGCACCGGGCAGGTATCGATTTCGGGTCAAGGCGTCGAATGGTGACGGTGTGTGGAACGAGGAAGGCGCGTCGATTGCGGTCGTCGTCCTGCCGCCACCGTGGAAGACCTGGTGGGCCTATTCGTTGTACCTCCTGGCCGCGATGACCGTTGCCGGCGGCTATCTGCGATCGCATCGACAGGAGATCGTCCGGGAACGCTCGATCGCTGCCCGCGAGCGCACCATCAACCACGAGCTGCGCGAGATAGCCGAGCTCAAGGACATGCTGCTCGCCGACCGGGCCCTCGAGCTCGAAGAGCGGGAGCGGCTGATAGCCGAGCTCGAGGCCAAGAACGCCGAGCTCGAGCGCTTCACCTACACGGTGTCTCACGACCTCAGGAGTCCGCTGGTGACGATCAAGGGTTTCCTGGGCCTGTTGCAGCGCGACGCCGCCGCCGTGACCACGGACCAGGTCGCGAAGATGCGCTTGGAGCACGACATCGACCGCATCGGCACCGCCGCGGACCGAATGGAGCGATTGCTCGGCGAGCTGCTCGAGCTGTCGCGTATCGGGCGGATCGTCAACCCGCCCGAAGAGGTGTCTCTGGCCGAGCTTGCTCGTGAGGCCACCGAGCTGCTCGCCGGGCCGATTGCCCAGAGCGGAGCCACGATCGAGATCGCCGACAGCCTGCCGGTCGTTTCCGGTGACCGCATCCGGCTCCTGGAGGTGATGCAGAACCTGATCGAGAACGGTGTCAAGTACATGGGCGACCAGCCGTATCCGCGCATCGAAGTGGGGATCCGCGGCGACGGCCTGGAGCAGTGCTGCACCGTTCGCGACAACGGCATCGGGATCGATTCCCGCTACCTGGAGAAAATCTTCGGTTTGTTTGAGCGCCTCGAGGCCGACACCGAGGGCACCGGCGTCGGCCTGGCGCTGGTCAAACGCATCATCGAGGTCCATGGCGGCCGGATCTGGGCGGAGTCGGAAGGAGAGGAGCATGGCTCGACTTTCTGCTTTGTTCTGCCGCGGGGCGGCGGCCGGCAACCGGAACCCGAAGGATCCTGATCGGCTGCTCGAGAAGGTCCGGCAGGCTCTGGACGTCGACGGACGATCGTAGCTCGAGGCCGCGGCCGGCCGAGCTCGTGCCGCCGGCGGCGCGAAACTTTCTTTGTAGCCATGATGCACATCGTGGGGAACGTGCGCATAGAAGGGGTGAACACGAAAAACCGACCGCCCCGGCGGCTCGCACAAACACACGCCGCCGAGCGGCTTGCTTCCCCAGGAGAACGTCATGAAACTTCACCGCACTCTCACCGCAACTCTCATCGCCTTCTGCCTCGTGGGCTCGGCCGCCGCCGCTGCCCCGGTGGCCGAGATCTCCACCGACGCCTCCGGCGTCTACTTCCTGCCCCTGGCCAGCGGCAGCTACGAGTTGCGCGTCGACGGCCCGAACGGTTTCAGCCATCGCGAGACCTTCACCGGCTCCTCCCCCTCCTTCCAGCTCTCCGAGTCGGTGGTCATCGACGGCCGTTACACCTACGAGCTGGTGCAGATCCCCGCCGAGCCCTCCGAGGCCGAGCGCGCCGAGGTCGCCCTGCGTCAGCCGGTCGTCCAGTCCGGTACCTTCACCGTGGTCGGCGGCAGCGTCGCCGATCCCAAGCAGGTCGAGGCCTTCGACAAGGCCCAGGTGTTCACCACCGACCTGATCACCCAGGG
>JAAELT010000313.1 GCA_024226315.1 bacterium | reverse complement strand
CCGTGGGGAGGGCGCCGATAATTTTTGTCCCAGGGTCGCGCCCCGTGGGGAGGGCGCCGATAGTTTTTGTCCCAGGGTCGCGCCCCGTGGGGAGGGCGCCAGGATCACTCCTCCTCATCCTCCTCGACGATCGCCGGCGGTTCCCCCGCGAAGCGCTGCAGGTCGGCCAGGTCGGCGATCAGCTCGGCGTGGAAGGCGATGGCGGTTCGCCGCGTGCGCCCAGGCTTAACGGGAGCTTAATCTCACTTCAACCTCTGCTTCAGCGGCCTGAGACATCATTACGGTCACACACGGCCGGAAGGACGGTGAAGCGGCCATTACCGGAAAGACAGGGATCACATGCTCCGTTCGAGATCGACACCACCGGCAACCGCTTCCAAACGGAGCCTGCGGCGGCTCGACACGGATTCGTCCGGCCCGCTGAGGACTCGGGGAGCGTCCAAATGATCCTGCCTCCCGGCTATGAGCTGGTGGCGGAGCTGCGCCAGGGATCTTCGCGTGCGGTGTGCCGGGCCCGCGAGGTGGCAAGCGGTGACCCGGTCATCATCAAGTCCTTGCTCGATCGTCGCGGGAGCACCCAGGCTCTGGGCCTCCTGCGTCACGAATATCGGATCCTGAGCCGGTTGGATGTGCCGGGCGTCGCCCGCGTGCATGACCTGCTGTACCACGACGGGCGCCCCCACCTGGTGATGGACGACCTGGGCGGTCTCTCGCTCAGCGAATGGCTGGAGGCGGGACGCCCCGATCTGGGCCAGTTCTTTCGCGTCGCTCGATCGTTGACCGAGAGACTGGCTGAGCTGCACGCGGCGCAGGTGATCCACAAGAACATCAATCCGCGCCACATCGTTGTCGACCCCGACAGCCTCACCACCCACCTGGTCGACTTCAGCATCTCTTCACGCCTGCGGACCGAGATCCAGAAGTACACCAGTCCGAGCGTCCTCGAGGGCGCGCTACCATACATCTCTCCGGAGCAAACCGGCCGAACGAATCGAGCGATCGACGGCCGCTCCGATCTCTATTCCCTGGGCGTCACCTTCTACCAGCTCCTCGCCGGTCACCTGCCCTTTGACGCCAGCGACGATCTGGAGTGGGTCCACTGCCACATCGCCTTGACCCCGCCCCCCCTGCGGGAGGCCTGGCCGGACTGTCCCGCCGCCCTCGGGGAGGTGGTGATGAAACTCATCGCGAAGGCCGCCGAGGATCGGTACCAGAGCGCCGACGGCCTGTTGCGCGATCTGATCGCGTGCGAGGAGATGGCCCCCGGCGAGAACGAGGGCTTCCTCCCGGGTCGCTGGGACCGCTCGGAACAGATTCATCTGCCGCAGACTCTCTACGGCCGAGGGACCCAGGTCACTCTCCTACGCGATGCCTTCGAAGCCGTGAGCCAGGGGGCGACGGCGATGATGCTCGTCACCGGTCACCCGGGGGTCGGCAAGACCTCGCTGATCGCCGAGATCCACAAGCCGGTCGTCCGTCACCGAGGCTACTTCATCTCCGGCAAGTTCGATCAATACAAGCGGGACATTCCCTACGCATCCCTGATCCAGGCTTTCCGCGAGCTGATCCGGCTGTTGCTCACGGAGAGCGACGAAGCACTCGAGGCATGGCGCCAGCGAATTCTCGACGCCCTGGGAGACACCGCACAAGTCATCATCGAAGTGCTTCCCGACGTTGCCCTGATCATCGGCGACCAGCCGCCGGTGCCGGTACTCGAGCCCGCCCAGGCTGACCATCGCCTGAATGCCGTCCTCCAGGACTTCGTGCGGATCTTCGCCGGCCGTGAGCATCCACTCGCGATCTTTCTCGATGACCTGCAGTGGGCCGATTCGGCGACTCTCAAGCTTCTCCACCTGCTGTGCACGGACCCGGCCAGCAGCCACGTGTTCTTGATCGGCGCTTACCGGGACAACGAGGTCGACGCCGCCCACCCCCTCAGCCTCACTCTCAAGCGAATCGAAGAGAGTGGAGCGAGGCTGGACTCGATCCACCTCGAGCCCCTCGAGCGGTGCGACGTCGAACGCTACGTCGCCGACGCACTGCGCCAGGAAGCCGGGGACACGGCCGAGCTGGCCCACTTCGTCTACGATCGGACTCTGGGCAATCCGTTCTTCGTCGGCCAACTCCTCCGGGAGCTTCATTCCTCTCGCTTGCTGAGCTACGACCCCGCGGAAGATGGATGGACCTGGGATCTCGGGCAGATCCGGACCGACGGGATCACCGACAACGTGGTCGAGCTGATGGCGGAGAAGATCCAGCGCCTGGCCAGGCCGAGTCAGGACATGCTGACCCTGGCCGCCTGCATCGGCAGTACCTTCGACGTCGAAACCCTGGCCGCCGTCGCGGACCGGTCGGTGAACGAAGTCGTGACGGGGCTGTGGCCGGCCCTGCAGGATGGGCTGATCTTGCCGCAGGACGACGCCTTCAAGGCTTTGCACCAGGACGATGTCTCGGCGATCTCCTGCCGCTTCGCCCACGATCGAGTCCATCAAGCGGCCT
>JAAELT010000312.1 GCA_024226315.1 bacterium | reverse complement strand
TCAGCGGGGTTGCCTTCGAGGATCTGGCAGTCCAGGACCATCGACGTCTTGCCGACATTCAGGCAGATCTTGTGGCCGTAGTAGGTCTCTTTGAAATCTTTGCGGATGATGTCGGAGTGGTCTTCGAAGATCGAGACGACTTTCTCCTGGGCCGGCACGCTCTCGCCTGCGAAGACCCGGCGACGGGTCTGAGCCAGAACGCGTTGGGTCAGGGCCACGTGACGCTCGATGTGCTCGAGGATGCGCTGTGCCGCTGGGCTCCGGAGGCCCGCGCTCCGGAGCCGCTCGGCAGCCTCCAGGGCTTTGCCTTGGACCTCCACGGCCACCTTCACCAGATCCCGGTAGGGCGCCAGACGCGCCTTGTTGCGGCGGGCCGTGGCGATTTCGCGGCAGCGTCTCTTGGCACGCTTCTTCCGGTTGGGGAACGTGAAGGAGCCTGCCGGTAGAAGGCCGCGAGCTTTCTTCATGAGCCGGGTCAGCACCCGGATGCAGTCCCAGAGGAGTTGGGAGTCGGAGGGTTTGTGCATCAGCGTCTCGACCACGGTGCAATCGACACGAGTGACCTTGCCCGTTTCGATCTTGCGCTCCGCGGCATCGGAGACCAGGATGCGGTTGATCGCTTCGAGGGTCTCGGGTCGAATCCTCTTGATCGCCGCAGCGATCGTGGAGCGGGCTGGCGCCTTCTGAGTGAGGGGGATCTGGCAGAAGGTGCGATAAGTCTGGGAGTCGTTAAGGTGGAAATGGAGCTCCTCATAGCTCCACGAGTGCATCTGCTTGAGCAGGAGCGCTCGGAAGACGAGATCGGCCGACGCGCCATGGGCTCCCGTGGCTTTGCACCCGTCGCGGGTCAGGTCTTGCAGGACGAGTTCAGCGATCTTAGGATGTCGGTCGATCAGTCCCGCGAGGGCCTGAAGCTCTTTGGCATGATCCAGTTCGAGCCACAGGTAGCTCAGACTGGTCTGAAAATCACGAGCTTTGCGCATTCCGGGCACTCCTTGTTTGGCCTAAGATCCTTGGGCTCAGTTGTTTAGGCGCACTAAGCCTATCAGGATAAGGCCAGAAAATGGAGTCCGGAATGCGCGTTAACCCTCTCTTTTTCAGTTAGTTACGCGTTACTGGATGCGATCTAGTTAAGTTAGGCTGGGGCCGGATCTGTCGCGGCAGGCCGCTTCAGCGGTTGGACTTTGCGATGCTTGCGAAGGGAATGCCAGAGATCCCAGTCCCGCTGCAGGTTGAGCCAGAATTCGGGTCCGGTGCCGAGGGCCTCTCCCAGGGCCAGGGCCGAGTCCGCACTCACCCCGCGGCGAGCCTTGACGATCTCGTTCAGGCGGGCATACGTCCATCCCACATGCTCTGCAAATGCTCTCTGGCTTACCATCAGCGGTTCCAGGAACTCCTTGAGCAGCATTTCTCCGGGGTGGGTCGGGGGCCTGTTCTTGGGCAGCATTCTTCTCACCTAGTCGTGGTAGTCGATGATCCTGACGTCGGAGGCATCACCACCCTCCCACAGGAAGATGATTCGCCACTGGTCATTGATGCGCAAGCTCCTGTAAGGCACCAGATCGCCGCGCAGCTTCTCGAGGCGGTTGCTCGGTGGAGTGCGGAGGAAGTCGAGGCTCGGCGCGGCGTTGATCTGGTCGAGAAGGCGTCTGGCCCTGGCATGCAGTTGCCGAGGCAGCTTCCGCGAGTAACGACTGTTGGTGCCGTCATAGACGTCCTGGGTCAACCGGTCCGCGATGCTCTTGAGCACGGATCGATGTTATCGTGAATCGATAACCGGGGCAAGCAGCATGGGCGCATGCCATGCGCCCCTACACCGGAGGTTGCAGGCCGGCAAGAACGTGGGACGCCCTGCGGCCCCTACGCGGACGCCATCCGCGGCATCGACTTGGCGGTGGCCTGGGCGGGGCGACCGGGGTGGGTGGCACCGCGGCGCGCACCGCGGCGCGCACGGTCGTCGACGGCAGCCCGGGAATCCGGAAGTCGTCGACGGGCTGAGCCTCGAGCCGAGGTGAAGGCTACGACTTACTTGAACACCAGCTTGTACCACTCGGTACCGCGGTAGGCCGCCGCCCGCACCCGGTCGCCGCAGCGCGCGGTGCACCACTTGCCGGTGCGGCTCTGCGAAGCGTCGTAGAAGGCCCGGCGACAGCCGTCGCGGGCGCAGAGCTTCAGCAGCGCCCACTGACCCGCGAGCCGGGCCGCGACGATCGCCGCGAGCAGCGTTCCCAGGGCGTCGCCCAGGCCCTGCGCGGCAGAGGCGAAGCCCTCGGGGCCGCCCGAATCCATGCGAATCCCGGCCGAGGCCCCGACCGCCGCCCGCTGGAGGCGCGCGAGCTCCTCGGCGTCGGCCTCGCCGCCGACGGTGGTGGCGAGCACCAGGGCACGGATGCCCGAGCGCGCGTCCAGTGCCCGCCCCAGGTCTTCCTCGTCGAGCTCGGCCCCGGTGTCGAGCAGCCGGTGCCGCGACAGCCAGTCGGCCAGCCGCCGCGGGCTGGTCAGCTCGTCGCCCCGTTCCGGGGTCGTGGTGTTGACGAACGCCTGGACCCAGGCCAGGTCGCCGGGCGCCGGCCTGGGCTCGGAGGTTCTGGGCATGCGGCGGCGTTTCTTGTGGGCGGGAGGTCGCACGGCGGTCAAGCTATCAGCGCCGGTGCCGTCGGACAAGGGATCGTCACGTTCTTCCGCTGGCGTCGCCGTGACGGAGCGCGGCGACTGTCCCGAGACGGGCGCCGCGCGGACGATTGTCGGCCGACATTCACGCCCACGGCGCCTGTTGCCGTGATTGTCTGCCGACATTCACGCCCACGGCGCCTGTTGGCGTGATACCGCAGTGTGTTGTCACGTCATCGGCTGGCGTGGGCGTGACGTCGGCGTACTCCGACATCCCTCCGCGCGGCCTTTGCTCGCTGTCTCCGGAGACCGGGCGGCATCCGTCACCATCCAGGGGCCGCCTTGGCGCAATGGAGCGCCGCGGTCTCATGGAGGTTGCGCGATGCGAGTATGTACCCACGTGGCGGCCGGCTCCGGTCCGGCCGCAGATCCGAACGGCTAGCGTCCCCCAGGCAGCCCCGCCTTCGGGCGGGGCTGCCGTCCTTGCGCGTTCACTGCCAAGACCGGCCACATCCGTCACCATCCAGGGGCCGCCTTGGCGCGATGGAGCGCCGCGGTTTCATGGAGGTTGCGCGATGCGAGTACGCACCCACGTGGTGGCCGGCTCCGGACCGTTCGCAGATCCGAACGGCTAGCCCGCCCCCGGGAAGCCCCGCCCCCGGGCGGGGCTTCCGCCTTTGGCGCTCATTCCGAGCTGGCCATCTGCGCGAGGCGCCGGTCGCGCGCGCGTTCCATGGCTCCGCGGACTCTGGCCACCAGGTCTGGGCCCAGTCGGGAACGATGGCGGATGAGATGCAGGATCGCGGCCTCGATGCGCGGGCTCGAGGTGCGGTCGATCAACGCGCACAGACCCGTGGCCTCGCGCTCAGCCAGGTCGTATCTCCCTACCGCCAGGGCTTCGTCAATGAGCTGGATCGTTACAAGAGCACAATCCGCCGGCCGATCCGGACCCAGGCCAGAGCGTGCCTCGGCCAAGCGGTCGAGCGCCGCGCTGCCCTCGGCTAGGCGACTCTCGAGCCAGTCGAGTTTGCCGGCAAGCCACGAAGGCACCGCTGAGACCAGCTCACGGGCTTTCGCCGCTGCCGAACGAGCCTCCTCTGTTCGGCCCAGCGCCAGCCAGCAGAGACCAGCTCCTTGGTGGGCCGAGAAGAGTTGTTTCGGTGCTTGGACTCGATCGATCGAAGCTTCTAGATTCCGCAAGGCCCGTCGATAGTCGCGGGAGTAATACCTGAACATGCCGATAGTCAGGTAGCCTCGGCCCTCGCCCTCGCGGTCCTCCAGGCGGCCGTAGGCCAGCGTCGCCTCCATCGCGTGCCTCAGGGCCAGGTCCAGGCGCTGCTGCTCCAGCGCCACGTACGCCAGCCGGATCAGGAGATCGGGCTCGGCCGGCGCCAGGCCCGGCCCCCGCGCCATGTCCAGGGCCGCCCGGAGCACCAGCTCGGCGCGGCCGAGGTCCGCCTCGACCCGTAGGCACGAGCCGTAGAATCCCAGCAGCCGCGGCACTTCCTCGCGGCTCGCCCGCTCGAGCTCGCGCGCGAGCGCCGCGCGCGTCTTCTTCGGCTCTTCCTGGAGAGCCGCGTCCAGCTCGGCGAGGCGCTCGGCGCCAAGCCCGGGGCCGGGGCTCCCGAGCCGCTCGCGGGCGCTCGTCACGATGCGTGGCCGGCGGATCTCGGCCTCGACCCGTCCTTCGAGAGCCTTCGCCAGCAGGTCGGCGGGCTCCCGGTCGAGCGTCGCGCAGGTCGCCAGGTAGTCCGACAGGCGCAACGCATCCCGTTCCCTGGACTTCTGGAAGAAGCGGCGCGGCCTGCCGATCTGGCGCTCGACGCCGCGGACCCCGGCGGCTACCAGCAGCGGCTTCAGCGCGTCATGGACGCGCTTCATCGTTGCGTTGGCGTAGAGCCGGGCTGGCGTTTCCTTCGGTCCACCCATATGCAGGGACTCTGATGGCCTTCACGGAGCTGGTCAAAGACGTTGAGCGTAACGTCTCTTTTTCTACCAGACAGTACGGGTGGAAACAAACGAAGAGAGGTTGAGAACTACCGAGAGAGGGCGCGGCCGGGCGGCGGCCCGGGCGGTCGACTCTGAAGGGAGGAAGCGGTGGCAGGAGAGAAGGAAGCGCGGAAATCGGCGTACAGCATCCGGTTCGTCCTCAGTCCGGGGGGGCGATGCGCGGCCTGTGGCAGTCGCGATACCGGCAACGGTCCGGTCGCCTACCGTGGCGAGGAGCCGATCTGCGACCCGTGCGCACTGGAAGCCTGCGCCGAGCTCGGCCTGGTACTGGCGCTGATCGCCGTCATCCGTGCCTACGCGACGGCGAGTGAGCGCACGCACACGGACAGCCTGGAGGCTCTACGCGAGCTCGGCGCGTTCGCCCGCATCTACGAGCATGTCGCCGTCAAGACGGGGCCACCGCGGATCCTCCATCTCGATCGCCAGGGCCCCTCTTGATCGAGCGAGGGAGTCAGATGAAGGCCAGGTTCGGGTCGTCGCGGATGTAGGGCAGCTCCTGGCCGAGGTAGGGCTGCACCGGTAGACGGTGCCAGTCACGCAGGAGGTGGTATGAGGGTGACGTCAAGAGCCGGCAGGCGTCGACGGCTTCTCGCCAGCCGTCGCCGCGGATCTCGTCCACTGTCTCCGGCTCCGGCAGCACGCCGAAGTCCCACGCCGCGCACAGCCTGGCCAGGAAGTCGACGCGATCACCGAGCGTCTCGACCGCGTCAGGGACCTCCGTGTCGGGGTAGATCGACCCGTCAATCCACGAGGGCATCGAGAAGCTCCGTTCGGTACCATCGGCGCGCTCGCTGAGCGGCTTCGCGTTCCTCTGCGTCGGCGATGTTCTCCAACGGCCGATGCTGGACGATCCGCGACAGATGTGTCTCGATCGCCAGCCTCGCCCGCTGTTCGTCCGTCGAGACTCCCGCCAGGCGCTGCCGGCGCCGCCAGAGGCGCCAGCATTCCTCGGGAGTGGCCAGCCCAGTCTGACACACCGTGAAGACGTCGCGGAAGTCCCGCGGCGCGCCGCGCTCGACCAGCGCGACCATCTTGTTGGCGACCAGGTCGTCGAAGCTGTCGAGGAGCACGTCGGCCCAGGGGGACGATCGAGAGGGCTCCAGTTGGGCTGAGCGCGCGGCGATTTGAAAACTGAAGACCTTCTTCTTGCCGTGGAGCAGCTCGATCGACACGACCTCGCCCCAGGATCTGGTCCTCACCTCTCCTTCTGTTTCGAGAGCTTGTCGGACGACCGCGATCACTTCCACCCGATCCGAGCCCGATGCCTCGGAGTGCCACCACGCGTCGACGTGGTGCGTCCGTCGATAGTCGAGGTAGTGGAGCAGGCCGAAGGCGCCGCCCAGCGACAGCTTGTGCCCCAGTCCCCGCGCGGAAAGAGCGTCGAGGCAAAGCTCGGCGTACTCCGGCATGTTCGCGGGGCGCCTTGGTCTCATGGTGAGCTACCTTATCCGATGTCGGGATCTGGCTGACCGCGCCTGTTCCTCCGCCTCGCCGGCTCAGTCCTCCCGCGGGCCCCGATCCCCGCCCGCGAACCAGCGGTAGATGGCTGGCAGCACGAGCAGGGTGAGGAGGGTCGAGGTCACCAGCCCGCCGATCACCACGGTGGCCAGCGGGCGCTGCACCTCGGCGCCGGCGCTGGTGGCGAGCGCCATGGGGATGAAGCCGAAGGAGGCCACCATGGCGGTCATCAGCACTGGCCGCAGGCGGGTCAGGGCGCCCTCGCGGGCGGCCTCGTCCGCGTCGAGCCCGGCTCGACGTTTGCCGACGTTGTAGGAGACCAGCACCACGCCGTTCAACACCGCGATGCCGAAGAGCGCGATGAAGCCCACTCCGGCGGATTCCTGGAGGTTCTCGAACTGGCCGCCCCATTCCACCGTCCAGCCCGGAGGCATGGTGACCTCGCGGCCGACGGCTTCGCGCGCCTCGGCCACGAACGAGGCGGCGCCAGCATCAGATAGGTGTCCGAGATCTCGACCCCCATGGGGTCGGTGGCGATCTCCGCCCGCCCGGTGCGCGAGATCACCGTCTCGACCTCCGGAAACTGCTCTTTCAAGACTCTCTCCGCCACGGTCGAGATCTCGTTCGACTGCTCCAGCGAGATCGAGGGCAGGCGCCAGATCTGCATCGCGACGGCACCCTCGTCGAGGCGAGGGATGAACTCCGCGCCGAGAAACGGGGTGATCCCCAGACTGGCGAGGAAGAGACCAACGGCGACCCCGACGGTGACCCGCTTGTGCCGCATCGAGGCGCCGAGAGCCGGCACGTAGAGCCGCTTGGCGAGCCGGAAGAGGAACGGCTCTTTCTCCGAGACACGTTTCAAGAAGAGGCTTGCGAGAACCGGCATCAGGGTCAGGGCGCAGACCAACGACGCGGCCAGGGCGAAGACCACGGTGGCCGCCATCGGCCGGAACATCTCCATCGGTGTGTAGCAGTGTTGCGTTGGCGCGCCTCTGGCGCGACCGTCGGCGGAGGGGAGCGTGCCGTCCTGACACATGGGTTCCCCCCGAACTTCGAATTGGTAGATCTCCCCCAGGCCGGTCGAGATCGGGCCCATCTCGGGATCGCCGTAGCCCTCGGGGATCTGCTCACGGGCGGCCGTCAGGCGTTCGCCGACCAGCTGACGAGCCCAGTAGATGTCCGTTCCTTCCTCGAAGACCACGGTGACCACAGACAGGCCGAACTTGGAGACCGAGCGGATCTCCTCGATCCTGGGCAGGCCGCTCATGGCGGTCTCGACCGGGAACGAGATGAACTTCTCGACCTCCTCGGGCGCCAAACCGGGGCTGTTGGTGAGCACCTGGACCTGGACGTTGGTGACGTCGGGCACGGCGTCGATGGGTAGCCTCCTCAGCGCGCCCAGACCCAGGACGACGACCAGCAGCCACAGCACCAAGACCAGGAAGCGATGATCGAGCGAAAAGTCGACGAGTCTCTTGATCATGATCGTGACTCCTCAGTGATCGTGGCCGCCGCCGAGCGATTCCCTGGCGGCCGCGGACTTGAGCAGGAAAGCTCCCTCGACCACCACGGCGTCGCCCGGTGCGATACCCTCGGAGCCCTGTTCCGGGAGGATTTCGACGTCGCCGCCGGCCTTGCGTCCGGCCCGGACGTCGCGGCGCTCGAAGCGCCGCTCGCCCGCGGCGACGAATACGAAGAGGTCGTCGCCGTCGCGCACCAGCGCGCCCTCGGGCACCACCAGGCTGGTGGCCCGCGCACCTTCGCGCACGTGGGGATCGGCGAGCTCCACCTCGACGAACATCCCCGGGCGCAGCTTGCCCTCGGGTTTCGCCACGTCGAGTCGCGCGCGCACCGAAGTCCACCTGGCCGGTGGTCCGGAGCTCCGCCGCCAGGACGCGCTCGGTGACCGGCGCGGTGCGGATCTCGATCCGTGCCGCCGATGCGATCGGTGCGCGCGGGGGCACCGATCCGGCAACGAAGGGCTCGGCGTCAGACTCGGGGAGGACGATCGACGGAAGGCCGGAAGCCGGCGAGCTGGGGATCCGGCGTGAGCGAGCTCGTGAACAGCTCGGCGCGAAGATGGATCGCGGGCGCGCCCTGCGGGCCGAGGAAGGTCAGGCTGGCGTGGCAGCCGCAGAAGTGGAAGATCGGCGTGCAGCCGTGCTCGGGACCGGCCGGCTCGTGCCGGTCGCCGTCGCCCGCAGCGTGCGCCAGGTGACCTTCGTTCACCAGATGGGCGGCGTTCTCCACCAGCTCGATCGCGCCCGGCATCATTGCCAGGCACAGTACGAGAGCGCAGGTCTTGGACAGCCAGATGCTGGAGAGCCGGACATTCATCGCGTTCGAGTATACGTCATGTCGCCGAAATGGTTCACGGGGCGGGCGGTGGCTCGGAGAGGCGAAAGACCGCCAGCCCCCCGTCTTCGAAGAACGGCTCGCCGAAGGCGTCCCGCGCGGTGCGGATCCACCTGTCGATCTCGCCGTCCCACGGCGGCTGCAGCTCGAAGGCGGGGCTGGGGATCAGCGGCGTCATCTCCGCTGCGAGATCTTTGTGGATCACCAGGAAGTCGGCTCGTGTCCGCAGCTCCACGGGATCGGCCAGCGACACGAAACGGCGGCTCTTCAGGTGGCGCTCCGCCGGCTGCCACAACAGGTCGAAGCCCGCGCCGGGGTTTCCGATCAGCACGTGCTGGCGATGGACGCTCTGATAGAGCGGATAGGGATTCCTGTGCGTCTCCAGGTACCAGGGAGCCTCGATCAGGGTCAGGCTGCCGGGCTCGGTATTCCCCAGTTGCCGGTAGAAAGCCGAGACGTCGTGGACCGATTGGCGATACTGGCTCTCCATCCTCGTGAGCCTCAGGTGCAACTCGGCGTTCATCCAGCTGTCGGGATAGCGGAAGAAACCCCACAGAGGACCGGTGACGAAGACGCCCGCCACGACGATCCCAGGCACCAGCACGCCGATCCAGGCGGCTGCCCGGGCGTCCGCGAGGCGCGCCGCGAGCCACTCCGCCAACCTCGTGATGCCAATCGCCGAGAGCAGCAGCACGAACGCCTGCACCGGGATCGTGTACCGGGCGAAGATGAAAGCCGAGGATGCGCCGCCGGGTGACAGCGCGAAGATGGTACCGATTTGCAGGACCGAGGCGAGCAGGAGATTGCGGCACAGCGCCGGGGCGCTGCCCAGCATCGACCGTAGCCCGGCACCGACGAGGACCGCCATCAGCAGGCTCGCCAGCCCGGACGTCCCGGTGAAGATTTCGAAGAGCTCGATCAGCATCGCGGGATCGCGGGCCGACTCTCCGGCGGTGCTGGCGGCAAGCTCGGGGGCGTAGAACAGGGGCGCCACCGCCGCCGCGGCGCACAACGGAACCCAGATGCCGATCGACACCAGCCTTCTCAGATCCTCGCGCCACCGCTCGCGGCTGGTGACGAGCGCCGCCAGCCGCGGCACGAAAGGCGAGAAGACGAACGGCGCCATCAGCGGATGCATCGCGAGGGCTCCGGTCGCCGTCACCAGGTAGGCTGCTGCCAGGACCCCTCGCCGCGTCCGCCACCATTCGAGGAAGCACGCCACCGCCGCCACCGAGAACAACAGCGCGGCGGCATACGGTCGCGCGAAGCGACTGTAGTAGACCAGCAGCGGAGACAGCGCCAGCAGCCAGGCGTAGACGGCCGCCGCCCGTCCCCCGACGACTCGGCGCGCCGCCAACGGCAGCACCACGGTCAGAAGGGCTCCGAAACCGAAGAAGAAGCCGTGGATCATCCGGTCGGACAACCCGATCGTGGCCTCGGCCACCAGGTAGATCTCGGTCGGGATCCAGTACGAGAGTCGGAAGTCGCGGTACAGGGAATGCCATTCGTCGTCGACCAGGAACTGCTGATCGAGCTGCCAGCCACGAAGCAGCGCGCCGAGGATCACCGCGGCGACGATGGGCATCCAAGTCGCGAACCGCTTCACGTCGAGTCGTCCTGGCGCTGCTGGTCTGGTCGATCCGCCGGCTCGAAGGCCGCTCAGTTCAGCCGCACGTCGACGCGCATGGGAACGTTGGCGCGCAGCAGGCTCAGGGTCACGGTGCTGCCGGTCCTCTTGGAGGCGACGTAGCGCCTGAGCGCGTCGGCGTCGGTGACGTCGCGGCCGTCGGCCTTGAGGATCAGGTCGTTCTTCTGCAGGCCGGCGCGGCTGGCGGGGCCGCCGGGCTCGACGCGCTCGACCATCGCGCCTTTCAGACCCAGGGCCGCGTAGTCGATGTCTGCGAAGCGGATGCGCAGGCGGGGGCCTCTGGTGGGCGGCGCGGTCTTGCCGTTGGATCTGCCCTTGCTGCTGGGCGGGGGAGCTGCCTGACGCGGGCGGCTTCGGGCCTGTTGCACCGCATCGAGGTTCGCTCGCGCGTCCGGGAAGTCGGGCTGCATCGACAGGGCCTGCTTCAGGGATTCCTCGGCCTGGTCGTAGAGCCCGAGCTGGTAGTAGACGCTGCCCAGGTTGTTGTGGGTGGCGGCGCGCGCCGGATCCAGGCGCAGGGCCTCCTCGAGGCTCTCGCGGGCACCGGTGAGGTCGCCCAGGGACTCCTTCGCCAGGCCCTGGTAGATGTGGGCGTTGACCAGGCCCGAGTCCCAGCCGAGCGCCCGATCGGCCTGCTGCAGAGCCTGTTGGTATTGCCGCGACTGGTAGTAGTGACCGGCCAGCTGCATCGTCGCGTTGGCTGCCTGGCCGCCGGAGTTGGCCGGATCGAGCCGGATCGCGGCCTCGAAGGCGGCGACCGCGCCGGTGGAGTTGCCGCGACCGAGCCGCGCCAGACCGAGGTGCAGCCACAGACTCGGACGCTCGGGGTCGGCGGCGGTGGCCTTCTCGAGCAGCGCCACGGCATCGTCCCAGCGCTCGGCGTCGATGTAGGCCACGGCCAGGTGGCTCATCGCCTGCGGGTCGCCGGGCGAGAGCTCGTAGGCCCGGCGGTGCGCGTCGGCGGCAGCGGACAGCTTGCCCATCTGGCGCCTGGAGGCGCCGAGTATCGACCACGCCCGGGCGTTTCCCGGGTCGAGCGCCACGGCCTGCTGAAGCACTTCTTCCGCCTCGAGATCCTGCCCTCGCCTCTGGTAGAGATAGCCCAGGTTGGTCATCCCCAGCGAGCGGATCTTAGGATCCACGGCGTCGCCCAGGGCGAGCAGCTTCTGAAATCCGGCTTCGGCCTCTTCCGGGCGTTTCTCGTAGAGGTAGACGAGCGCCAGGTTGTAGAGCGCGGTCGGATGGCCCGGGCGGTAGGAGAGGGCGGCCTCGAAGTGCTGGCGGGCGGCGGGGTAGTCGCGCTTTCCGAGCTGCTCGTTGCCCCGCCCGATGGCTTCCTCGGCGAGGTTCTCCCGCTGCACGACCGCCCGTTTCTGGCCCTCGTAGAAGACCTCGCGGAAGCTGTCGTCGTAGAGCTCGGGCTGGAAGGTGGTGCGCGGGTTCGCCACCAGGGCCGCGGTCACGGTCGACAGGGAGGCGCTGGCACGCCCGTCGAGATGCTCGAGATAGGCGACCGTCATTCGGATGCGGGTTTTCTCTTCCAGCGCGGGCATGCGGTCGGCGACTTGGCGGTAGAGCGCGATGGCGGTCTCTAGATCGTCTTCGGCGAAGCTGTCTTCCGCCATGCGCTCGAGCTCGGCCAGCTCGTCTCCTGCCTGTGCCAGGAGTCCGTGAGCCGGCACGATCGCCAGCAGGGCGGCAGCGAGAGCCAGGATCAGGAAGTGGTTTCGTGCGCTGGGCTCGATCATTGTTCCAGGGCCTTGGCGCGAGAGGTGACGGTGCCCGCCGCGAGATCGAACGACAAGATGATCTCCTCGCCCGCCACCAGGTCGATCTCCGTGGTGAGAGGGTCGCCCTCGCCGTCGGTCGTCCGGATCTCGACGGTGTGGCTGCCGGGCTGCCAGCGGACCCTGGACAGCGGTGTCGAGCCCAGAGCCTGGCCGTCGATCGAGACCTGGCCCTGGGGGCGGCTGGGCAGCGGACGGACGCTGAGTGCCCCCGGGCGTAGGATCGGCGCCCTCAACCGCACGCTCTCGCCGGCGACGACCTGGATCTGGACGGTACGTGGGGGCGGCGAATAGTCCAGGCTCTCGAGCTCGAAGGTGGCCTGATAGTCACCCGGCGCCAGCTCGAGCGTCTGCCGGCGGAACAGCGGATAGGTCCTGGAGCCGATGCGTACGGTCATGGCGTCGGTCCAACCGACGGCCGGCATAATCAGCGTGCCGCGCGCGGGCTCGGGCGGCGGGGGAGCCGGGGAGGCCGGCTGTTCGCCTCCTGGTTCGGTGATCGTGCTCGGCGGGAGGGCCGCCGGCGGACCTCCGGCGGGCTCACCGGCCGGGGCGTCCTCGCCGGCGCCGGTCTCGGCGACGTCCTCCGGAAAGCCGAGGATGGTCTCCTCGCCCTCCTGCACGGCGGCCGCCGGCTGCTCGGCGGTCGTTGCCTCGGGGTCTTCGCGCATGCCGTACCAAAAGCCGCCGCCGGCCGCGGCGACGGCGAGGATCATCAGGATGCCGAAGCTCACTGCCGTCGACCTACGCGAGCCACGGGCCGCCTGGGCAGCTCCCACCGGCGCGACGGGAGCCCTTTTCTTGCCGGCCCCCGGGCCGACGGTGATGTCGTCGAGCCCGCGGCCGGCCTGTGCGGCGCGGGCTTCGGTCGGTGCGACGGCGGTGGCCGGCCTCGCTGGCTCCGCGGGCCGGTGCGTCGTCTCGGCGGGCCGGGCTGGCGGTGGGCTGGCGATCGTCTCCTCCGCGGTCGGGCCTGAGGCCGCGGCACGGTCGCCGCGATCGCGTTTCTGCAGCTTCTCGAGGTCTCTCAACAAGTCGCCGCCGTCGGTGAAGCGCTGCGCCGCGTCCTTGCGCAGGCAGCGGTCGATCAGGGCGACGAGCTCGGGCGGCGCCGCCGGCCAGGCTTCGGTGATCGGTGGCGGTTCGTGGTGCAGGACCTGGTAGATCACCGACGAGATCGCCTCGCCCTTGAACGCGCGCTCGAAGGTGAGCAGCTCGTAGGCCAGGGAGCCGTAGGAGAAGATGTCGGTGCGGTGATCGACCGCCTCGCCTCGCACCTGTTCGGGCGCCAGGTAGGAGGCTGTTCCGATAGTCATCCCGGTCTGCGTCAGATCGCTCTCCTGCTGGGCCAGCTTGGCGATCCCGAAGTCCATGATCTTGGCGGTCCCGTCTTCCAGGATGCGGATGTTGGCCGGCTTGATGTCGCGGTGGATGACTCCCTTCGAATGGGCGTAGGCCAGGCCGCGGGCGATCTGCAGCAGGTAGTAGAGCTTTTCTGGATAGGGCAGGAAGTCGCGGCGGCGGATCTTGACGTCGAGATCCTCACCCGACAGGTACTCCTGAATCAGGTAGGGCAGGTCGTCCTGGACGCCGAAGTCGTAGATCGTGGTGATGTTGCGGTGGTGCAGATTGCCACCGATCTCGGCTTCCTTGAAGAAGCGGTCGCGGATCTCCTGCTCGTCCGAGCCACAGGTCTTGATCGCGACCCGGCGCTTGATGAAGGGATCGTAGCCTCTGAACACCTCCCCGAAGCCGCCGACGCCGATCTTCTCCTCGACCTGATATTTACCGATTTTCTCCATGAGCGAACGAAGATCCGGTCGGATCCCGTGGACCTCATGTTACCACCTGGGATGTGGGCACGGTCGTCCTGATGGCCTGCGGGCGGTGCTCAGGCTCCCTCCTGCCCACACACCGCCCGCGCTTGCCCTCGATCGCGTTGCGCGCCGTCCTCGGCCATCAGGCCGCCGAGCCTCCTAGCCTTGGGATTCGCGGAGCGCTTGCGAGATGCGCTGCTCGAGCTGCGGGATCTGATCGAACTCGCCGAACAGGCGCACGGCGAAGCGCAGGGCCTTCTCGGCGGTCGCTGGGTCGCCGCCCGCCAGCAACCGCTCGATCGAGTCGATGGCGTCCTGCTTCTTGCGCGTCCGATCCGCGTCGTCGACCTCCGGCCGGCGCTGGTTGGCGTCCTGGTGCAGCGCCGCCAGGATGTGACGGCCCGCGATGTCGTCCGGATCGAGCTCGCCGATGCGCTCGACCAGGTTCCGGGCGACCTCGATCGGCAGCAGGTTTCTGCCGCGCAGGTCGGCCATGGCCGCGACCATGTGGCGAGCCTCCTTCATCCCGGACTCGCGGGCCGTCGTGACGTCCAGCCTGAGAGCTTCGACGATCCGCCGCTTGAGGGCGGACGCCTCCACGAACGGGCCCAGGAACTCGGTGGCGAACTTGAGTGCCTCGGTGGCGCGCACCAGCTCGCCGGCCTCGACGAACTGCTCGACGACGGTGACGGCTTCGCCGATCTTGCGCCGGCGTCGATCCGCCGGCTCCTCCCACATGGCCTTGTTCGGGCCGTGGGTCGCGCCACCCGTCGGGGTGGCGATGGTGGCCGTCCCCTCGAGCTCAGCCGCCGGTGACGCCGCCAGGAGCTCCCTGGCCTCGGTGTTGCCCGGGTCGATCTCCAGTACTTCGTCGAGCAGGACCTCCGCCCGCTGAAGTTTGCCGCGACTCTGCAGCTCCCGCGCGTGCTCCAGCAGGCCGGTGAGACGCATCTGGGTGCGGTCGGCGACCGGCGGCTCGGCCGGCGGCTCGGGCGTGAACGCGCAGTGCTCCTTGCGCACCTGCTCCAGGGCGTGGCTCAGCTCCTGGCAGGAGGCGTAGCGTTCCGCCGGGTCCTTGGTGAGACACCGGTGCACCATCACCGCCAGACTCTCCGGGCACTGCGGCCAGCTCTCCTGGAGCGGCACCGGCGTTGCGTTGAGCACCTGGTCGATCAGGTTCGGGATGTTGTGGCCGGCGAACGGCCGCCGGAACGACAGCAGCTCGTAGGCCAGAACGCCGTAGGAGAAGATGTCGGAGTTGGTACCCGAGGGCTTGCCGAGCAGGCGCTCGGGCGAAAGGTAGGCGACGGTGCCCAGCGTCATTCCGGTCTGGGTCAAGTTGCTCTCGACGTTGGCCAGCTTGGCGGTGCCGAAGTCCATGATCTTGACCCGGCCGTTGTTCAGGATACGGATGTTGGAGGGCTTGATGTCGCGGTGGATGACGTTCTGGGAGTGGGCATAGCCCAGGCCGTCGGCGATCTGCAGCAGGTACTCGAGCTTCTCGAGCAGCGTCTCCGGCTCCCGCCGGCGGATCATGTGCGCGAGGTCTTCGCCCGGCAGATACTCCTCGACCAGGTAGGGGTTCTGGTCGTGGAGGCCGAAGTCGTAGATCGCCGTGATGTTACGGTGCACCAGGCGACCGGCGATCTGAGCCTCGCGGTTGAAACGCTCACGGGTCTCCGCGTCCCGGGAGTAGCAGACCTTGATCGCTACCGGGCGCTTGATGAACGGATCATAGCCCTTGTAGACGACTGCGAAGCCGCCGGAACCGATCTTGTCTAGGACTTCGTATTTCCCGATCTGGTCCATGGCAACGGGGTCGTGGGCAGAAGGCGAAGTGTAGCACCAACTCCTGTGCTCTCCGGCGTCGATTCATTTCGAGACGACGGGTCGCGCCGGCCGGGGGGCCGGTGCCGAGGTCAGACGAATTGGTCATGCCAACATTACGATCGACATTACGATTCGCTTCGGTGGCGTGGGGATGGGATCTCGGCTACGATTTCGCGATGACGACGGGAGCTCGGGACGAGAAGCTCGATGCCGGGCAGCCGCTGCACCGGGTCGCGAATTGCTGGAACCGGATCGCGGCGGCGCGCCGCGAGACGTCGCTCCACGGCTGGCTCGACTGCTACCAGATCGCCGCCAAGCGGCTGAACGCACGGGTCGCGGGCTCGCCGGACGTCAACTGGCTGAACGGCCTGGTGAAGCGCTTGCGGATAGAGCCGGACAGCCGTTGGCTGAGCATCGGGTGCGGCGCCGCGGATCAGGAGATCCTGGCCGCCCGGGAGGGCCTGTTCGCGTCCATGGACGCGATCGACATCTCCCGCACCTCGCTGGAAGCGGGCCGCGGAGCGGCCGCCGCCGCGGGGGTCGCGAACATCTCCTTCCTCGAACGCGACCTCTACGATCTCGAGCCCGGCCCGGACACCTACGACGTGGTGTTCATGAACATGTCCCTGCATCACGTCAAGGACCTGGACGGAGTGTTGTCGCGTATCGCCAGGTGTCTGCGGCCGGAGGGTTTCCTGCTGCTCAACGAATACATCGGGCCGCGGCAGTTCCAGTTCACCGACGTCCAGCTCGCCATCGTCGAGGATCTTCTGACCACCCTGCCGGAGTACCTCCGCAAGGACCTGGCGACCGGGGAGATCAAGACCCGCTACGAGAAGAAGCCAATCGAGTTCTGGAACATCGCCGACCCCTCGGAGGCCATCCGCTCGGACCTGATCGTCGCCGCGGTGGACGACCGTTTCGAAGTGGTGGAGCGAATCGACTACGGCGGCTCGATCCTCCACCTGCTGCTCGAGCACATCATCCACAACTTCGATCCGGGCAGCGAGTTCCACATCACGCTCCTGAGTCTTCTTTCCAAGGTCGAGGACGTGCTGATCGACTGCGAGGTCCTGGGCAGCGATTTCGCGGTTCTGGCCGCCCGGCGCAAGGATGCTCCTCCCTTCGAGGTCGAGCCCGCGCGACCCCGGCCTGCCACCGTCGCCGCCAGCGCCGATCCGGAGATCGAGTACCTGCGTGGCGAGCTGGCCAAGGCCAACTCCTACATCGAGGAGATCGAGGCTTCACGCGGCTGGCGGGTTCTGCAGCGCGCCCGAAGACTCCTCGGGCGCCGCTGGTAGACGATGCTCGGGAGCCTCGCCCGCCTGTTGCGGCGTCTCGGGAGACGGACGGCGGCGCTCGACTTCGCCTCGCCGGCCGGCGAGGTGGGTGAAGACTCAGAGCCCGGCCCGGTCGACGTCATCGTACCCGTACACGGCGCGGCGGCCGCCACCGCGCGCTGCCTCGCCAGTCTCGCCCGCCACACCGACTTCACCCGTCACCGTCTGGTGGTGGTGGTCGACGGCGATCCCGACTTCGCGCCCGAGGCGCTGGAGCCCCTGGCGGGCCAGACCGAGCCGCTGGTGCTCGAGAATGACACTTGCCGGGGCTTCGTCGCCAGCGTCAACCGGGGGATGGCGGCCTCCGGCCGTGACGTGGTGCTGCTCAACAGCGACACGGCGGTCACTCCGCGCTGGCTCGAGAAGCTCCAGGAGGCCGCCTACTCGGCGCCCGCGATCGCCACCGTGACGCCGTTCTCCAACAACGCCACCATCTGCTCGCTGCCGCGTCCGGCCGAGGTCAACGCTCTGCCGCCCGGCCACGACGTCGAATCCTTCGGCAGCCTGGTGGAGGAGGTCTCGGCTCGCGAGCGTCCGCGGATCCCGAGCGGCGTGGGAATGTGCCTTTACATCAAGCGCCGGGCGCTCGATCAGGTCGGCCCGTTCGACGAGGCGAGCTTCGGCGCCGGCTACGGCGAGGAGACCGACTTCTGCTTCCGGGCACTCGAGGCCGGTTTCGTGCACGTGCTCGACGACGCCACGTTCATCTTCCACGAGGGCCAGCAGAGTTTCGGCGCCGAACGCCTCGCCCGGGTGCGGCGGGCCGAGCGCGAGCTCGAGCGGCGGCACCCGGAGTACGTGGCGACGATCGCGGGGTTCCTCACAGGCGATCCCTTGCGGCCGGCGCGAGACCGGGTCCTCCGCCGGCTGACGCCGGAGCGGCGGGTCACCGTATCGCCGGCAGAGCTGCCGCGTGTGCTGCACGTGGTGCATGGCTGGCCGCCGTACGCCCACGGCGGCTCCGAGCTCTACGCCTACTGGCTGGTCGCGCGCCAACAGGAGCGCTTCGAGGTCGCGGTCTACGCCCGCGTCGCCGACGCCACTCGGCGTTACGGTGAGGCCACCGAGATGCTCGACGGCCGGGCGCGGGTGCGGCTGGTGGTCAACAATTTCAGCCAGCGCAGCCCGCTGTCGCGCAACGCGCTGCGCAGCCGGAGGATCGAGGCCGACTTCGATCGTTTCGTGGCGGACTTCCGGCCGGATCTGATCCACGTCCACCATCTCTCGGGACACGGCTTGTCGCTGCTCGGGCGCGCCGCGGCCAGCGGCGCGTCGATCGTCTACCAGATCCA
This sequence comes from bacterium, assembly GCA_024226315.1. GTDB lineage: Bacteria > Acidobacteriota > Thermoanaerobaculia > Multivoradales > J023 > JAAELT01. The sequence goes on along the minus strand of JAAELT010000312.1, from coordinate 25,062 downwards.
GGACTGGTGGGCGCTGTGCGCGCGGGCCAACCTGTGGCGCCCCGACCGTTCTCTGTGCTCCGGGCCGACGCCGGCCAGGTGCTCCGCGTGCCTGCCCTTGACCCGTCTGCCCCCGGCGCCGATTTGGAACCGCTTGCTGTACCGCTATCGCGCGGCGCTGGCTCGGCGGCTTCTGAGGCTCGTCGACGCCTACGTGATGGGCTCGCGAGCGATCGAGCGCGACTATCGCGCCGCGGGGTTGCTGGCCGAAGGCGACCGCGTCCACGTCTTGGCCTACGGCGTGCGGCCTCCCAGTGGTGCGCCACGAGAGGGGCCGCCGGGCTCGCCGCTGCGCTTCGGCTACGTCGGAACGATCATGCCCCACAAGGGCGTCCACGTGGCGGTCGAGTCCTTTGCCGGCACAGACTCCGGCGACGCGGTGCTCGAGATCTGGGGCGACCCTTCGGCGGCGCCCGAATACACGCGCGAGCTCGAGCGAGCCGCCTCGCCGGAGGTCGTGCGCTTCCGGGGCACCTTTGCCGAGGCCGACCGGGGCGACGTGTTCGCCCGTTTCGACGTGCTGCTGATGCCGTCGCTCGGGCTCGAGAGCTTCGGTCTCGTGGCGCGCGAAGCCATGGCCCGAGGTGTGCCGGTGGTGGCGAGCCGCCGGGGGGCGTTGGCAGAGCTGTTCCCGGCCGATGCACCGCCGGCGGGGGCTCTGGTCGAGCCGGGCGACGTCGCGGAGCTGCGAGCACTGGTCGAAGAGCTGGTGGCGCGCCCGGAGACGGTCGAGGAGTGGCGCCGGGTCATCGCGCCGGTGGTCGGCGTCGACGAGCACGCGGCGGCCATCGAGCGGGTCTACGCCGAGGTTTCGGAGAAGTGGGAGGCGCGATGACGGCCGCCGGCGGCATGAGGCTCGCCTGGCGGGTGCTGCGGGCGGAAGGCGCCTCGGCCTTGCGCGACCGCTTGCTCGATCGACTGGCCGCCCGACGCCGCCACCGGGCCTTTCGCGAGGTGGCGGCTGAGTCGATCGTCATGACTGAACCGATTTCGGTGGTGAACGTGCTGCCGACGTCGCCGCGGCCGGACCTTGGCGGCGTCCAGGTGCAGATGCTGCGGCGCCTGCGAGCCGAGGCCGAAGAGCGGCCCTGGGCGTTGCTCTACCCGGACGGCGGCGGCTACTGTCTGGAAATCGAGGCCGAGGGCGAGAAGCGAGCCGTGCCGTTCCCGGCGCCGCCCCCGGCGCGGCCGCCGGAGCTCGTCGACCGCCACTTCGAGAAGACGGTGGAGAAGGCGGCCGGGCTGGTGGGCGCCGGGATCGTCCACTTCGAGCAGGTGCCGGGTTGGCCACTCGAGAGCGTCGCCCGCCTGCGCGAGACGGGGCGCCGCCTGGTGATCTCGGTCCACGACTTCGGGCTCTTCTGCCCCCGTCCCCATCTGCTGGAGCGCCCGGAGATGAGGTTCTGCGGCTACTCGCGCGACCCGGAGCGCTGCCTGCGCTGCCTGCGTCGCGACTGGCGGGTCGATGAGGGCTTTCAGGATCGGCGGCGCGCCGTTGCAGGCGAGTTACTGAAGACTGCTGACGCGGTGATTTTCGCCTCGGACTTTCTGCGCCGTACCTACGCCGAGCTCTTCCCGAACTCGGCGCCGGAGCGACATGTTGTCGTAGAGCCGCCGTCATTCGGCTCGGCCGCGGCGACGGCCCGTGGCGAGGTACGCCCGACTGGCCGCCACGTCGCCTACGTCGGCAGCGTCCAGCCGCACAAGGGGGCTCTACTGTTCGAGCAGCTGGTAGACCTGATGGCCGGATGCGGCATCGAAGGCCTACGCTGGAGTGTCTACGGTGGCGGCGACGCCGAGATCCTCACGCGCCTGCGCCGTCGGCCGGCGGTGCGAGTGCGCGGCTACTACCGAGCCGACGAGTTGCCGGGCATGCTGCGCCGCGACCGGGTCGATCTCGCTCTGCTGCTCTCGATCTGGCCCGAGGCCTACGCCCTGACCCTGGACGAGTGCCTGCGCGCCGGCGTACCGGTGCTGGCCTTCGAGCACGGCGCCGTCGCCGACCGGGTGCGGCGCCTTGGCGGCGGTGAGCTGGTGGCTCCTGAAGCGGGCGCCGAGGGCGTGGTGGAGAAGCTGGAGCGGATGCTGGAGCGGGTGCCGACCGCGTCCGTGCCGGAGTCGGGACTGCCGGACGCCGATACGGCGGCGCAGGCCGTGGGCGAGATCTACGAGGATCTCGAACCTCGAGCCCGACGTGCATTTCACGGAGGTGCTTAGCGACGTGGATGCCCTGATCGGCGGACCCGCACCGGTCGCGCCACGCCCGGCGGTGCTCGGCCGGCTTGCCGGCCTCGCGGCCTTGTCGCTGGCCGTGCTCTTTGCCGGCTGTGCGCCGAGCGAGCACCGCGGGACCGAGGGTCGGAGCTTCGTTCTGGTCTCCGTCGATACTCTCAACCGCTCGGCCCTCGAGGCCTTCGAGCGCGGCGCCGGCGAGCGGCCGGCCCTCGACCGCTTCGCCGGTGAGTCCGTGCGGCTGCTCGATGCCCACTCGACTGCTTCGTGGACTTTGCCCGCCCACGCTTCGCTCCTCACCGGCCTGTACCCCGATCGTCACGGCACCACCGACCCCCGCCACCGACTGGCCGCTGGCGTGCCGACACTGGCAGCCGCCTTGAGCGGAGCCGGCTACGAGACCGTGGGGTGGACCGAGGGCGGTTACCTGTCGGAGAGGTTCGGGCTCGGCGCGGGCTTCGAGCTCTACGAAAAGAACGAACGGGCGAGTAGAGGTGTGTTCGGCAAGGCGATCGACTTCCTGCGCCGGCGCCCTGCGCGGAGCCGTCCGTTCTTTCTCTTCCTCCATACCTTCCAGGTGCACGACTACTACAAGGCCAGGCCCAGGGTGGTCGAACGGCTGCCGGCGGATGCCGAGCTCGGCAACGTCGGGCGTTTCCAGGACTGCCTGCAGGGCAGGAGCGCCTGCGAACCGGCCGACTGGCGGACGATGCGAGACCTCTACCGGATCGAGGTCGACCTGCTCGACGCCGCGTTCGGTCAGCTGCTGGCGGCCCTCGCCGAGTCGGGGCACGAAGATCGGACATTCGTGATCTTGATCTCCGATCACGGCGAGGGGCTCGATCCCGAGCGCGGGCGCACGCACCACGCCGGCCGCCTGCACGAGGACCAGATCCGCATCCCGGCGCTGATCCGTGGCCCAGGCGTCGAGGCGCGCGACCTGCGGATGCCAGTCTCGCTGGTGGACCTGATGCCGACGATCCTCGACCTTGCCGGCGTCGCGTCGCCGGCCGAGCTCGACGGCGTGTCCCTGGCGCCGGCTCTCGAAGGCGGCGATTCGCCCGGGCCCCGGCCGCTCTTCGCCCTCGAGCATGCCTTCTGGTGGCCGGACGGTCAGCGCAAGAAGTCGCATTCGCCGCGCCACCGGGCCATCTCGATCGCGGTGATCGAGAACGGTCTCTGGTATGTCGGCGGCCCGCGAGGCGACCAGGTCTACGACGTGCGCTCCGATCCCCGGCAGAGCCGCAACCTGGCCGCCGAATCGGAGCGTCTGCGCGCCCTGCGCCGGCTGGCGCGCCAGCGGCGGCTGCTCAAAGTCGAGCCAAGCATCAGATCGCAGGATCGCGAGACGGAGAGCGAGCTGCGGTCTCTGGGCTATCTTTGAGGTGGTCAGTCGAGGTAGCCGAGGCTCCGCAGGCGCTCGAGCTCCTCCTCCGGCAGCTCGATCTCGGGCACGGAGCCCGGTGAGCCGTGATTCAGGGCGCGGCGAACCTCGAGCTCATAGAGCCGAACCAGATCCTTGTCGTCAGGTGACAAGGCGCCCAGGTCCGGCGTCACGGTGCGGCCGTTCTGTTCCTCCGGATCGGTCCGCAGGTCGAAGATCTCCAGGGTTTGCCAGCCCGGGCGGCCGGCGGCGCTGCCTCGCGCCAGGACCTTGTGCGTCAGGGTGACGATGCCGCGCACCACCGGCGGCTCTTCGGCTCGCCTGCCGCCTTTCGCCGGGCCTTCGAGGAGCAGTGCCGGCCGCCAGGCTCGGCGCGCCGGCTCTGCCGACCAGGTCGGGCGCAGGCTCCGTCCCTGGAGGGGCGTATCGGGAGCCGGCAGATCGAGCACGTCGAGCAGTGTCGGCAAGACGTCGACGAGACCGGCCAGAGCGTCGACCCGGCGGCCGGCCGGAACGCCCGGGCCGATCCACAGAAGCGGGACACGGATCGACTCTTCATAGAGTTTGACCGAGTGACCGGTCGCGCCGTGCTCCAGGAACTCTTCACCGTGGTCGGCGGTGAACAGCAGATGGGTGTCGGCGAGGAGCCCGGCACCGTCGAGCCAGTCGACGAACTCGCCGAGAGCGCGATCCGTGGAGCTCACCTCGGCGTCGTAGAGGGCACGGAAGTGGTCGAGATCCTCCGGATGCGCGCGGAAGTGGGCGTGACGAGCGAAGTCGGCGATCGAGCCGGTGATGACGCCGTCGTAGGCCGGGTCGGTGAACTTCGCCCGCTCCTCACCCGATGGCTGGTAGGGGCCGTGAGGGTCGAGCAGGTGGATGTAGTAGAAAAAGGGGCGCCGATGGCGCCTCTGCAGGCTCTCCCGGGCCGCTGCAAAGACCTCGCTTGCCGGCAGTTTGATCAGATCTGCGGGCTTGAGCCGCACCGGATCCGCGTCCTGGGAGAACAGCGGCTCGTAGTGGTCGAAGCCGCGGTCGAAACCGAGCAGCGGATGGAGCTGGGGGTTCGTGACGAAGGCGCGCGTCTCATAGCCGGCACGATCGAGGATCTCCGGCAAGAAGGGCAGCTCGCGCGAAAGGCCCGCGGGTCCCTGATTGGTGATGCCGTGGCCGGAGACGAAACGCGAGGTGAACAGCGTGGCGACCGACGGCCGGGTGATGGCGCTGTGAGAGTAGAAGCGCTCGAAGTAGGTGCCCCGGCTGCTCAACTGCTCGAGGTGGGGGGACGTCTCGAGCGGGTAGCCGCTCGCCGACAGGTGGTCGCTGCGGAGGGTGTCGACGACGATCAGGATCAGATTCGGGCGCGGTGGCTCGTTTCGGCACCCGACCCACCAGATCGCCAGCAGGATCGCGACCACGGCCACCGGCAGCGGTTTGCACGAGAAGCGGATAAGCAATCTCGCCATGGTCACATCGCCGGAGCCGGTGTCTCGGGACCAGAACGAAGCCGTTCCAACTCGTGAGTCCCCGGTCGCTCAGGGTCGGTTTTGATCCAGCAGAGCCGCTCGATGCCGCGCGACCTGGACCAGCGTTCGAGATGCTCGCGGACCGCGGCTTGGCGCTCGGGGGTGTGGGCGACGCTCTGCAGCAGTGGCCCCCAGCCAGGGGGCAGGTTACTGGAGTAGCCGTTGACCGTCGGGACCTCGGTCGTCAGGCTGGCCCACATGGCGTCCAGGTGGCGACGCGATACATGTACCTTCTCTCGCCTCACGGGTGAATAGTAGAAAGCCCCGCAGTCGTCGGGGATGCGTCTCGCGAGCGCCGCGACCTCGTCGCGAATCTGTTGCTTGGAGTAGCTCTCGCGGGTCTGACCCTGTTCGAGGAAGCACAGCACCCCGATCAACCCGAGCAGCGGCAAGGACCACCGCCGGCGCAGGTCGTCCACGGCAATCGCCAGGCCCAGCGATGCCGGGATCAACGCCATCAGGCCGATCCTGGCCACTGCCCGGATCGCCGCCGCGCCAGGCACCAGCTCGTAGACCGCGCGCCACAGGGAAAAGCCGCCCGGCCAGCGGGTCGCCAGCAGCAGCAGAGTCGCCGTTGCCAGGATCAGGACCTGAACGAGCGGTCGTCGCCGGCCACGCCAGAGGCCATAGAGCGCCAGCATCGGAGCCACCAGCCCCATACCGAAGCGTTGCTCCCACTCGAGCGGCATTCCGTGGATCAGATCGAGTTTGTGGAGGTCGCCGTACAACCAGCTCTGTTGGCCATGGTTGACCCAGGCCTGGGGCCGCAGCAGCATGCTGTCGACAGTGTGATACTCCCTCATGCCCAACAGCCTCGCGGCCTTCAGATGGGGGACCGCCATCGGCAGCACCGCCAGCGCCGACAGCGCCGCCGCGGCCGCACACGGTCGCCATTGCTCGCGCAGGCGTGCCAGCAAGGGCGCGCGCAGCGACGGCAGGGCGAGGGCCCACAGCGCGGCCAGAGCCAGGCCGAAACCGAGAAACCAGGCGAGGTAGAAGCCGGCGTAGAGCTGAGCGACGACCGCGGCGCAGAAGAGCCAGACCCACTTGCTCCGGCCCCGGGCGTCTCCCTCGGTGCGGAACAGGCGCACCAGCGCGTAGATCGCGCCAAGGGTGAAGAACTGCGGCATCAGGTGCAAATGGCCGAGCTTGACGGCTCGGATGCCGGCGAAAGAAAAGAGAAACGCGCCGGTCGAGGAGGCGACGACACCGGTGCCGACACAGCGGCGTAGGAACAAATGGGCGGCGACGAAGTTGAGCGCCGCCAACAGCATGCTGAAGAGCTGCATCGAGGTGTCCGGCGCGAGCCCCGAGAGCCTCCAGGGAGCGTAGAACGGCACCAGACCGATCAGGGTTTCTGAGTAGGCCGCGGTATTGGACACCGGGTGGAAGACCGGCGGGCTCCACAGGGCGCCGTGGAGCTCCCAGCCCGTAGCCCAGCGATAGCCGTGCTCGAGCACGTAGTTGAGGTGTCGCACGTCGTAGGGCACGGTCTGCATCAGTTGCAGGCCGGTCAGGATCTGCCGATGAAAGACCAGCATCAGTCCTGCGGCGAGCGACAGCACCGGCACCAGGCGCCGGCTGATGCGCAGGTCGGTCAAGAAGCCTCCACCGCGGCCGGTTCGTCGGCCTCGTGTCGGAGAAAGGGCTCGCTGTCCTGGAGCAGCTGCCGGACTCCGGGCACCGGCCGGCAGACGACCAGGAATTGGAACGCCCACAGGCTGGGCCACAGCCGCGCGAAGAAGTCCGAGATCCACCCCAGAAAGGTTCCCATTCGGCCGCCCATCACCGCGCCGAACGGCACGCCGATGCCCTCGACCCGCTCGATGCGGTAGCCGCAGTCCTCGAGCATCGAGACCAGCGAGCGGCGGGTGAAGAGCCGCTTGTGAGTGATGTCGAGAATGCCGCGCTCGGCGTAGTTGAAGCGGCCGAACAGCAGATTCAGACGCACCGCCGCGAAAGCGACGTTGGGTGTGGTGATCACCATCCGCGGCCCGGCCTCGCCGCCGGTCGATTGCTCGCTGGCGTTGCGCAGGCTGAGCAGGAACTCCTCCGGATTCTCCAGGTGCTCCACCAGGTCGAGGATCAGTACAAGGTCGAAAGCGAAGGCGTCGAGCGGAAGCGGCGTCTGTTCGAGGTCCCAGGCGAGGAAATGCGAGACCGTTTCGGGCAGCGGCTGCTCGCGGTCGATGCCGGTGACGCGTGCGCCCATCTCCTCGCACAGGCGTGCCACGTGACCCGGGCCGCAGCCCAGGTCGAGCAGCGTGTACGGTTGCGCCCGGCGGACGACGGCGAGGGTGCGGGAATGAGAGGAGTAGGGCATCCAGCTCTTGTCGTGGTAGCGGGCGGATCCGAGGTTGCGGTATTTGAGGGAGCACAGCATACCCAGATGATGCATGCGGTAGGTGATCGTCGAGGCCATCACGCTCCAGGCGTACCGCAGCCCGTTGACGTGACAGATCTCGTCGCCGTAGTAGGTCGGAATGCCGAATTCCTCGATCCGTTCGCGAGCGGTGAACGCCTGCAGCAGGATCTCGCTGTCGAAGTGAAAATCGTTGGTCAGGATCTCGAACGGCACCGAGGTGAGGAAGTCACGCGAGTAGGCCCGGTAGCCGGTGTGGTACTCACTCAAGTCGCGGCCGGTGATCAGGTTCTGCAGGCCGGTGAGCACGCGGTTGCCGAGGATCTTGTAGAACGGCATGCCGCCGGCTGTCGCCTGGGACACGTCGCGCATCCGTGAGCCCAGGATCACGCCGGCGCCGGTTCGTTCGAAGATCTCCACGAAGCGCGGTAGGATTTCGGGTGCGTACTGGCTGTCGCCGTGGAGCAGGATGACGAGATCGAAACCGGCGTCGACTGCGTAGCGGTAACCGAGCTTCTGATTGCCGCCGTAGCCCTGATTGACCGGGTTGCGCAGGACGGTAGCATTGTCCACCCGATGCTCCCGCAGCCACCTGGTGGCGAGCTCGGCCGAGCGGTCGGACGAGGAATCGTCGATACAGAGCAGATGGTAGCGCTCGGCGTCGAAACACTCCTCCGGCACCCGCTCGAGCAACGACTCGATATGACGCTCGGCGTCATAGGCGACGATCAGAACCAGGGTCCTGCACATTGGGATGGCTGGGGAAGGTCACGAGTCCCGGCCCGAGAGCATCTCGGACGCTGTCGGGGGCGAATATACAGTAACCTAGACCGCGAGAGACGTGGTTCGGCGCCGGTGCTCACGACAGTCGGCGCCGCCCGAGGAACCTCCAAGAATCCAGATGTCAAAGCTCCGGACACGGAGATCAGTCGCGTTCCCGCTACCCGGCATCCCCGCCGCTCATCGCATCCCCGTTCTGGTGTCGGCCTTGGTGGCGGCGTGGCTCTCGGGCTGCGGTTGCTGGGATCGGCCAGAGCCTGAGCTACCGCCCTTCGACAATCTCGTAGTCGTCATGATCGACACTCTCAGGAGCGATCATCTATCGGCCTACGGATACCCTCGGGAGACGACGCCCTTCATCGATCGGCTGGCTTCGGAAGGCATCCAGCTGCAAGGCTATTCGGCATCTTCTTGGACCCGAACCTCGGTCGCGACGCTGCTGACCGGCCTCTATCCCCAGCGTCATCGGGCTCTGACCCGGGCGGACAACCTCCCGGAAAAGGCCCCGTTCCTACCCGAAATACTCCGGGAGTCGGGATTCTTTACAGCTGCCTATGTCTCCAACGCAACCGTGGCCGAGCGTTTTGGTTTCTCGCGGGGATACCTCAGTTTTCACAGCCATAATGGATCGAAGTACGACAAGCCGAGCGCCGCTCAGGTCACCGATCGCGCGCTGCGCTTTCTGGACCGCCTCGAGACACGTTATTACCTTTACGTGCACTATCTCGATCCGCACGACCCCTATACGCCCGAGCAGCCGTGGGGGGGACCGGTGGATCCGGCGGCGGAGCCGATTCGGCTCGAAGATCTCGCGCAAGGCAAGGTGCCGAAGACCGAAGAGAATCTGCAGCGTCTGCGAGACCTCTATGACGGTGCCATCCACGAGCTGGATCGCGAGCTGGATCGGCTGTTCGCGGCGCTGGAGGAGGCCAACGCCCTGGACAACACCCTGGTGGTCATTACTGCCGACCACGGCGAGGCATTCGGTGAGCATCGCTCACTGGGACATGGCCGGGGTCTCCACGAGGAAGTCGTCAAGGTACCGTTCATTCTCTGGAGCACGAGGGCACTGCCGTCCTACCGTTCCACGGCATCCTTCCACCAGGTCGATGCTCTGCCGACGTTTCTCGAAGCGCTCGGTCTCGAGGTTCCCGCGGATATCGATGGCCGTTCCAGATGGCAGGAGCTTCTGAACGCCGATCTCGAAGATCGAGGCGAGTATCTCCTGACACTGGATCTGGGCCACAACGCGGCTCTGGGGCTGATCTCGCCTCCGTACAAACTCATCCATCGCCAGGGCACGCCGTCGACGATGCTCTATGAGCTGGCCAGCGACCCGCGGGAAGAACGAAATCTGGTGGGAGAGCAACGCCGTCGCTCGATTCTCCTGCGACGATTGATCACGCTCCACAACGAGCTGTCGCAGAGAGGAGAAGAGCGCCAGGTCACCGAGCTCGACCTGGAGACCCGAGAGCGGCTGGCGGCGCTTGGCTACCTTCAGATCGATACTCCCCAGAAGGAGCTCGAGAAGAAGAACATCCCCGACCGCCTCCACTACTACGACGATCGAGTGGTTGGGCTCTTTGCCGGTCTCGCGCCCGCCGACCTGTCGACCACGATCGAGCCGGCGCGGCCGTCTCTGCAACTGCTGCGTGGCTGGATCCGGAAAGACGAGGATGGGAGGTGGAGCAAGCCGCAGGCGGACTTCGCTCTGCCGGTGCGGCCTGGATTCAAGGAGATCCGCCTTCAGGGCGACAGGAGTGGAGAGCGCCCGCGGGTGCGATTGAAGGTCGCGATCAATGACGAGACGGTCGATACGTACGAGATACCACGGGGAACTTTCGAGATCGTTGTCCCTTTGCCACTATCGGTCCGCCGGTCTCGAATGGCCTATGTCGAGATCCACGTCGATCCCCCTATTCTCTTCGGCGGTGACGGTCCCGAGGCGGGGCTCTTCTGGCACCGCCTGGCGATCCGGTAGAGGATGGTGAGCTGGAACTGGAGGGTGCCAGACGCCCTTTCTTGTGGCCTTCTGGGGCTCGCGATCGCGCTGATGGCGTGTCGTGCCGAGGTTCCGCTGGAGCCGGATCTCGCGCCAGCGCCAAGACTGCCGTCGGCTCCCTTCGAGCCGCGCAACGTGATCCTGATCTCGATCGACACCCTGCGCGCCGACCACCTGGGCTGCTACGGCTACGCGCGCGAAACCAGCCCTCGGATCGACCGGCTGGCAGCCGAGTCGGTGCTGTTCGAGCTCGCCATCGCCCAGGCTCCGTCCACTTTGCCTTCCCATGCCTCGATGTTCTCGTCCCTGTGGCCCGCGCACCACGGTGCCTATTTCATGCGACGGGAGGCGTTGCCGCCCTCGGTGCTGACTCTGGCCGAGGTGCTGCGCGAGAACGGCTACCGCACCGCTGCCTTCACCGGCGGCGGTCAGATGGCTCCCGAGTTCGGTCTCGATCAGGGTTTCGATCTGTATGAGGTCCTGGGCGCGACCGCGGACACCGGGCAGACCGTGAAACGGGCCGCGGAGTGGTTGGCGGAGGGTGGCGAGCCGTTCTTTCTCTTCGTGCACACCTACGAGGTCCACCATCCCTACACCCCGCGCGGCGATTTGCTGGCACGTTTCGCCGGCGACTACCGGGGAGATCTGGGATCCCGGATCTCGAAGGAGCTCCTGCTCGAGATCAACGCCGGTGAGCGCCGGATAGACGAGGACGACCTGGCCTACATCGCCGCCGCCTATGACGCCGAGATCTTCTCGATGGATGCCGCCGTCGGTCGCCTTCTCGACATCCTTCGTGAGCGCGGTCTCTACGACGACTCGATCCTCGTGCTGACTTCGGACCATGGCGAGGAGCTGGGCGAGCACGGTACCGTCGGCTGGCACTCCCACACGCTCTACGACGAGCTCCTGAAGGTGCCCTTGATCATCAAGCTCCCTGGCTCCCGCCATGCCGGCGCCCGGGTGGGCGCCCAGGTACGCAGCATCGATATCTCGCCGACCATCCTGGAATTGCTCCATCTGGGACCTCGTGCCGAGTTCGAGGGCGTCGGTCTGGAGTCCCGGATGGAAGATCCGGACGGAGCCCGCCACCTGCCGGCGATCAGCCAGCAGGACACGGGGCCGGAGGCCGACCACACTTCTTTGCGCACCGGGCGCTGGAAGCTCTATCCCAACCGCTTGTTCGAGATCAGTCGCGTGGGCGACCCCCAGGGAGGCAGCCCGCGGAACATCGCGGGCCGCCTGCGCTACTACTGGGCGCGGGCCAACTGGGCGACGGCGCCGGACCGGTTGTTCGACGTGGCGGGCGATCCGCAGGAAGAGGTCGATGTCGCCGGCCGTGAGAGGGCGGTTCGCCGCCGGCTCCAGAGTCTGCGCGCCAGCTTGCTCGAGGCGCGTAACGTGCCGGAGCGCCAGCCCGCGACGCCCGACGAGGAAACGCTGGAACGCCTGAGGGCCTTGGGTTACGTCGACTAGTCGGCGGCGGACCAGCCAGTGAGGTCGCCGCTCTCGAAGCCGTCAGCAAAGAGCCCGGCAGCAACCGCGGCCCGATTGTCGCTCGAGCGGCGGAACATCGGCCAATCGCGGCGCGCCGAGGAAGGGGCGGGGAAGTCCCAGCTGTAGATCGCGCCGGTTGTATTAGGTGGGGTCTCCCAGACGCCGCCGACCACGATCTCGACGTCGCCATCGCCGTCGATGTCGCCGACTGCCGCCGCCGCACTGACCGGCTGGTTGGTGCGCAGCTGGTAGGCGCCGGGAGCGGCCGGGAACGTATCGCGCGAGAGTTGGTTGCCGTCTTTGTCGAAGACCACGAGATCCCAGTTCGACGGCAGGATCACCTCCAGATTGCCGTCGCCGGTGACGTCGGCGGCGATCGGCGAGGCCGAGGTCGAGAAGCGGATGAAGGTGGTCGGCGTGGCCGGCAGCACCGGCCGCGTGGGCCATCCCGGCACCGAGCTGCCGTCGGCGTTGAGGGCGTAGATCTGGCCGTCGTTGATGTCGTCGGGATTGATCGTGTTGATGATCACCTCGGGTAGGCCGTCGTTGTCGATGTCGGCAAGGGCCGGCGAAGCGAACGCATAGGTGTCGGGCACCGCCACTGGCCATCCCGGTAGATACTGCCCGGTGTGATCCCAGGCGTTCAGGTACTCGCCGACGCCTTCGTTCACTGTTCCGCTCGGCGTGCACACCGGGTCGGACCAGCACTTGCCGGTGCCGACCACGATGTCGAGCCAGCCGTCGCCGTCGAGGTCGGCGAGCCCGGGGGAGGACCAGATGACCTCGTCGATCTGAATCGGGAAACCCGCCACTTCCTCGCCGGTGGCGCCGGTATAGACGTGCAGGATGCCTCCCTCCTGCTCGCCGTTAGGGCCGGGATCGTCGTCGGAGTCGACGCCGATGACGACGTCGAGACGGCCGTCGAGGTCGATGTCGCCGATCGCCGCTGAAGACCACACGGTGTCGATCACGTACTTCTCCCAGAGCAGGGAGCAATCGTGCTGGATCACCCGCACGAAGCGGTCCCAGGCACCGAAAGCGATTTCGAGCTTGCCACCGTCGTTGCCGTCCAGATCGGCCACCGCCGGGGACGAACGGATGCCCTCGCGAAACGTGTCTGCGTCGCCGTCGTCGAGCGTCTGGAATTCACACTGGAGGTTGCCATTGTGGTCGAGGACGTAGAGACCGCCATGGCTGTTGAGGGTCGAGGTGCTGCCGGCTGTGACCACGATCTCTTTCGAGCCGTCGCCGTCGACGTCGGCGACCGCCGCCTTGCTCTCGATCGCCATGCCACCGGTGTCGTACGCCCACATCTCCAGCCCGTCTCCGGTGTAGGCGTGCACCACGCCGTCGGTGCCGCTGACGACGATGTCGTCGACGCCGTTTCCATCGACGTCGGCCAGGGTCACAGAGCTCGCTCGTATCCGCTCTCCCGCGAGCTGAGTGGGGAAGAAGGACTGGTACTCGGGGTTGGCGTCGGGCGTTCCGGCAGAGGCAGCGGCCACCGACAGCAGCCCGCTGATCCAGGCTCCAAAAAGAATCACCAAGAACCATCTGAAGGAAGTCACGGCAGTCTCCATACTTGAATTCGCCCCATAGCCAGCCGTCTATAGGAGCAAGTTCGATGCCAGGGCCAGAGGCCGTCAGGAGGGCGAAATTCGCCCGCCTTGGCCACTCAGTGGCACCAGGAGCTCTGGCCCGCCGACAAAAAATGTCAACCGATCGCCGCGAGCCGCTCGACGATCTTCGCGGCGGTGGCGTCCCAGGTCCACTTCTCGGCCATCTCACGGGCCGCGGCCGAGCCTCGTCGTCGAGCCTCCCCGCGGTCCTCGTAGACGCTGCGTAGCAGATGGCGCAGGTGCTCCGGGTCGGGGTCGGCCCAGGAATAGCCGGTGTAGTAGGGGCATTTGGCGATCGCCGGTACAGTACCCTTGATCGCGAGCGGGTAGGCGATGCCCTCGTGGACGAAGGCCTTGTGGGCACCCCAGTCGGTGGCGATCGCCGGCAGGCCGCAGGCCATGGCCTCCATCAGCGGCATGTTCCATCCCTCGCCCCGGCTGGCGGAGACGAAGCAGTCCGCGGAGCGGTAGAGAGAGCCGAGCTGATAACGCGGGAAATCGTGGTTGAAGAGGTAGGAGATTCGGCCGCCCGCGGAGCGCAGCCTCAGCCTCTCGATCTCACGCTTGAGGCTGACCTTGCGGTCGCGGTTGACCGCCTTGCACACCAGCCGCACGGGCTCGTCGGCCGAGAACTCGTCGTTGAACGCCCGCAGCAACAACCAGGGCTCCTTGCGCTCGCCCCACTCGAACACCGAGAGGAAGACGAATTCGTCCACGGGATTTGGGTAACCGGCAATGCCCGGGTGGAAGTAATCCAGATTCACTCCCAGCGGGATGGTGTGAACGGGGCGCTCGACGCCGGAGGAGAGGAGGCCCTCGCGGTTGAAACTGCTCGGCACCCAGACCTCGTCCATGCGGTTGGCCTGCCGCACCCACTCGACCGGAAAGCCGTCGACCTCGAGCATGGTGTAACCGATCTTGTACTTGCCTCGGTTGCGGTAGAAGACGTCGCCCTGGCCGTAGACCACGGCGACGGCGGGCTTGCGCGGCACCGGCCGTGAGCCGTAGACGTTGAGGCGATAGTCGCCTGCACCTTCCGGCTCTTCTCTGGGGAAGACCGTCTTGGGTCCGTAGACGTAGCGGTAGACGGCGCGGGTGCCCCGCGCCTCGAGCGCGTGTAGCATCTCCTGGCACGACAGCGCGTAGCCGGTGGAGAAGTTCATGATCGACTGCCACAGCACGTCGCGGTCGTAGCGGGCCTCGAGCTGGCGCCGCCACTTGCGGGCGAAGGTCTTGCGGCTGCCCTGGAAGATGCGCATCAAGCCGGCCGCGTCGCCGCGCGTGGAGCCGTGCTCGTCGTGGACCAGAGTGACGCCGCCGCACACCACGGTAGGGAAGCCGGCCTCGGCGGCGTGCAGGCAGTAGTCGGTATCCTCGAAATACGACTCGTAGTCGAGCGACAGGCCGCCGACCGCCTCCAGCACCTCGCGCTTCAGGTAGGCGCAAGCGAACACCACGCCTTCGACCTCGCGGTCGCGCGTGTATTGGCCGATGTCTTTCTCGCGTCCGCCGATCTGCTGGCCCCACATGGTATCGGTGGGAATGTAGGTGCCGGCGTGCAACAGACGGCCGTCGGGCGCGACCAAGCGGCACCCCACCACCCCGACTTCCGGACGGGAGTGGGCGCAGCGCCGCATCCGGTCGAGCCAGTCGCGCTGGCCGATCACCAGGTCATTGTTGAGCAGCACGACGTCAGAGGCCGGGTCCGCGGCCTCGATGCCGGCGTTGTTGCCGCGCACGAAGCCGGTGTTCTCCTCGAGGGTGAGCACCCGAACCCAGTCGAGCTCGGCGAGTCGTTCGGGGGTTTCGTCGGTCGAGCCGTTGTCGACCACCATCACCTCGGCGCCGTCGAGGTCGGTCTCGCGGAGACTCTCCAGACAGCGCCGCGTCAGGTGCCAGCGGTTCCACGCCAGCACGATCAGCGTCGCCTTGCGGGCCGTCACGAGTCGTCCTCGCCGGACCCGTCTTCGGCGGAAGACTGCTCGCGCGGTGCCAGCGACCGCCAAAGGTCCGTCATCGTCTGCTCGACGTCGGCGGTGGTCAGCTCGGTGGTCTCGGGCCACAGCGACACGTCGTAGGCCTGGCGCGGCAGCAGCGGCAGGCCTGCTTCGATTCTGGAGATCTGCAGCAGGTCGTCCTGGCAGACTTCCCGCTGGACCTTGCGCAGGACCTCGGAGCGCCGGCGCAGCGCCTCTTCCAGGGCCTCCACCTTTGCCTCGAGGAAGGCGACGTACTCTTCCCGGTTCGCGAAGCTCATCAGCGTGTCCGTTATCACCAGGCCCGGCCAAACAGGCGACGCACACTCTGGATGAGCCGCCAGGGTAGAGAGTCTTCGATCGCCCGCACGTAGATCGCCAGCTCGCTGATCCGCGTCTCCAGGTGTACGACCCGCACCGAGTCGACCTCGTCGTGCCGCGTCTCGTCGCTCGGTCGCGGCCGCCAGGCCGCCTCCGTGAGGCGCTCTTCGCGTTCGCGCGCTTCTGTTTGCCGGAGCTCGAGATCGAAGGCCTCGGCCTGCCGGCGGCCGAGGTCGCGAGCGAAAGAGCTGGCGCCGTCGTCTCGGATCTCGCCTGTGGGCGGCTCGGTCATGGTCGGTTCCGTCCCGGTTCGGCTCGACGGAGGGGTGATCTCAGGGCACCTGAGAGGACCAGGCGGCGAAATCGCCGGTCTCGAAACCATCGGTGAAGATGCCGGGCTCGACAACCGCCCGGTTGTCGCTGCCGCGGCGAAACATCGGCCACGGCTGGCGCGACGAGTCGGCGGCCGGAAAGTCCCAGCTGTAGATGGCGCCAGTGTTGTCCGGCGGGGTCTCCCAGACGCCGCCCACCACGACCTCCAGATCGCCGTCGCCGTCGATGTCGCCTACCGCCGCGGAGGCGCTCACCGGCTGGTTGGTGCGCAGCTCGAAGTCACCCGCCTGGGTCGGGAAGGTGTCGCGTGACAGCTGGTTGCCGTCTTTGTCGAACACCACCAGGTCCCAGTTCGACGGCAGGATCACCTCGAGGTCGCCGTCGCCGGTGACGTCGGCGATCACCGGCGACGCCGAAGTGGAGAAGTTGATGAAGGTGGTCGGCGACGCCGGCAGGGTGGGCCGTGTCGGCCAACCGGGAACCGAGCTGCCGTCGGCGTTCAACGCGTAGACCTGACCGTCGTTGATGTCGTCGGGATTGATGGTATTGATGATCACTTCGGGCAGGCCGTCATTATCGATATCGGCAAGGGCGGGAGAGGCGAAAGCGTAGGTGTCGGGGACGGCCACCGGCCAGCCCGGCAGATATTGCCCGGTGTGGTCCCAGGCGTTCAGATACTCGCCGACGTTCGGGTTGGGCGTGCCGCTCGGCGCGCAGGCAGCGGAAGCCCAACACCTGCCGGTGCCGACCACGATCTCGAGCCAGCCGTCACCGGTGAGGTCCGCAAGCCCGGGCGAAGACCAGAGGACCTCGTCGATCTGGATCGGGAATCCGGCCAGCTCCGAGCCGTCGGCGCCGTCATAGACGTGCAGGATGCCGCCTTCCTCCTCGCCGTTGGGGCCCGGGTCGTCGTCGGAGTCGACGCCGATCACCACGTCGAGCTGGCCGTCGCGGTCGATGTCGCCGATCGCTGGTGACGACCATACGGTGTCGATCACGAAGTTCTCCCACAGCAGGGTGCAGTCGTGATGGATCACCCGCACGAAGCGGTCCCAGGCGCCGAAGGCGATCTCGAGCTTGCCGCCGTCGTCACCGTCGAGATCGGCCACCGCGGGAGAGGACAGGATGCCCTCGAGGAACAGGTCGGCGTCGCCGCTGTCCAGGGGTAGGAACTCGCACTGCAAGTTGCCCTGGTGGTCGAGCACGTAGAGACCGCCGTCCGAATCCGGCGTGAAGTTGCTGCCGGCCGTGACCACCACCTCCATCGAGCCGTCGTCGTCGATGTCGGCGACCGCCGGTTTGCTCTCGATCGACATGCTGCCGGTGTCGTAGGTCCACAGCTCCGTTCCGTCGCCGTCGTAGACGTGGACGATGCCGTCAGAGCCGCCGACTACGATATCCGCGTCGCCGTTGCCGTCGACGTCAGCGAGCGCGATCGAGCTCGAACGCACCCGCTCGCCGGCCAGCTGACTCGGAAAGAAGCCTTGATAGTCGGGATTGGCGGCCGGAGAGCCGGCGAGTGCCGCACCGGCCGCGGCGACTTGTAGCGAGACTATGCTGATCAAGACCGTGAAGGTCGTCCGGGTCGAGGTCATGGGTGCCTCCTGCCCCTGGTGGATGGAGAAGCCGACGGCCGTGGCGAGGCGTCGAAGAACTCCGCCTGTTGTGTTGGCCGGCTCATTGTATCTCAGGCGAGGGGACGAGGCCTCGAGCACGAAGGAAGCCGGCGACCAGGCGGGCTTTCTCGAGCGCTCCACGCTCGTTCACGTGCCGTCCGTCAGCCCAGTACTCCCGCGCTTGCGGCATCTCGCGGACGAAATCGAAGCACGGGACGCCGTGCTCCGCGGCCACCTCCCGGACCATCGCGTTGTGCTCCGCGAAACCGTGCTGAAAGTGCTCGGTCGCGCAGTAGTCGCCGAAGTGCGGTGAATGGGCCCAGGTCATGAGCACGATCTCGGTGCCGCGGGAACGGGCGATCGCGATCATCGATTCGAGATTGCGCCGCGAGTAGATCGGTGGATTGGCGGTCAGGATCTCGAGCGGTTCCAGGCCGCTCTCTTCGCCAAGGTAGAGGGGTCTGTTGACGAAGTCCCCGAGATGGACCTGTCGGGCCGCGCCGAGGCGCCGCAGCAGGATCCGCAGCAGACAGCTGCGCTCGGCCCGATGGACCGGCGGCGTGCTCCAGGGCTTGCGCCGGCCCGAGTTGTCCGCCGCGTAGACTGCCGGCTCGACGAGGCGCGCTTTGACGTCGTTGGTACCGTGATAGACGATCACCAGATCCGGTTGCAGGTCCAGGACGCGGAACTGGAGGTTGATCAGCGACTCCCAGGAGGTATATCCGCCGACGCCGGCGTTGATCACTTCCAGGCTGCTGACTTGCTCACGCAAGAGCCTCTCGAGCTGGGCGGTGAAGGTCTCGGCGTTGTCCTCGACCTTGTGGGTGTAGGTGGTGGATCCGCCGAGGGCGGCGATGCGGAACACCCCGGCAGGCTTCTGCGCGGAGAGCTCGGGGTTCCTGAATCCGAGGGAGTTGTGGGAGGTGGTGCCGCGCCGGTAGTTGGGTGAAGGAACGTAGCCGAGGTACTGGTGCGGGGCGTACTGGAACATCTCCGGCGCGACGTCCTCGTACAAGGCGTACTTGCGGTATTGCTCGGAATCGGCGAGATGCTCCAGCCAGAGTCTCGCGCCGGCCTCCGCGACGATGGCGCCGAGCAGCAGGCTGCCGGCGGCCAGCGCCAGCTCGGAGCGGAGCGGGGTCCGGATCGTTTCTCTGCGCAGGAAGACGATGATTCCGGCCAGCACCAGCGCTGCCTGGACGAGCGCGATGGCCGTGCTGATCCGCGGCGACTGGATGCCGTCGCCGGGGACCAGGAGGGCCTCGATGATGCGTTCGCTGGCCAGGATCCCGAGCAGGATCAAGAACAGCGAGATCGACGTCGGGCGTACTCTGCGGGCCATGCTGGTTCGAGGCTCTCGTCGGTCGTCACGACACCCGGAGGAGTATATCCGCTCGCATCGGATCCTGGATCGGGGCGTGTAGAATGAACGGTGGCCCCGTCGGGCGCGATGGAGGCATCGCCAGGTGGGAACGATCGTGCCCAAAGTCGAAATCAGCGATTTCCGAGCCGCCCGCGAGCGAACGAGCTCGCTGGTCGCCGGCTTGAGCGAAGAAGAGATGGCCCAGCGGCCGGCGCCGGGAACGTGGTCTCCGGGCGAGCTGGTCGACCACCTCCTGCGCACCGAGGGCCTGTGGCGCGGCGAGGTCGAGGAGCTCCTCCGGCTCCGGAGATCGGGCCGCCAGCCGTTCTTGAGCCGGCTCTGGGCCGACTTCCCGTTGCCGGTCGTCGACCGTCTCCCGGCGCCGCTTCTGGGCATCCTCCATGCCCCCTTGACTCTGTTCAACACCTTCGTGCCGACCCGATTCTTCCTGGCCTTCCTGCGTTTCCGAAGGGTACAGGCCAAGGCACCGCCCGCTATTGCGCCTCGCCAGGCTCGCGGCGCCGAGGACCTGCGCCGCGAGCTGCGCACCGAGGCGGCGGCGACGGTGGCGGTCTTCGAAGACAACGAAGACGTGAGCTTCCGGCGACTGGTGTATCAGCATCCCCTGTTCGGTATTGCTCATGCGGTGGATCTCTTGCGGCTCATCACCGCTCACGAGAAGCGCCATCAAGATCAGTTGGTGGAGATCCTGACCGATCTCGGCCTGCGCGGAAGGGCTTGAAGCCCTTAGCCTTTCCTGAAGCTCTTCGCCGCGGTCCCGGTTCAGCCCGCTTTCGGCCGTGGGTCGTGATCGCCGATCTCGGTGCCGAGTTGGCGCAGGTAGTCCTCCATCGAACGGCTGCGGCGGCGCCCTTCCGCACGGCCCGCCGAGGTCTGCATGGTGTCGGCGAGCCTCAGCAGCTTGACGTAGAAGTGATCGATCACGAATCGGGAGTCGTCCGGCTGGCGGCGGACCGGGAACGGCTCGTGCGGATGATGAAGCGCCAGGTCGAGAGCACCCCCCACCATCAGGCAGCGCGCGATGCCGATCGCGCCCAGCGCGTCCAGGCGGTCGGCGTCCTGGACCACCCTGGCCTCGACGGTCTCGGGCGCGATCCCGGCGGAGAAGCTGTGCGCCTCGATTGCGTGCCGCACGTCCGGAACACAGTCGGCCGAGTAGCCTGCATCGAGCAGGAAGGCCCCCGCTGACTCCGCTGCATCGGCGGACGCGGAGCTGCGTCGTGGAGAGTCTTTCGGTACTGTCACGCAGTCGTGCAGCCAGGCCGCCGGTACGACCACCTCCAGGCGCGCGCTCTCGGTCGCGGCGAGTCGTTTGGCGGTGGTCACGACCCGGCGCACGTGCGCCAGGTCGTGCGCCGGGTCGGCGCCCTCCAGGCGCGGTCCGAGGAAATCCTCGAACCGCCGTTCCCAGGAGGCCAGGTCGGGTGGAGTCGGCATCGATCGGTCCAGAGCTCTCAGGTCAGGACGCCGGCGTGGCCGGCGATGCGTCGCAGGACTCCGGTCTGCCCGATGTGGTAGGCCTCGTGAAACACCAGGCCGGCGAGCAGCGTCGCCACCGTCTCCCGCGGATTGTTCCCTGGGCTGAACGGCGCCGGGGCGGCGAGCTGCTCGGCGGTGAGACCGGCGACCGCGGTCAGGATGTCGTCCTGGTCCTGGGCGAACGCGGCGGTGAGCTGATCGAAGTCGGCGGCTTTCGAGGCGTCGGTCAATGGTTCGGCGCTGCGGGCGTAGACCGGGCTCTCGTTTTCGCCCAGCGTTGGCGCGAGACCGACGAGGCCGCGCATCTGGTCGCGCGAGCTGGCGAGGTGGCCCACCACCCAATTCAGGCAGTTGCCGCCGGGGTGGGGCTGGACCAGGCTTTCCTGGTGGGAGACGCCCTCGGTATTGCGATGAAACGTGTAGTTGTTGTAGCCGAGTTGCATAGCAAGGAGATCGGTGCTCATCGTCAGATCCTTTCCGGGTCGTCGTTGCCGGGCACGATATCGTATCGAATCCGTCGAGCCCCGCCGCTTCGAACCCGGTCCGAAGGCTGCCGGCGTGCGTCCGAAGGCTTCGGGAGCTGCTTTCGGGCAGAAATCGACTGTTCAGTTGCCGTCGGGAGCTGCTTCGAAGAAGAACTGAAATCTTCAGTTGCGGTCCGGAGGGCCTCCGGAGCAGAACGGAGATCTTCAGTTGCCGTCGGGAGGCGCTCCGGAGCGGAGCTGAGATCTTCAGTTGCCGTTCGGAGGCGCTCCGGAGCGGAGCTGACGTCTCGGCATGGCGGTGGGAGCCGCTCCGGAGTGCTGCTTCAGCTGATCCAGCTGCGCGGCAGCGGACGCTCGGGCACGTCTTCGAGCAGGCCGCCGTGGCCGAAGGCGGCGACGTCGGCGCGGGTCAGCCGGTCTCCGGCCAACAGCCGCGGCAGCACCAGGTCGACGATGTTCTGCTTCGGGCTGCGCGCGCACCCCGGCGCGCCGACGATCGGCACGCCGTCGCGATAGGCGAGCAGCAGCAGGTTGCCCGGATCGACCGGCGCGCCGTAGCACTCGACCTCGCCGCCGGCGCGCTCGATGGCCCGGGGCGCGATGTCGTGGGCGTCCATGATCGCCGTCTCGCCGGCCAGGATCAGCAGATCGATCCCGGCCGCCAGTTGGGCGGTGATCGCCGCCGCCAGGCGCTCTTCGCCCCCCTCGTCCTCGAGCGACACGAAGTCGGGTTCTCCGAGGGTCGCCGCCAGCGCTTCGAGCCGCGCGGCCAGGGCCTCGCGGAACCCGCGCACGATGCGCTCGCGGGCGGACGGCGAGCCGGAGAGGATCAGGCCGACGCGCCGGGGCCCGAGCGCCGTCAGACGCAGGAGACCCGCGGCGGCCTCTTCGGCTCGGGCGACCTGGCCCTCGCTCAGTGCGTAGGGGATGATCTTGAGCGTCGCCACCATCTTGCCCCGGCGCACGGCGCTGTGGCCGGGTAGCGTCGCCAGGGTCACGCCGTCGCAGTCGTTGAGCCGCCGCAGGCGCTCGCGGTCGATGCGCAGCAGGCCGAGCGCCTGGGCATAGAGGTTGACCCGGCCGGTGCTCGCGCGCGACCGGCGCAGCCCGTCGCCGGCGGCGGCCGCGGCGATGCGCTCGGCGGCGTCGTCCTCCTCGACGTCGCCGGGCTCGAGGGTAGCGACATAGACGCTGCGTCGCCCCAGGCCCTCGAGCACGGCCAGGTCCTCCGCGGTCAGCCGCTTGCCCTTGCGTAGCGCCCGGCTTCCGCCCTCGCCGGCGACGTTGTGGCCGAGGATCAGGCCTGCCGCTTGCTCGACGGGTACGGCTTCGAACTTCATGTGCTGCCGGCCGGTGGCGTTGGCTCAGGCCGAGGCGTGTTCGGTCGCCAGGTGCTCTTCGGGGGCCGCCGCGAATCTAGCTTGGCAACCGGTGCAGCAGAAGTAGTAGACGGTGCCGCCGTGCTCATGGGTGTGGGCGGCGCCCTCGGTGCGGACGCTCATGCCACAGATCGGGTCGGTCGCGATTTCGGGTGCTTCTGGCGCGGTGGCCTCGCCCTCTACCGGCCAGGCGACGCTCTCGGCCCGGTGCCGTTCCTGGACGATCTCAGCCATGATCGACAGCGCGATCTCGTCGCCGCGGCGGGCTCCGATGTCGAGGCCCGCGGGAGCTTCGATCCGCGCCACCTGTTCGTCGTCGAAGCCCTTCTGTCGCAGATACCGCAGGATCGGCTCGGCGCGTTTCCGGCTGGCGACCAGGCCGATGTACGGGGCGGGAGTGTCGAGCACCCGCACCAGCGCCTCCTCGTCGTAGTGGCCGTGCGAGGCGACGACGACGTAGGTGAGGGGATTCACCTTCGCGGCGATCTCGTCGAGATCCGTCAGGACCTCGTCGGCGTGGGCCATGGCGTCGCCGCCGGTCTCGGGATCGACGGCGGTCACCCGGTAGCTCATCGCCTTGCCCAGGTGGGCCAGCGCCTGGGCGGTGGGCAGGTGACCGACCACCAGCAGCCGCGGACGTGGCTGCTGGGGCTCCACGTAGACGTCCAGGGTGCCGCCCGAAAAGCACGTCATCGCCACCTCCTTGACGCCCTCGGGCGTCGCCTCGCCCGGCTCGGGAGTAATCCGCACGAGCCGAGCCTCGCCCTCTGCGATCGCCGCCAGCGCTTCTTCGATCACCGTCGGCTGGGCGCAGCTGCCGCCGATCCAGCCGAACATCACGCCGCTCCGGGTGACGATCGCCTTGTCCCCGGGCTTGCCCGAGGTCGGCTTCTCGGCGCGCACGACCGTTGCGGTGGCGAACGGCTCGCCCTTATCGATCAGCTCGTGTGCCTTGGTGAAGAACTCGTCGTACATGCTGCTCTCGGACCCACTCTAATCCGTCACCCCCGCGTCGCGGAGCGCCTTCCACACCTTGGGCGGCGTGATCGGGATGTCGATGTGGCGCACCCCCAGGTGCCAGAGCGCGTCGACCACCGCGTTGGCGATCGCCGGCGGCGCGCCGACTGTGGGGGACTCGCCGACGCCCTTGGCGCCCAGGGGGTGGTGGGGCGAGGGCGTGATGGTGTGGCCGGTCTCCCACTTCGGCGACTCGACCGCGGTCGGCACCAGGTAGTCCGCGAGCGTGCCCGACAGGTTCTGGCCGTCCTCGTTGTAGACGATCTCCTCGTAGAGCGCGGGTGCCAGGCCCATGGTCAGTCCGCCGTGGATCTGGCCTTCGACTACGAGCGGATTGATGATGTTGCCGCAATCGTCCACCGCCACGAAACGCCGCACATGGACCTCGCCGGTGCCCTTGTCGATGTCGACCACGCAGATGTAGCTGCCGAAGGGGAAGGTGAGGTTGGGCGGGTCGTAGTAGTCGGTGGCCTCGAGCCCCGCTTCCATGCCCGGGGGATGGTTGGTGTAGGCGGCGAAGGCAATGTCCTGAATGGTCTTCGCCTGGTCCGGCGAGCCCTTGACCTGGAACTTGTCGACGTTCCACTCCAGGTCGTCCTCGCCGACCTCCAGCAGGTAGGCGGCGATCTTCTTGGCCTTGGCCTTGATCTTGCGGGCCGCCATCGCCCCCGCCGCACCGGCCGTGGGGGTCGAACGGCTGGCGTAGGTGCCAAGACCGTAGGGTGCGGTGTCGGTGTCGCCCTCTTCGACCTGGACGTCGGCGGCCGGCAGGCCGAGCTCCTCGGCGACAATCTGGGCGTAGGTGGTCTCGTGCCCCTGCCCCTGCGACTTGGTGCCGAAGCGGGCGATTGCCTTGCCGGTGGGGTGGATGCGGATCTCCGCCGAGTCGAACATCTTGATCCCCAGGATGTCGTAGTCGCGCGACGGTCCGGCGCCCACCACCTCGGTGAAGCTCGAGATGCCGATCCCCATGAGCTCGCCGCGGGAGCGTTTCTCGGCCTGCTCCTGCCTCAGGCCCCGGTAATCGATCATCTCCATCGCCTTCTCGAGCGCGGCAGGGTAGTTGCCGGAGTCGTACTCCCAGCCGGTCGGCGAGCGGTAGGGGAACTGATCGGGGCGGATGAAGTTCTTCATCCGGAGGTCGGCCGGATCAGTGCCTAGGTCGTGGGCCAGGATGTCGGTCAAGCGCTCGATCATGTGCACCGCCTCGGTGACCCGGAACGAGCAGCGGTAGGCGACGCCGCCCGGCGGCTTGGTGGTGTAGACGCCGTCGACCGCCACGTGCGCGGCCCGCATGTCGTAGGAGCCGGTGCAGATCGAGTACATCCCGGCGGGGAACTTCGACGGGTTGGCGGCGGCGTCGGCGCAGCCGTTGTCGGCCAGGGTCTCGACCGCGAGGCCGGTGATCTTGCCGTCGGCGTCGGCCGCCAGGCGGGCCTTGATGTGGTAGTCGCGGGCGAAGCTGGCGGCCTGCAGGTTCTCCGAGCGGTCCTCGATCCACTTCACCGGCTTGCCGGTGACCAGCGAGGCCACCGCGCACACCACGTAGCCCGGGTACACCGGCACCTTGCCGCCGAAGCCGCCGCCGATGTCCGGCGAGATGATCTGGATCTTGTGCTCGGGCAGGCCCG
>JAAELT010000311.1 GCA_024226315.1 bacterium | reverse complement strand
TTCGCGACCGCGGGTCAATACCAGAACCTGGGCACCGCCAGCGGCCACACCGCCGGCACGGCGTCCTGCCCGGGGACGACGGTCAGCGACAGCGACTACAGCCACTACCTCGGCGTGTGCGAGGACCAGAGCCCGTCGATCCTGATCGAGAAGGCGACCAACGGTCACGACGCCGACGTCGCCCCCGGCCCGGAGATCGACGTTGGCGATCCTGTGGAGTGGACGTACGAGGTGACCAATACCGGCGATGTGACGCTGGAAGGCATCGTCGTCAGCGACAACCAGGGGGTTTCGGTCAGCTGCTCGGCGACCAGCTTGGCTCCCGGAACTTCGATGACCTGCGCCGGCAGTGGCTTCGCGATCGTCGGCCAGTACCAGAACCTGGGCACCGTCACCGGTACCAGCTCCGGTCCGGCGTACTGCCCCGGTACGACGGTCAGCGACAGCGACTATAGCCACTACTGGGGCAACGAGGACTCCGGTGACCAGGGTTGCACCCCGGGATACTGGAAGAACCATCTGGACTCCTGGTCGCCTACCGGCTACTCCCCCGGCCAGTCGGTGCCGAGTGTGTTCAGCGAGGCCGCGGCCTATCCCGAGGCGGCCGCCGCGAGCCTGCTCGACGCGCTGAACTTCGGCGGCGGCGGTGGCGTCGAGGGCGCGGTGAGGATCCTGCTCCGGGCTTCGGTCGCGGGCCTGCTCGACGCCGCGCATCCGGGAGTCGCCTACCCCCGGACGCCGGCGAGCGTCATCAGCGACGTCAATGCCGCGCTGGCGAGTGGCGACCGCGACACCATGCTCGCCTTGAAGGACGGGATCGACGCCGACAACAACCTCGGTTGTCCGCTCAACTGACGGGCTCTGAGTCCGAAACCTGTCCAGGGCCCCGGCAGCCGTTCGCGGCGGCCGGGGCTTTCTTGCTTCCGCCGTCAGCGTTGATCTGCCCGTAGTCGTGTGTTCGACAGGCTCTGACAGGCTCTGACAGCCCCTGACACCCTCTTCTTCTGCCGGGAGCCGAACTGGAGAGATCGACGTAAAATCATTGTTTTCAGCAATTATAGGTTCTTGTCTGGTGGCATACGGTTTGCTTTACCTTCCTGCGGCGATGAATTCAATATCCAGCTCGGAGAAAACCATGCAACGACATCACCCGACTCTCCTGACAAGCCTACTCGTCTGCGCCAGCCTGTTGGCGCTTCCCGGCCCGGTCGAAGCGGAGCAGCAAGCGACTTCCAGCCTCTTGCTGCCCTACTTCGAAATCGATCTCGA
>JAAELT010000310.1 GCA_024226315.1 bacterium | reverse complement strand
GGTGGCGGCGGAGGGAGTACCAAGGCTGGCGTTGGCGCTGGCGGCGGTGAGGGTGAGGGCCACGGTCTCGTCGAGTTCGTTGAATCCGTCGTCGTTGATGAAAACGCTAAAGGTCTCGCTGTCGTCGCCGGGGACGAAGGTGAGTGTGCCGCTGGCGGTGCCATAGTCGGCGGGAGCGGCAGCAGTGCCGTCGCCGCTGGTGTAGGCGACGGTGACGGGCTGGGTAGAGGTGACGTTGAGCACGGCGGTGATAGTGGCTGTGCCTGCATCCTCGCTGGCGGCGTAGGTGGCGCTGCTGAAAGTCACGCTCACGGCGTCATTGTCGAGGATGGTGAGGGTGGCGACGGCAGGAGTGCCCAGGCTGGCGTTGGGGCTGGCGGCGGTGAGGGTCAGGGCCACGGTCTCGTCGAGTTCGTTGAAACCGTCGTCGTTGATTATCACGGGGAAGGTCATCGTGTCATTGCCCGGCAAGAACGTCCGCGTGCCGCTGTTGGCAGCGTAATCGTCCGGGGCAATGGCTGT
>JAAELT010000309.1 GCA_024226315.1 bacterium | reverse complement strand
TAGTTATCTCAGCAGCCATAGCACTTATGAAGTTCAAACTTTGTACAAGTAAACACCCAACCACTGTTGTTCTAAAAATAGCATGACAATGGTGTTAGTCACGTGACTTGTTGCTAGGCGACCAAGTATATGAAGCTCGGTACTGAAATTCCTGCTCCTTCAACAAATCTTCCTATTCTCACTGACAATCTTTGTGAAAAGGGTCAATTTAGGTAATAATAACAAGAATACATGTGCTGCTGGCATAATTCGACGATTTTATGGACTTAATATATTTGTTACCTTGTTATTTGGATTTAATTATCTTCCAGTTGCCGCCTTCCAAATACACTGTCGACAATTATCCTTCTGTTAGCGTCTAGATCAGTAAATTTGCATTGAAAGAAAGTATTTTGCTGCTTAAACAGAATTGCGCTACATTTAAATTTTTTTTTCAATATTCATTGGAAATATGACGTCATAAAGATGTATAACGTCATAAATATTATAAATTGTTGACGTCTTCATTTCTAGACTAAATATATATCAAATAAAAGCTCTCGTTGAGAGCAATCGTTTGAT
>JAAELT010000308.1 GCA_024226315.1 bacterium | reverse complement strand
CATTTGAGCCATCAATGGGATGAGTTTCAGGCTTATCGGATCAAGAAGGAAGCGGCCCGCTTATACCCGAATGCTGGCCAGGCAGAAGCTGTCGAATGGCCGATCGCAGCATGAACAGGGCGCGCGCGGCCGGTTACGCCCATTCTCAACTACTGTGTTTTGCTACTAGCGCCAGTCCCCTTGGAACACGAAGCCGGCCCAGAAAAAGGGATCCGACCATCGGTTCTCGGCCGCGATCGACAACTGTGCCCGACGTAGCGCAGCGGCAGCCGGAAGCCCATCCACCAGCATCGCTCGATAGAAGCGTTCCATCAGCTCGCCGGTGGCTCGATCCTCCACCTGCCACAGGCTGGCCACCACCCGCGGCGCCCCGGCGTACATGAAGCCGCGGGTGAGCCCCACCAACCCCTCGCCGCGGACCTCCCTGCCGAGCGCAGTCCGGCATCCGCTCAGCACGACCAGGTCAGAGCCTAGCTCCAGGCTGTAGAGGTCGCGCAGCCGGAGGATGCCGTCGTGGGCGTTGCCCTCGCGGTCGACCATCGACAGCATCAGGCCCGAAAGTTCGGAGCGTCTGGAATCGATCAACCCATGGGTGGCGAAGTGAATGATCCGGAACTGGCGGAGTTGGCCGCTCTCCGCCAGCTCTCGGCTGGCGTCGAAGTCCAGGGCCAGAAAAGCCTCTCCCGAGGGCAGCAGCTCGGCGATCGCAATCGCCTCGTCCCGGCTGGCGGGTAGACGGTCGAGACCCAGGTCGAAAGCTTCGGGCGTGGAGCCGTTGCCACGGGCGGCTCCGCCACCGGCAGCCGGACGTTGGGCGACCCGCGGGTCTCTAGGGTCGAAGACAGGATCGGCGAGAAGCGCGATTAGCCGCGGCGCGGCCGGCCGGCCGGCAATCTCTTCACGCTGTACCGCCAGGGCCGAGGCCGAGGGTAGATTCACGATCTCGTGCTCTTGCAGCAGAAAAGGCGGCGGGCCGGCCGCGCGCTCCCCAGAGACCGGTGGCAATGGCAGGGCGCCGAACGGGATGTAGTGCAACGCACCGTCGGCCACCACCACCACCCGTCGAGCGAGGAGATCGGCCACCGGGACAAGTATGAGCCGGCTCAGGTTCGAGAGTGGCACTAGGTCGCGGTCTTTGACCTTGGGTCCCAGGTCCAGGACGCTGAGAGCCCGATACGCCTCCAGGCTGGCGGCTTCGATGGTCTGCCGGCCAGGTAACTCGAAGCTGGTGACGGTTTCCTCGGTGAGGGCCCAGAGGAAGCTTCGTTCCTCCCCCAAAGAGTATTCCAGCAGCATAGTCCCCGGACCAAGCAGCGCCTGGATCTCGGCCCCGGCGAGCCGGCTCGGACGGGTGAGCTCAGCGTAGGCGGGGCTCTGCCGGCGGATCTCCGCTTCTACAGTCTCGAGCTCGGTGAGCGTTTCGAATTGCTCCAGCCTGGCGTCAGTCTCGTCGATTCCGCGACTCAGTTGCTCGACCCGGCGCAGAACCTTGGCATTCAAACGCTGCCTCAGCGCTCTCGCGCGCCGGCGGAGCTCGGGATCCACACCCTGTTCGAGTCGGGCTCCGGCTTCGTGGAGCAGATCCACAAGGGTGCGAGCGCGAGCTCGCTCGCTGGCGGCCAGCGCCTCCAGGTCATGTCCGAGATTCGGTTCCGCGGCGTGGAGTCGCATCAGGAGGTCGATCTCGAGCTCGTAGGCACGGCGCTGGGAGCTCGAGAACGCGGCCCGGAGATCGGGATCCGCGATGTCGGTGCGTAGCGATTCGATCACTTCCAGGGCGACTCGAACGTGTTCGCGTGCCGCAGCGAAACGGCCAAGCCGGGCCTCGGCCTGGGCGATCGCAGCGAGGCTTTCGGCCTCGCCCTGGCGATCCTGGATCGCTCGGCGAAGCTCCAGCGCCTCGCTCAGGCTGACCAGAGCTAGCTCGGCATCGCCACCTCGAAGGTTGGCTACGCCAGATCGATGCAGTGCGGCGGCCTGTTCTCGTCGATCTCCGATCTCCTTCGAGATCTCGAGCGCGCGGCTGAAGTGATCGAGAGCGAGGGTCGGCTGGCCAGAGTCCAGAATGGTTTGGCCGAGAAGATCGAGCGTCTCAGACTCGATTTGGGGGTAGCCGCCTTGACGGGCGATCGCCAGCGCCTGTCGGTGGGTTTCGGCCGCTGCGTCGAGATCGCCTAGACGGCCCTGAACGCGCCCGAGATTGTTCAAAGTGGCGGCCTCCCCTCGCCGATCTCCGGCCGCTCGGCGCAGCGTCAGAGCCTCTTCGAGGAAGGCTCGGGCGCGGTCCCACTCGTTCAGGCTGTAGTAGGCGACGCCGAGATTTCCCAACACCCGACCTTCCCACCGTTGGTCCTGTTCTCGGCGGAAGATCTCGAGCGCCGCGCTATACTGGGCGATGGCATCCTGGGCCTCGCCTAGCCGCCGGAGGAGCACGCCGAGATTGTTGCGGGTGCGGGCCTCGCCTGTCAGATCGCCGATCGATCGACGGATCGAGATCGCTTGCCGGTAGGTTTCGATCGCCGCTTCCGGCTCTCCTAGCTTGTCGTAGACATTGCCGAGATTGCTGAGCACCACGGCCTCGCGGCCAATTTCGCCCGCGTTTCGTAGCAGCTCCAGGGTTTCCTCGTAGCACTCTTGAGCCGGTCGTAGTTGATCGCGGCGGTGCTCATCAAGGCACAGGTTGTTGAGTGCCGTCGCTTCTCCGAACGGGTCCGCGATCTGCCGATGGAGGTCGAGCGCCCGTTGGAGGTAGAGCCGCGCTTCCTCATGCAAGCCCAAGTCGGAGAACGTGAGTCCTAGGTCGTTCAGCGCGTCGGCCTCACCATGAAGCTCCCCGACCTGGCCGAACAACGAGCTCGCTTCCTGATAGAGGGCGACGGCCTCCTGCGTATCGCCGGTCCCGCGGTGGAGGATGGCGAGCGACAGCAGCGTCCAGGCCCACCGGCGATCCGCTCCCAGATCCCGCCATTCCTGCAGGGCATAGCTATATTTCTCGATCGCTTGCCTGCGGGCAGCGGCCGTATCCACCTGATTCAGTCGCGCGGCTTCGCTTGCCGCTGACTCGGCCTCGAGCCGCTTCTGATGCTCGGGACCGACACGGGTCAACTCGTCGAGGCGAATCTCGTAGTCGCCTGGACCGACACCTTGTAACCTCGCACGGACCTCGATGCACCACGTGCCATCGACCGCGGGTTGGAGGAGGAGAGTTTCGGGCCCGCGGCGGTAGGTCGGCGAGTTGACGGTCTGGTCACGATCCCCGGGGCCCGATGCCTCGAGCACCACGTCAATGCCTCTCTGCTCGACGGTCACGAGCCACGGTCGGCCGGCCGTGAGGTGGGCTTCGTAGACGTGCTCGTCTGCCGCCGTCAGCTCGCGTTCGATAAGACCGTCCGGCGATAAGGGTGTGGGCGCAGCCCGAGGGTCGGTCGCCGGCGGCGCGCAGTCGAGGAGTACTCCGGCCAACAAGAGAGGAAACAGCGGCAAACTTCGGAAGCCCACGTGCCGATCCTATAACGCCGTTGGCGGGGAGGGTCGCGCCTTCGCTCGCCCCGGCTCAGATCGTGCCCGAAGCCGGGCGCTTCAGACGCCGCCACCAGGCCGACGCGGCCTGCCTCAGTCTCTTCGCGCCAACAGGTACGGGATCTGACGACCGGGGACGTCGGCGGCGATGGCTGCGGGAATCGGGGCCATGGTCCATCCGACGACGCGGACAGCTACCCCGTTGACGCGGTGTAAGTCTTGCAATTGCGTGGCTTGAACGTCTTCTGGCTGACTTGCAGGCAGGATTTTCGATTTTCTGATCGGCCACTTGCGGCTTGCGGGAGCCTTGTTCGATTTTTCTCTCGCCGGTCGAGAGCTCGCAGGAGTCTTGTTCGATTATCGGATCGGCTTCTTTCAGCTCGCGAGAGCCTTGTTCGATTTTTTCCTGGCGAGCTTCTGCCCCCGGGCCGGCAGTCTCGGCGCTCTCCAGCTCGTCTTGGAGCGTGCGCTCGAGGTGCTCCTCGCCGAGTACCCGCGCGACCAGATCGGGATACTGATCGACCGGGCGCTGCTTGGGCGGACGCCCGCGGCGCTTGACGCCGGGCCGCACGGTCTCGGCGAGGCTCGGCAGGCCGAAGTAGTCGAGGACCGCCTCGAATACCCGGGCACCCGGTTTGTGCTTGCCGTCGAATGCCGCGATGGCCTCTTGCTGCGCCGCGAGCGCGGCGATCACGGCCTGCTCGGCCATGGCGACCGCGGTGATCGCCTCCTGCAACGCTGTGCGACGCGTCGCGAGCCGCTTCGCCAGATCCGAAGTCTTCAGCTTGCCGCCCCGTGCCCAATCGCGCGCCGGCGACTTCTCGGCATCGGCCAGAACGCCCGCGGCCCTCCTTGACCAGGACGACAGCACGACCGGGTCTCGGGGCGTCGGGCCTTTCAGGTCGAGATAGTCGCAGCCTTCGCGGTAGCCGAGGATGCCGATGAAGAACTTCCGGGTCTGTGACAGCTCGCGGTAGACCCTCTTCGCCAGCCGGTCGCGCCGCCGCCGGCAGCGGCGCAGCTCGGCCCTGCGCCGGGTCAGGTCTTCGTCCCTGGCGGCCATCGCCTCGCCGAGCTCTTCGAGATCCATGGCGATGAACCGGAAGACGTGGCCGAGAGTCAGCGACGAGGGGCCGCCCGCGGGCAGCATCTCGGCCAGCCGCTGTTCGACCCGTCGCGACGCCTCTGCGAGCAGAAAACGGTGTTGAAACTCTTGCAGACGCCGCTTGCAGGCTTCCGCGACGGCGTCCGCATATAGGTGGCCCGCCAGAATCACGGTCCGGCTGAGCTGAATTCGATCTCGAACGCTTTTGGACATGGGGTGCTCCTTCCGCACTGGGTCCGCTTCCAGACATCACGAGGATCGACGATCCTCGCTCGGTGATCACGTCCCCTGACGGGGCGCTGTCAGCACCATACACGGATTCGCTGCCGTCCCAAAATGAGATGGAAGTCGAGGGTGCAGCCCCATATGTCACCGCACTGACGGGTCGCTGTATTAAGGTAGGAGAATGACCGCCAAGCTCTACGACGTAACCTATCCACTCAGCTCGGCTCTCCCGGTCTGGCCGGGCGACCCCAAGCCAAACCTGGAGCGGTCGCGGTTCGTCGACGGCGAAAGCGTGATCCACACCACACGGCTGAATCTGGGCAACCACACCGGCACTCACGTCGACGCGCCGTTCCACACCGAGGAAGATGGCGCGACCCTCGATGAGATTCCGCTCGAGCGCTGGATTGGGCCCGCCCGTGTGGTGACGATCGAGGCGCCGACGATCCGGGCCGCCGAGCTCGCCGCCGTCGACCTCGAAGGTGTGGACAAGGTCCTGTTCAAGACCCGTTGTTCAGGCAAGCTGCGGGATCCCGAGTTCGATCCGGAGTACGTGGCGCTCGACGCGTCGGGCGCCCGCTATCTGGTCGATCGCGGGATCCGATTGGTGGGTATCGACTACTTGTCGATCGAGATCTATACGAGCACAGACTTCGCCGTCCACCACACTTTGCTCGGTGCTGGCGTGCTGGTCATCGAGGGGCTGGACCTGTCGCGAGTTCCTCCGGGCGACTACGAGTTGCTGTGCTTCCCACTGCTGCTGGATGGGGGCGACGGAGCGCCCGCCCGGGTGGCCTTGCGCGAGCTCGGAGCCTGTTGCGCTTCGCAATAGGCTCCGAGTCCGGTAGGGATGGGCCGAGAAGCTCCGGTTTGGGCGGAGCTTCTCGGGGCGCTAGTCGACTGCTAGAGCAACCGCGGCGCCGCGCTCTTCGTACCGCCGGATCGCCAGCACGCCGACGCCATAGATGCCGGCCGCCAGCAACAGGACCGCATCGAAGCCCACGGCCATGGCGGCCAGGATCGCCAGGATCGAGCCGATGACTGTGAAACCGGCGTTGATGCCCCAGGCCCAGGGGATATACCGCGCGTCGCGCCGGTCGACGATCCGCAGCCCGAGCGGGAAGAAAAAGCCCAGGAAGAGCGCCAGCGGCGCGATCGTCACGGCGCATATCCCGATGCGTGCCGGCAGGCTGGCGCCCAGCAGCGCGTCGAGGATCGGATCGGCGGCGGCGACGAAGAGCAGGATCATCAGGGTGACGGCGAGCAGCGCCAGCGAGATGCCACGCACCGGCCTCTCGGCCCAATGCTCGGCGATCCAGCTGCCGATGCCCGCTCCGAGCAGAATGCTGCCCAGGACGGTCGAGATGGAATACATCGGGTGGCCCAGGAAGAGAGCCGAGAGTAGTAGACCGCCAGAAAGGTACTGCTGACGCCGTAACCAAGCAGGGCGATCGAGATGATGAGGTAGACGAGGTGGTGCCAGAAAACGAAGGCGAGCAGCCTGGTAAGGAGCAGCTGGAAGGCGATGGTCAGCAGCGAAACGAGCAGGATTGCGCCGAGGCGATTGGTCGCTGGAGGTGACGCGGAGTCCTTCACTGTCGCGGCAGTATAAGGCATCGCGAGGATCCGACCTGATAAGGTCACGCATTCAGGCTTTCTCGGAGGCCACGCACCAGGCGGACCCCACAGCCCATCCAAGAGGAGTCGAATCTTGATCTGTCGCCCAACCCCTGCATCATCATCCAGTAGGACCGAACGAGAGCACGCCCAAGCGTGCGCTCCTTCGCGCCGCGACTTCCTCGCATGGTCCGGGGCCTGCGGCGCCCACCTGGTGTGGATGTCGGCGGCGGTTTCCCTGACCGGGCGGCCGCTGTTCGCCGACGAGCCGGGCAGGAAAGTCGTCGCCAAGGAACCGTGGGGACGTGTCGAAGAGGTCAACGACGGTATCTGGGCGATCGTCTCGACGCCGCTCGAGAAGAAGGACTGGACGACACTTGCAAACGGCGGCATCATCGCCGGCAAGGAACGCGTGTTGGTGGTGGAGAGCTTTGCGCGGACCGAGGGGGCTGCCTGGGCGGCGCGGCAGGCTC
The DNA here is from genome assembly GCA_024226315.1 of bacterium. Classification (GTDB taxonomy): domain Bacteria; phylum Acidobacteriota; class Thermoanaerobaculia; order Multivoradales; family J023; genus JAAELT01. The sequence continues at coordinate 23,062 of JAAELT010000308.1, read as the reverse complement.
GCGAGCTGACCGGACGTTGGCCCACGGACGTGGTGATCACCCACTACCACGGCGACCATGCCAATGGCGTCGCCGGTTTCCGGCAAGATGGGGGAGAAACGCCCCGCGTCTGGACCACGGCCGCCACCCGCGAGCTGCTGCCGCGAGGTGGCCGCAACGACGGCAGGACCGACGCCGCGGCGCGCGCCGAGATCTACGATGCCGCCGGTGTGCTCGACGCGTCGGAGAGCACCGAGATCGATCTCGGTGGGCGCAAGGTCCACCTCCACCCGCGCGCCGGCCACACGGCCAGTGACGTCACGATCGAGGTCGAAGATCCGAGCGTCGTTTTCTATGGCGACTTGCTGTGGAACCGCATGTTCCCGAACTATCGCGATACCACTCCCACCGTCTTCGCCAGCAGCATCCGCGCCGCGATGCGCGAGCGCGACACCGTCTATGTGCCCGGTCACGGCCCGCTGGCCGACGAGCAGGACATCGAGCGCCTGCTGTCGGTGCTCAGCGAGATCGAAGCCGTCGCCCGGGAGTCATTCTCCAGGGAGATCACCGCTGGACAAGCCGCCACGGGATTCCGGCTGCCGGAGTCTCTCGGCGAGTGGACGATGTTCAGTGACAACTACTTCGAAGTGGCGATCAGCGCCTGGCATCGCGAGCTGGCCAAAGAGCAGGACTGAGTCGCGCCCGGTGCGACGCTATCCGAAGAGCGGGTCGTCGTCGTTGTCGATGAAGACCTGTTTGTCCGGTCCGGTGGCATTGCGCACAGCCGGCACAGAGGTGGAGACGATCACCTGGATGTTGGCGGCGTGGCGGTCCTCGATCAGCCTCAGGAGATGGACGACGGCCTCGAAATCGCGGACCACCATCTCTTCTTTGCCGGGCGAGTCGATCAAGAGCAGGCCCGGGTGGGCGCCGGTCTCCAGGTCCTCGGCGGTGGCGATCGCCAGCGCCAGGTAGAAGGCGAGCACGAAACGCACCTTCTCGCCCGGGCTGAGCTCGTCGAACGCGTAGACCTTGCCGTGCTGACGCACCCACGGCTTCAACTGAGCGTCGAAACGGATTTCCTCGAGCCCTGGGAAGCCGATAGTCGTGCAGAACTCCTGCACCCTCTCGGCGAACTCCTGTTTCATGCGCTCGTTGGTGTCGGCATGCATGGTGCGGAGGTGCCTGAGGACGGCGTCCAGGATCTGTTTGCGGCGCCGTAGCTGTGCCGTGTCGGATTCCGTGTCGTCCGAAACGACGCGGGCCGTGTTCTCTCGCTCTGCCTCCAGGCGTCCGAGGTAGCGGGTTTCGAGCTCGATCTCACGGTCCATGTCGGCCGTCTTCTGGTGAGCGGAACGCAGCTGGGTCTGCAGGTGGGTCTTGAGCTGCAGACTCTGGTTGGCTCGAAATCCGAGCTCTTCCAGATCGGTCCGCCGGGCATCGAGTCGCCGCCGTTGTTCCTCGATCGACTCGCGCGCGCGCGCCAGCCGTTGTCCGACGATCGACTCGAATGTGTCGCCGCCCTCGTCGGGCAGGTCCTCGTGGCAAAGAACGCACTGGCCGGCTTGTTGCGTCGCGCGAGTCCGGCGTTCGGCGATGCGCGTCTCGCACACCGGGCAGCGCTCGGGCTGAATCGGGGCCAGCGCCCGGTGGCTCTCGAGTGCCGTCGTCAGCTCGGCCTCTTCCTGCTCGGCGGTGCTCAGGTCGAGCTCGGCGCCACGTAGGTGGCTGGCGGTCTGTTGACGGATGTCGTCGAAGGCGATCAGCTTCTCGGTCACCTCGGCCAGGCGGCTGTCGAGGTCGTTCGAGGTGGCGCGCACATAGAGTGCCGTGCGCTCGATCTTGAGCTCGTCGATGTAGCGCTCGAGCCTGTCGATCTCCTCGTCGAGAGTCGCCAGGTCGGGCAGCTGGAGGGTTGTTCCATCGGCCCGCCCTCGGCGGGACGTTCCATTGGCCCGCCTTCGGCGGGACTCTTCGAGTCGCCGGTGGTAGCGTTCCTCCTTGGCCAGCAGGTTCTCGAGATGTGCCCGGCGTGCCTCGACCGCGAAGAAGGCGTCGATGCCGCGCACGCCGAGCAGCATGCCGACCACTTTCATGAACAGGTTGCCGTAGGGCATGCCGTCGGTAACGAGCGCGGTGTATCCCAGATCCTGGTTGATGTACATGCCTCGAAAGTAGGCGCGATAAGAGGTGCGTGAGTCGAGCAGCGCGTCGGAGTCCTTGCGCGATGATTTCTGTGTGCCCATCAGGGGCCGGAGACCGAAGGCGGAGTTGAAGAAGGTCTCGAGCTCACGTTGCATTTGCTTGCCGTTCTTGAATTCCAGCAAGACAGCGGCACCATGAAGCGGGTCCAGGCCCGGCTCGGTGCCGCCGATCGTGGTCAGGCGCACCAGCCGTCCGCGGGGGCGGCCGGTCTTGTCGGCCAGCAGAGCGTGCGGCTCGCCGTCGAGCTCGAAGTAGAGCTCGACCTCGGAGATCCAGGCGTCGACGTCCTTCTTGAGGTCGTTCTTGCCCGTGAGGCAGAACTGGATCAACTTGAGAATCGACGATTTGCCTTTGTCGTTGCCCGCCCGCAGCACATTGACCCCCGGCTGGAACGAGAAGTCGCCGTGCTTCTCGCCCGCGAACTTGAGACGGTTGATCGTCAGCTGGGTGCGGTGCCTGGGCTGGGCCTCGAGCAGCGACTCGAGGCCCTCCAGGCTGGCACGCACCTCGCTCTCGGAGATGCCGCGCAAGGACGGTCGCAGGGCCGCATGGAAACGATCGAGCTCGCTCACAGCGACTCCAGAAACGTTGTCTGGAACACCCGCTCCAGGAGATCTTCCTCGAGCTCGATCTGGTCCTCCCGGCGCAGCGACTCGAGGTGCCGACCGGTCTCCAGCAGGTCGTCTTCGAGTGAGACGACGCTACCAGCCTGGATCAACCGGTCAGGCAGGGCGGCCCGCAAGAGGCGGCAACGTCGACGGTAGGGGTGCCGATCCGGGGTGCCGGCGTAGACTGAATCCTGCAACCACTGGGCTCCCCGGGCAGTGAGCAGGTAGCGCAGATCGTTCGTCCCCAACGGCTCGATCCGCATCAGATCGCGGCAAACCAGGTAGGCCAGGGTGTCGTCAGCGCGTTTCCACGATCCGGGGTCGAAGGGCCGGGGCGCTGGGCGGCGCTGCTTCGGCCGGGTCGGCGTTCCGAGGATGTCTCGCACCCGCCGTGCCAGGTCGGAGCGGCGGGTAGCGAGCTCCGGTCGCTCGCGGATCTGGTGCATGACCAGATAGGCCAGGTCGACCGGATGCCGCGCCAGGTGCTCGAAATGTTGCAGCCGCCGCTCGGTGTCGATGAACCAGCGATCGTCCGCCGTCTGCTCACCGAGCTGATGCACCACCGTCGAGACGCATACGGCGTCCTGCTCGACAGGGCTGCGATGCCCGATCATGGCGGTCCAGTCCATCGCGCGAGATCCACAGATGAAGGTCGCGCCGGCCTGCTCGAAGGATGTTCGACGGCGGCGGAGCAGGCTATTATACGCTTCGCCCGGGCCGCGCGGGGGCAAAAGAAAACGCCCGCCGAACGGCGGGCGCAGGGAAGCGAGGGCCAGGAGTCGCCCGAGTCCTCGGGCCGGCCTCCGGCTCAGATCAGCTGACGGTAATCTTGCGGCTCTTCGCCACCTCGGACTTCGGGATTTGGAGCATCAGCACACCGTCCTCGAACCTGGCCTCGACCTTGACGGAGTCGACGCCCCGGGGCAGGGTGAAGGAGCGCCGGAAGGAACCGTAGGCGCGCTCGACGCGCCGGAACGTGGTGCCTTCGGCCGCGTCCTCGAACTTGCGCTCGCCGCTCACGGTGAGCACGTTGTCCTCGATCGACACGTCGATGTCGTCCTTCTTGAGGCCCGGCAGGTCGGCGGTCGCGACGAAGGCCTCGTCGGTCTCCTTGATGTCGACCGCGGGCAGCCAGGTGCGCCGGCCGGACTCGCCGGCCACGAAGTCGGAGTCGTTCCAGACGTTGTCGAACACCCGGTCGAACAGTCCGTGGAAGGGGTCGCGGGCGCTGATGAAGGGGGACTTGGTCACACGGGTCAATGCGTTCTCGAACATGGGGTCTCTCCTTTTCGAGTCTCTTGAATTCTGTGGCAGCGGCTCGGTCATTTCTTCTTAGCCAAGAACACTAAGATCGTTTGCCGCATTCATGAGTACACAACACTCAAGTTCGTGAGCATATTCCCACCGGGTGAACTTTTTTTGACGATCGTCGTCGCCGCCGCGCGGACGGTCGAGCGCTCAGAGTGCCGAGCGGCCGCTGCCGACGACCGTGCGGGCGGTGAGGCCCGGGCGGCCGAGCTCGACCGTCACGTCGCGGAGCTCGTCGGCGTCGAGGTCCGAGTCGGCGTAGAACGACAGCGAGTACTGACTGCGCAGCTCGGCGTTGATCTGGGCATAGGCGGCATCCAGCTCGTCGAACGAGTCGACGAAGTAGAGACGGCCGCCTGTCTCCTCGGTCACCTTGCGCAGTTCCTTCTTGCTGTAGGTGCGGCGGAGCGTGTCGAGAGCGCCGAGGCCGATGATATAGACGGGCACGCCGGCTCGCTGGGCCAGATCCACGCAGTACTTCGGACCGAAGCGGCTCTCGTGGTCGTCCCCGTCGCTCAGGACCACCAGCGCCTTCCGGCCCTCCTCCCGCTCGAACTGCAGCATCGAGAACACGATGGCGTCATACAGGGCGGTCGAACCCTCGGCCGTGAGCTTGGCCAGGTCGCGGAGCAGTCGCGGCAGATCCGAGGTCGTGGGGTGCAGCAGACGCGGTTGGAGATCAAAATCCACCAGGAAGGCACGGTCCTGGGGCAGGACGGTCGAGCCCAGGAACTTGGCGGCGGCCTTGCGGGTGTCGTGCATCACCAGCTGCATCGAGCCCGAGGAGTCGATCACCACGCCGAGCACCAGGGTGACGTCGTCAGCGTAGGCGAAGCTCTGGGTGGGCTGGGGCTCGCCTCGGTGGATGATGGTGAAGTCCTCGGGCCCCAGATCGTCTACTGGCTGGCCCTCGGCGTCGGTGGCGACCACGTGCAGCTCGACCAGGTTGACCTCCACCTCCTCGACGCTGGCCGGGTCGGCGAGTAGAACCACGTCGTCGATCGAGCTGCCGTCCGCGAGGAAGGCGGCGACCCGGATGTAGTCCTCGGGTGTAGCGTCCGGTGTCGGCACCCGGTGGCGGATGGGCGCTTGATCGAAGCGAGCCACCAGAGTCTGATTTCGGTAGAGCTCGATGCGGTCGAGCCGGGCATCGGCCGGCACGGTGACCTCGGCCGCAACCTCCACGAAACCCGCCGCCGGGTCACCTGCCAGCTCTCGGATGCGTACCCGCAGCGGTGCGTCGATCTCGTTCACCCGCAGCGTGTCGCTGCCTATCTCGCGGTCATGCTCGTCATGGGCGATGGCGCGTAGCGTCTGGACGCGAGGGGGGCTCGCCAGCTCGATGCGGGCGACGAAGGGCCGTTCGAGGAGTCGCGAGCGTTTGCGTGTCGCCACCACCTGGCCGTCGAGCTCGAAGACGATCTTGGCGACAGCGGTCGACGACACCAGGGCGTCGAAGCGGGTGGCCCCCGACACCGGCTGGTTGCGCGGGGGCACCAGCCGGACGACGGTCGCCTCTGTCGAGGAGCTCGTCCGCGGTTGCCGGTCCTCCGAGGCGCGTTCTACCTGTACCCATGCGTCCTGCTGGCCCGACAGGAGGTCGGCCCCGGTGCCCGGTCGAATCGGCTCGCCGGCTTCGTCGGAGATGGCGGCGCCCCAGACCCCGGAACGGGGCTCGCCGAGGATCATCAACAACTGTGCCGCCGCTTCCGGCAGATCGACCGTCACGCCGTAGCTCCAGGATTCGGCGCCTGCCAGGTCGTCGAGCTCGAGCCGGCGGTGGTGAGCGACCGGCAGCTCGCCCTCGACGTCGAGCACCAGCGAGATACACAGCGCCGACGGATGGAGGTCGCGGAGGTCGCGTAGCGCCTTCCCCTCGAGACGGGCCTCTACCGTGGCCCGCAGGCGGCCATCGTCGAGCAGGGCCTCCTCGTCGAGCTGATATCTGCTGACGAGGCGCAGCCCGCGCCAGTCGACCTCGCCGTCGAGCAGGCCCCGCGCCAGAGTGGCGGCGGGCCGGCATTTCCGGCCGGGTTCCGGCTCGGCGAGCCCGACGGCGGCGGCGGCGAGCCAGAGGCCGATCGCGAGAAGGTTTCCGAGCCTCGAATGCGGCATGCGAATCTCCGGACGAGGGTTTCTCAGGCGCCCGGCACCGTCGAGCTCGGCGCGTTGTACCAAGTGCCTTCCATATGCGTGCTCATGGCGCGCTCAGAGCTTGCAAGATGGGCGCCAGACGACCTCCCGGATTCTCTGAACGTGGCGTGGTAATATCATGATTGTCGTCAGTCACTTCTACGCGGAGCGTTTTTCCACCCGGAAACCTCCTTGTCCGCCGAGAAATCGGAGGTTGCGATGACGCGAGATCAAAGCCTCGTTCCGGATTCATCTTCCAAGATCGTACCCCCGGGACCCACCAGGGTCGTTCCACAACCGCACAGGAAGCGGGCGCTGCTGGTGGTGGGCATGCACCGCAGCGGCACGTCCGCGACAACCCGCGTGCTGAATCTGCTGGGGAGCGACCTGCCGGCGCGGCTGATGCCCGCCCGTCCTGGGGACAACCCGCTCGGTTACTGGGAATCCCCGGAGCTGGCTGATCTCCATGACGAGCTGCTCGAGTCGGCCGGATCGGCCTGGGACGACGTCTCGTCCCTGCCGGAGTCCTGGCACGAGTCCGAGGCCGGCGCTGGCTATCTGCAGAGGGTGAGCCGGATCCTGGAGAGCAACTTCGACGATTCGGTCCTGTTCGTGATCAAGGACCCGCGTCTCGGCCGGCTTCTGCCTCTCTGGCTACGTGCGCTCGAGCGATTCGGTGCCGAGCCGGGCTTCGTGCTGCCGGTACGCAACCCGTTGGAGGTGGCCGCCTCCCTCAAGGTCCGTGGTGGATTCCAGCTCGCCAAGTCGTTGCTGTTGTGGCTCTCGCACGTGCTCGAGACCGAACGGCGCACGCGCGGTTTCCGCCGGAGCGTTCTGGCCTACGAGGATCTGCTCCAGGACTGGCGCGGTGTCGTGGACGACATCGCCCGGGACCTGGAGCTGAAGTGGCCGCGACTGTCCCACCAGGCGACCGCCGAGATTTCCGCGTTCCTTTCCGAGAAATACCGGCACCATCATGCCGACGGGGGCGAGCTCCAGGCCCGCTCCGACGTCACTCCCTGGGTCAAGGAGGCCTACGACGCCGTCCTCGAGCTGCGGACTTCCAATGACCCCGCGATCACTGACCGGCTGGACCGGATCTGGAGGGAGCTGCAGACGGCGGACGGAGCCTTCGGGCCGGTGATCGCGGAATCGCAGCTCAACCTCGCGGCCCGCGGCGACCGTGTCGTCGAGCTCGAGAGCGAGGTGTCGTCTCGCCAAGCCGAGGTCGATCGTCTGGGCGGGGAGCTCACGACTCTTGGCGGCCGGATCACCGAGCTCGAGAGTGAGCTTTCGGCCCGGCAGTCGGAGGTCGATCGCTTGAGCGAGGGACCCACTGTTCGCGATGGCCGGATCGCCGATCTGGAAGACGAAACCCAGGCCGGCAGCCGCGAGCGCGAACGTCTCTCGGGCGAGTTGTCGAGCAGCAGGGCCGAGGCGGAGCGTTTCGGCAGCGAGCTGGAAGACGAAAGAAAGCGTATCGATTGGCTCTCTCGTGAGCTGTCAGCCCACGGTCGCGAGCGAGAACGGTTGGTGGCTGAGCTGTCAGCTGGCGAGGGCGAGTCGGTGCATCTTCGCGAGGAGCTCGCATCGAGCCGTCGAGAGCTCGCGCTCGCTCGGGATCAGGTGCAGTTGCTCGAGTCCGAGGCCGAAGCGGTCCGTCGCAGGATGGACGTTCGGGGCCAGGAGCTGGCGGACAGCCGCAGTGAAGTGACGCGGCTGCACGGCGAGCTCGAGGATCGTCGCAACGAGACCGCCCACATGACGGTCGTGGCGAAGGAGCGCCTCCGGCAGCTTGTGGCGATCCGCGAAGAAAGTCAACGTCTGCGGATGTGCCTCGAGGTCGCGCGTGCCGAGACCGAAAGCCTCGACCTGCGGCTCGGTAAAGCCCGCTCCGAGCTAGACTACATGACCGACTGCCGCTCCTGGCGCCTCACGCGACCCCTGAGGTGGCTGCTCGGCCACTGGCAGCGACGCGATCGGTAGAAGGACTCGAGGCCAGGCCGAGACCGTGCGGCGAGAGGATCGTCGCGATCCGGCAGAGCTCCCCATGACCCGTAGAGAAGACCCGCCCCGTGTGGCGCTGTTGACCGAGGCCCGCATCGGCACCAAGATGGGGGGCACCGGGATTCGCTATCTCGAGATTGCCAGGGAGCTCTCCCGGCATCTCGAGGTTCTGCTCGGCAGCCTCTACGAGATCGAGATGGACCTCGAGGGCATCGAGACCTTCAGCTGGCAGGCGAGTGAAGATGGCCCGCTGCGACGGCGAATACAGGAGGTCGATTTCGTGCTCGTACACGGTTTCGTTCTCGACAAGCTGCCATGGGTCGGGAATCTCGGTGCGCGCGTCGTCGTGGACCTCTATTGCCCCTTCGTTTTCGAGAACAGCGAGGTGTTCAGAGATCGGGGAGAGTCGTTCGAGACGCGTGCCGAGGTTCATGGCCGCGATCGAGACGTGCTGCTGCGGCAACTCGAGGCCGGAGATTTCTTTCTCTGCACCAGCGGTCGACAGAGGGATTGGATCCTGGGGCTGCTGACCGCGACGGGACAGCTCGGGCCCGACGTGCTGGAGTCGAGCCGGGGTCCGGACAGTCTTGTCGGGATCGTACCAACCGGTCTCGCAAAGATGGATGCGAGAGGCTCGGGGGGTGCTCTCAGGACCGACCGGTACGGAATCGGGACCGAGGACGTGGTACTGATCTGGGGCGGCGGGGTGTGGAGTTGGCTGGATGCGGAGACGATCATCCGGGCTATGGCGAGAGTACGACGCAACCGCCAGGACGTGAAGCTGTTCTTCCTGTCGCGCAAGACCGCGGAGAGCGTCATCGGCATGCCCGCCGTGCAGCGAGCGATCGATCTGGCGACAGATCTGGACCTCGGCGACGCGGTGATCTTCAATGACGAGTACGTGACATATGCAGACCGCGAGGCCTATCTGCGAGACGCGGACATTGGGGTCAGCTCCCATCTCGAGACGCTGGAGAGCCACTTCTCCTTTCGGTCTCGAATGCTGGACTATCTGAGCGTGGGACTGCCGATCTTGACTTCCGAAGGCGATTTCTTCGCCGATCTGGTAGAGCGACACGGCTTCGGGGAGACGCTTCCCGTGGGCGACGCCGGCGCCTGGGCGCGCGCGATCGAGGGCCTGGCCGGGGATCCCGAGCGCCGGCGCCGGTTGGGCGCTCGCTCGCTCGCTCGACGAGAGGACTTTACCTGGGAGAGGTGCGTAGCGCCCCTCGTCGAGTACTGTCTGACCTCACCGGGCGCGAGCTCACCGCGGGGTCGCCTGATCGGTTGGAGCACGTCGGAAGAGCTGCGGTCGATCGAGCGCGAATACTCCACCACAGCCGCCTACGCGCGCAAGCTGGAGGCAGAGCTGGCCGAGCTCAGGCAGCAGGTCAGGGAGCACGATGAGGAACGGCAGCGGGGCAGGAGCTACGCGCGACACCTGGAGTCCGAGCTTTCCGGGCTCAAGCGAGAAGCCCGAGAGATCGAGGAAGAGCGGCGGCAAGCGAGAAGTTACGTACGGCATCTGGAATCCGAGCTGTCGCAGCTGAAAGAATCGGAGCTGGAAGCCAAGGAGTACGTCGCCGGGCTCGAGGCAGCGCTCGGGCAGCGCACGGAGAGTAGCGAAGTCGAGGGTGAGGGGTAGCGAGATGACGACACGGCAGGAGCCACAAATAGAGACACAGACTGGATCTCGCCCGCAACGCGTCCCCGGCGTGCTGCAGATCTCCGGGAGCCCGGAGGTCAGCGAACGGTACCGCGCCGGGCGGTTGGGAGAGTTGCTGGAGCTGGCGGGGCGAGCACCGAAGAAGGTGATGCTCGAGGAGCTCGAGAGCTGGGGCGACGCTCCGGAGCGCGCCCGCTTCTTGCTCGCGGACGTGGATCTCGTCATCCTGCATCGCCTGCCATATTCCTGTGAAGTCGAGGCAGTCATCGCGGTCGCACGAAACGCCGGGATTCCGGTGGCGTGGGAGACGGACGATCTGGTGTTCGTTCCGGGGGTGGACAGGTGGGTCGACGGAGTGCGGCGGCTCGGCGCCAGGGAAAGGGAGCACTACCTGGAGGGGGTCGAACGCTACCAACGGGCCTTCCGGGCCGCCGACGCGTTCATCGGCTCGACTCCTTTTCTGGCTCAGGTCGCGCGTCGTTTCGGCAAGCCTGCCTATGTGCTGCAGAACACCCTCTGCCCCGACTTCTTCGCGGCCTCGGAGCGGCTTCGCCTGGAGCTCGAAGGCGCGGCGGACGACGGCCGCGTGGTGATCGGTTATGGTGCCGGGACGGCGACCCACGATCGGGACTTTCGTGTCGCCGCGGCCGCACTCGAACAAGTACTGGACCGCCACCCGGAGATCGAGCTACACGTGGTCGGCGAGGTGAAGATTCCGCAGGCCTTCGAGCGCCACGCGCCACGCGTGCGACGCCTCGGCGCGGCGAGCTGGGCCGATTGGCCCGCGGCGCTCGCCAGCTTCGACATCAACGTCGCGCCGCTCGAGGGACACAACCCCTACTGCCGAGCCAAGAGCGCGCTGAAGTACTTCGAAGCCGCCAGCCTCGGCGTGCCCACCGTGGCCTCGGACAGCGACAGCTACCGGCGAGCCATCGTCGCGGGCGAGAACGGCTTTCTCGCCACGACCGAAGAGGAGTGGGTGCAAGCCCTCGAGTCGCTAATCGTTTCCCGCGACCTGAGACGGCAGGTCGGCGAGGCTGCCCGCCGGGACGTCACGCGACGCCTGTCGCCCGAGGCGGCGACCCGAGAGATGCTGGAGACCCTCGGCCTGATCACCGAGCCCGAGGACGACGAGCTGCAGCGGTACGTGAGTGAACAGGTCGAGGTCGGTCCGTTGGTCGACGTCGCCTGGTTGGTGCCGACGCCGTTCCCTGGTTCCGGGGGCCACAACGACATCTTCCAGATCTGTCACCGCCTCGAGGGTCGCGGCATCCGCAACACGTTGCACGTCGAGACCAGCGGCGATCCTCGTCTGGAGACCCGCCGCGACGTCCGCGACCTGATTCACGGGCACTTCGTGGAGATGGAGTGCGAGATCCAAGAGGGTTGGCAGGGCTTCGGGGACGCTGATCTCGCGTTCGCCACCCACTGGTCCTCGGTGCCCAGCCTGCGCCAGTTCGAATGGGAGATTCCGCCCTGCTACTTCGTTCAGGATTTCGAGCCTCTGTTCTACCGGCCAGGGGAGTACGAGTGCTGGCAGGCGGAGAGCACCTATCGGTTGGGCTTGAACGCCGTCACCCTCGGGCCGTGGCTGGCCGGGAAGCTGCGTGAAGAGTATGGCAGTCCGGCCTGCCACTGGGACCTCCCCGTCGACCGACGGTTCTACGGCTGCAACGGAGTGGCCCATCGGCCGGGTCGCCTGGCCTTCTTCGCGCAGCCGGGCAAGCCCCGGCGAGCCTACGAGTTGGGTATCGAAGCTCTCCAGATCGTTGCCGCCAGGGTTCCCGAGGTCGAGATCGTCATGTTCGGCAGCGACCAGGTCGAGGTCGAGTCTCTGCCATTCGCGGCCAGGAGTCTCGGCGTGCTGACCGACGCGCAATTGGCCGACCTCTACCGCGAATCGTGGGCTGGATTCACTCTTTCCTATACCAACCCGTCGCTGGTGCCGGTGAGCATGCTCGCCTGTGGCTGCCCGTTGGTCGACCTCGACGTCGAGCCGAATGCCCGTACCTACCCCGAGGACTGCGGCGTGCTGCTGGCGGCCCCGGATCCGGAGTCGGTGGCGTCGACGATTTGCCGTGTCCTGACCGAGACCGGACTTAGAGAGGAGCTCTCGCGGCAGGGGATCGAGTTCACTCGGGAGCTGAGTTTCGAGCGCGGCGCGGGGCAGGTCGAGGGCGCCATCCTCCGCGCCTACCTCACCGGCTCGGTGGAGGAGTCGCTGGTGCTCGACTCCTTCCAGGGATTCGGCGACCAGGCGTTGGAGCTGGCCGAGGGAAGTTGCGCCGTCCAGGATTTTCGCTGTGCCTCGCCGGTGCTGGAGCGCATCGACGTGAGGCTCAGTACCTTGGGGCGCCCGACCAGCGGCGGCGTCGAGATGGTGGTGTACGATGAGGACGGAGAGATTCTGGGTCGAACGTCGAGAAGATTCGACGACGTCGAGGATCTGGAGTGGGCACGATTCTGTTTCCGGCCGATGCGCGGCGTCGCGGGCAAACGGCTGTTAGTCTGCCTGACCGGGCCGGACAACACCCCGGGCCGGGCGCCGGGCGTCGTGTACACACGGCGCTCTTTGCGGCACGAGACACGCCTGTCGATCAACGAGGACGTCGGGCCGGGCTCCCTGGCCATGCGGACCTACGTCGCCGGCCGGCAGGACACCTAGAGAGAAAGGAGAGCGATGACCGTCGCGACAACGACCGCGGAACCGGTGCGCCTGGACGCCTGCCCGCTGTGCGGCAGCGAGCGCAGCGAGGTCCTTCACGAGCACTGGGACTACGAGTTCCTGTGCAGTTTGCATCGTTGCGAAGACTGCGAGCTCATGTATCTGGATCCGGTTCCGACGAAGGAGCTGATCCTCGATCGGCTCGACATGACTTCCGAGGAGACCGGGGACGCCGAGAGCAGGATTGCAAACGCTGTTCTGAACCTGCTCGACAAGTGGCACCCGCCGCCGGGAAAGCTGCTCCAGCTCGGCTGCGGGAATGGGCACCTGCTGGCCGCGGCCCGACGCCGAGGCTGGCAAGCTCACGGCGTCGAATCCTACGCTGCCGCCAGCGAGCCGGGCGGCTCCGGACCCGACGCCGAGATCTTCCATGGCGAGCTCTCCGACTCGCCCTTCGAGCAGGGCTCCTATGACGTCGTCGTCGCCTGGCACGTGCTCGAAGGCGTGCCCGAGCCGGTGCGGGTTCTGCGTCAGATGCGCTCCTATCTACGCCCGGGCGGAGCCCTGGCGTTGCAGGTGCCGGGGATCGCCGGCCTGCCGGCGGCCATCGAGCAGGGGCGAGGTGCCGAGGTCGTGTGGTTGGCTCGTCTGAGCTATTTCCAGGAGTCGGCCTTCGCCAGAATCATCAAGGAGGGCGGCTACGTCCACCACCTGTTGCTCGAGGACTCCGCGACGGGATTCCTGACCACCATCGCCCGGCGGCCGGAGTGGCCGGATCCGGTGCAACTGGACGGTTGCCCGCTGTGCGGCAGCGAGAAAGCCCATGTCTTTCTCCAGCACCTGGATCCCATCTTCCTCTGCTGGCTCAGCCGCTGCACGGCCTGTGACTTCACCTACCTGAACCCGATTCCGTCACATCGACTGATCCGCGAGTGGCAGGACGAAGACGGCTATTACGACGCCCACGAACCCGATCGGCAGCTCATGGAGAACATCCTGTCCTATGGCGAGGAGCGGTCCGTGCCACCGGCCAGGCTGCTCGAGATCGGTTGTTCTCAAGGCAGCCTCCTGGTGGTCGCTGGAGAACGCGGCTGGGAAGCGCATGGCGTCGAGATCTCGCCGTCCGACTTCGCCCACGCGCAGGCCAGGTTGGGCGACAAGGTCTTCAACGGCGAGCTCGCCGACTCACCTTTCGAGCGCGACAGCTACGATCTGATCGTCATGTGGCACGTCCTGGAGCACATCCCCCGACTGCGGCACTTCCTCCGAGAGGTCCGCTCCTACCTGCGTCCCGGAGGGGCCCTGGTACTGCAGGTGCCCGGTCTGGACAGCCTCGACGCCCTGCGGGATCAGGGCCGGATCTCAGAGCTCGTGTGCCCCGTGCACCTCAGCTATTTCGAGCCGCACACACTGAGGGCAGCACTCGAAGGTGGCGGCTTCGTGATCGACGACCTGGGTGTGGAGTCCGGATCCCGTCATCTCACCGCGCGCGCTTTGCGGCCGCTCTAGTCCAGAAGGCCGGCGGGGCGCTGGCGGCCCGGGCCGTCGAAAGTTGACGGTGGCGCAAAGGCGCCGTTAAGATGCACTCTAGCACTGGGCTCAGTGGCACCGGGACTCGGGCCGACGGTGGCCCATCCCGCCCTATCCTGCCCATGCCAACCAGAATACAACTCAGGGGATCTCGAGAGTGAAGATGCAAGCAAATCTGCGAGTCGGGCTAGGCCTGGCGATTCTGCTGGTCGCTTGGCCGGGAAACTCCCATGCCTACCTCGATGCGGGCACCGGCAGCATGATTCTTCAGGCCGCGGTCGCGGCGGTGGCTGGCGCCGGCTTCTTCCTGAAGCTCTATTGGGGGAAGCTGAGAGCCTTCCTGAGCCGTCGTCCGGCCGATTCGGCCCCGGTCTCGCCACCGGAGGAGTAGGAGTACGAGCCAGCCGACGCGGGCGGCCAGGATCCGGAGCTCTTTTCGGGATCCCAGCGGCTTCTTGTTCCGTCACGACGGCACTGTCTATCGACAGGTCAGCCCTCGATATCGCGAAGCCTACGAGCTCATGATGAGCTCGGGCTTCTACCGCAAGGCCGTGGACGAGGGGCTCCTGGTCGCGCACGAAGAGATCGAGCCCGAGGTCGTCCCGACGGACGGCACCGCGTTCAAGATCCTGCGGCCCGAGCAGATCCCATTCATCTCCTATCCGTACGAGTGGAGCTTCAGCCAGCTCCAAGACGCCGCGCTCCTGACTCTGCGGCTCCACCTGCTGGCGTTGGATCACGGCCTCTGGCTCAAAGACGCGAGCGCCTACAACGTACAGTTCCACCAGGGCAGGCCGCTGTTCATCGACTCCCTGTCGTTCGAGCCGTACCCCGAGGGCCAGCCCTGGGTGGCCTACCAGCAGTTCTGTCGCCACTTCCTGGCGCCTCTGGCGCTCATGGCGTACCGCCACGCCGATCTCGTCAAGCTGCTGCGGGTGCACATCGACGGTGTGCCTCTCGAGTTGGCCAGCATGTTGCTGCCGGCACGCACGCGCTTCTCTGTCTCGCTGTCGCTGCACATTCACGTCCACGCCCGGTTCCTCCGCAAGCACGCCGATCGCCCCGAGAGCGCGGCGCGGGCGAAGTCTCGGGGCATGGGCAAGAACGCGCTCCTCGGCCTGGTCGACGGCCTGAAGTCCGGGGTGCGGCGGTTGAAATGGGAGCCGAAGGGCACCGAGTGGGGCGACTACTATGAGGGCACGAACTACACGCGAGCCGCCGAGGAGCGCAAGGCGGCCCTGGTCGCCGAGCTCGTCGACGCGGCCGGTCCGGCCTCGGTCTGGGATCTCGGGGCCAACACCGGCCGCTTCAGCCGGATCGCGGCGGACAAGGGCATCCGGACGGTGGCCTTCGACGTCGATCCGGCGGCGGTCGAAAAGAACTACCGGGACGTTCGCGCCGGCGGCGAGGAGAATCTCCTGCCGCTGGTCATGGACCTCACCAACCCGAGCACCGATCTCGGCTGGGACGGCGGCGAGCGGATGTCTCTGCGCCGGCGGGCGCCGGTCGACCTGGTCATGGCACTGGCTCTCGTCCATCACCTGGCGATCTCCAACAACGTTCCGCTCGAGCGCATCGCCGACTTCCTGGCCGGGCTTGCAAGGCAGGTGATCATCGAGTTCGTGCCCAAGGAGGACTCGCAGGTCCAGCGCCTCCTGGCGACGCGCGAGGACATCTTCCCCGACTACACCCTGGCCGGCTTCGAGCGAGCCTTCAGCGAGCGCTTCGTCCTGCGCCAGGCGCTGCCGATTCCGGAGACCGTCCGGGTCCTGCACCTCTTCGAGCGGCGCTAGGGCTGGCGTCCGGGTCCGCTATTCGGTAGCGAGGGCTTTGTCCTGGAAGTGCCATCTCCCGTCTTTCAGAATGTACCTTGCGAAGTGCATGCCTACGGGAACTTCCTTCGGAAGGTCCGGTATTCCCCAGATGAACTCGATTTCGCGATTGGGATGACCGGGCAACTCCTGTAGAGGGATGCCCGGATACCCTTCGGTTGAAAGTCCCACGTGCCGGAGTATCGTAGGAGCGATGTCTCGCATTTGAGCTGGAGAGGACACTGTCGTCATTTCCTGAGATCCTGGAAGTTTGACCAGCAGGAGCGCAGCGCTTCGCAAGTCGACGACATGGGGCGAGAGATCCTGGACAGGCGTCGACACCGGATTCGTCCACTTCACTTTCGAGGCCCCCGCTGTCTCGGGCCAGAAGCGATCGGCGAAGGCCTTGGTCAGCTCCCTCCAGACCACGCCGGGGCCTCCATGATCCGAGTGTACGATGATGAGAGAATCATCGAAGCGGTCCAGTTCCTTCAATCGTGCGACTAGCCTGGCAATGATGCGAAGACTGCAAGCGGCCTGCTCGAGGTACTCTGGCAGGAATGGCTTCTCCCCACGTCCCCGATACTTGCAGCTTCTGTCCATGACAAAGGGCTCGTGGGGAATCATTCCGTGAAAGAATAGATACTGACCTGTATCAGGTACATCTTTCTCTCGCTCCAGTATTCGATCGGCGTGCCTTACAGATAGCGCAGCAAAGTCCCCGTCCGCGATGAGAGGCTCTTGTTCGGCCTGCCAAACGAGGTCCGTGATAGAGAATCCGGACGCCTCAGGAGCATCCTGTGGTGTTTCGATATCTCGATCGTGGAGCAGCGCCGGAACGAGCATGACTCTTGCTGACCTGGGGAGAAGGCTCAAGAACCACAAGTCGATTGTCTTTCTCGTCGGGTCGGCAGAATCGAAACTCGTACCTTTTGTCGGCTCACTGGTAGTCGCGAGCGGACTGCCATGCCCGTGGAAGTATGGGTAAACTCGAAGCTGAGCTCCGTTCTCGGCCAGTGCCTTCCACAAACCTCCGGCCTTGGCAGATACCATCCATTCATGCAGGGATTCTCCCTCGACGTAGCTGCGCCCTGTCAGCGCATTGACAACCGAATAGACGGTCATGCCATAGTCGGTCGTAAACTGATCGTAATATGTGAAGCCCGCTAGCTCCGTTTCCAACTCGGGATTTCGTTCCCGGAGGATCTGAAACAACTCGCGCTGGAAGCCGTCCAGGACGATGTGGTAGACGTTGCCCCGCGGGCCCGCGACGGCTGAGTCGGATCCGGCGACGGCGGTCGCCTCGACGGCTTGTCGGTCCCGCTTCATGTCGCGCGACCAACTCCAGTGCGCGACGCCGCCGAAAACCAGGAAAAGGACGGCGATCATCGCGAATAACCTGGCGAGCGTCGAGAACGCGACGCCCAGGAGGATCAACGCCGCCAGGGCCACGAGCAGCCCGTCGAAGGCCAGCATCGAGAGAACGCTGCGGGTTCCTGCCCGCGTCATCACGAAATCGGACAGGTTGAACAGCAAAGTACAGACGCCCGACAAGAGGAGCAGGCGCGCCATCCCTTCCCAGGCTCGGCCGAGGCGGGCGAGCAAGAACCACGGGACGCTGAGGAGCACGCCGATGCCGAGGGCGGTCAGGAACCACTGCCCGGTCGAGGGCTGGTAGGGCAGGTCGAGAGCGTTGCGCCGGATGATCGGGCCGGATGCCGTCACGAAGAGCACCGTCGGCGTGAACAGCGCGGCGAGCAGCAGCGGCAGCCAGCGTAGGCGTTCTGGATTCGGTTTCGGCATGGTCGCTTCTCGGGAGGCGCGATCCTACCCGAAACGCTCGCCTGTGATACGCTCCGCACGGTTCGACGAGGGCTCGGCCATCCGCGACATGGGGTTCATGCCACTGATTTTCACGAGCGTCGAGCGACGTCCCACCGGCTTGCCTGCTGGCGCGGCCTTTTGGGCGACGCTGGTACTGGCTCTCGCGTGCGCCGGCTGCACCGCCGACCCCCGGGAGGCCCTCTTCCCCGAGCGCCCGAACGTCATCGTGGTGATGATCGACGCACTGCGGCGTGATCATCTGGGGGTCTACGGCTACGACCAACCGACGTCGCCCTTTCTCGATCGGCTGGCCGCCGACAGCTTCGTCTTCGATCTGGCGTTCTCGCAGGCTTCGGAGACCTCGGTCTCGACCTCGACCCTGCTCACTTCGCGATTCTTCCCCTACGAGGCGGGGTCGAAGGGTGGCCAGTACCCGGCCTACACGATCGCCCAGGGCAACACCACGGTGGCGGAGGTGTTCGCCGACTCTGGCTACGACACGGTCGGAGTGTTCACCAATCCCCACCATTTTCCTGGCTCTGGATACTGGCAGGGATTCGCCGAGCCACTCTACATCAAGCCCAACGACACCGGCGTCTTCACGCCCCATCCCTACGGTCAGGCGCCGGAAGTCGTGACCAAATTCACCGATTGGCTGGACCGGCGTGAGCCGGAGTCCGAGAGCCCGTTCTTCGCCTACCTCCACTTCATGGACGTCCACAACCCCTACGAGCCGCCCAGGGAGCTGGAGGACCAGTTCGTCACCGCCCGAGGCCGGCGTGGCCTCTACATGAACGGCAAGCCCGAGGGCGACAGGGTTCCGACGGCCGATGATCTCAGCCATCTTCGAGCCCGGTACGACGCCGGCATCCGTTTCCTGGACGGCGAGATCGAAAAGCTCGTGGCCGAGATCGAGCAGCGGGGGCTGTTGGGCGGCACCGTCGTGGTGGTAACCTCCGATCACGGCGACGAGTTCATGGAACATGGCGGCCTCGGCCACAACCAGACGCTGGAGAAGGAGATGGTCGCGATCCCGATGTTCATCCACGCCGCGTCCGCTGCCGGACGCGGTCCGGGCAGGCGGATTCCGGCCCTGGTGAGAAATCTCGATCTGGCTCCGACGATGCTGGAGATCGCGGGCATCGAAGTCCCCGCCGAGTTTCAGGGCCGCAGTCTGGTGCCCTTGATTTCGGATCGGCGGCAAGCAGCGCGCGGCGCGCAGCACTCCTTCGCCTGGTACGGAGACTGGCGCAGCGTCACCACCCGCGAGTGGCACTTCGTGTGGAACATGCAGACCAAAGAGCACCGTCTCTACGACAACCGGACCGATCCTCGTGGCCTCGACGATGCCGCCGCTTCTCACCCGGACGTCGTCGAAGGCTTCCGCGCGCTCATCGAGCGCTATGGCGAAGAGCACGCGAGGTCGTACCAGATCTCGAAGACCCTCCAGGAGAGCGGCGACACGAGCGCCGCCGAGATGAGTCCGGAGATCATCGAGCAGCTCAAGGCCCTGGGTTATCTCGCCGACTGATTGCTGCCGGCGCCACGCGCGAAATCGAGCGCTTCCTTCGGACTCGGCCAGGGTCTTAGCCAGCAAGCCGAGATTGAGGCCGGCGGGGAGCGGACGGGAGTGCCGGCTGCTTCGGTGATCAGCCAGTAGGCCACTCACCGAGCCGGCCGCTCGTCGCACCCGAGCAGCTCGATAACGGGCTACTACGGCAAGATATTCGCACTGTTGATAGCGTTCGCCGGCAAGTTGATGATTCCGAAGGCGTTATCGGAGAGGTTGTTGCTGCTCACGATGACGCTTCTCTCGCTGTTCGCTCCAAAAAAATTGACACCTGAGCCGGATTGGATAACGATATTGCCCGAGGCTGTATAGATCGCGGGGCGATCACCGAGTCCTTCAATAAATGAGATGCCGTGATACTCGATGTAGCTAATCATGTTGTTTGCTACTGCCACGCGGTCGGAATCGGCAATCCAGAATCCATGGCCGTGACGCAGGACCGTGTTGTTCGCAATTACGACGTCCTCAGAGTCGACGACGACTATTGCTGTGCCACCGCCTGCGTAGTGCGCGAAATTGTTGTTCGTGATCTGTAGCCGCGTGGCATCGAGAATATACACAGCGTTGGCGCTAGGAAACCAGTTCCCTATAAAGGAAACATCAACATGCGGGCTTCCGGCAGGTCCCTGCACTAGAACAGTTTTCTTGCTGGAATGGCCAAAAATGTTGTTGGTGAAGCGACTGCGGACAATTTCGCCATTGATCCATACGGCGTGCTTGCCAGGGGCAGACTCGGCGCCGCCAATAAACTCGCATGATTCGACGCGGACATTGTACCAGCTTTCCGCGTATATGCCGACGCCGTCAGTTGTTTGTCCGTAGTCGAAATCAGTACTGCTCAGGCTTCCCCAAATGAGGTTCTCGGCGTAGATGCCGAACTCGTTGTGGATGAAAACCGAACTGTTGATCCGCAGGCCTTCCGGTCGCTGCTGGATCGTGTCGGCGCCAGCAAAAACTCCGTGGACATTGTGAGCAAAACGGGATCGATCGATCAAGAATTCGTGGCCGTCATTTCGTAACCAAAGGCCATTTTCGGAATATTCGATCTGTGAGTCACTTATCCCAAGGCCGACGTGTGGGCCGTCTTGATAAATGCCGTTGGCAAGATACCCGTCTTCACTCCCGAATCGGCACTCTTTCACTACAACATTGCGGACCGTGCCTCCGCTACCGCTGCCGATCTCTATGCCGGTGGCGTCCGTGAACGGGTCGAGAGTACTGTCAAGTCCTCGAAACCAGAGGCTGCGAAACGTGATGTTTGTTCGATGGATGCCGGGGTTATCGTTCGGAATATGAAAGATGGGATCAGTGCCCAGTTGGGCCGATGCTCTTAGAATCGTCTCTCCCTCTCCCTCGATGATCACGCCTCCGCTATCGATCACGATCGTGGAATTGATTGTCCAGACACCAGGGGCAAGGACCACCTTGCCTGGCTGCGCGCTACCGGTGCCTTGCTGCAGAAGATCTCTTATTGCCTGATCATCCTGCGCTGCCATGGCAACACAGGGGGTCGAGCATAGCACACTTGCAACAGCGAGTAATCGATTCAGTGCACTTCGTGCGATTCTTGGCATTCTACACCTCCATTTGCGGCGTTGATCAAAGAGCAAACAAGTTTAGCACAAGTCTCTGGTCAATGCAGCATGCGGTAATCGAGCTGAGCGTGCCGGGAGATCAGGACCGGCAACTCGCCGGCGATGCACCCTGGGTTACCTCGCCGACTGACGGCTACCGGCACCGCGCGCGAAGCCGAAGGCTTCGGACTCGGCCAGGGTCTCGGCCAGGAGCCTGTGCCACTTCGGATTCGGATGCCGGTCCTTGATGTAGTAGAACCCCGGCTCGATCAACCGGGAGTGGCGGAGCAGATCCACGAATTCGATTCCCTCGCCGCGCAAGAAATCCAGCAGATGTTCGTGGTCGGCTCGAGCAGCCGGCTTGTAGGGTGCCGTCCAGGGCAGGAGAACGAGCACGAAGCGGGCCTCGTGAGCCGCCGTCATGGCGGCCATCTCGCGGACCAGGGCCTCGAAGATATGCCACTCTGCCGCGCGCAGGCCGGGCGCGTCGTTCTCGAGGCCCTGCTCCGGGCCGATCAGCCCCTGGAACACCGGCCGACCGTTCTCGACCGCGAACAGCGGTAGGCGGCGCTTCGCGGCGCTGTCGATCATTTCCAGCCAATTCCTTCGCCGGTAGTTGCGGGAGAGATGGAACATCGGGAATGCGTAGACCGCCGCGGCCACCGGCTCGCTGCCCTCGAGGTCGCGCCGCAGAGCCGCCATGCACTGGGCGGTGCCCCAGGCGTTGGCCGAGCGGTTGCGCACGGTGAGCTCCGGCAGGTGCTCCTGCAGCACCGACGGCCACACCTCGGCGTTCTCCACTCCATGGCCGAAAGTGAACGAGCCGCCCAGCGTCAGGACCAGCGGCCGACCCGGCTGGGCGCCGGGCACCAGACGGCCGCCGGCGCCGTCTATGACGTAGGTGATGTCGAATTCCGAGGTGGTGAACTGAACGGCGGCATTCGGGATCGGCGCCCAGCCCAGCTCGGCGTCGTCGCTCGAGATCTGCTTGCTCTCGCGAGGGCGGCCGGCCGCACTCTCGGTGCTTGGCGAAGTGGTGTCGCCCGACGCCGGCGGCGCTTCGCGGGAGATGCGGTGCCGGACCAGATAGACGAGCTGGTCGAGACTCGTGCCGGTGGCGCGGAGCAGGGCCGCTGCGATCAGCAGGCCCGTCCCGAGGCCGATGGCGATCGCCAGGAGGTAGAAGACGCGGGGAAACTTCTGCGGCATGGAGCGAGCCTATAACGACAGAACGCCCGCCCACCGCGCGAAGCGGCGAGCGGGCGTGTCTTTTTACGGCGACTTCAGGACTGTCGACCGATCACTTCTGCTCGAGCTCGCTGATCCGTGCCTCGAGGGCCTGGATCAGAGTGTCACGCTTCTCGAGCTGATCGAAGAGCCGCTGGTTGAGGCCCTGGATCGCGGAAAGGGCAACGGCACTCGCGTCTCCGAGCGAGATGCTGCGGCCGTCACCGACCTCGAAAGCCGCGGTGAAGTCCTCGGCCATGGGTCCCAGGCGGCGCTCACCGGACTCTTCCCAGGTATAGCGCCAGGACGAGATCGGCATCCGCACCAGGCTGTCGAGCGTCGCGGTACCGTTGAGCGTCTCCAGCTCGGTCTTGAACTCGCGGGAGGACAGGACGTCGTGGGAGGACGCCTCGACCTCGCCGGCCACCGACATCGTCTTGCTGATGCTGAACGCCGGCAGGCCTGCGTCTATGGTGCGGAACGCGAAGACATCCTCGAAGCCGCTGCCGCTGTCGCGCTGGAACAGCAGGTGACCGTTACTGTCGAGGTTCGTCATCCGCCAGTCCGAAGAGTCAGATTCCAGGGTGAGCTGGGCGTTGCCGGTGGTATCGACGATATGCAAGTCGGCGTCCGGTGAGGAGGTGCCGAGGCCGATGTCGCCGTTCACGTCGATGAAGATCGAGCTGGTCGGCGCGTCGGGGCGGATGCGGAAGGGCAGCTGCGAGCCGTTGGTGACGTCGCGGATGAAGAAGTTGGTCTCATTGCCGGCGACGTCCCAGGTCTGGGGCGCGAAGCCGGAGGAGCCGTCCTGCTGCAGGCGCAGGGTCGGGGTGGCGCGGTCGATGGTGTGGATCTCTACCGACGGAGTCGAGGTGCGGCTGCCGATGCGGCCGCCGTCGTCGACATAGAGCGAGTGGCTGCGGGCGTTGGCCTCGACGGTGAACGGCGTCCGGTT